>CAZBTV010000030.1:0-56717 GCA_964494895.1 uncultured Steroidobacteraceae bacterium | reverse complement strand
TCAAACGGCAGCTTTTGCCCGTCTATCCAACCGAAACACAGCGCCTGGTCGAGCGCCTCGGCATACGTTATCGATTGTACACCCGAGTTTTTCTTGTAAATTCGCAGGAGTAGACCAGGAGCTCGGGCATGCTCCTTCGCCATCCATGCACGAAACTCTTTCGCCGACCGAAAACTCCGTGGTCGCGGCATGGCACGGGAAGGTGATTTGCCCATATGTGGCTCAGCTCGCTTTTGGCCGCGTAATGAGCTACAGCTTTACTTGAAAAACGGTGTAATCCTAGGCCTCCCAAGGCGTTTCTCGAGAGCAGTGGACAAGGTGGCCCAGTGGCTGCCGCCAAACACCACGAGAACCGAATGTCGTTCACTCAGCTGCTGCTCGATCAGCCCCAGCAGATGCCGATCCCGTGTTTTCATATCCACTCTGGCCTGCTCACCGTTGCGGGTTTTATCGAACGCAACATCAATCCTGAGGGGAAACTCCTTATCGCCCACGATGTCGATCCCATACAACTCCCTGTACTGCCTCCTGAAATCCTCCAGGGAAGGAGCCTCCGTGCCCCACCCGCCGTGATCCATGGGCAGCTCCAGATTCTGTACCACGCGCGGCCAGAATTTCTCGAGGCTCGCAACGGACGTGTCAGGAATTTCATGCGACCGGAGTGCCTGCGACAATCCACCCGCAAGGTAGCTGAATGCAATGTCGGCATCGGTGAATCCCTTCATCTTCAGAACTTGCATCTGCTCTTCCCGGGTCGGCTCGCCGCCCAAGAACGGAATTCCCCTCATCAGGGCCATGGATGCCGCATACATGCCTTCGCTCCGACCGAACTCGTCTGCATCGGGGCTGCCGTAATGTCGGGCTCCCTCCACGAGCGGCGGCGGATTCTCGCCCATTGCCGTTGGAAAGCCTTCGAGGATGACTACTTTGGCTCGGATCTCAGCAAAACCTTCCTTGACAGCCCGCATCGTCGGAGCGTGCGGGTCGAAGGCGTGACGAGCGCTGACAAACACCAGACGTTCTGCCCCTTTCCGGTAGCTGGCAACAAATTGAACCCCTGCTGCACAGTCGCCCGGACACGGGGGTCCCAATTTCCGCTCCAGCTCCACTGAGGACTCCAACACACGATCATCGTCGGCCAAGGCGAAGGGCGGCGCGGCATGAATGGACGCTTCCATTGCCATTCCGACCATCATCAGGCATAGGCTCCATCCTCTCATTGCGACTCTCCCTTTTGGTATCGCTCGAATGCGCGCCTCGACGAGCGCGGCCGGCCGGAGCAAGCTACCCACGTGGTCGGCCCGAAAAGGGGGGCGCGTCATATGGCACTCCTCGGCCGCGCCTGAAGATTCATTACAGCGATAGTGCATCCAACGGCAAAGATCGGAATGGGCGCATAGAACCACAGCTCGCCGGTGTACCCTTCAGTCGCGCCCGCGACCGCAATGAAGGTCCGAATCTCGAACCCGCCCTGCCCCGCCTCGCGCCAGGTCTCCTCATTCTTGTAAGCGAGCAGCTCCTCACGGCGGTTGGCGAGAAACCTCTCCAGAAAAGCGCGATCCCAGGCTTCGTTGATCTTTCCGGAATCCGGCGTTGCCGGCCAGTGTGAGATGCCTCCGGTACCGATCACCGCAATGCGCTCCGGCCGAGCCTCGCATGCCCGTTTCAGGGCACGACCAAACTCGTAACACCGTCGCAGTGGAATGAGCGGCGGCCCCTGACAGTTGATGTTCACCGGCACGAGCGGTAGATCGGCTCGGGGAGTCAGGAAATGCAGCGGCACCATGATTCCGTGATCGAATTTCCACTCCTGCGCGTATGCAAGATCCACATCGTTCATGATGTCCTGGATCAGTTGCATGGACAGCGCCGACGCGCCCGGAAAGCGCGTGCGCTCGATGCCGAGCCACGCCTCGTCTTCGACCGGTCCTTCGTAATGATCCGCCATGCCGACGCAGATCGCCGGCATGTTGTTCATGAAGAAGTTGGCAAAGTGCTCCGCGCCGACCACCACGAGCGCATCGGGTCGAGCCTCCTCCAGGGCAGCGCGCATGCGGCCGTAGGCCGCGTAGAAGGCATCCCGGACGATGGGATCAGCGCGATCCTTGCGTCCTGTGATTCCCGGAGCATGGCTGCAGACTCCGGCAAACACCAGACTCATATCATCTACCCTCGGCGCGCTTGTACAAACCCGATCTCACCGGGCCGTACTTGCGCTCCCCCTCGCGCATTGCCTCGATGTAAGCGTTCCATTCGAATCCCCGGAGTGCCGCGTAATGCATCAGGATCTGCCCGTTCACTCCCATTACATACAGCAGCCCAATATCCGGATCCCGCAGCGCAAGCAGCTCTTCCTCGGTAAGCTCATATTCGGCCAGCAGCGAATCGAAATCCTGGTCGAACCGCCTCCGCACGGCCGGATCGCGATTGAGCTGGTACATCAACTTTTGCACGTAGTATAGGCTCATGACATTCTGTCCCCCGCCTGTTCACAGGCCTCGTATTACCGTCCCTGGAGCGAGCCGACATCCTGTCGGCATTGCAGTTGCGCGCTTCAGAAGTGCGTGGCGCACATGGCCAGTCACACATCCGCTTGCCGCCGACGCGCGCGCTCGCCGCTTTTGCGTCTTCGTCGTGGTGACATGGGCTCACTCTCGAGTGATACATCCTCGAGTGAGCCCCGCAACTCCTCGAGCAACGCAAATAGCTGCCGCATCCGCTCGTCCCCAAAACGCCTGGCGATTTCCGCATAGATGCTTTCAGACTCCGGCGCGTGCAAAGCGATCAGACGCAGTCCCTTCGGCTCGATTTGTACCACGCTGCGACGCAAGTCGGAGTCCACCTGCCTGCGGCTGACGAGCTGCCGCTTCTCCATGTCAGGCAGAATACGTGACAGGCTCGGACCCAGCAGAAACGTTGCCTCAGCCAACTCGGTCACCTCCATGGGACCCGCGTCAGCGAGCGCGCGCAAGATACGCCACTGTTGCTCGGTAACACCGCGGTCGCGCAGCCCTGGGCGAAAAAAGCGCATGACCGACTCGCGTGTGCGTAAGAGTGCCATGGGAAGGGATTCGGAGAAGGCGCGCATCGGCAGCCTGGTGCATGCCGCGACACTCCGTTGATCATCAGCCGACATCATCCACCACGGCATTTTTGGAGAACACCCACCCGGGAAACCTCGACCTCCACGACGTCCCCGGCGACAAGGTAACGCGGCGGGTCAAAGCGCGCTCCAGCGCCACTGGGCGTACCGCTCAGTATTACGTCCCCCGGTTCCAATGAGCAGAAGATCGAGAGATAGCCTTGCGGTCCGCAGATACTTAACATCATAATCATCTCCCGCACGAGAGGTGTCAAGTCATGTGGCCAATGCAACCTCCGGCTGGTCAATCAACTCTCATCACCGGTGCAGGCCGGGGCATCGGCAAGGCGATTGCCTTACGCCTCGCCGCAGAAGGCGCCCGGATCACGCTCGTGGCGAGGTCTCACCAACAAGTGGAGGAGGTCGCCCGCCTCGTCGAAGCACAGGGTGGCAGCGCTCAGGCTGTTCCCGCCGACGTTACGGATGCGGGCGCGGTCGCGCGAGCCGTGGCCGCGGCGACTGATCGCTTCGGACCGGTTTCCATCCTGGTAAACAACGCCGGAATACCCGGTCCCTTTGGACCGGTAGGAGATGTCGACCCGTTGGAATGGTGGTCGTCGCAGAAGGTCCACGTGCTGGGACCTCTGCTCTTCATGAGATCCGTGATCCCCGGCATGCGCTCGCGAGGCGGCGGCCGGATCATCAACGTTGTCTCGAGCGCCGGCCTCCACCCCATTCCGAATCTCTCGGCCTACGCGGTTGGAAAGAGTACCGCGATACGACTGACCGAGGCGGTAGACCTGGAAGAGCGGCGCAATGGGATACGAGCCTTCGCGCTACACCCGGGCACTATCATTACAGACATGGCGCATGACACTCTGTCGTCTCCGGACGCACAACGCTACATCCCCGAGGGAATCGCAATGTTGAAGGGGAGAGGTCCGGAGGCGTCGGCTGCAGACCTCCGTCGCTGCTGCGAGGTCGTTACATCACTTGCGTCGGGAAAATACGACGCGCTCGCAGGGCGCTATCTGGACATTGACTGGGACCTGGACGCCAAACTTAAGCAAGTCTGACCGAATCGCGGCTGCACGGATCGGCGTATCGGATCCGGAATTCCCGCAGCTCTTTCAGGCCTGTCGATGCTTCAAGGCAATGATATGCTGAGCCAACGCATCGGGGCTGATCGGCTTCGACAAGTGCTCCTGGTAGCCACTCGCATGCGCGCGCGCCGCATTGCCAAGCCCTGCGAATGCCGTAAGCGCCAGCGCTGCCACCTTGCCGCCGCGCTCGGGAGAGCGGGCGCGTAACAGCCTCAGGAACTCATAACCATCCATCCCCGGCATGCTGATATCCGACACCACCACGTCTGGCAACCAGACATCCAACAGCTCGAGTGCCTTGACCGCACCGCTTACCGCGTGGACCTCGAATCCCGCTTTCGTCAACCCGGCGGCCGTCACCTCGCGGGCATCCGGATCATCTTCGACAAGCAACACCCGAACCGCCGTCTGAAGGTCCGCTCCCGCTGCCGCCAGCGGCCGGTCGCTGGATTTCTCCAGAGAGCCAGGCTCCGCCGGCAGTCGTGGCAGGATCACTGTAAAGGTGGCGCCCTGCCCCTCGCCAGCGCTGTAGGCTCTCACCGTGCCATGATGCAACTCGACGACGTGACGCACGATCGCCAGACCAAGACCCATCCCGGAATGCTGGCGGGTACTGGTGCTATCCGCCTGGCGAAAGCGTTCAAACACGAAAGGCAGAAACTCAGGATGGATACCGATTCCCGTATCGGCGACCGTGATCGAAGCACTTCCGGAAATTGTTTTGAGACTGACCTCGACGCTTCCTCCGGCCGGCGTGAATTTCACCGCGTTGGAAAGCAAATTCCAGAACACCTGCTGAAGCCGGTCCGGATCGCCGTAGATCCGTGCGTCTTCCCCTTCCCGTGACAGAGTGATTGTGACAGGCTTTGCTTGCGCGACCAGGCGCAGGCTATCGATAGCCAATTGCAGGACCGTGCCCACATCGATATCCCGCATGACGAGCCGGAACTTCCCCGTGACGATCCGCGAGACATCGAGCAGGTCTTCTATGAGTTGCGACTGCGAGCGTGCCGCGCGCTCGATCGCCTCCGTGGCACGCTGCCTTTGCGCCTCATCGAGCGGTCCGGTGCGCAGTAGATGCGCCCAACCGACGATGATGTTCATCGGGGTGCGCAACTCGTGAGACAGATTGGCGAGAAACTCATCTTTCAGTTGCGTAGCCTCCTCCGCCTGCGCCCGCGCGGCGCGCTCGCGTGCGAGCGCCTCGCGCAATCCAGCCTCGGTCCGAGCTAGACGTAGCAGGACACTGACCGCCGTCTCCAGCTCTTTCGGCTCGAGTGGCTCGGTCAGGTAGATGTCGGCTCCGTACTTGAGTCCTTCTCGCTGGTGCTCCTTGGTCACGAAGGTTGACGAGATCTGAACGACGGGAATGGTTCCCATGACGGCATCCTCCTTGATGCGGCGGCAGACCTCCAGGCCGTTCATATCCGGCAATTGCACGTCGAGCAAGACCAGGTCGGGCATCAGCTCGCGAGCCTTCCGCAGCGCATCCGCCCCCGTCTCACAGTCGATCACTTCGTAACCCGCCCTCTGCAGCACACGGCTCTTGGCGTATCTCGTTTCGACCGTGTCGTCGCAATTCAGAATGAGAGTGCGGCGGGTAGTCATGCGTACACACCATTGGACGCGAGCACGGCACGCGCCCGTTCCGAGCTGAGATCGCTCTTTTGCAACACGACTTGCGCGCGGCGGGCGAGTCGAGCACGCTCATCGCTCGTGAGCTTGCTGGCTGTCACGATAGCAACAGGCACGTCGTGCAGCTCGGCATCATTCTTCAGCGCTTCGAGCACCTCCTCTCCGCTGAAGTCCGGCAATCCGAGATCGAGGAAGATCATGGATGGCCGTGCGCGGCGCGCGGCCATCAGACCGCTGCGGCCGTCCGCTGCCTCGAGCACGCAAGTATGTTTGTCCGAGAGGATCTTATGCATCAGGTAGCGCGTCGCCGGGTCATCGTCGATGACCAGTACTCGCCTGCCGGTGAGCTCGTCCAGCTTCAGCAACAAAGCGGCCCGGTCGATTGGCTTCAAACAGTACGCATCCGCTCCCAGCGTGAGCCCTTTGCGCTCGTCGTCGATGCTCGTCACGACGATCACCGGAATGGTGGCGGTGGCGGGGTCGGCTTTCAACTCACCGAGCCACCGCCAGGCGTCCTCCCCTCTCAATAGAATATCCAGAAGAATGGCCTGGGGCCGTATCCGCTGCATGAGCTCCCGAGCTTCGCGCAAAGTACGCGCGCTCAAAGGCTGGTACGGTGTGTCGCGCAGATATTTGTCATAGAGGAAACGCACCTCGGCTTCATCCTCCAGGACCAGGACCGGTGAGCGGCCGGGCTCGATTTCCGGCTGCTCCAGCTGCGCGGCAGCCATGTCAGCCGCGTCGAAGTGCGCTCCCACGCTCGCCGTGAACACCGAGCCTGCACCGAGTTGGCTTTGGACACTCACATCGCCACCGAGGAGGTGAGCCAGTCGCCGGCACAACGGCAAGCCCAGGCCGGTGCCTTTGACACGCCCCTGCAAATGGCTGGGCAGCTGAGTGAATTCGTCGAAAATACGCGCCTGATCTTCGGGGGCAATGCCGATACCGGTATCGGCCACCGTGAACTGGATAGTGCGCCGGTCCTCGCTCAAGTGCGCCGACACCCTGACTTCGCCATGCTCGGTAAATTTGATGGCGTTGGAAATGAAGTTGCGAAGGATCTGAGAGACTTTCCCTTCATCGGTATACAAGGTGAGAGCGCTCGCCGGCTCTTCGAACACCAGCTTCACGGCATCGCCCACCAGCAGCGGCCGCAACATCCCGCGCAGCGCACTGAACAGGTTCCCCACGGAAAACTCGATCGGCCGTACCTCGATCTTGCCCGCCTCGATCTTCGCCAGGTCGAGCAGGTCGTCCACCAGCGCTGTCAGATCTTCCGAAGCCTTCGCGATGAACCCCACCTGCTTTTCCTGCTCTGCCGTGAGAGCGCCGTCGATCCGGTCGAGCAGCAGTCTGCTGAGCGCCCGGATGGAGTTCAGCGGTGTGCGGAACTCGTGGCTCATGTTGGAAAGAAAGCGGGATTTCATCTCATCGGCACGCCGCAGGTGATCGGCTTTCTCGTCCAACTCCGCATAGAGGGCGACCACGCCGCGATTCGTGTCCTCGAGCTCGCGGTTCAGATTCAGGAGCTCTTCCTGGCGCTCACGCAGCTCATCCAGAGCGCGCATGAGCTCATGGTTCTGCTCCTGCAGCTCCCCCAACGCATCCCCCGGCATGCTTGTACTGAGCTGGGCCGTGATGTCCGCGAAGTGGGTCGCCGTGATCAGCGGTGCGCGGGTCGGAAGAATTTTCTTCAACAACACGACGGTACCCGCCCCCGGCCTGCTGTCGATCTCGACCTGATCCATGAGGCGGTGGGCGCCGACTATACCCATCCCCATGCCCGTAGTGGATCGGTACCGGCCGCTCAGGACCTCTTCGAGGTTCGCGATTCCAGGCCCTCGATCGCTGACCCGGACCAACAGGAGCTGGGGCACGCTCGCGCCTTCGATCGAGAACTCGACCTTCCCGCCTCCGGCGTAACGGAAGGCGTTGCGCACAATTTCCGAAACAGCGGTTGCGATCCGGGTCTGGTCCTGGTCATCGAAGCCAACGAGCCTGGCGATCTCGCGCGCGCGTTGCCGCGCGACTACGACGTCCCGCTCGTGGCGAATCGCTATTGTTACCAGCGCTCGTGCCATCTGTCAGGAATTTACCGCTAAGTTCTTAAGGACGATGACGGTTACGTCGTCCGTGCCGCGATCGTGATCACGGTACAAGACCCCGGCGATCAGGCCGGCATGCTTGCCTATCAGGCCCGGATAACTCGCGCAGCCCCATCGGCTGGTGAGACCATCGGTATGCAGGATCAGGAGCGCTCCGGTTGGAAAAGCAAACTCGAATTCCTGTACCCGGTGCATGACATGTCCCAGCGTCCCACCATGGGAGACCAATTGGCGACGCGCGTCCCCCGATTCCACGCGGCACGCTATATTACCCACTCCGGCAAAAGTACCGCGTTGCTTTGCCGGCAACACCCGTGCCGCCGCCCCCGCCGCCCCTCGAGTGGTGGCGAGCGCGCCGTGACAGATCTGCATCAGCATCGCTGGTGTAGCAGCAGCATGAGCACTGAATGCATCCACAGCGGCCCTCGCCGCCCGTGCGGCGCCGACGCCATGTCCGAGCCCGTCGACCACCAGAATAGTGCGGTAATCGCCCGATCCTTCCAGGAACCAAGCGTCGCCAGCGACTTGCTCCCCTTTCTTCGGCAGGCAGACGGCACCCAACTCGAGTACGTCAGCGGGCGGACTGGAGCCTGCCTGCCAGAGCTCCAGACGCAAAGCAGTGCCGCGGCCGAGCTGCGAATACAACTCGAACGAGGGGGAAAGCCGCGCCAAGGCGCCCAAGCCCGCTCCCATGCTGCCCGCGCTCGAGTAGCCATCCCGCATACTCGCTTCCACATCGACCATCCCTGGCCCGCTATCCAGCGCCAGAATCTCCAGCCCAACGGCATTCGCGCGCAGCAACGGCGCGAGCAGCACTTTTCCGCTGCCTGCATGCTTCACGATGTTGGTCGCGGCTTCGGTCACCGCCAATGCAACTTTCCCGGCTTGCGTCTCGCTGAATGCCAGTGACTCGGCCATCCCCACTGCCGCCCGCCTGGCCTCTCCAACCTGCGACCGATCCGCGACTTCGATCAGGAGCTGCGTTGCCATCGGTTCCACATCATCCTTCATCGCCAACGGGCAATGGTCACCTGCGTTCCTTCGCCTGCCTTGGATACGATTGAAAAATCGTTCGACAGCCGCTTGGCGCCACCCAGGCCCAATCCCAAGCCCCCGCCGGAGGTATATCCGTCCTTCAACGCCAGTTCCACATCGGGTATCCCCGGACCCTGGTCGGTAAAGACAAGCCGCACTCCCCGGCGGGGTGGCTCGTGCAAGCGGACAATCTCGACTTCGCCGCCGCCGCCGTAATCGAGCGTATTGCGTGCAAGCTCACTGGCCGCGGTGACCAGCTTCGTCTGATCGATGAGCGAGAAGCCTTGCGCGACGGCGCTCTCGCGCGTTGCCTGGCGAACTCGCACGATATCTTCCTGCGTACGAATTGGCAGGGCGACTCGATGGACGACTGTCATTGCCCTTGGAAGCGGAGGGTGTTATCCCGCCAGCCGTTCTTGGAGAAGGGCCATACCTCGATCGACATTCAAGGCGGTGCGCACCCCCTCGAGTGACAGGCCCAACTCGACCAGAGTGATGGCGACAGCGGGCTGCATCCCTACCACTACAGTCTCGGCATCGAGCACCCGCGCCATCGCCGCGATATTGCTGATCATCCGACCGATGAAGGAATCAACCACTTCGAGCGAGGAGATATCGATCAGAACGCCCCGCGCCCGCGCGGACACGATACGGGAGGTCAGATCCTCCTGTAATTGCATCGCGAGCTGGTCGTGCATGTCTACCTGCACGGTGACCAGCAGGAATTGCCCCATTTTCAGAATCGGAATCTTGTCCATCGTGAGCCCGTCAGGAGGTCAGGGCGGTTTGAGTCGGCAATCTGGCCTGGGTGCGTTTCAGCGCGAGGGCAAAGGCATCTGCCAGCGAAGCCTTCGTCGTCACTTCCGACAGATTCACACCCAGGTGCACAATGGTCTGGGCGATCTGGGGCCGGATGCCGCTGATGATGCAGTCGGCACCCATCAGCCGCGCCGCGGCGACGGTTTTCAGCAAGTGCTGCGCGACCAGCGTATCCACCGTCGGTACACCGGTGATATCGATGATCGATATGGAGGCGCCTGTCTCCACGATCTTCTGCAGCAGGCTTTCCATCACCACCTGGGTTCGCTCGCTGTCGAGAGTCCCGATGAGCGGCAGGGCGAGGATGTTGTCCCACAACTGCACTACAGGCGTGGAAAGCTCGATCATCTCTCGCTGCTGACGCTGAATGACCTCCTCACGTCCCCTGAGGTATGTCTCCGTGGTGAACAACCCTAATCGATCCACCAGGTCAGTGGTCAGCCAGATCTCATCGGCAAGCGATTGCGCATCGCTCCCCAGCTCTGCCCGCAAGCGGGTGAACAGCGGCTGTTTGATTGAAAAGACAAAGGTCGCGGCCTCCGAAGGACTGAATCCTTGCTGCGCGCGCGAGCGCGACATGCGCCCGAGAAAATCGCGCGTAGCCGCCCATTCCGGCCCTTCGATCTGCACGAGGCTGCCGACACGCGCGGCCGCTTGCAGGAGGGACAGCAGCTCCTGCGACTGCGCGCGCAGCTCGTTCTCTTTCAGAAGGTCAGCGCGACGCGTGGTGGCGCGCATTTGGGCCTGCACCCAGTCGGCGAGCAACTCACTCTGAGCGTTGGTCAGAATCTTGCGAAGTATGTCGCCGGGAGCCGGCATCTGATGGCGCTCCTTGAAAGTGATGTTCTGTGGTGCCAAAAGCCCAGTAGCCTACAAATGCCGGAATGCGAGGGCAAGTGGCCGCAAGATTGCCCCCAGGCAAAGCCTCGGGTATGGCTAACGTCCAGGCTTCCTGCCGGGACGATGGGCATTCAACAGCACCTGCCGGTCAACAGCAGCCGGCGACGATCACTCTCCAGCGGATTACAGCGCGTTCCGGTGCTGCCCGGCTCACCTGAGGTGACCGGAAAAAGTGCGCAAGGCAAAGTTGGTTTATCGGGCATCGCGCGCCGCGCTCGCACAGCTCGTCGGGCGTTCACGCCTCGCGCACTCGCGCAACAGGCGCATTGAAGAATGCTGCTGTTAAAGCGCTATCACTGCGAGATCCAGTGCGGCATAGTCCACTACGCGAACCGCGAAGGAGATGGCGCGCAGCTCAATCGCAACGTACGGATTTTACGCTATATTCTCACGGAAATAGCGCGACCAATTTCATTCGACCAGAGGATCCACGATCATGACCCGACATCCGGCCCTTGTGTTGGCCGCGCTCGTTGTTGCGACCCCCGTACTGGGAGCCGATCCCAACGCGGGGAAAAGCGTCTTTCGGCAGCAATGTGCCCTTTGCCATAGCGCGGAGCCCGGCGACAACGGCGGCGCCCAGGGGCCAAATCTCAACGGAGTATATGGCCGCCCCGCAGCAACCGATCCACAGTTCGGATACACGAAGGCACTGAAGAGCTCGCATCTGACGTGGGATGCCGCGACCTTGGACCGCTTTCTGGCCTCACCCACTACAGTCGTGCCGGGATCCGCCATGGTGGTGGCCATCCCCAAGGACAGTGACAGAGCCAACCTCATTGCATACTTCCAGGGCGTGAAGGATGGCACCTTCAAAGCCGCTCCACTACCGCAATTCACCCCGCCGCCCGGGGCGCAGCCCAATGCGGGCGCATCGCAAGGCACAGCGGACTGGAAAAACGATGTGCCCGGCCGTGCCCATCGCATCGATGTGAACAATCTCCCAGCTCCGTTCGCCAGCGCGTCGGCAACCAACTTCCCGAAGCTCGTGGACCGTCCGGCGGACGCTCGACTGCGTGTTCCGCCGGGATTCAAGGTCGATGTTTTCGCTCGCGACCTGGAGGGAGCGCGTGCCATGCGTCTCGCCCCCAACGGAGACATTTTCCTGACAGAGACACGTAGCGGCTTCGTGAAGGTATTACGGCCCTCAGCCGACGGCGCGACCGCGTCGGCCGTGACCACATTCGCTCAGGGACTCAACCTGCCGTTCGGCATCGCCTTCTATCCCGCGAAGGAGCCGAAATGGCTGTATGTTGCGGAAACCAACCGCGTGGTGCGTTACCCCTACAAAGTCGGCGACCAGAAAGCAAGCGCGCTGCCCGAGATCGTCGTTCCGGAACTATCTCCAGTCGGCACCGGAGGCCATTTCACACGGGACATCGCCTTCTCACTCGACGGCAAGCGCATGTTCGTCTCGGTTGGATCCGCTTCGAACGTAGCCGAGAACATGCCGAAAAAGGCTCCGGAAGACATCAAGGAGTGGGAATCCAGGAACGGCCTCGGGGCGGCCTGGGGGCCGGAGGAGAAGCGCGCCGACGTACTCGTGTACGAAGTGGGTACCAACAAGCCAGGCAGGATCTTCGCCACCGGCATCCGCAATTGTGCGGGACTCACCATACAACCAGCAACAGGGGACTTGTGGTGTACGACCAATGAGCGCGATCTCCTGGGCGACGACCTCGTGCCTGACTATTCCACCCGCGTGTTGGAAGGACACTTCTACGGATGGCCGTGGTACTACATGGGCAAGCATGAAGATCCGCGCCTGAAAGGCGACCGTCCGGATCTCGCAGACAAGGTCACCGTGCCTGACGTGCCCTACCAAGCCCATTCGGCCTCGTTGAATCTCGTGTTCTACACCGCCACGACCGGTAGCTCCGCCTTCCCGAAAGAATACGTCGGCGATGGTTTCGCGGTGATGCATGGCTCGTGGAATCGCGCATTCCGCACGGGCCACAAGATCGTGCGGGTGCGTATGAAAGATGGTGTCCCGACCGGCGAGTATGACGACTTCCTCGTCGGCTTCATCGCCGACGACGGCAATGCCTGGGCCCGGCCCGTCGGCGCGGTGGTGGCAAGTGACGGCTCACTGCTGATGAGTGAGGACGGAAACAACATGATCTACCGGATTTCATATCCGCACGAGGCGCGCCAGGCATTCCAGCCAAAGCAGTAAGGAGAGCCTCAGACACCACGCACGCCTTCAGCCCGGACCTGCAGTGACCGGCCGGCGCTGAAGGCGCTCACTCACTTGCCTGCGGCGTCGTTGACCTTGTCACGCGCTTTGTCGGCCTCGTCCTGCAGCTTGTCCGAGGTCGGCTCTGAGCCGCCGTTCTTGATGGTATCGGCCGTGTGATCGATCTTCTCGCCGGCTTTCTCCATCGGCCCCTTCTTTTCGCAAGCCGTCATGCCGACAGCGAGCACGCAAATCAGCAAAGGCATCCAACTTCTGGCTTTCACGCGTATCTCCCTCCCGGGGACTTCTGATCTGCCGGGGTGACCGCTATTCTCCCGGCCGCGCCACGCTGAGGACGTCAGACAGCAGGCGCAAGTCGTGCAGGACTTTTCCGATACTGCGCCGCTTGCGAACCGACCTTTGCCGAATCCGTTCACGCACAATGCCTTCCGAAAGATCACTGCGGATTCTCCTGGGGTTGGTGGCGACGGGTTTCTTCATGCAGACCCTGGACACCACCATCGTCAACACCGCGCTGCCCGCCATGGCCCACAGCCTCGGCGAGCGCCCGCTCCGGATGCAGTCCGTGGTGATCGCTTATGCGCTGACGATGGCTATGCTCATTCCCGCTTCCGGGTGGTTCGCTGACCGCTACGGACTGCGGCGGGCTTTCATGAGCGCCATCGTGCTGTTCGTGATCGGCTCGGCCTTGTGTGCGGCTTCGCGAACCCTGCTGCAGCTCACGGCCGCTCGGGTGGTGCAGGGTGCGGGCGGCGCCATGTTGCTGCCGGTAGGACGGCTGGCGGTGCTGCGGGCGTATCCACGGGAGAGGCTTTTACAGGCCATGAGCGTGGTTGCCGTGCCCGGCCTCGTCGGCCCGCTCATCGGACCCACGCTGGGAGGCTGGCTGGTGGAAATTGCCTCCTGGCACTGGATCTTTCTCATCAACATTCCGATCGGGCTCGCCGGCTGTATCGCGACCGCCTTCTATATGCCGGTAAACCGCATGCCGCAGGTCGCCCGATTCGACCTGGGCGGCTATGGGTTGCTCGCCTTGGGGATGGTAGCCACCTCATTTGCGCTGGACGGACTGTCCGAGCTCGGATTCCCACACGCCACCGTGCTCATTCTGCTCATTTTCGGGTTGGTCAGCCTGGTAGCGTATTGGTTGCGGGCCGCCCAGCAGCCCCAGCCCCTCTTTCCGCCACGAATCTTCCAAACCCACACCTTCAGCATCGGTCTGTTGGGCAATCTGTTCGCCCGACTCGGCAGCAGCAGCATGCCGTTTCTCGCGCCGTTGCTACTGCAGGTGAGCCTCGGATACACGCCATTTCATGCTGGCATGCTGATGCTGCCGATCTCGGCTGCGGCCATATTTTCCAAGCAGCTCGTTACGCCGCTCATCACACGCATGGGTTACCGGCGCATGCTCGTCGTCAACACGATTCTGGTCGGCCTCGCCATGGCGAGCTTTTCGCTGATCTCCCCGACACAGCCTCTATGGCTGATGATCATCCAACTTGCCTTCTTCGGCAGCGTTAACTCGCTGCAGTTCACCGCTATGAATACCGTTACCCTGAAAGATCTGGCGGGCGCCGACGCCAGCAGCGGCAACGGCCTGCTCTCGATGGTACAGATGTTGTCGATGAGCCTCGGAGTAGCCGCCGCCGGTGGGCTGTTGGCCACTTTCGTGAACGCATATGGGCGTGGGCATGAGTTGATTGCATTCCACTACACGTTCATCTGTGTGGGACTGATGACCGCGGCGTCCGCGTGGATTTTCTGGCAACTGTCAGCGGAAACGCGCGCCGATCGCGAACGCAAGGAGGAGGAAGCGCCTGAAATCGGCTGACGGGCTGCGCGCGCCCCCAGAGAGCTCAGCCCTGCGCCAAAGCCGCGCTCACGATCTTCTGGGCTTCCTCGATCAGTTGCCGCAGATGGTCCGCATCACGGAAGCTCTCGGCGTAGATCTTGTAGATGTCCTCGGTTCCGGACGGGCGCGCGGCAAACCAACCCTTCTCGGCAATGACTTTCAGTCCGCCGAAAGGAGCGTCGTTGCCGGGTGCCCGGGTGAGGATCGACTGGATGCTTTCGCCCGCGAGCTGCTTGGATTTCACCTGCTCGGGCGAGAGTCTGGCGAGCAGCTTCTTTTCCGCCGGCGTGGCGGGAGCATCGACGCGATCAGAGAAGGATTCGCCGAACTCCCGTGTCAGGTCGCGGTAGACCTCCCCGGGGTCCTTGCCAACACGCGCGGTTATTTCCGCCGCGAGCAGAGCCGGGATGATACCGTCCTTGTCGGTCGCCCAGACTGCACCGTCCTTGCGCAGGAAAGAGGCGCCCGCACTTTCCTCGCCGACAAAACCCAACGAGCCATCGATGAGTCCATCCACGAACCACTTGAAACCCACGGGCACTTCGTAAAGCCTCCGGCCGAGTTTCGTGGCCACGCGGTCTATCATCTGACTGCTGACCACGGTCTTGCCGATGGCAATCTCTTTCCGCCATTGCGGACGGTTCTGGAAAAGGTAGTGCGCAGATACGGCCAGATAATGGTTTGCCGGCAGCAGACCCGTACTGCGGGCCACCACACCGTGCCGGTCGTGATCGGTATCGCAGGCGAACGCGACATCGAACCGGTCTTTCAGGCCGATCAGGCGTTGCATGGCATACGCCGAGGAGGGATCCATGCGAATACGGCCGTCCCAATCGACTGTCATGAAGCGGAATGTCGGATCGACTTCATCACTCACGACTGTCAGATCCAGCTCGTAACGCTCGGCGATGGGCCCCCAATAGTGGACTCCGGCGCCTCCGAGCGGATCAACCCCCATTCGGACCTTCGAGCCGCGAATGGCCTCCATGTCGAGCACATTGCCGAGATCGGCTACATAGGAGCCCAGGTAGTCGTGGCGATGCGTCGTGGAGCTGCGAAGCGCCTTCTCGTAAGGTATTCGCTTTACTTCACGGAGCCCGTGCTCGATGAGGGTATTGGCGCGCGTCTCGATCCACCCGGTAGCGGCAGTGTCGGCCGGGCCTCCATGGGGCGGATTGTATTTGAACCCTCCGCTCTCGGGAGGGTTATGGGATGGCGTGATAACGATCCCGTCGGCGAGCCCGGTCTTGCGACCGCGGTTGTAAGTCAGGATCGCATGCGAGATGGCCGGTGTCGGCGTGTACTCGTTTTTCTCCGAGACCATGACATCGACACCGTTCGCGGCCAACACCTCGATCGCGCTCGCAAAGGCCGGAACCGACAACGCGTGGGTATCCATTCCGAGAAACAGCGGACCGTCGGTGCCATGCTGCTTCCGATACTCGTGGATTGCCTGGGTGATCGCGAGGATATGCCACTCGTTGAAGGCACCATCGAACGCGGAGCCGCGATGGCCGGAAGTTCCGAAGGCGACACGCTGGCTCGCCACCGTCGGATCGGGAGTCTCCTTGTAGTAGGCCGTGATCAGCCGCGGAACATTCACGAGAATCCCGCGGGGCGCCGGTTTTCCGGCCAGCGGATTGACTTTCATCTCGGTTCACCTCTACGGGCTTTCTCACATCGGAGGAACAGCGCCATTCTCGCCGACTGCGATACCTTGCGAGCTCAAGCTGCCATCGGGCGCCTTGACCACGATCAGGAAGGCCGGTGCTCCGGCCTTCGCAAGGGAGCGCTCACCGGGAGTGATCTGCACAATCGGTACGTTGGGGGGCACGATGATGCTGCGCTCGCCGTTGGGATAGCTGACTTGCAGCTGGCGACTCTTGCCGTGAGCCGTTACTTTGCCGACGGTGCCATTCGTCATCATCGAGCCTTTTTTCAAGTCCCAGTCATAATGCCCCTCGCCCACCTTCACCCCGGGCGGGAAGACATGCACCTCGAGAGAGCGCCCGGTGCCGTTCTTCTGCGGCATCTCGGCCGTGCCGATGAAGCTGCCCGGCTGGATCGTATCCACACTCACAGGCTTGAGCACCGAAACGTTCCAGTCCTTTGCAAGCGAAATCTTCTCTGAAGAGCCGTCGGCAAGCTTCAACGTCAGCGTATCGCCCTGGATCGAGGCGATCACCCCGCGAGCCACGCCAGGGGGCGCCTGAGCCATCACGGCGAGTGGAAGAAGCAAAGCCAGTGCAATCCAAGCTGCTGTTCGTTTCATGAATGACTCGATGGTCCCAAGGACGATGGATACTATTATGACAGGGCGGCTCAGCGGTCGGTGACGATGAGGTCCATCGGAATATCGTGCGGCTGGGGGAAAATTGTTTCCAGCTCAGCCTCGGCATAACCCAGCCCAACACGGAAGGGGCGCCGGGACATCGCCGCAAGCGTCCGGTCATAATAACCGCCCCCGTATCCGAGACGGTAACGGCCACTGTCGAAGCCGACCAGCGGAACGATAAGCGCATCCGGAATCAACACCTCACGGGCGGCAGGGACGGGAATGTTCCAGAATCCGCGCCGCATGCCCATTCCCGGCCGCCATTTCCAGAATTCCACTGGGGCGGCTTTCTCGACGACCACCGGCAACGCCACTGTGCCTCCGGCGGCGATATGCTGGCGAGCGATGTCGCGCACATCGATCTCGCCGCGCATCGGCCAGTAGATACCTAGAATCGGATATTGCTTCAGATCGACGGCGCCAAGCATGTTTCGCCTGGCCTGCTCACCCTTGGCCAACCGCGCTTTTACAGTGAGAGCGAGTCGGCTCGCGATGAGCGACTCCCGAGTCCGCTTGCGCCACTCGCGGATCTCAGCCCAACTTTTCATGCCCGTGGAGCCGGCGACACCGGAAAGCTCGTCGAGCTCGTGCAGGTAACATGCTGGCGAGCTGTAGGAGCGCGGGGTTTCGGCCTCCTCCTCCTCGGGATCTGACACAGGCCTGGGTGGCTTCGCCATCAGCGATCCTCCAACGCGGCTGGACGACGTGACCTTCAGTCACCCCCGACGTCAGGTAATGACCGCTGAGCGATAATCGCTGGATCCCGCGCTTTCGAAAATGTCGCGCTCGTGAATCCAGCGTTGGGTCGACTCGAAACTCTGACGTGAGTAGGGCAGGAAAACCACCCGCTCACCCGGCCCGAAAAGCCGCACGTCGACGCGGTCTCTATACCGCGGTGGAAGCTCCCTGGCATAGAGGTGTTTGTACTGCTCCGGCGCGAGGTCGATGTCGAGCTGCGCCCGCTTGAGCGCGCGGAAATAGCGTTCGACATCTTCAATCGGCGTCAGAGGCGGAATCATGAACGCGCCCATGAAGGAGGCATCCGCGATCTTGCGCATACCGAGCTGCTCGCAAACGTACAGCGCCGGTCCCCATACGGTCGTCGCCGCAACATCGCCGTCCAGCGCCGCATCCACACGCGCCCAGGGCATCCCGCCGAATTTCAACCGGATCTGTTCCCGGGGCAGAAACGGCTCGAGCGCCTGGATCGTGGTGTAGTGGCTCCCGGACCGGTAGCCCACGCCGACCTCAACCCCAGCCAGATCCTCCGGCCGGCGAATCGGCGACTCGTTGCGCACCATGATGGCGGCAGGCATGACGGAATAGGCATTGCCCCACATACGCCCTACGCTCTTCGCAACGGCTTCGTTCACCGTCCAATGGCATGCGCAGCTGACGTCTGACGGCTTGCCTCCCTTGGCACCTCCGCCCTCCTGGTACATTTCGTAGGCCCCGGAGCGTACGTCGCGAAGTGCTCCGGTGACAGGATCCACGTCCTTTGGCCGGTTTTCCCGCTCCTCATCGGCGACGAGCCTGTAGCTCAGCCCTTCTTCCCGAAAATATCCCTGCTCGTCCGCTATCCAGTCGTGCAGACGTCCGTGCGGACGGATGGTGAACTCAGCCATTGCCTACCCTCGAAGGCCCTCGCTTGCAGCGAGTGTGCCTGATGAGGGTGGGGAAAGCTCGCAGTCCAGAAGGAGCGTGCGCGAGTCGAACGGCCGCCGAGCTTCGGCTGCCGTCCTGTTATCGCGACATAACCTGTACTCGACTGACATTTCTACCGGCCGCGATGCATGCTCGCTTCACACTGTTGAAGGAGAGCTCAAGTGCCGACACTTCTCGCGACGCACACTGCTGCCGCTCCCATCCAAAGAACTCTGAACTCACCCTGCCTGCGCACGTGGTTGCGTGGCGACTGGGCCATCCTGTTCTCTCACCCGGACGATTTCGTCACGTATGACTTCGAGATGGACCGCTGGCTCGTGGTCATGCGACAAGCGTTCGCGGAACGTCACATCAAGCCCATCGCCTTGGCTTCGCCAGGTCGTGAAGTCGATATGAGCTGGGTAACGCAAGTGACCGGTGACGAGCGCACCGTGCTGCTGGAAGGCCCTGCGCAGCAGCACTTCGGTCCGGTCGACCTGCAAGTTCCTGTGCTGAAGGACACTATCGAACATTCGGAACCGCGCTTCGCCATGGTCATCGATAACGCGCTGCGCATCCAGAAGACCTTCACGTACCGCTCCCGATCGGAGCTACCTTCGCCCTTGGAGCTGCTGGGCTGGGCGGACACCCTCCGGTCCAGGCAAACCGCCCGCCCACAACCCTCCGTTCCTCGCGACCTGACGCATGCGCCGCGTCCCGCCAGCTACCTGCGTGCCCGCATGGCCTGTGTGCGCACGCGAAGAACGCGCGGCTCTGCCACGCACACCTGGGCAGCCGTTAATTAACAGTTATTTACGGTTAAAAATCCACAAAGATTCAAGATGTTGTAGTCAAATACCCCCGCGCGTGGCCGCGGTCCAGGCAATGAGCCCGTCGGTGCGCCCGCTCTCGCTTCGAGGGGTATTGAATGGGCTATCTTCACTGGCTAAGTGCCAGCGCGGGAGGGCGCGCAAACGCGTGCCCCGGCGCTGGCGCTTCGCTAGCCATACTAATCGCCGTCCCGGCACTCACTCCCGCATCCACGCACGCCAATGCAGCCTCTTCAGATACTTTGGATGAGGTGGTCGTAACGGCTGAACGCAGACAGTTGATCGGCACGAGCACCACGGCGAGCGAAGGCATCGTAGTAGACGAGGAGCTGGCGTTAACCCCTGCGTTCCGCCCTGGCCAGCTGCTCGAGACCGTTCCCGGGCTCCAGGTCACTTCGCACAGTGGCGAAGGCAAGGCGAATCAATATCTGATGCGCGGCTACAACCTTGACCATGGAACCGACCTTGCCGTGTTCGTGGACGGCATGCCCATCAACGCCCCAACGCATGCCCATGGCCAGGGCTATACCGATCTCAACTTCGTGATTCCGGAGCTGGCCACGCGTGTCGACTATACCAAGGGAACCTACTATGCCGACGAAGGTGATTTTGCCTCGGTCGGCTCGATCCACCTGAATTACGTCGACCACATCGCCAGCGAAGCCAGCCTCACGGCAGGGAGTCTAGGCTTTCAGCGTCTGCTGACCGCGGCAACCCTCAGCGCCGCAAGTGGCAACGTGCTGGGCGCATTGGAGTTGCAGCACTACGACGGCCCGTGGACCAGCCCGGACGACCAGCGCAAGGTGAACGCGGTCGTTCGCTACAGTCGTGGCGATAATCCGGATGGCCTCTCGTTGACCGCAATGTTTTATCACGCTCTGTGGAACGCGACGACCGACCAGCCCTACCGCGCGGTAGCGGACGGACTCATCGGACGCTTCGGAACTCTCGATCCAACGGACGGCGGCAAGGCACAACGAGCGAGCTTGTCAGCTCAATTTCACGCATCCAACGGCATGGGACAATTCGATGTCAATGCCTACCTCGTCAACTCCCAACTCACGTTGTGGAACGACTTCACTCACGTGCTGGTCGATCCTTTGAACGGCGACCAGGAGGGACAGCATGAAAATCGCGTTACAGGTGGGGGTGCCGCCCGCTATCGGGTACCAGCGAAGCTCCTTGGAGCCGACATGGAGCTGCTGACCGGCGTGCAGATACGGCATGACATCAACGACGTATCACGCTTGCCAACGCGCGATCGCGCGGTCCTCACGGCGGCCGACGACCCACTCGGCTTCGGCGAGATCGATCACATACATCTGACGGATGTCTCTGCGTACGCGCAAATGACGACACATTGGACCGACTGGTTCCGAACGGTTCTCGGAATACGGGAGGACTACATTCACGGCATCGATAGTGGAACCAACTTAGGCGCACAAAGCTCCTCTATCTTGCAGCCGAAAGGAACCCTGATCTTCACTCTGACGCCCGCCACGGAGCTGTATTTGAGCGCCGGCAGAGGCTTCCACAGTGACGACCTGCGCGGTGTCACCCAGGCCGCGAGGACTGGCGTGCCGGGCGCTCCGCTGATCGCACGGCAAGTGGGCGAGGAGATCGGCATGAGGCAGGAGCTACTGTCGGGTAGGATCACCGCCACGATTGCGATCTTCAACCTCGACGCCGAATCGGAGACGACCTACGATCCGGACGCCGGCCAGGACTCAGCCGGTCCCGCCAGCCGGCGCTACGGCTACGAAGTCAACATCACTTACCAGGCGCTGCGCTGGCTGGAGCTTTATGCCAGCTACTCCGGAGACCATGCGCGCTTCAAAACCGATTTCGACGATGGCACCGGCCATATCGGGCGCTATCTGCCCAACGCTCCCGTCGCGACCGGATCCTTCGACTTGTACCTGAAAAGCCTCGGGCGCTGGAGCGGCGCACTGGAATACCGCTATCTCGGCCGGCAGCCGCTCTCATCGGACAACCAGATCCAAAGCAGCGGATATGGCGAGTGGAATGGGGACCTGCACTATGCCGCCGGCGTCTCGTGGAATGTGGGCCTCGGGATTTACAACATCCTGGGTGTCCGGGCGAATGCCGCAGAATTCTGGTATGTCGATCGCCTCCCAGGTGAGCCGGCGGACGGGATCGCCGACACTCACGCTCACCCCCTCGAGCCGCGGACGGTACGACTCACGCTGACCAGGATGTTCTAACCGAGGTGCCGATCGCGTATGATCTGCGGCACGCGCAAGGTTCCCAAAGGAGCCCATCTGATCAGTGATCAGACAGGCTCCCGGGATTCAAATCGGAACGCGGTGTAAAACCGCGGCTGCCCCCGCAACTGTAACCGGCGAGCGAACATCCACGAATCCACTGAGGCTGGGAGTCTGGCCTTGGGAAGGAGGATGCCAGCGGTGACCCGGAAGCCAGGACACCCGCCTCGCGCCGTCGTCCTGTTGCCGGCCGGGGTGCGCCGATGACTGCGGGAGAAACCGTCGTGACGACACTGTTGGATCGTCACTTCGGAGACTCTCGTGAAGAAATCGCTCGCTCTTATCCCCGCCGTACTCGCTTTGCCGGCGCTCGCCGTCGCGGCTGACGCCGCGGAAGGCAATCCCGAGCCCGTGGTCATTTCCGCGACCCGCATTCCGACTCCGGAATCGGAAGTGGCCAGCAGCGTGACCCTCATTACCGCCGACGACATCGCTGCCAGGCAGAACCAGACCCTGCCCGATCTCCTCAAGGACGCCCCCGGCCTCAATCTCGTCCAGACCGGCGGTCCGGGCGGCCAGACGGCAATCTTCATGCGCGGCACGAATGCCAACCACACCAAGGTATTCGTCGACGGCATCGACGTGAGCGACCCCAGCAGCCCTGACGGATCGCTCGACTTCAGCAGATTCCTGACTCAGGACATCCAAACGGTCGAAATCCTGCGCGGTCCCCAAAGCGGACTCTACGGCTCCGATGCAATCGGCGGTGTGATCAACATCATCACCCAGAGCGGCTCGGGTCCCGCGCAGCTCAAAGCCGTGGCGGAAGCCGGCTCGTTCGACACTTTCAACCAGGGAGCCGGCCTGAGCGGCTCAACCGGTGGATTCCATTACGTGGCGAATGTCGAACATTTCCATTCCGGAGCCACGCCGGTGACCCCCTTGAGCCTGCTCGCCCCGGGCGAGCCACGCAATGACGACTACTACGACAATCTCACCGGATCGACCAAGCTGGGGTTTGATGTCACGGACAGCCTGGATCTCGGACTGGTCGCGCGTTACACCGATAGCCACCTGCGCCTGACCGGCGACGACCCCTTTACATTTCCGTCGACTCCAGAGGCACAGCAAAGCGCGACCAATACTCATCAGCTCTACACGCGGGGGACCGCACATCTGCATACGCCAGATGGAATGTTCGAGGAAACGCTGGGCATCGCGTACGACCTGCTGGATTCTTCTGACTTCACACCTCCGGCGGATGGACCTCCGAGCTACTTTTCCGGTGAGAGGCTCAAGGTGGATTGGCAGGGAAATGTGAAACTGGCGAGCGCCGATACTCTCGTCCTGGGCGCCGAGCACGAACGTGACGAGGCACGCTCACCCGTATCCAACGCATTGTCGATAGACTCCGGCTACGCGGAGCTGCAGTCTGGATTCGGTGGCACCGTATTCGACACCCTCAGCGTACGCTACGACCACAACGATCGCTTCGGTGGCCGGGTCACCTGGCGCGCCGCTCCGGTCCTGGTAATCCAACAGACGGGAACCCGGCTGAAAGCCAGTGCCGGCACGGGATTCAAGGCACCGACTCTGGATGAGCTGTTCCACAGCTATCCGGCGTTGGACTTCTTCGCGAATCCCAACCTCGCCCCCGAAAGCAGCCGCGGCTACGATGCGGGATTCGAGCAGACCCTCGCCGGCGGCAGATTCGGGTTCGGTGCGACGTACTTCCGGAACGACATCCGCAATCTCATCACCGCCAACGCGGATTTCACTTCCTACGCCAACATCGGCCGCGCTCGAACCTTCGGCGTCGAAAGCTTCGTGGCTTATCAGCCCTCGAAAGCGCTCAAGCTCCGGCTGAACTACACATACACTGAGGCGGTGGACGAAATTCTCGACCAGGAGTTGTTACGCCGCCCCAGACACAAGGTTTCCCTGGATGGGACGTGGCATGCGACCACACGTGTTTCCTTGCATGCTACCCTGCTAAGTGTCGGCGACTGGATAGATGGCAACCGCGACTTCTCCATTCCGCGCCTGAGAGCGCCTGGCTACACGACCGCCGATATTGCGGCCAGCTTTGACCTCAACAGCAGCCTGGCTCTCACCGGGCGTATCGACAACCTTTTCAACCGGCGCTATCAGAACCCGGTCGGCTTCCAGGCACCCGGACTGGGCGCGTTCGCAGGATTGAGGCTGAGACTGTAACGAGCGGGGGCGTCCCCGCTCGCTCAAAGAATACGACAGCAGTTGCGCCCGCCATCCTTGGCCCGGTAGAGCGCACGATCGGCGCGATCAAAGATGGTGCCGGGAGTGTCTTCGCCACGGAAAGCAGTCACCCCGCACGAAGCCGTAACCGCTACGGGCTTGTTGTGGAAATGGAATCCGATGTTCTGGATGCCGGCGCGGATGTTGTCCGCCATGACAGCCGCCTCGGTGGCATCGATTCCGGTCAGAATCATCACGAATTCCTCCCCGCCATAACGCGCGACGAAATCGTTACCACGCACGTGTTGCGCGAGATGTTGAGCCACTACCCGCAGCACCTTGTCGCCAGCGCTATGTCCGTACGCGTCGTTGATCTCCTTGAAGCGGTCGATATCCCACGCGAGCACGCTGATGGGAAGGTTGTCGCGCTGCCAGCGCATGAACTCATGTTTGATACGCTCGTCGTAGGCGGCGCGGTTCGCAATCCCGGTGAGTGCATCGATCAGGCGCAGCGACTGCTGTTCCTGAAGGCTTTTATGCAAGCAGTGAATCTCACGCTCCAGATCCGATACTCGCAAGCGCATCCGATGAGTACGATCGACTTGCGCCGAAACACGCGCGCCTTCACGCGTGCGAAATTCCTGCAACTGGCTGGTGATGACATTCAGGCGACCGCGAACACGCTCACGTAGAGCGGCTATGTCGTCCGCGCCCTGTATGTCAGCATCCAGACTGCGAACCTCGTTCATCACGACGAGATCGAGCTGTTGGCTATTTGTCTGCGCGCTCTTCTGGTCCGCGGCATCGCCCGCAAGGTACTTTGCGATCTCAGCGAGTCGCACGTCCATCTGCTGAAGAAGCTCTTCCATTTCGCGCTTCTCGCGCATGAGCTTCTCGCGCTGCTCAGCGACCACGCGCACGACCCGCTCGAGCTCCTCCGCGAATTCGTCGGGAGATAGTCCTTCCTTCGAGCGCGCGAAGAGATCGACAGCCGCCGGACGGAGCTCCGGAACACCTGCGAGCCGCTCCAGTACCGCTGCCATGATCGTCTCGACCTGGGTGGTCTGGGCTTCCGTTTCACGCTCCACACCATCCATCGTCGCGGCAGTACCCGGACTGGACAGGGCGCGGTACGTGGAGGTTTCAACTGGAGGGACATACCCCGCGAACGCCAACGCTCGCGAGGTTGTCGTAGAGCCCGACGCTTCGGCCGACTCCATCTCATCCAGAGCGGCAATAGCGCGTGACAGCGGCTCCAGACATGCCTCGAGAGCACTCATGTCTCCGCGCCCTCGGATGAGGTCGCTGAGCTTGCTCAGCTCGACATCGAGCGGCGTAGCACGACCGCGCGCCGCGAGGCAGAGCCGGCCGATAAGGCGGCGCAGTACCACTTCGAGCTGCGCCCAGCGCGCTTCACCGGCCTGAAGCTGCGAGATGGCATCGAAATACTTTTGCCGGAGATCGCCCTCGCGTCGGGCGGGTGGGTCTCGCGCTGCATCAAATCCCATTCACGGCACCCTCCGGCGCTCCCGGCGCCGCCTTGCGATCCCAAAGATGGGCAAGGGGTCGTGTCGTATACATACCGCAATTATCGGCCTCGGCGACCGAACTCTGGAGAAGGCGCCGGCACTTTTATTGGTCGAGATCGGTACTACGTCACAGCATCGAACAGCGACCTCGTCAGCCCACCTCAGGAGTGTGGTGGGCGCAAGTGCTGGAAGGAGCAAGGTACCGGTCGTGCAGCTCGCAGATGCCGTCGGTAGCGCGCACGGAGCCGTAAGCCGAACCCAGGGTGCGCATCCCCAGCAGGTGCGCTTCGACCTCCCGGGGAGTGCCACGAAAGTGACGGCAGTTACCGCATATCCGCTCCGGCGTCCGGCTCGGCGCAGAAGCGCCGGAGTGCCCTGGACCCGAGCTCTTGTCTGACAGGCTCATCGCAGAAAGCGTCAGCTCACCTGAGAGCTAGTGACCCAACTTTGTCCAGAAATCAACGAACACCTGCGTGGAGAGCACGTACCCGAGAATAACGTTCACGACCACACCCGTGGTAAACGCATAGAACGGCTTACCACCCACCGTGACAAACTCTCGAAAGCGGGTAGTCAGACCAATCGCAAGAAACGCGAACGTGAACGCCCAGGTCCGCAGTGCCTGCAGGGGCGCGACCAGCGAAGGTTGCAGTACCTTCTTGTAATCCGCATAGCTGTAGCCGTGCGAGATGAATGTGATGACGGCCGACGCGATCAGAAACCCGATCACGAATTTCGGGAACCGCCGCCAGATCTCCACGGGACTGGGCTTGCTCTGGACACCCGTGCGCTCCCAGCGCGTAGTAGCAACGATCGCCAGCACGAACGCCCAGACTCCGATCCACACGTCCCGGCCAATCACCTTCATCAAGGTGAAGGAGCTCACGGCGGCATCCGCGCTCCCCTCAATTCCCGCTACGTGGCCGGCGTAACCCCCGTAAGCCTGCGCGGCAGCGAGGCCGGCCGCATCAGCGAACTCCGAGGTCCCGATCCACGCGCCCGCGACACCCGTTGGCAAGCTCAACGCGCGTGCGGTCAACGGCAACAGAAAGATGGTTATGATGGCCCAGAAGATCACCAGCGAAATCGCTATCGAGGCGTGCTCTTTCTTTGCTCCAACGGCCCCTGCCGTCGCGATCGCCCCCGAAACGCCGCAAACGGCACCGCCAGTGCCGAGCGTCGCAGCAAGCCGGCGATCCAATCCCAAGCGGACGCCGGTGAAGTAGATGACGCCAAAAGTCACCAGGGAAACGATGCCAGCCTGAACGATCGCGACGGGTCCTGCCCAGGCGATGAGAGTCAACGGCAAGCCGGCACCGAGCAGCACGATGCCGGTCTTGATGTAGAACTCCACGCGCAGTCCCGCATCGGCCCATGCGGGAGTGCCGACGGTGTTTGAAATCAACAGGCCGATCGCAAGCGCCACCAGTGGCGGCTCGAGATTGTAGTGTGACGCCTGGTCCCACTGTCCCAGGAAATAGAGCACCAGCGAAAGGATGTAAACGAGCGCGAACGCCGGCAGAAAACGCGACAGACGGAATCCCAGCGCACTCGTGCCGATACCGAGCAACACAGCCCACAATGCAAACAGGGCGATATATTGCGAAGCGTGATCGCGTAGCTGCGCGACCGCATCGCCGAGGTGAGTCCATCTGGTCGGCGCGACCGCCACCCATTTTATGCTGGCGCCGTTGGCAACCAACAGCACGGCCACCGCGACCAGGCCGAGGCCGATCCAGATCGCCCACCAGTCCTCCTGCCGGAAGAGCTGCGATCCCGATTCACGCTGCAGCGTCGCGCCGCGATTTTGTATGAGCTCTGCCATGGAATGTCTCTATTGGTATCTGGCTGATGATCGGCCGAGTCGCGCGGGCCGCGACGGGTCACCGGCGGCCAAGCCAAGCGGTGAGCGCGCAGAATAGGCCAATGGAGTTGTCAGGACCAGTGCCCTTTCGGGAGAAGTAGTGTCAGTTTGAGTCCGTTCTCAAGAATTAATGGACCTATGTTGATAACGACTGGGTTTGTGCGCGTGGACGACACGGTGAGGCCCTATGAGCAACTATGCAGCCGGCGTGCCATGTACGTTGACGGCGGCCTTCATAACCAAACTGTCACCGCCACCGCGCGATCGTGTGTTGGCTGTGGCCTGGTCGACAGGCTCGCCGCGAACCCGCAGCTCTCGCTGCTGCCCAGCCCAGCGGTAAGCTAGGCCGCCCGCCTCGCGGCACGGTACGTGCTGCCCCTGCCCGGTTACCGGTATCCGGAGGGGCGCATGGAAAACGTTGCGAGGACTCCCGAACATATATTGGTCCCGGGGACACCCGAGTCGTTCTGGGCCTCTTTGGAGGCACCGGTGTGGTCACCGCCCGCGCTTCCTCTCGTCGTGGTCGCGCCCCATCCGGACGACGAGACACTGGGCGCCGGCGGCCTCATCTACACCTGGGCTACATTGCACAACCTTCCGGTCACCATCGTATCGGTTACTGATGGCGAGGCTGCCCGCCCGGAGGTTCCCGAGCTCGCCGCCCTCCGGCGCCGCGAGCTCGCAGCGGCTTGTCAGGATCTCGCTCCAGAAGGCATCCAGATCGTCCACCTGGGCCTCCCTGACGGGCGCGTGAGCGAGCACAGGGAGTATCTCGTCGCCGCGATCGACCAGATCATTACGGAAGAAACGGCTATCGTGGCACCGTTTGAGTTCGATGGACATCCAGACCACAACGCAACAAGTGACGCGGCCAGAACAGTGGCCCAACGCCGCGGCCTGTTGCTTGCCCAGTATCCGATCTGGGCGTGGTACCAGATGACGCCCGTGATTTTCAACGAGCGCCGCCTGGGCAGCTTCATGCTGAGCCCGTCTGCCCGCAAGGCGAAGCAAAGCGCGATCCACCGATTCGAATCCCAATTGAGCGACCGCCCGGGCGGGGCGATCATACCCGCGCACGTCCTGGGGTACTTCGCGCGACCCTATGAGATCTTCGTGTTGTAACCAGTGCCGCGGGCCTAGTTCAGCTGAATCCGGGTTTCCAGCCAGTGCGCCGCCTGGTCCGGGGCTATGCGGGCGGCATCGCGATCCACCATGTAGTTGGCCTGGCGCATGACATCGATCGGGATGGCGTTCACCAGCGGTCCCAGAGCCCGACGCAATAGGGGGTCGGAGGCTCGCGCCGGAGCCAGAAGGATGATGGCGTCATAAGGCGGGATCACCTGCAGAGGATCTTGCAACACCAGCAGATCGTAGGCCCGGATGCGGCCATCGCTCGAAGCGGCCGAGATGACGTCGACTTCGTTCGAGGCGACGGCTTTATAGAGAAAGGTCGGTTGGAATTGCCGCTGCTCGCGAAAGCGCAGGCCGTACCTGTCCCGCAGTGCTCGCCACTCGGGGCGCGCGAAAAACTCGAAGTCTCCTCCAATGCGCAGCTCCGGCGCGTGCCGCGACAGGTCGGCTATCGTCTGGATACCGAGCGATTGTGCGCGCTCGCGCCGCATGGCGAGCGCATACGCATTCTCGAACCCGAGCGCGCCAAGGAGTACAACACCGTAGTCCCTGCGAAGTTGGACTGTCATTTCCCGCAGCATTTGCTGGCGAGGCTGAGCATCCTGACGGTGCATGATAGTGGACCAGACGGTGCCGGAGTAATCTACATACGCATCGATCCCGTTGCTGGCGAGCGCGCGAAAGGCGATGACCGAGCCCAGATCCGCACGTGTGGTTGCCGGCGAGCCCTCCTTGCGTATCCGATCGGCCATGAGCGCCGCGAGGATGTATTGCTCCGCGAAGTTCTTCGCGCCAACCACGTAGGCTGGCTGCCCGAGGGACGCGAGCGAGCCCGCGCCGGCCGCACCGACTCCGGCGAGCAGCAGAATCAGCCCGAGCGATGCGAGTCGCGGCCTGCGGCTGGCGACACCCACTTCGATCAGCCCGAGCAGTTGGTCCGTGATCAATGCCAACGCGACGGCCGCAAGGCAGCCGAACAACACCGATACCCAATCCTCCACCTGCAGCCCTGAGAAGATATAGTTCCCGAGACTCGTCTGACCCACCGGCGTGGACAGGGTTGCCCCTCCGATCACCCACACCGCCGCGGTACGCAGTCCAGCCATGAGAACCGGAGCTGCCAGAGGCAGCTCGATGCGCAGCAAGCGCTGTCTGTTCGTCATGCCCACCCCACGCGCAGCCTCGATGACCGCCGGATCGAGGTTGATCAGCCCGGTCACACCGTTGCGCAAGATCGGCAGCATCGAGTACAGAGTCAGAGCCAGCAGGGAGGGCAGAAACCCCAGCGCGGAAAAGCCGTAACCAAACATGTGACGCCACAAGCTCGAGATGGCGAGCAGCAGCGGATAGAACAGTGCCAATAGCGCCAGGCTCGGCACCGTCTGGACGACACTGGCGAAGCCGAGAACCGGCCACCGGATCCTGGCGTTGCGACTCGCCGCAACCACCAAAGGCAGGCTGATCAGGAAGCCGAGCGCCAGCGCGGCCGCGCTCAGCAGGACGTGCTGACTCAGATAATCGGGCAGCAGACGTGCGGCCGCAGCCAGGCGCTCATTCACGCGAAGCTCTTTCCCGCATGAGAATCCGCACACGCTCGGCCTGACGCCGCGGCATGTCCATCAGCGCCCGCACACCGGGATCGGGATGTCCACCCAACAACTCGTGCGGCACTCCATCGGCGACTATTTCTCCCTGACGCACGACGATGATCCGATCTCCCAACAAAATAGCCTCCATGACGTCATGTGTCACCATGACGGTGGTGAGTCCCATGCTATCGTGCAGGCGCCGGTACTCCGAGCCAAGGGTATCGCGCGTGATGGGATCCAGAGCCCCGAATGGCTCGTCCATGAGCATAATGGACGGACGCGCCGCCAGAGCACGGGCAACCCCGACGCGCTGCCTCTGTCCGCCCGAAAGCTCCGAAGGCATGCGGGTCAGATAGTTGCGGGGCAACTCAACCAGATCGATGAGCTCCGCCACCCGCGCTTCGATCTGGTCCCGTGGCCAGCCGAGCAGCACCGGCGTGATGCCGATATTCTCGGCGACACTCATGTGCGGAAACAGGCCGATTCCCTGGAAGACATAACCGATGCGTCGGCGCAGGCGATAGCCCGGCATGGATTGCACCGATTCTCCGCCGACGCTCACCGTTCCCTGATCGGGCTCGATGAGGCGGTTGATCATTTTCAGCAGCGTCGTCTTGCCCGAGCCCGAATCCCCGACCAGCGCCACGAAAGCGCGCGAGGCGACCGTGAAGCTCACATCGCGCACTGCGAAATCGCGCCCCTGATCAAACGATTTCGAGACGCCTTGAAAAGCGATCATGCCGACGGGCCCCGAGCAGATACGATGGTTTGGCCGCGGCACCACCCCGACCCAGCCACCCCTCCGGGGCGTGGCATCGATTCGCGGTGCCGCCGCAAGTTACGGTCCTACAGGTGGATTTTTCAACAATGAGCGCAGCTTCGCCAGATCGTCGTGACGGGTCGCCAGATCGTCGCGCTTCGCGGCCACGCGGAGATCGCGCAGCGTCTCGAGAGAACGCAGCAGCACTGGCAGAGGCGGACCGCTGGCGGTAAGACCCTCCAGCTCCTGCTCGCCGAGACAGAGGGCAGGCTCCTCGATGAAGCGCTTCACCAGCATGTCATGATGCTGTGTGGCCGTGCGTGCGAAAAGATCGCAGACCTCGAGAAACGAGCGCGCATTCTGCTGGAACCAGCCGGTACCCGAAGACACGTCCGCCACGGCCAGAAGCTCATCGAGAAGGCTCCGGTAGCTCATGCACTCTCGCAACCGCGCCTGGTCCTGCGGCAGCATGAACAACATCTTGTCCACCAGGAGCTGCGCGTAGTAAGGATCATTCGCGCGACACAGGCCCAGCAGCAGATCGATCTCGTTGATCCCCGAAAAATCTCCGGCGTTGGCGCCGCGATACTCCTGACGTCCGATCCGGTACGGTTTGTAGTAAGGCCGCACGCTGTAGAAGAATCGTTCTACATTCAGCTGCGTGAATAGCCGTTCGTTGGCACGGATCGCATCATTGAGTGCCCGCCTGGCAGCATCAAACAGCACATCATTGACGGGGCTGGAGATTCCCAGCGGCACGATCCGCATGAGGGCATCGGAGGCGCGTTGGAAGGCGAGGATGCCGCGGGTATTCTCATCGATGAAAAGCATCTCGTCGGGAAGTGAGGTGAAGCTCTTGCGCACTCCGGCCACAGCCATGTTGTGAGTGGTGAGATGCGCAGTGGCGAAACGAGGCACCATGCCGAGAGAGGCGCCCACATGCATCGCGAGGGAAGACGCCTCGGGAAAAGGTGAGCGTTCCTCGCGTGCTGGATTGGTGAGCTCGTGCCGGCGCAATGCCCCTAGATACAGACCGACATTTCCAAGCACTCCGAAGGCACTTGAGAAACCATCACCGGTGTTACCCTCCTGGAGCAGTCCGGCAATGTGCGCTCGACCTTCGTCGCGCAAGCGCTCCTTGATGGAATCACCGACACCGATCACCCGGGCTCGGTCCCGCTGTACGAAATACAGGGTTTCGAGCTCGGTGTTCATCTCGACAAACGTGCTCCGGATCCACTGATCGAACGCCTCCGCTCTCCTGGTCATAGCCATTTCGGCGCCTGAGCCGAACCCTCCAAAATACTTCCGACCTAAAGGATTGTACCGATTTTGCCGTTCCCAGGCATACTAGCTCCGATCCAAGGCGCATACCGGAAGTCCCGTGACTCTTGACACCCAGTCTCCCGTCCCGCCGATCGTTGTCATCACAACCGGCGGCACGATCGACAAGACTTATTTCGACGCCCTCAGCGAGTATCAGGTCGGCGAGTCCGTCGTACAGAGACTGCTCGAGATCGGTCGGGTCGCGTGCCCTTTTCGCATCATCGAAGCGTTCCGCAAAGACAGCCTCGACCTGACGGCGGAGGATCGGGAAGTGCTGCGGGTCAAGGTCGCCGAGCTCACAACCAGCCGGGTCGTGATCACACACGGCACGGATACGATGACCGAGACCGCGCGAGCGCTCTCGAGCATTCCCGACAAAACCATCGTGTTCACAGGCTCGCTGTCACCCGCGCGGTTTTCCGAAAGCGACGCGACGTTCAACCTCGGCATGGCCTTCGCCACTGTGCAGGTCGCGGCTCCCGGCGTCTACATCGCCATGAGCGGCCAGGTCTTTCGCGCCGACCGCGTCCGCAAGGATCGAGACGCCGGCCGATTCGTTCCGATCTAGATGACGAATGTCGAGCGGGAGAGCCACCGTGGATATGAACGATCAAGATGAAAGCCGCAATGTCGAAGACGTGCGCGGCTCCGGCGGCTTTCAATTCCGTCCGGTGCACGGACTGAGCCTCGGCACCGTGGTCATCGCCCTGATCGCCGGCTGGGTGTTTGGAATCAACCCACTGCAACTTCTGGGACTGCTCAGCGGCGGGTCTCCCAGCGTACAAACCGGACCTCCACCCGAAGCCGCCACGCCACCAGACCTCAACGACCCGCAGGTGAAGTTTGTCTCGCAAGTACTGCGCAGCACGGAACAGGTCTGGGGCGACGTTTTCCATGGGATGGGGCACGTCTACCAGGAGCCGCGGCTGCGCCTGTTTCGTGACAGCTATCCGACAGCATGCGGCCTGGGCGAAGCCGCCGCCGGGCCGTTCTACTGCCCCCGGGACCGCATCGTATACCTCGATCTAAGCTTCTTCGATCTCATGACCCGGCAGCTCGGAGCACCCGGACAATTCGCGCACGCCTACGTCATCGGCCATGAGGTAGGCCATCACGTGCAGAATCTACTCGGCATCATCGATCGGGTTGATTCGATCCGCTCACACAGCAGCGAGGCCGAATCCAACGCGCTCAGCGTACGGCTCGAGCTGCAAGCCGACTGTCTGGCGGGTGTATGGGCCACGCGCGCGCAGCAGGAGCGCGGCTGGCGTTTCGAGCAGGGCGACGTCGAGACCGCGATAAACGCGGCAGCACAGATCGGCGATGATACCCTGCAACGCAAGTCGCGTGGCACCGTCGTCCCGGAATCCTTCACTCACGGCACCAGCGAGCAACGTGTGCGATGGCTCAAAAAGGGCATCGACACCGGCGACCTCAAAGCCTGCGATACTTTTGGCGAGGGCCAGGTCGGACCGGCCAACTGACAGGCGCGCTGCGACGACGTTTGACCTCAACGCTCCCTGCTCTTGGACCACGCTTCGAATTCCGCGAAGTCGATGGCGCCATCACGATCGGCATCGATCTCGTCGAAGCCGATCTGGCATTCCTCCGCCGTGATGTCCTCGTCCAAGGTGCGCATGAAGCGAATGAACTCACCCAACGTGAGCCGGCCATCGTGATTGAGATCGTTGAAATCGAAGTCCTCACGCAGTCGCCCGCGCTCTTCCGCGCCGGGATGGACATAGTCGAGAGTAGTTCGATCCCGATTCTTCTCACGCATTGGCGTGCGTCTCTCGCGTGCGCGTCCGTGCGGCTTTCCTAGCGGCGGCGGAACGTTCTCCTGGACCCTTTGTACGAGCGGCTTTGCGTGCGTCGGCCGAACGGCTGCTTGGTGATCGTCGAGTCGCGTCGGAATGCGCCTGTTTCGAAAGCGCTTCACGTGACGCAACCGAATGCGGCTCACGCTTCAATGCCCGCGACGTGGCGCGAGAGCGTTTGGAAGAAGACTTCCCACGAGCCGGCGCATCATGACCTTGCGCGTAAGCACGAGCTGCACTCTTACGCGTTTTCTCCGACGCTTTGCCTTTCTTCGGAGGTTTCAGGTCGACGCCAGCGCGGCGCGCCTTCGACAATCCTATGGCGATAGCTTGCTTCGTCGAGCGAGCGCCATGCTTACCTTGACGGATGTGCTCGATCTCCTCCCGTACGAACTCTCCTGCCTGGGTGCTCGGCGCCTTGCCCTCACGTTTATCTTTGCGAGCCCGCTCGATGGTCTGCTGTTCTGGCATGTGAACTCTCCGATGATGCGCCACGCAAATGCGCCGCGCTGAGCAATCTATCGGGATGTTCGAGCAAAGTCTGTCGTTGGGCGCCGCGCTCGCATGTCAGAAGTTGCCTACAAGAGAAAACGCTTCTCGAGCGGGCGGCTCACATCCGCTGCCACCGCTCCTGCCAGCGCACATAGCGCACGGATTCCTCTCGTCACTAACGCTCCTTGAAGGAATAGCCCAGCGTCATACCCACGGTCCGCGGCTGCGATACCACCGCCTGGAAACGATTGCCGTAGATTGCCGGATCGGTATAGGAGCTGATGCCCAGGTTGTTCGTAACGTTGTTCACGTAGATCGTCGCCAGCCAGTGCGCCTGCGTGAACGTTATTCGTGAATCTACCAGAGTGTATCCGGCGACGACCGGCACTGTCGCCGAGAGGGCCGGAACGATCCTGCTCTGGTAGTGCGCGCTTGCCGCGAATTCCAGTTCCCCGCCTGCCAAAGGGATATGTCCATACTGCAGAGCGAGCGCCGCGCTGCTCTTCGGCGTACCGGGCAGCGGTGAGCCTACAGCCGGAGCGGGCACGGAAGTGTTCGGGTAGGCAAATAGCGGACTGACGCTCTTGAGCTTCGTCTGGTCATAGGTGTAGCTGAGCTGCGCCGCCCAACGACGCGTCAGGTTTGTGTTGATTTCCATTTCGACGCCGCGGCTCTGCGCATCGCCGATGTTCACCGCCGCCGGAAGCACCAACGGCGTGAGCTGCACACCTTCCTGAACGTTGTGCCATTCCATGTCGTAGACCGCGGCGGAATAGCCGAACCGTCCGGCGACGGTTCCCTTTATCCCGATCTCGTAGTTGTCGACCGTGTCTGGGGCCAGGTGATTGAGCGCTGGCGGCGTGCTGTAGTTGGGATAGGCCACTCCATTGATGGTGACGGCAACCGGCTCGGCGGGAGGCAAAGCGTTGACCCCGCCGCGCCGGAAACCCTGTGACCAGGTAGCATAGATCCGATTGGTCGAGTCGAGCTCATACGCCGTATTGATCTTCCACAAGGCCCTGCGGAACAGATCGCTCAGCGCCTCGTTCGCGACGAAGCCCGGACCAGGAAACAACAGGCCCGTCTGCTGCGCCTGGTCGACCGTCTGCCTGAATGCACGCGTGCCGCCCGTCAGGGTCCACGCGGAAGTGATGTGCCAGGTCAGCTCACCGAATACGGCCAGGTCCTTGAACCGGGTCTCGAAGTCGCCGATGTAAGTCTGATCGACCACCAGCGGAATACCCAGAATGCTGGTCGCACCGGTGTCGACGTATTCGCCGAGTCCACAGGTCGAGCCGTTCACGCCACCCGCATCGGACGGCACCAGCTGCGGGCAGGAAGCAAAGAAGGCATCGTAGCCCGGATAGAACTCGTGCTCCTGGATGAAGCTCTTCTCGTCCTTGTAGAAAAGGCCGGCCACCCAGTCGAACAGGCCGCCCGTCCGGGAGACCAGGCGCAGCTCCTGCGACCAGATCTTGTCGTCGTACTGGTCGCGCCCCTGTATGAAGGAGCGGGGATTCTGGCCGTAGAAGTTCTGATAAAAGTAGAAGTTCGTATAGTACGCGGTGAGGTCGCTGTTCGTTTTGTTGTTGTGATGAGCCCAGGAGCTCGACGACGTGAGCGTCGCGAATCCGAGGTCGTAGTCCATGTCGAGGGCCACCAGGTTGACATCGTCCTTCGTGCCTTCCAGGCTGTTGGTAGCCGAGGACAGCCGGTCGATTCCGGCCGGCAGCGGACTGTTGTAGAGCTGTGGAAGCAGGCCCGTCGCGCCCGGGGTCTGGGCGGCCGGACCGATCCACTGGTTGTACGCCGCCGGCTGGGTCGCGACATACGGGAATCCCCCCGCGGCGGCCCGCTGGTAGTAGTAGGAGAGCTCCCCTTTGAAGCCCTCATTGGGCTGCCATAATGTCGCGAGCCGGACATTGCGGTATTCGTAGGCATTCACGCCGTCCTTGGCCCATTTCGCAGGCGGGATCGGCGGATCGAGCCCTGCTGGATTGGCCGCGGTCAGCGGTTGCGAAGGCACCGGAATTCCGTTCGGGCCGAGCACGTACAGGTTGGGTTGATTGATGAAGCCCGCATCGTCTGTCCAACCGGCGTTCAAACGGACCGCGAAGGTGGAGGTGACCGGCAGATTGAGCACTCCATTGATATCTTCGTTCAGGGCGTGCGTGTGGGCAGTCTTGCTCACACCGCCCTCCACCTTCGCATCGAATGCCGTAGGATCCGGGGCGTTCTGGACGAAGCGGATAGTGCCCCCCAGGGACCCTGAACCGTACAGAGTGCCCTGTGGCCCGCGCAGGATCTCAACGTGATCCAGATCCTGCAGTCGCAAGTTCACGAACAAAGGCGTGTCGTCGACGTAAGTCGCTACAGGCGGCACAACGGGTGTCGCCAACGCCAATTGGCTTGCAGTAGCCTCGCTGTTCAAGCCACGGATGATGAGAGTGCTTCCGTTGACTCCCCCGAACGGACCCTTGTCCGTAAAGTTCACTCCTGCCATCGAGTGCGCCAACCCGGCGATATCCTCGATGCCAGCTTTCTCCAGGGAAGCGCCCGTCACAGCGGTAATACTCAGCGGAATATCCTGCGCGGTGCTCACGCGCCGGGTCGCTGTTACAGTGACTTCGGTGATGGTGTTCTCATCGTCCGCGTGGGCGGGAGCCCCGTACAACGCAGTCAGAACGGCTGCTGTCACGGAGGTCATCTTCACAGCGGCGGCAGGCGAAACGATCTTCGTTTTTTTCACAGCGCGCGGTCTCCTCGAGCAAGCTGCAGAGCTATTCGCACCCTGCGGGAGACCAGTAAGGCCGTTCCGGGAATCTTCCCCTGCCAGGGAGATCGTCCCGGGGAAGCGCTCGTCTCCCCGCAGCAGATCTCCCGGGCTTTTGTCCCGCCGTGTATCCACGCGCACGCCTTGCTGTCGCACGTGGACTGCCTCTCTCGGACCTGCCGCCTGCTCGTGGAGCAGGCCGGAACCCTAGACGCACATTTACCTGGTGTCATTGCAAAGCCTGTGCCGTTCGCCGTACAGGCCGTTCCAACATCCCATTCGCCTTGCAAAATAGCGGCTTACAGACTCTGCACGCGTGTGCGTCGGAAACATTAGAACGTCGCCGGGCGCACCATGGCGGAGCAACTCCACCCCCTGGTGCCCTGACACTGATGCCGTCTGATAGATTGCCGGCTCTCGATCGGCATGGCGGGGAGGGTGGCAGGCGAGTCGTTGTGGCTCGACCCCCTCCCCTACAGAGTCGGTCCCATTTCCGGACAGTGGAATCCAAGGATCATGAAGTCAGTATTTCGTGCCGTAGTGGCGTTCGTGACAGCGATTTTCGCTACCCAATTGTCGTTCGCCGGCGGAGGGATGCATCCAGAGGTAGCGGAGCATGGCATGGTGGCGAGCGTGCACGAATCAGCCTCGCGCGCGGGTGTCGAAATGATGCAGGCGGGAGGCAATGCCGTCGATGCGGCAGTAGCCACTGGGTTCGCGCTGGCAGTGGTGCACCCTGCTGCCGGAAACCTTGGCGGTGGCGGGTTCATGCTGATCCGTACGAAAGACGGTGACACCCACTTCGTTGATTTCCGCGAGACGGCTCCGGGCAAAGCCAGCTCGAGCATGTATCAGGATTCACAGGGAAACGTCATTCCCAAGCTCAGCACCATCGGGTACAAGGCCATTGGCGTGCCCGGCTCGGTGAAAGGCCTGGTCTATGCCGAGGAGCACTTTGGCAAACTCGGCTTGAGACGGGTCATCGCTCCCGCCATCCGGCTCGCGCGCGAGGGATATGAGCTGAGTTGGAACGACGCACGTTCCATGACCCAGGATCCCGAGCTGGGGCACTTCCCGGACTCACGGCGCATTTTTCAGAATGACGGCAAGGGATGGCGCCAACACGATATCTTCAAGCAACCCGAGCTCGCCCGGACTCTCGAGCGGATCGCCGCCGCGCCGGACGACTTCTACACGGGCAAAATGGCCCTCGAGCTTGCCGAGTTTGTCCACAAGGGCGGTGGGCTGATCACCGCGGAAGACCTCGCTCGTTACGAAGTGAAGGACCGCACGCCGGTACGCGGCACGTATCGTGACCTGGAAATCATCAGCGCGCCCCCACCTTCCTCTGGCGGAATCGCGCTGCTGGAAGCACTCAACATTCTGGAGGGCTACGATCTCGGCGGGTATGGACTCGACTCGGCGCAGTCCATTCACGTCATTGTGGAGGCTTATCGGCGCGCCTTCTACGATCGCGCGCAATTTCTCGGCGACCCGGAATTCAGCGACCTTCCGGTGCTGCAACTCACTGACAAACGCTATGCGGCCGCATGGCGCAGCTCGATCCAGCAACAGGAGGCGAGCAGTTCCGCCACACTGGCCCGCCCGCCCGTCTCCACGGCACTCGCTCACTACGCGGCGGCTCATCCGGTCGCGGCACCACTGAAGGAGAGCACACAGACGACACATTATTCGGTGGTGGATGCGGACGGCAACGCCGTGGCCGTCACTACCACGCTCAACGCCAACTTCGGATCGAGAGTGACCGTGGGCCCTCTGGGTTTCCTGCTCAACGACGAAATGGACGATTTTTCCTCCAAGCCCGGCTCTCCGAACATGTTCGGGCTCATTCAAGGTGATGCGAATGCCATCGCTCCCAACAAGCGCCCGCTCTCGGCCATGACCCCCACGATTGTCTTGAAGAATGGCAAGCTCTGGCTGGTGTTGGGCACGCCGGGTGGGCCGACAATCATCACGACCGTCGCGAACATACTGATCGGCGTCGAAGACTACGGACTGGACATTCAGCAGGCGGTGAACGCACCGCGCTTCCATGAGCAATGGATGCCGGACCGCATTTTCATGGAGCGCAACCGCTTCTCACCGGATACGCTCGCCCTTCTGAAAGAGCATGGCAACAACGTCGCGTTCGGTCTCGGCGGCGATGGCGAATGCATCGAGGTCGATTTAGAAAGCGGCCGCCGCCTCGGGGCGAGCGACGGGCGCAACGACACCGGCAAGGCTGTTGGATACTAGTTTATAACGCACATCCTTGCGCCTGGACGCGCGCTCGGGCCGGCCCTGGCGCTATCTCACCGCTGCCAAAGGATGTACGCGGCTTCGAGCGGCCCGGCCACGCCGGCGCGGCTGGGTATGATCCGCGCCGTGTAGTCGGAAGCCGGCCGGCTGGAAGGTACCTTTCCTCCATAGGCCCAGGCGTGGCCGGTGCCCACGAGCTGTTGAACCGGGCGCATCTCCTGACGCACTGGCGGGTCGCCGCTCGCATAGAGCTCGATCCTGACAGCATCTGGTGCGAGCCCGTTCAGGTAAACCTGCACCTCGAATACGTGCTCACCACCCTCGGTGCGCACCTTGACTTCCCCGAACCGTAATGTTGGCCACTTGTTGCGCAGATCGTCGCGCCATTGCGCTATCTGCCGGCCCAACGCGCCCTGGTTCGCGGCACGCTCGGCGTAGCTCTTCGCGGCCGGAATGTAAAACTGCTCGGTGTACTCGCGAACGGTACGAGTAGCAGAGAATCTCCCGGTGAGCTCCGCCATGCTCGCGCGCATCCTTTCCACCCACGCCAAGGGCACACCCTGGCCGTCGCGGGAATAGAACTCCGGTATCACTTCACGCTCGAGAAGTTGATAAAGCGCTTCGGCCTCTGCCGCATCCCAGCGCGGATCATCGCCATGCTCCTGTCCATCACCCAACGCCCAGCCTACCTCGGGCGTGTAGGCTTCGGCCCACCAGCCATCCAGCTCCGAAAGATTGATGCCTCCATTTACGAGCACCTTCATGCCGCTGGTGCCGCTGGCTTCCCAGGGCCGGCGCGGCGTGTTGAGCCACACGTCGGCTCCTTGCACCAGACGCTCGGTGAGCAACATATCGTAGTCACTCAGAAACATGACATGACGCCGCGCCTCGGTAGTACGCACAAACTGGATCCATTGACGGATGAGCGCCTGCCCGGGCTGATCCGCCGGATGTGCCTTCCCGGCGATGATGACTTGCACGGGCCTCTGGGAGTTGGTCAACAGCCGCAGCAGGCGCTGCGGGTCATGCAATAGCAGGTTCGGCCGCTTGTAGGTGGCGAAGCGGCGCGCGAAGCAGATGGTCAGCACATCCGGATCGAACATATGGCGCACACTTTCGCACTCAGCGGGCGGGGCGCCGGAAGCGATGAGCTGGCGTGCCAGGCGCTCACGCGCATACTCGATGAGATCCTGCCGCGCTTGATTACGGAACTTCCAGAGGTCCACCGCGCCGAGGGCGCGAATCTGCGCTGTGTGGGAATCATCGCTCGCCTGCCAGCGATCGGGGCCGCATGCCCCGGTCCACAAACTTTCAGCCGCCACTCCAGTCCAGGTCGGCGTGTGTACCCCGTTGGTGATGTAGCCCACCGGCACCTCGTCCGTGGGCCACCTCGGGAAGAGTGACTGAAACAGGTTACGGCTCACCGCACCGTGCAGTCTGCTGACGCCGTTGACGGCGGCGCTGCCGCGAATGGCAAGATACGCCATGTTGAAAGGTTCCGCCGGATCGCGCGGACTCTGCCGGCCGAGCGCCAACAACTCTTCGAGCTCGATCCCAAGTGAGTCGCGGGCATAGTCGCCCAGCAGGCTCTCGATGAGGTCCGGAGCGAAGCGATCGAAGCCGGCGGCCACGGCCGTGTGCGTCGTGAATAGATTTCCCGCACAGGTGCTCGCCAGGGCGGCCCCGAACGGCAGCCCGCTAGCGCTCATGAAGCTGCGCGCCCTTTCCAACACGGCGAATGCCGCATGCCCTTCGTTGAGGTGGCAGACCTGCGGCTCCAGGCCCAGCGCCGCCAGCAACCGCCAACCGCCGATGCCGAGCACCAGCTCCTGCATGAGACGCAGATAGGAGCCGCCGCCGTAAAGCTCGCTCGTGATGCCGCGGTAAGCCGGGTAGTTTGCAACATCGTTGCTGTCGAGCAGAAACAGCCTGAGCCGGCCCACCTGCACCTGCCAGGTGCGTAGCCAGATCGAGTGTCCGGGGAGATTGAGCTGCAGGCGCAGCCAGTCGCCGTTCGGTCCACGCAGCGGCACGATCGGCAGCTGGCCCGGATCGTTGAACGGGTACATGGCCTGCTGGCCGCCGTTCGCGTCGATCACCTGGCGAAAATAACCTTGACTGTAGAGCAAGCCAACGCCGAAGACGGGCACACCCAGATCGCTCGCGGCTTTGAGCTGGTCGCCTGCGACATTGCCGAGGCCGCCGGAGTAGATCGGCAGCGCCTCACTCAACATGAACTCCATGCTGAAGTAGGCGACGGCCTCGAGCGGCGCATCCGGATGCGCCTGCTGGAACCAGGCTGGTCTGCTCAGCGCCTCCTGGCGAACACGCTGCAGCTCCTGCACCCGGCCGCGAAACTCGGCATCCGCGAGAAGACGCTCGATGTGCTCGCGCGAAGCGGTCCGCAACACCGCCCAGGGATTGTGCGTCAGATCCCAAAGAATCGGATCGAGCGCACGCCAGACCTGCTCGCTGGCGTGATTACCGGAGGCCCGCAAATCGAGCGCCAGTCCGGCAAGTACCCTGAATCCCTCGATATCGTGTGGCAGGGCCCGAAAGAGCCCCCGGCTGGCTTCGGTCTGGTCACTCATTCTGGCCTGTCGTTCCTGGGGGTGGTACAAGAGCCCCGATTCATATCAGGCTATTCTCAACCCCGTCTATTACGGAACTACGGATCATGGTCAACGAAACCTTTCCTATCGATCTGGGCAAGCTGCAACCGCTCAAGCTCGACCCCGCCGGCGGCACCTTGACGGACGCCCAGAGAGCGACACTCAAGCACAACATTCAGCTCTGTCGTGATGCAATTGTTTTCTTTACCGCGCTTGCCGGCGCGAAAGGCTTATCCGGCCACACCGGAGGAGCCTACGATACTGTTCCCGAGGTTATGATCGTTCGGGCGTTCATAGCCAACGGGGCGCCCATCGTGCCGATCTTCTTCGATGAGGCCGGGCATCGCGTGGCCACGCAATACCTGCTCAGCGTGCTTGATGGCGCCATGCCTGCGGAGAGGCTGCTGCACTATCGTGAGTTCGACAGCGGCCTGCCCGGACATCCGGAACGAGGGCTCACGCCCGGCCTCGACTTCTCTTCAGGGCGCCTGGGACATCTTTGGGCATACTGCAATGGGGTGGCCATGGCCAACCCCGGCAAAGCGGTGATCCTGCTCGGCTCCGACGGGAGCCAGATGGAGGGCGACAACGCTGAGGCCGCCCGCCTGACCGTCGGCAAACAGCTGAACGTGAAGGTTCTGGTTGACGACAACAATGTAACCATCGCAGGACATCCTCAGGAGTACATGGTCGGCTACGATCTGACGCGCACCTTGTCTGGATACGGCCTGCAGACGGCAACCACTCTGGGCGAAGACCTCGATGCGCTCTATATCGACGTGTGCCGCGCCTTTGCCGACCAGCGCCCGCAGGCGCTGATCATCAAGAGGCCCATGGCTCCGGGAATCGCGGGCGCAGAGGGCAGCCCGAAGGCACACGAGGTGCTCGAAGCCGAGGTGGCGATCCGCTATCTGGAAAATCGCGGCGGGTACGAGAAAGCGGTCGAGATGTTGAAAGCCGCCAAACCCTCGAAGAGCCCTCTCACCTACAAAGGCTCGAGCGGAGCCGGGAAGAATCGCGATGACTTCGGCAAGATCATCAACGAGATTCTCGATGGCATGAGCGAAGCCGAGCGCGTCGCCAGCGTGCGTGTGTTCGACAACGACCTGGAGGGCTCGCAAGGGCTGCATCACATACGCAAGAAGCATCCCGAAGTATTCATCCGCGGCGGCATCATGGAGCGCGGCAACTACTCCGCCGCCGCCGGCTTCGGCTCGGTGAAAGGCAAACAAGGCATCTACGCAACCTTCAGCGCCTTTCTCGAGATGTGTGTCAGCGAGATCACCATGGCGCGCCTGAACTCCGCCAACGTGCTGGCGCACTTCAGCCATAGTGGCGTCGATGACATGGCGGACAACACGTGCCATTTCGGTATCAACAGCATGTTCGCCGACGGCGGCGTGACGCCGGTACATGACGAAGATACGACCCGGCTGTATTTCCCCGTCGACCAACACCAGTTTGCCGCATGTGTGAAGCGCATTTTCAACGACCCCGGCTTGCGCTTCGTGTTCAGCACCCGTGCAGCCGTACCCGATATCCTCGGGGAAGATGGCAAGCCGCTCTATCAGGGCAAGCCGTTCGAGCCAGGCAAGGACTACATGGTGCGTGCGGCACCGGCCGGTGGCGGTTATGTAGTTGCCGTCGGTGAGACAGTCTATCGCGCCCTCGACGCAGTGATCCGGCTGCAGGAACAGGGCGTGAAGGTGGGACTGATCAACAAGCCGACCATCAACGTCGTCGACCGGCAGATGATGAAGACCCTGGCCGAAGCGCCGTTCGTGCTGGTCGCCGAAGGCTGGAATGTGAAGACGGGACTGGGCAGCCGTTTCGGCAGCTACCTGCTGCAGGCCGGATTCAAGGGCCGATATGACCACATCGGCACCAACCGTGAGGGTGCGGGCGGCTTGTGGCAGCAGATGGGCCACCAGGGGCTGGATCCCGAGGGCATTACCAAGGCGGTGCGAGCGCTCCTCCAAAGCTGAAGCGGCTCTTGCCGGTAAGGACCGGACTTACGCAGGCGGTTGACAGCCGCCTGCGTGACCCGGGAATACCTCAGCCTTCGCGGCGCCCCGCTTCGTACAGGAACCACACGCGCCGCTCGGTCTCATCAATCCAATTCTCGATCAAGCTGGCAGTGGCCACGTCACGAAGATCGTCGACTACCCCATGCACCTCACGCAGACGCGCGGCCAGTGACTGATTGTCCTCGCGAAGCTCGGCGAGCATATCGTGCGGTTCGACATAGTCGGCATCGTTGTCCCTGATCCGCTGCAGACGCGCGATGTGACCGATCGAGCGTAGCGTGAAGCCGCCGACCTTGCGGATACGCTCGGCGATAGGGTCGGTCATCGCGTAAAGCTGGTCCGCCTGCTCATCGAGTAGCAGATGATAGTCGCGGAAATGAGGTCCGCTCATGTGCCAGTGAAAATTCTTCGTCTTCAAATACAGCGCGAACACGTCCGCAAGGATCGCGTTCATGCCGCCGCTGATGGTCGTTGATGCCTGGGCGCCGAGATCGGTCGGCGTGACCAGGGGCGCTTTGCGGCGTTCTTCCAGCTCAGTCTTCTTCACGTCTTTCATTGTCATCATTCCTCGATGGATGGTGGCCAGGCTCTATCACCACTGCCTGCGGCTGAGCGCTGGCTGGAACTTAGGATACTCCGGAGTGTTTGACTACTGCACAATTACGAATTGCATGTACCTCGAATGACAGATCAACCCGCCACTTCGTTGCTCGTCCACGGCGGCGAGCAATTGAGCCTGGTAACCGTCGATGCGTACAACGCGGAGCTGCGCGCGGCGGAGGGATTCCTCGGGGATCGCGCCAGCAAACGAGCTTTTCTCTCCATCCTTGATGACTGGCGCGAGCGTGTACGCCGCGCCGGAGACGACCCCTTCGGCGACACGCCTACCCCCGAGATCAGCAAGAAGCAGCTCGATAAGGTGATGGCGCAAGGCGATGCCGAGGCGGCCGGCATCATTCAAGGCGCCATCGAGGAGTTCTCACAGGAATTCGCGCAGGTCATCCGGCGTTTCCTGCGTCTGAAAGCCTGGAAGGACACCGAGCGCATCGTTGTAGGAGGAGGCCTACGTCAGAGCCGCATCGGCGAGCTGGCCATCGGCCGTACCGCAGTGCTGCTGAAATCGAGCGGCTTCGAGATCGACCTCAAGCCCATCCACTTCGAGCCGGATCACGCAGGCCTGATTGGCAGCCTGCAGCTACTGCCCTCGTGGATTCTCGCGGGCCACGACAGCATCCTCGCCGTCGATATCGGCGGAAGCAACATCCGCTCCGGAATCGTCCAGTTCGATGTCAGGAAAGAGCCTGACTTCTCCGAGGTGCAAGTCAAGCGCTTCGAGCTTTGGCGGCACTGTGACGACGAGCCGGACCGCGAGGATGCGGTGCAACGGCTGATCGAGATGCTCACCGACCTCATCAAGCGCGCCGGCAAGGATGAACTCAAGCTCGCACCTTTCATTGGAATCGGCTGCCCCGGAGTCATTCGCCCGGACGGCACCATCGACCGCGGCGGCCAGAACCTGCCAGGCAACTGGGAGGTGAAAGGCTTCAATCTGCCTCAGCTCATACAGAAAGCGATCCCGAAAATCGGGGATCACGATACAGTCATCGTCATGCATAACGATGCCGTGGTGCAGGGTCTCAGTGAGGTGCCCTTCATGCAAGACGTGCGGCACTGGGGTGTGTTGACTATCGGGACGGGCCTCGGCAACGCGCGATTCACCAACCGCGAAGCCGGCAAAGACAACGAGAAGAAAGACGGCGGAAAAAAATGAGGCGGGCCGGCGATGTTACGCCATGCAGCGAGGATCGCGTTCTGGGTGTTGGCGTTTGTGTTGGGCACGACCGCCATCCTGGCTGCCACACTCGCCCTGGTTGACGGCAACCGCCTGCGCGGACCACTCATCAGCCTGCTTTCCCGACACACTGGCCGTACGATCCGGATCGACGGACCCCTGCACGCACATTTGCTGAGCCTGCACCCGAGTCTGATTGCCGAGCGCGTGACCGTCGGCGACCCACCCTGGATCACGATAGGAACCATGGCCACAGTCGGCACCCTGACCGTCACTTTCGACCTGCCGTGGCGGGGTCACCCTTTCGCCGTGCGCGAATTGAAGCTTGATCGCGCGGAGTTTCACCTCAGGCGCGACGCGCAAGCCCATGCCAACTGGTATTGGAAGGCTCCAGGAACCCTCCCGGGCAAAGGAGCGCCATTCATCTACAGTCTTTCGATACCTGACGCCCACGTCACACTCGACGATGACCGCCGGCACCTCCTGTTCGATGGGACCCTGACAGTCAACGGCTCGCCCAAAAACGCCCGCACGGGTGGACCGCCCGCCACGCCGTTGCGGATCGAAGCGCAAGGACACCTCAACGGCAGAGATGTCGACTTGAGCATCGACGGGGATCCGTTGGCAACCATTGACCGGAACAAGCCGTACCACTTTGCATTTGCGGAGCGCTCCAGTGGGTCTGTGCTCACCGGTGAGGGCCTCATCGCCCGGCCGTTCGACTTCCGCGTGCTCGATGCGACATTCCAGGCGCACGGCGCCGACTTGAAGGACCTATACTTCCTGGTCGGTTCCATACTTCCCAACACCGGACCCTTCCAGCTCTCGGGCAAGCTCACACGCCGCTATACCCGTTTCACGCTCAGCGATCTGGTGGCAAGATCCGGCGAAAGCGATCTGCGCATGACCTTGTCGAGCCAGATGTTCGCAAGCGGGCAGTCGCATGTCGAGGTGGACCTGCGCTCACGACGGCTACGGCTGTCCGATTTCGGTCCGCGGGCGGCAGGCCGCGCCGCTGGTCCCCCTGGCAGCAAACCACTGCTTCTGTCCGAGACAGAAGTCCGTGTGGATGGCATACGCCACACCGACTCCGTGATCGATTTCCACGTCGAGGAGTTGGATGCCGGCCGGCTTTCCTTGCATCAGGTAGCCGGAACCCTGTTGGTATATTACGGCAACTTGAAAGTGCCGAGGTTATCGGCCGCCGTGCCGGGCGGCAAAATCCGTGCTCGCGGCACCTTCGATGCGAGATCCGCAAGCCCCGCTGCAAGCCTGGATGTGGAGATTACCGGATTGCGGATCGGCCAGCTCGCCCGCAATAACTCAGGCCTGCCACCTCCGATCGATGGCCTGTTAGCTGGACATGTTTCCCTGACCGGCCACGGGCGCTCGATACACGAGTTTGCCGCGAGCGCAAATGGCACGGTGACCGCGGTTCTGCCGGATGGCGTAATGCGCGCCTCACTTGCCGAAATGGCCGGTATCAACCTCCACGCGCTGGAAATGACGCTCGCGCGCGACGAGAAGGAAACACCGGTACGGTGCGCGGTGGCAAGCTTCCAGGCTCACCAGGGTACCCTCCTCGCGCAGCAACTCATGATCGACACGGATCGGATGCTCATTACGGGTGATGGCGCCATCCGGTTTGGCGACGAAACCCTCGATCTACGGATCCAGGGTGAGCCCAAACGACTGAGGCTGATTCGCTTGAGCGGGCCGCTGGCCGTCCAGGGCACCCTCGCGCATCCTTCGCTCTCCGTCGGAAAGCATGATCGAAAAGTCGAGTTGATCGATCCAGGGCGTGCGAAGGATGTCGATTGCCCGCGGCTGCTTGCGAAGGCCAGGCTGGATGGCGTGCCAATCAGCGCGGGCGCGGTCCCATCAGAGCGCGAGCCTTGACTCTCTGACACTCGTCGCTCTGATGGCAGTGTTTCAGCAGGATGGGTTATTTGCTGATGTCGTTGTGTTTCTTCCGGTAGATGCGCGCGCTCTGGCGGTTCTCCGCGCGCTGGATGCCGCGCTGCTCGCGGGCACTCACATAGCCGTTGGCGGCTGCATTGGCTTCTCTGCCGCTCACGCGCGCCTGTCCACGCTCGAGCTTCCCCGCCTCCCGGTTCGTCAGCGAACCGTTCCTCATGCCGTTCTGGATGCGCTCCTGTTGGTTTACATTTCGCTGCACGTCAGCCTGCATGCGCTGCGATGAAGCGGAGCCCGGATTTCCGGTGATGCCGTTGTGTTTGTCGGCATAGATCTGATTGCTGACCCTGTTCTGCGCGGCGTTGAGGCGCGCCTGCTCGCCCGCACTGATCGACCCGTTCTTGAGGTCGCGGGCTTCCATCTTGTCGATGTGCTGCTCCTGGCGCTCGAGCGAGCCCGCTTCCCGGGTGGAAAGCTGCCCCGACTGCAAGCCCTGCTCGATGCGCTGCTGCTGGTTGACATCGCGCTGTTGGTCTTTCTCGGCGGTGGTAGCCTGCGCCCACGCGGCGCTCGCCAGGACGCTCAGGGCGACGAATTGAACGGCCGCGCGTTGTACAATAATAGCGGTTGTCTTCATGATCCCTCCTCTGCGGTGTTGTTGCATGTTCGTAGCATTCGCCACTTGAAACGTAACAACGAGTCACATTCTGGAGAGTTGACCCCCGCGAAAAGTCGTTGCCGTGCGGTCAACGGGAGAGTGGCTCCCGCGTTGGCGCAGCCGCGACGTGTTCCCACCGATTCAATGACTCCAAATGGCGACATCCATCCGCACGGCAGGGCACGGCGGAGATGGACATCTGAAGGCCCCACGAGCCCATCGACTGGCTCCCTCGACGGGCTCTCTCTCGACGGGCTGCCCCGACGGGCTCCCTCGACCGGCTGCCCGACTGCTGTTATTGCGCAACGCAGCATCTACCGCATCGGACCATGAACCCCAGATAGCCCGTCACGCGTTCATGCGGTGAGGCCCGCCATTACCAAGCGCGGCCGCGTCGGTGCGGGATGCGGGTCCGGCGGCCGCTTTGTTGAATTCAAAGGTGCTTCATGAACAACCAGACTCCCATTCCCCACGCGGCTCTCGTCATGGTCGGCGATGGCCGGAAGGCGCTCTTTTTTCGCAACGAAGGCACTCCCAGGCACGTCAACCTGGTCGTGGAGCGTGTCCTGGAGCAGGACAATCCGGCAACACACGAGCAAGGCACCGATCAACCCGGCCGGTACATGGGCTCCGACGGCAAGTCACGCAGTGCCGTGGAGGAAGTCGATTGGCACCAGTTGGCGGAAGATCGATTCGCACATGAGATTTCCACGGCACTGTACCGGTTGGCGCACGCCAACGCGTTTGAGCAGCTCATCGTGGTCGCGCCACCCAAGGTCATGGGCAACCTTCGCGGCAGCTTCCACCAGGAAGTGAGCCGGCGCATTGTCGCCGAGATCCCCAAGGACCTCACCGGCCAGCCGAAAGACGAGATCGCCAGAGTGATATCCGGTTAGGCACCTGTCTGACTGAGGGTCGTCCTAATGAGGGGTGCTACGCATGCGTCGCACGGGCCTCCCGCAGGAGCGCCCAAGAGCAAGTGCCCGCACCAGCGCCCCCAGCCGGGCACCGCGCGACCGTGCGCCATGAAAACCGTGCGCCGTGAAATGCAAATCGGCCCGGCGGCAGGCTGATCAGAGCCTGCGCGCCGGGCAGTCGATTTACTGATGCGGTTGCGTGGCGCCAGGCGCGCCGGGCGGAGGCGCCGCGGCCAGCGACTTCTTCAACTCGTTCGCGCGGTCGATCATGTACGCCCTGATGAGCTTGGTATCCTCGGGTCTCAGAGCCGACGCAAAAGAAGCCATGCCACGCTCCGCCAGGCTTCCTTTGAGCACCACGGCATCGAAGCCCTCCTGAGTATGGAGCAGCGGTGTGCGTGTGAGGTCCGGGAAGCTCGCCCCGCGTGTCTGTCCGCGGTCGCCATGGCACGCCGAGCAGAATTGCGCATACTTTTCCCCGCCCGCCTTGATTTCCTGCTCCGAGGCGGTGGACGGCGGCGGGTCCAACGGTGGCGGAGTGTATTGTTTCGCAGGTGGCAATTGCGCGCTGCCGTTCAGCCCGAAGACCAACATGCGTGAATAGTTTGGAGCGTAGTAGCCGCCCATCGTATTCCCACCCACACTGATGGCCACGTACTGCTCGCCATCGAGCTCGTAAGTGATCGGGGGTGCCACGACTCCCGTTTGTGTCTTGAAGCTCCAGAGCTTTTCACCCGTCTTGGCGTCGTAGGCACGGACTTCGTTCGCGCTGCCGCCCCCTTGGAAGACCAGGCCGGACGCCGTCGCCAGGGCACCGCCGGTCGGCCCCTGGTTCTCCTCCCCTCTCCAGACCTGCTTGCCGGTCACCGGATCCCAGGCTTGCAGGTAGGCTGTGAAACCTGACTTCTGGTCGGGATGGTCTTTGTAGTAGGTAAATGGCGCAGTGAAATCCAAGCCCAGGTTATAGCCGACCGGATTGGGCGTGAAGCTCTTGTCTGCCACCATCGGGAAGTAGGCGACCTGTGTCGGGAAATAGAGAAGGCCCGTCTGGGGACTGTAGGCATTTGCCTGCCAACCGTGCGCGCCCTGAACGCCGGGCTCGAGATTCCAGGGGCGTCCCACAGGAAAACGCGACTCCGGCTTCACACGCGGGCGTCCCGTCTTCATGTCGACACCATCGGCCCAGTTCACTCCGGTAAACGGGACCGCCCGCAGCAGCTTACCCGTCTTCGCATCCAGCATGTAGAAGAAGCCGTTCTTGCAGGGTTGCAGAATCACGTGACGCTGCTTCCCGTCCACCTTCAGATCCACCACCGTGAGGGGACTGACAGCGTCGTAGTCCCACGTATCGGCCGGTGTCGACTGGTAGTGCCAGACATATTCGCCCGTATCCGCCTTCACCGCGATCACGGATGCGAGGAAAAGGTTGTCTCCGTTGGTGGGATCACGATATTGGTCATTCCACGGCGTGCCGTTACCCGTGCCGAAGTAGACATAACGGGTGACCGGATCGTAGACAATCGCATCCCACACGGCCCCGCCGCCACCCAACTTCCACCATTCACCGCCCCAGGTGGCGGCAGCTTTCTTCATCGCCGCGTTCTCGAAACCCTCCTTGGGATCGCCGGGCACCGTGTAGAAGCGCCAGAGCATCTTGCCGGTATCGGCGTCATAGGCGCTTATATATCCGCGCACGCCGTACTCGCCGCCCGACTCGCCGATGAACACCTTCCCCTCGGCGATGCGAGGCGCACTGGTAATCGAATAATGCTTCGTCTTGTCGATAGTCAGTGTGGACCAGACCTCCTTGCCGTCGCGAGCGTCGAGAGCAACCAGACGCCCATCGAGGGTGCCGAGGTAGATCTTGCCGTGCCAGGCCGCGATGCCGCGATTCACGATTCCGCAGCAGACGTTGCGGATCCACTCGCCGGGTGTCCTGGGATCGTATTGCCAGAGCGTTTTGCCGGTGCGGGCGTCGAAGGCATACACCTTGCTCCAGGCGGTGGAAACATAGACGACGCCATCGATGTAGAGCGGCGTGCCATCCTGCGAAAGGTTGGTATCGTAGTCCGCAAACCACTTCAACCCGAGCTGCTTGACGTTGGTGCGATCGATCCTGGTCAGGCGGCTATAACGCTGCTCGTTGTAGTCGCCTCCATAAGTCATCCATTGTGAGGGCTCGGCGTCCGCGTGTAGCAGCCGCTCGGCCGTCACGTTCGCGGGCCCCTCTGCGCCGCCGGCCAGCGCCATACCGGCAAACGCGATCCCGGACATGGCCAACATCCGGGCGCGCAGCCCCGAAGCTAGAATCCAGTGAGTCAAAGTACCGCCCCCAGATCATCCACACATCGGACCATTGTAGACGTACGGCAATTCCGCGGCAGGGGGCTGATGTCCTCACTGCGGACAACCTTGAACATAAGGTCCGGAAGAAGGAGAGCAGGACGGCAAAAGTGTTTTCACCCGAGCGCGATAATGACGCCTTCATCGGCGCGCAGGCCGACGTCGCGCACGGTGCGATCATCCTCCCGATCGAGGTGGGTCGACAGGACGGTGCGTCCCTCCAACCCCAAAGAGGCCAGTGAGAGCTCGAATGGCTCGGTGCCCAGGTTCAACGCGACCAGAAAACTCTCTTGCGGATCGCTACGGCCCTCTTGCGGGGCGCTACGAATATAGGCGAGCAGATCGCCCGTCATCGCGACCGGCTCGTACGAGCCGACCGACAGCGCCGGATGCGAGCGACGCAGGGTCAGCAAGCGCCGATAGAGTGTCAGGATGGAGTGCGGATCGCTCTCCTCCTCTTTGACATTGACCGCCGGATAGTCGTCTGAAAGAGGTAACCAGGGTTTGCCCGTGCTGAAGCCGCCGTTCGGTGAGCCATCCCATTGCATGGGTGTGCGGTAGGGATCGCGCCCGACTCCGATGCCCGGAACATTGCGCTCGTAGCAATCCTGCACGCGCTCCGCCGGTATCGGCACGTTGAGCATCCCGAGCTCATCGCCATAATACATGGTCGGTGTGCCTCGCAAGGTCAACAACAACATGGCCGCGACCCGCGCCTGCGGCAGCCCGACGCGTGAGGCGATTCGCGGATTGTCATGATTGCCGAGCACCCAGTTCGGCCAGCCACCCTCCGGCAGAGCCCGCTCGTACTGGTCGATCAGGGCGGCGATTCCTCGCGCATTCCAGACGCTCTGCAGGAGTTGGAAATTGAACGGCAGATGCACGCCATCGAGATTCGCGCCGTAGTACGCCACGAGCCGCTCGATCGGCAGATAGATCTCCCCGATCAATACCCGACCGCCGAGCTCGTCGACTACATTGCGCAGGCCAGCGACGATCTCCTGGACTTCAGGGCGATCCGCCGTGTACAGCGGAATCTGGCTGTGGTGGGGTGGCTCTCCGGGCTGGTAGTGCGGATTCGGCGGATTGTCTCGAAACTGCTCGTCCTTGATGAGGTGCCACAATACGTCGACGCGAAACCCATCCACACCGCGCGCAAGCCAGAAACGCAGCACGTCGTGCATCGCCGCGCGCACTCCGGGGTGCCGCCAGTTGAGGTCTGGTTGCTCCTTGAGGAAGGCGTGGTAGTAGTACTGCCCCGTGGCCTCGTCCCATTCCCAGGCACTGCCGCCAAAGTTGCTCAGCCAGTTGTTGGGAGGACCGCCGCCTGGAGCCGGATCACGCCACACATACCAGTCGCGCCGCGCATTGGCGCGGGAGCTGCGCGACTCCTGGAACCACGGGTGTTGGTCCGAGGTATGGTTGGGAACGTAGTCAAGAATCAGCCGCAAGCCACGGCGCTTGATCTCGCCAATCAGGAGGTCAAAGCGCTCGAGGCTGCCGAACAGCGGATGGATGTTGGTGTAATCGGAAACGTCGTAGCCGAAATCCACCATCGGCGATGGGTAGATCGGCGACAGCCAGATGGCGTCGACCCCGAGGCGCACGCAATAGTCCAAGCGTTGCAGAATACCGTCGAGGTCGCCTATTCCATCGCCATTTGAATCCTGAAACGAGCGTGGGTAGATCTGATAGATCACCCCCCGTTGCCACCACTGATGCGTCATCCCTCGCCAACGTCTCGGCCTCGACAATGTTCCAAGATCGAGCCTGCTCACGAGCCGGGCCGTTCCGAGTGGCCGACTGCCGCACCTCAGCGTCCCATGGCGTGCAGGACCTGCGGATCGCCCATTGAGTCAAACAGCGCTGCGGTATCGGCCAACCTCGACGCACGAGCCCGTATGTACTGCACATGCGCGCTCTGATACTGCTGTCCCGCCGTCAGGGTTGCATAGAAAGGCGTGGCGCCTAGCTTATAACGGGATTCCGTATCACCCCTGGTATCCCGAGCCGCCGCTTCTGCCCGCTGCGCCTGTTTGAGGGTGTCGGCATCCTCGTCCAGCGCCACCAGCGTGTCGGCTACATTCCTGAACGCGGACAACACCGTCTGCTTGTACTGCGACACCGCCGCTTCGTAAGTCGCCTGGTACTGCCGCTTCCGCGCCAGCAACGCTCCTCCGTGAAACAACGGCTGAGTAAGGGATGCGGCGACCCCCCAGATTTCGCCTGCCGGCGAAGTGAAGGTCGACCAGTCAAATCCCCCCCGTCCGTAGGATGCGGTCAGCGTCAAGGATGGAAACAGCGCCGCGGTCGCCGCGCCAACCTCGTCCGCCGCGGCCTGAACGGCCGCTTCGGCTGCCAATATGTCGGGACGCTGATGTAACAGATCAGAGGCCACCGAGACAGGCACCGTGTCCGGAAGATGCAGCGCGTCCAGCGGCAAAGGCGGCGGCGCCTTGTCAGGCGTCCGTCCCAACAGCACCGCTTGCGCATGGCGCACCACAAGCGCCTGCGCACGCAGGGCGGGTAGCGTTGCAGCAGCATTCGCCGCATCCTGTTCCGCCGCCAGCATTTCTTCGCGGGACGCGCTTCCGAGCTTGTAGCGGGCCGCGGTTTGCCGGGCACGATCCTCCCCCAGGGCGACGAGCTGCTCAGTGGCCGCAACCTGTTCCTGCAGTGCTGCCGCGTTGATCGTTGCGGTGACGATGTTTGTGGCAAGCGCCCGCCGGGTCGCTTCAAGCTGAAAGGTTTGTTGCCGGATCTGGCCCGCGAGAGCGCGGTTGGCCAGGAACGCGGCACCAAAAAAATCAAACGTGTAGGAAGCCTGCACCTCGGCGGTGAAGACGTCATACAGAAAGGTCTGCGGCAACGGTGGGATCGGAACATTCGGCGGAATCGGCACGCCCAGCGCCCGCTGGCGCGCAGGACTGAAATCGGCATTGATGGTCGGAAACAGCGAATTGCCGATCTGCGAGCGCAATTCCTCACGAGCCGCCTGCAACGTGCTTTGCGCAGCCGCCAGTGATGGGCTGTTCTTGAGCCCTTCCTCCACCAGCTCGTTGAGTTGGTCTGATTGATAGGCCCGCCACCACTCGGGCACCGGTCGGGCGCCGCTGGCCAACTTTTGCGCGACGCCATCCGCACTCGGCAACTGGGCAGGTTGCGCATCCATGGAATAATGCGCCGGCGAGGGCATCCGGGGCGGGCTGCGATCGGGCCCAAACGCCGCACAACCGCACATCGCGAGCGCAGCTGCCGCCATTGTCGACTGCATCGCCCGAGAGAATACGCGCCTCCACTCCGGTCGGACGCGGAGCGCCGTGACACTCATAGCATGTGCTGTCATGACGTTACCCCATGCGGTGCCTCATCTCGCCTGACGCGGAACCACGCAGCATACAAAGCCGGCAGGTATACAAGCGTCAAGACCGTCGCAACGGTAATGCCACCCATCAATGCCGTTGCCATAGGTCCGAAGAAGTTGCTTCTGAGCAATGGGATCAACGCCAGAACGGCCGCCGCCGCCGTCAGGGTGATGGGCCGGAACCGCCGGACGGTTGCACCGACTATCGCTTCGAAGCGGGTATGCCCAGCGTGGATATCCTTCTCGATCTGGTCCACCAGAATGACCGAGTTGCGCATGATGATGCCAAACATGGCGATCGTGCCGAGCAAGGCCACGAACCCGAACGGCATACGAAGCAACAGCAGTGCCAGAACGACCCCGATGAGCCCGAGGGGCGCTGTGAGCACGACCATCAACACACGACTGAAGCTCTGCAGCTGAATCATGAGCAGCACGAGCACGGCCACGAGCAACACGGGCATCTGGGCGTTGATGGACGCTTGCGCCTTGGCATTCTCCTCTACGGAACCGCCGATCTCGATCCTGTATCCGACGGGCAATTGCTTGCGCAACGGCGCCAACATCCTGTCGACGCGATTGGTGACATCGATTCCTTGCGCGTTGTGCTGGACATCCGATTGCACGGTGATTGTGGGCTGCCGGTCGCGCTCCCAGATCACGCCGTACTCCAACCCGTAGGTGAATCGACCCAAAGCTGCCAGCGGTACTGCGGTGCCATTCTGTGAAGGCAATGCCAGGCGCTCGATTTGCGACGGGTCCACCCGGTCTCGCTCCGGCGCCCGCAGATCGACCGAGATCAGCTTGTCCCGCTCGCGGAACTGGGTCATGGTGTAACCGGTGAGCGACATCTGCAGGTAGTTGGCAATATCCAGCGATGAGACATTCAGCTGGCGCGCTCGTGTCTGATCCACCTCGAAATGCACGGAGCGCTCGCCAGGCTCATCCCAGTCGAACTGTACGTTGGTCGTATCCGGATTCTCTCTCATGACCCGTGCGACCTGCTCCGACAGCTGACGGACAGTCGCGATTTCCGGGCCGGTGACCCGGAACTGCACGGGAAATCCTATCGGCGGACCATTCTCGAGGCGGCTGATCCGCGTACGTACCATCGGATATTGAGCGTGCAGAACCTCGGCCAGGACACCCGCCAGCTTCTCACGCGCCTTCACATTTTTGGCGGTCACGACGAACTGTGCGAAGTTGGGCGCCGGCAGCTGCTGGTCCAGCGGCAGATAGAACCGTGGCGCGCCCGCCCCGACAAAGGCAACATAGTGGCCGACCTCGGGACGTTTGTTGAGCACCGCCTCGAAGCGCTCCGCCTCACGTAACGTTGCGGGAAAGGAAGCTCCTTCCGGCAACCTGAAGTCGACCATGAGCTCCGGCCGGTCCGAGCTGGGGAAGAACTGTTGAGGCACGAGAGCGAATCCCGCCAGACCGATGACGAACGTAATGAGCGTTACGGCCAGAACCAGCACGCGGTGATCCACACACCAGCCTATCCAGCCGCGCAGCCGGCGATAGAAGCTCGTATCGTAGACGTCGTGATGCTCGGCGGGCTGGTCATGCCG
>CAZBTV010000029.1:0-57382 GCA_964494895.1 uncultured Steroidobacteraceae bacterium | reverse complement strand
CGGGTGCATATCCCGGATCGAGAGGACGTCGCCATCACGAAAAGGCGCCGGAATCGGTAACGCGTGTTGCGGCCTTATCACGTATTCACTCAGCGAATTCCGCTCGATCGCGAAAGCCAGATTCGACTCGGGCCATAGGCCAACGGAATCCAAGACTATGAGCCCAACGCAGACGACAGCGATAGCGCTCAGCAGGAGTTTGACCGGGAACAGGTGGGACATTCGCAATCCATGAGCGTTCGGGCCGGAGTTGCCCCTCATTGTAAGGAAGGAACGGCCTGTTTCGCGAGATAGTGCTGCTCTGTGCAGAGGGTTGCACCAGGAAGCGGCGAGTCGCGCCCTTCGCCGGAGCTGTTGGTCTGATTCCAATAGACATTGCTGGAGTAATCTCAACCCCGGAATGCTGGCCCCCAACATTCGCACACTGCACCGCGGACACGCGGAGCCACAACAGAGCCGATCGCAACCCCGTCATCGTTCCCAACCCGACATGGATCAAAATGCCTATTCATCAGATCCATCCGATGCAGACATGCTGGCCCGACCGCAGTCTTGCGGCTTCACGGGAACGTCCAGAAAGCACACGGAGGAAAGTGCGATGCAAGCTCGCAAAAACCGTTTCGAACGTCTATCGACCCAACTATTCGGAATCGCTCTGCTCACCGCCGGCCTGTCGGCTACGGGTTTCTCTCAGGAGTTGACTGACAGAAGCCTGATCGAACGGGCTCTGCAGTCGCCGGTGCGGCATTCGGCCGTCTGTGCGGACCCGGGGAAGGCCGGCGTCGCGCGCTGCCACGCCCATATCGTCATGATCGATGCCAACAACCCGCTCGCGACGGCGACCCCGGCGGGCCTCGGACCCACTGATCTGCGCAGCGCGTACAAGGTGACCGGCTCGGGCAGCTCCAACACCGTCATCGCGATCGTGGACGCCTTCGGATATCCCAACGCGGAGAGCGACCTCGCGACCTACCGCTCGCAGTTCGGGCTCCCGGCCTGCACGACCGCGAACGGCTGCTTCCGAAAGGTCAACCAGCGCGGCGTCCAGGGCAGCTATCCTCAAACCAACATTGGCTGGGACCAGGAAACCGCGCTCGACCTCGACATGGTTAGCGCGATGTGCCCGGGCTGCTCGATCCTGCTCGTCGAGGCAGACAGCTCCACACTGCAGAACCTCGCAGCATCCGAGCTGGAAGCGGCCACATTGGGCGCACACGCCATCAGCAACAGTTACGGTGGCAGCGAGTCAGGCAGCACCAGCTTCGAATCTTCCTACAACTTCGCGGGCATCGCGGTCACGGTCAGCTCGGGCGATAGCGGCTTCGGCGTCCAATTCCCGGCCTCCTCTCCGCACGTAACCGCGGTGGGTGGTACGAGCCTGGTTCGCGCCAGCAACTCGCGCGGGTGGACCGAGACCGCCTGGAGTGGCGCGGGCAGCGGATGCAGCGCGGTCTACGCCAAGCCGACATGGCAGACCGACACAGGCTGCACTCGACGCACGGTAGCCGACGTTTCGGCTGTCGCCGATCCCAACACGGGAGTCGCGGTGTTTGGGCCATCGAGCTCGGGCCGGTCGGCATGGTTGGTATTCGGCGGAACGAGCGTGGCCGCTCCCTTGATCGCCGGCATCTATGGCGTGAACGGCACAGCCGTGAATCACGGCAACGATCCATACCGGCACACGAGCGCCCTGTTCGATGTGACCTCGGGAAGGAACGGAAGCTGCAGCCCGAGCTATCTCTGCACCGCTGTTGCGGGTTATGACGGTCCCACGGGACTGGGGACCCCGAACGGCGTCACGGCCTTCGGACAATAGGCAGCGCTTCGTTGCCTCGGGCGGGCAGCTTGAATGCTGCCCGCTCCGTGGGCGCTCAAGTCCGTGGGACCTTGGGCGGCCAGGCGGGTGGCTCAACACCGAATTGCTTCGCATACTCCGTGTTGAGGCGTGCCCAATCGAACTTCATTGCCTCGCCGCCGACAATTCGCCCGAGAGGCTCACCAGCAAGGAATCGATCCAGCACGTCCAGGCAGATGTGCCAACCGGCCGCACCCATCGATATGAAGCCGCGATCGATCTTGGCCCAGAGCGTAAGCCGCGTCCCGTCACCGAGCGGCTCGAGCTGCCATCGCATATCGTTGTCGCCCCATTGATACTCGAGCAGCCTCGGCGCATCGGCGCGTGTTACGCGCGTTTCGGAAATATGCGTCTTCGGAGCTCCGACCATCGAGAGCGTGACAGGGCCTACGGAAGCAAGGCTGCGGTCAGCGTCGAATGGCGCCCACTCGCGCAGCTCGGTTGGATCCGTCAATGCTTGCCAGACTTTTGCCGGCGGGTGGCGTAGATCCCGGACCAGGACGAGCGTCCACTTCTCCCCCTCCTTGCGAACCTCGGCACCCGCGGCGGGACCTGGCCTGTACTTGTCACGGCTGCTGCTCATCGTTTCTTTTCCCTCTGACGTGGTACTTGATTCATACGATCGAGGTGACGCTCGAGCGCGTCGACGTGGACCGACCAGAAGCGGCGGAATGGAGCGAGCCAGGCGTCCACCTCCATGAGCGGCTCGGGCCTGATCCGGTAGAGACGCCGCTGCGCATCGACGCGCGACTCCACAAAACCAGCTTCGCGCAATACCCGCAGGTGTTTGGAGACCGAGGGCTGCGGAAGCCGCAGTTTCTCCTCGATATCACCGACGGATCGCTCCGAGGACGCGAGCAAGCTCAAGATGGCGCGGCGATTGGGCTCAGCAAGGATGGCGAACGCGGATTCCATACTGAGTATATACCTCCATAAGCATATACACGTCAAGGCAGATGAGCTTGAAGGAGGAGGATGGCGCGTGCGGTGTCATGCGTGAGGTGCGACAATCCCCATACAGATCGCCACGGAGAGACAAAGCAAGCTGGAGCAAACATGAAGACCGAAGGCATCGGAGAGGGGCGGTTGGTACCGGAGAGTACTGCGGCGCGTGTCGCCTTGTGGCGAGCTCTGCACGCGCAAATCGACCCGGCACCTCACGTGTTCGAAGATGAGGTTGGACTGCGACTGGTTGCCCCCGATGAGAAGTGGCGCGATCGGCCGGATATGGATCCCGGTTTCACGAAGCCGTTCCGAGCCTCCATCGTGGCTCGCGCACGTTTCATCGAGGATCTGGTGTTGGAACAGGTGGACCGCGGCATCGGCCAGTACGTGATTCTCGGCGCCGGCCTCGACACTTTCGCACAACGCCGGCCGGAGATGGGGGCGAGGCTGAAGATATTCGAGGTCGATCAGCCAGGCCCTCAAGCCTGGAAGCGACAGCGCCTGGTCGATCTCGGCTTCGGAGTCCCGGATTGGTTACGATTCGTATCCGTGGATTTCGAGGCGGGCGAAGCGTGGCGGGAGCGATTGAGGTCTGAGGGGTTCGATTACGCTCGACCCGCAGTCGTGGCCTCGGCCGGTGTCAGCATGTATCTCACCAAGGACGCGATCACATCCACATTGCGTCAGGTCGCGGCGCTCGCCCCCGGGTCCACTTTCGCCATGACCTTCATGCTGCCGTTCGAGCTAGCGGACTCGGAGGTCCGTCCGGGCCTGGAGTCAGCGGAGAAGGGAGCCCGGGCGAGCAAGACGCCCTTCATCAGCTTTTTCACTCCAACACAGATGCTGGCACTCGCACGCGAAGCCGGCCTCAGCCACGTCCAACACGTCTCGGCAGCCGCCCTCACACAGCGCTATTTCTCGGACAGGACTGACGGCCTTCGCCCACCCAACAATGGTGAGGAATTCCTCCTGGCGACCGTGTGACGACCGATACACCGATGTCAGCATCAAGCTGGTCAGGCTGGCTCACGCGTCACCGGCATCAGGGTGAGGAATGGCCACTCCCCGCTCCTGACCGGAGGTATGTGCCGGTTGCTGCCACGAGCGTTTGCTTTTCCGCCAGCTTGAACCTCGCAGCCTGCAGCCCCCGATCGACGACCTCGCCCATCTGGGAGGGAACGTGCGCTCGTATCCATTTCTCGAGCTCATCCATGGGGACTCCGCTCCAGAAGGCCTGCGGGACGTACTGCGCTATGATGAGAGGCCCGTACGGCTGATGCGGCTCGAGTAGCGCATCCTGGTGGGCGCAAAACGTGGCCCACGCCAACTGCTGGTGGCGCTGGGCGAGTTGCACGACTAGCTGCACGCGCATGTTGTCCGCCTGGTGCGGGATCTCGGACGACAATGCGATCTCGGCCACCTGGGCCGCGAGCGACTCATCGCCAACTTGCGCGAGCGCACCATAGAAACGCCGTAATTCGGCCCCGTCTTTCGAAGCCTTCGCCAGACTGTGTAGCTGCTCGAACGTGGAAGCGTCCGCATTCCGGGCCACGATGTCCAGCACTGGCGCTTGATCGTCAGGATTCAATCGCGAGTGATCATGCATGAACGCGTCAAAGCGTCTGCGCGCTTCCGTGATAGTCGCTGGATCCCCCCACAGGCCCATGTCCCGGATCAATGCCCGGCGTAGCTTCTGCACGTCCGGCGTGTCACCCGGCTTCGTATCCCAACCCAGCGCATCCGATGCGGGTTTGATGATAGAGCGGGCATAAGCAGCAAACGTATCGTGCCCTGAGGCGCCTCGCTCGTCGTATTCGATCGTGTTCAGGGCGCTCTCGATCTGCTCCCAGGCCCGGACATCGAGATCACTCCCCATGGAGCTCGCAAGAGCCAGATAACTGGGCAGAGATTCCTTGCCGGAGCCTACCAAGGCCCATTGGTCATCCAGGAGCGCGATCCGGTCCCCTGCCGGCAACGCCTGGAAGGACTTCGTGTTGGCCTCGAGCGTTTTGGCATCGTAGCGAACGCGATAAAAACCTATTGCGTCCGCGTTCAAGCTCAGCGGCTCACCGCAACGGCCACCCGCCATTGTTTGACCGTCTTCGGTGAGCAGAGCTCCGCGCGGCGCGCCGCTCGAACCAACCCGTATCCGCAACGGCACGCTCCAATGCGACTGGTTTGGATCCGACCCTTGCAACAAGAATCGCGACTGCGTCAGGGCGACAGTGCGTTGGCCGGTCCCATCACAAGAAGCACTCACCGTAAGCAATGGGAAACCCGGTTGGGCGATCCACTGCGCCGCGACCTTGGCGACATCCTTTCCGCTGGCAGCCCCGAGTCCGTTCCACAGATCGACGGCTGTTGCATTGGAGAACGCGCGCGCCTTGATGTAGCTGCGCACCCCATTGCGGAAAACATCCTCGCCGAGGTAGGCCTCCAGCATGCGCAGGATGGCCTGGCCCTTGTCGTAGGTGATTTCGGAATCGAAAGCATTGGTGGCTTCGAGCTCATCGGTTACGTGCTGTTGGATAGCATGCGAGCTCGGTCGCGCGTCCGCGAGCATCGCCTGCTCTTTGCTCGAGTCTTCCCGCTCCCACCAGTGCCATTGCGGCCGGCGCCTGTCGGTTTCTTTTGCTGCCATCCACGATGCAAAACTTTCATTCAGCCACAGGTCGTCCCACCACCCCATGGTCACCAGGTCGCCAAACCACTGGTGAGCCATCTCATGTGCCTGGATGCTGAATACCAGTTGCTCATCGTCCAGTGTGCTCGATGGCGTGATCAGCAGTGTTTGATCGTTATACGTGATCGCGCCCCAGTTCTCCATCGCTCCGCTGAAACCGCCCGGTACGGCAATGGAATCGAGCTTGGAAAGGGGGAATGGATAGCCGAAATAGTCTTCGTAGTCCGCGAGGATGACCTGCGCATTGGCCAGCGCGGCCCGGCCATTCCCCTCTTGTCCGCGTATCGCCCAGACTCCAAACTGCTTTCCGGCGCTGGTCGCCTGCACCTGCGCCAGATCGCCCGCCGTGAGCTCGATGAGGTAGGAGGCCATCTTCGGGGAGGGCTGGAACGTCGTCGTAGTCGACGCGCCATGAGACTCACGCTTGGCCACCGGCGTGTTGGAAACCGCCGCCCACTTCGACGGCACCGTGGCAATCAGTTGAAACGTCGCGCGAAAGGCCGGCTCATCCCAACACGGGAACATCCGCCGCGCGTCCGTCGCCTCCATTTGCGTCGAAAGCAACACTCCCTTGGCGCCGCCCGGCTGCTCATAGTGCTGGACGAACAACCCTTGCGGGCGAGTCTCGATCTTGCCCGTATAGGAAAAGCTCAATGAGTGTTTGCCGATCGCAGCGGGCCGCGGCAATACCACCGTCGTCAATTGCTTCTCATCATCAGAGGTGACGCTTTTGACCGGCTGGCCATCCAGGCGCACGTTGCTGAGCTTCTCATTCAGCGAATTGAAAACCAGCTTGTCCGTCGCCGCCCGGACTTGCAGCTCCACCGACTCCTTGCCCTTGATCGTCAAACTATCTGCATCAGGCGTCACTTCGATCACATAGCTGACGGGCACGACGTTCTTCGGAAGCCGCCCTCCCGCCGAATCGAAAGAGAACGGCTCCTCGGCTCGGGCCGGCAGCGTAAGCACCAGATAGGCGGCCGCCAGCGGGATGTAAAGCACGCGAGATTGCATAAGTGCCAGGTCCTTGTTTTAAGTGCCAGTCAGAAAAGCCGATACGTGGTCGTTGATGAACTTTGCGTCCTCCGCGGATGCGCCCGCCCCTGCCGGATGTCCCCACAGAGAAGGTATCGGAACGAGCTCACAGTGAGGGATGAACGCCGCCTCATAGCGCGCGTCCCCCTCCGGGAAATACAGGTCGGTTGCCGAAGGCATGTACAGAACCCGAGCCTTGATCGAGCGGAGTGCCTTCTCGACATCGCCCCCAAACGGCACCGTGTTGCCAACATCATGGGCCTCCCAACTGCGCATCTGGAGAATGAGGTTGTTCGCGTCGGCTCCAGGAATGAAGTTTGACCGGAAGTGCTCGATGACTTGCGGCAAGGTGCTGCCGAGAGACGGATCGCTCCGCCACAACTCGCGGCGCCACCATTCTTGAGAGAACAACCACCCCGCCCAGACCACCGAAAACGCCTGCAGGCCTTTCTCCGGTTGCGCCTTGTAATCGCCGTTGTTGAAGACCGGGTCGCTCGCCAGGGCCGCGATCTGGCCCTCGAGCCGCACGACGCCATGTCCGTAGGTCTTCGCAGTGCCGGCTGTCGCGACAATCCGGTCCATGAAGTCTGGATAGCTGACGGCCCATTGAAAGGCCTGTTGCGCACCCATGGAAAAGCCGATCACCGCTCGCAGGTGACGCACGTGCAGCTCCTCGGTCAACAGCCGGTGAACCGCCTCAACGTTATCCCGGATGGTCGTCACCGGAAAGCGCGGGCCGTGGAATGGCTCGGGAGTGTTGCTCGGCGAGGACGAACGCCCGTTCCCGAACAGCTCGCTCGCAACAATGAACAGCTTTCCCGGATCGAGCGCCTTGCCTGGCCCGACCAACCATTCATAGCCATGCATATCCGCCATGTAGTGGGAAGGCAGGAGCACGACATTGTCGGCTGCGGCGTCGAGATGCCCATAGGTTCCGTAGACGATCCTGGCTTCGGGCAGCACGGCGCCGCTTTCGGTCTTGAAACGGTGAATGACAAACTCGTGCTGAAGTGGCTCCTGCGGCTGTGCCCACGCGGATGAGTACGCGTACAGGCTGAATACAACAGCCATCATGAGCCTGATTACGCTGGCTGCTGCCAGCCATCGCACGATTCGACGCCCGCGAGTGCTACTGTCCCGTGGAGCTCGTCGGGGCTGCCGAATATGGCCGCAGAGCTTTGTCATATATGGCGATCCTCGTCCTGGCCACCGCCCTCTTCCCGCACGCGCCGATCGGAGGGCCTGTACGATTGCATACCTATCATAGATTGACTGCGGCGGAATGCTGCGCAGAGTGAGGCCGCTGATTTTTCGGCGGGCATGCCCAGACCCGCACCACAAGGTTGCGACACGCGCTTCGCCGGAGCGCTGACGCCCCCAAACAGCGCAGATAACTCGTTGTGTATAGACCAAAGTCCCAAAACATCACCATGCCGAGGGACAGTCAACGTGCATCGACCGCGTCAGAATGATCTGAATCCAATGTCTGGCCCCTGACGCGTTTCCTTCTTCATTGTCCGCGCGTGTTTCTTCGGCGTTCTCCCGGGTAATATGAAAGCAACGCAGCGTGCTCGGGGATGCAGAGCTTGCATTCAAGGGCGGCAGCGGAAGCCCAATTCGAACAAGGTCAGCCACACCGCGGCCTTCAAAACGGGAGAGTTTGGGCCGCGGCTGGAACTGGGAGACTCCAAAGATGAAGCCGTCGATCGCAATGGCAGCGATGGTTGCTGCTGCCTCTTTCGTTTATTCCGCCGGCGCCGCCGCCGGCGAGCACCCGGCAATGTTTCTGGCCAAACCGCTCGCGCACGCCAACGTGCGGCATGCGCCCCTTCTGAACGTGACCGGCGATCCAGGGGATGACGACACAGCAATCTCGCTCAACCCGACCCTCTCGGCCCTCTGCCAGTCATTCATAGGCAAGCTCAACACGTACGCCCCGGCGAGGCCGGATGTCGACCAGATCAACGGCGACACGTTTGTCCCAGTCGGCTCGCAAGCCGGATGCAATTCGCCTCAAAATGAGACCACCATCGCCGTGAACCCGTTCAACCCGTTGAATCTGGTTGCGGGCACGAACGACTATCGCCTGCTCAACACGCGCGAGAACCGGGTCGATGGGTCGGGATGGGCCTACACGAGCCTCGACGGAGGCCGGAGTTGGACCAATATCCAACTTCCACATCTCACGTTTCAGACAGGCGCGACAGGAGCGTTGTCCGACATGGACTCGGCGGGGGACCCCGCAATCGCGTTCGGCCCCGGAAACACGGTGTATTACGCGAACCTGGTCTTCAGCCGGCTGAACAATGGAAGCGGGGTCACCGTCAACGTGTCCCATGACGGTGGACGCACGTGGAGCGAGCCCTCCATCGTCCACACGGACGGCGTGGACGCCAACGGCAATCCGACGGCCACCGACATATTCAATGACAAGGAGTGGATCGCCGTAGATCCGCGCAGCGGTACGGTGTATGTGACCTGGACTGAGTTCCAGACGGCCGGATCGCCGATCTACGTATCGCGCTCGACAGACCAAGGTCGTACGTGGTCTGCCCCGGTGCCGGTCAACCCGCCTTCGAGCTTCACTCCCGGTGGGATTACACCGTTCAGCTCCGGCTCGAACCCCGTTGTGAACCGGCGCGGCGAGCTCATCATCGCTTACGAGTCAGCGGTGTGCCAGACACTCAACTGCGACCAGGCCACCGATCACGATGCGATCATCATCGCGACCTCCCGTGATGGCGGCCGGACATTCACCAACAAAGAGGTCGCAACCGATTTCGACTTTCCCACGAATGCCGATGTCGGCCGCGCCACCCTCACTGGAGAGAACTTTCGGATCAACAGCTTCCCGCAGCTGACGATCGATCCGGTCACCGGAGTGCTGTTTGCAACCTGGGCGGACGATCGCAACGGAAGTTATGACCCGAATACCGGCGCATCGATCAAGACGAACGGCGACGTATTCCTGATCGCCTCCCTCGACGGATCGCACTGGTCCCAGACCGTGAGCCTGGGATCGGCGGCCGATGAGGTCTTCCCTGCGGTCGCAGCGTTCGGCGGCCGAGTGGCGGTATCGTTCTACACGCGGGCCTATGACCCCAAGGGCATCGGCCTGGATGTAGCGTACGTTTCCGCCAGCGAGTTCGATTTCTGGAATCTACCGTTCGCGCGGCTGCATCGGGTCACCACCGAAACAGAGAACCCGCAGGTTCAATTTGTCGGTATCGGAGCTGTCACCGGCAACGTCCTGCAAGGCGTGTTCATCGGCGACTACACCGCCGTCGCACTCGGCGCGGATGGCGTCCTTCACCCCTGCTGGACCGACTTCCGGGGAAAACCGGGCATCACTGCACCCAATCAGGATGCCTACACGGAGGCAATCCGCCTGGAAGAAGAAGAATGATCGCCGCGAGCCCGAGAGCGGCCGACGGCCTACCCGGGCGGGCTCGCAATCGCCTCGCGGCCGCGCCGCTGGCGATTGCGTGATCTGACATCGCGACACGCGGTGCCGCGACCCAGGCCTCTCCCCCTTCGCTTCGGGGAGAGGCCTTTTTGTTCGAGCGGTTTCGATTAACATTCCTCCATGGGAGCCTTTGTCCACCGCTCGATTCCTGAGCCCCCGCGTTCTGTCGCGGTCTTGAAACTATCGGCGATCGGTGATGTATGTCACACGCTGCCGGTGATCCGCACACTGCAAAAGGCATGGCCGGAGGCACGGTTCACCTGGATCATCGGCCGTCCAGAGATGCAGTTGCTCAGCGGCATCCAGGACATTGAATTCGTTGTTTTCAACAAACGGGCCGGTACCTCGGGACATCTCGCCGTTCACCGCGCTTTACGCAAGCGTCGCTTCGATTTACTCCTGCACATGCAATTCGCACTGCGCGCCAGCGTGATCGCGAGCCTCATACGGGCCCGCGCGAAGCTGGGCTACGACCGCGAAAGGGCGCTGGACTTGCAGTGGCTGTTCACCAATCATCGGATCGAACCAGGCGGGCGCGAGCATGTCATGGACGCCCTGTTCGGGTTCGCCCGCTACTGCGGTGTCAACGAACGTGACTACCGCTGGGACATCAGGGTTCCGGCCAGTGCCCATGAGCGTGCCGCTGAAATCGCTCCCGAAGGCACCCGAGTCCTCATCGTGAGTCCCTGCTCGAGCCATTCGCTCCGGAACTGGCGAGCGGAATACTATGCGCGCGTCTGTGACCATGCGGCGCGCAAACTAGGACTACGGGTGGTTCTCTGTGGCGGCCGATCGGCACTGGAGCAGAGTGTCGGGGCCCAGATCGTAAGCTCAATGCGTGAGCCGTGTCTCAACCTCATCGGACAAGACACCCTGACCGAGTTTTACGCCCTGCTCGAGCGCGCTTATGCCCTGCTAACCCCCGATTCCGGGCCGGCGCATATGGCTACAGCGGCCGGCGTACCCGTGATCGGCCTCTATGCAGCGACGAGCGCGGCACGCAGCGGGCCCTACTTCAGCCGCCACTGGTGCGTCGACCGGTTCGATCTGGCGGCACGCACTTACCTTGGCAAAAGTGCTGCAGAGCTGCCCTGGCGGACCAAAATCGAGCAGCCGGGAGTCATGGATCTGATTCAACCTGAGGACGTCATCGAGCGGCTCGACGCGCTCGCGAGCAACTCATAGGGTGCGTACTGGGGGTGCCGGAGTGCGCTGCGCCGGACAATGATAGTGGTCACCAGTGCAAACTGTCCCGACAGGCTCGCGTGGCTGACGCCGTCGGTGAACACCATCCAGGCCGAGCCCGGGGGAAAGCGGATTTCCTCATAGCCGCGCTGATCCGCCTTGAAGTCCTCGCTGTCCTTCATGTAGTTGTGCAGTTGCCGCATTGCACGGTCATACGGACTGGAATCAAGTGCGCGCGCAAGAGGGTTGACCCGTGCGAGAGCGCTCACCATCAGGCTGAATGCATGATCGCCGGCATTCTTGTGAATGCGTCGCCTCAGCCGGCCTGAGCCGTCAAAGAGGCCTGCTGCCACGCCGTGCCGTTGCAGCACATCCTGAATGCTTCCCTTGCTCGCCCACACGCGGTCCTCACGCTCATTGACGTTCACGAAAAAACGGAGGATCCGGTCCCCGTTGGTGGCGCCATAGGCCCCCGCGTCAATGTGCACCAACTCATTGCTGGCATGTGGCTTGAGCTTGCGGCCGCGCTCCTGGATGGGGCGAAAGCTGCACTTGCCGACGGTCGAATCCAACAACAAATGCGGCATGACCTGCCGCAAAAATGAAGCAAGTGATGCCCAATGCTCGCGCAGCACAGACCTCGTCCGCTCGACGGTAGCCTCGTCCGCCTCCAGGCCCGAAACCCGGCCGCTATCGGAGTGATAGCTGATGTTCTTCAACTTCAGCCGCGACGGCAGCTCAACCCGGAGATGACGTAGCGCGGCCGCATCGGGCAATGGAAACGGGCATCGGGGAAAATAGACGATGCGATTCGCTTCCAGCGCGGCGGCGATCGAGGCGGCGGCTTCCGGATCGTTCGTGTCTGTGATCGTAGACAACACACCCGTAGCCTCGGCATGCGAGGCAGCCGGCGGAGGAGAAATAGGGACATCACGAGGTTGGAGCATGAGACATCGTGTCCGGTAGGCGGATCCAGTCAGTAAAGCGTTCAGAACCTTGCAGCCGCGGGGGTCTGTTACTTCGCACAGGTTACCGCAAAAATGCTCGCGGAAGGTTACCTGCGTTTGGCTCCGCGGTCACTCGTGAAGCCCACGCCAGCCCAGCAGGCGCGGCGCGCGATGTGCGGCTGGATATCGTTGGCTGTATCCTGGCGCTTTGCGACACTGGATAAGGTGGCATGGCGAATCGAGTCGGACTGTCCGCTTGCGTCATTACGTACAACGAAGCCGACCGGATCGAGGCATGTGTGCGCTCCCTGAGCTTTTGCGACGAGGTCATCGTCGTGGACTCGCACTCGACTGATGCAACGCGCCAACTCGCGGAGTCATCAGGCGCCCGGGTCATCGAGCGCGACTGGCCGGGCTACCGCTCTCAGAAAGAGTTCGCCGTCAAGTGCGCACAGAATGACTGGGTTCTATGCCTCGATGCGGACGAGCGTGTAAGCGAGCCCCTGCGCCAGGAGATCGAAGCTTTGCGGGACGCGGGCTTCCCCCGATGCGCCGGGTGGTCGATTCCCCGCATCACCGATTACTTCGGACGCTTTCTGAGGCACGGCAACGCCTATCCCGACCGGCTCGTGCGCCTCTTCGACCGGCGTCGCGGCGGTTGGGTCGGCCGTGAGATACATGAAAACACCCGGGTGCAGGGGCGGGTGGGAAGACTCTACGGACACCTCGAGCACTTCTCATACCGCAGTCTCACCGACCACCATCATCGAATGCAGCGCTATGCCGATCTCATGGCCCGGGCCCTCCACGCCAGCGGCAAACGCTGCGGCCTCGGCAAGGTGTTGATCAATCCGCAGTGGCGCTTCTTCCGCGGATATTTTCTACGGCTCGGGTTTCTGGACGGCTGGCGCGGGCTGGTCTTCGCGCTCGTCGAGGCCAACTACGTCCGGCGCAAATACCTGCACCTGTATATCCGCAGCAAGGGGTTGCCGAGTTAGCTCTCGGGAACGGTCGTCTGGCCCGGGTTTCTCTCCAACCAGAGACCAGGGTCTCGCGTTCCCACCCACTCCTGGCCCAAAGCCCCTGTCAGGTGTCGAAGCTTTGATTTGTAGTTCTCACCAAAGACTGTGATCGCTTTCGCTCAATTTGGTCAAAAAGTCGGGGATTGGCCCAAAGTTTAAAGAATTCTTAAAGAATTCGTGGCACCCTGGAGTATTGGGGAATGTAAAGGCGCTTAGGTGTTGGGCCGGCTCGCGATGCCGCGCCTGGATGACTCGTGCATGCCATGAAGATCGATACGCAGCGTAGGCTCGATAAGCTCTTAGGGATCCCGATCTGCTTTTTGCTCTCACTCGTTGACTGGTTGAAGCCCGCCCCAAACACCGCGCAACCGCGCGCCATCCTGGTGGTGCTTCTGTCCGAAGCGGGCAGCATGGTATGCGCCCAGCCGATGCTGCGGGCCATCAAAGCCCGCTATCCGCGTGCGACTCTCCACACCATGGTTCTGGAGAAGAATCGCAGCTTTGTCGAAATCCTGGACCTGATTGCACCAGAGCGGATCCTGACTGTGTCGGACCGCTCGCTCGGCACGTTCATCCTTGACAGCCTGCGCGCGATCCGGCGAATGCGCGCTGCCCGGATCGATACCGTGATCGATTGCGAGCTGTTCTCCCGAGTGAGCGCGATCTACTCCTACCTTTCAGGAGCCGACGTCCGGGTTGGATTTCATCGACATACCCAGGAAGGCCTGTATCGCGGGTCGTTCATCAATCGGCCGGTGCTTTACAACCCGTACCGGCACATCGCGGCGCAATTCCTCACGCTCGCCGCCGCAATCGATCGCGACAGCACTCCAGCGGGTAAGCGGCAATCCATACCCGAGCGCCCCGCCATACTGCCGATTGAGTTTGACGCCCAGACTGTCGGTACGGCTTCCGAACGCCTCTATCGGGACTTCCCTGCGCTGCGCAAGCGCCCTCTCGTGTTGATCTACGCCGGTGCGGGGCCCTTGCCTGTGCGTGCCTGGCCGGCAAGCCACTTCCAGGCGCTCGCCAGCGCCCTTGTCAGGGAGGGGTACGCGGTAGGCGTCCTGGGACTCGAGTCCGATCACTCTTTGAACGAAGGCATCGTCGAGCGTTGCGGCAGCCCGGCATGTGTCAATCTGGCCGGGTATACCGCGAGCATTCGCGATCTCGTGCTGTTGTTTCACAGCGCCGCCTTGCTCGTGTCGAACGATGGTGGCCCCGTGCATTTCGCCGCACTGACGTCGATGCCGGTGCTCGCATTGTTCGGTCCGGAGACGCCGGTGCTTTACGGCCCGCTGTCGCCTCACGCCCAGTGCCTGTTCCGGCGCCTACCCTGCTCTCCATGCCTCAGCGCATACAACCATCGCCTCACTCCCTGCAACGGGGACAATCAGTGCCTGAAGCAGATTTCCGTGACGGAAGTCCTCGAAGCGGCACGCCGGCTCATGGGCGAGGTCAATACCCGATCGGCATGGAAACCCCTGCGCTGCTCAGCGCCCGAATGCCCCTCCGAATCGGAGATTCCCGAGCCAACCATCCCTGAGCGGAACATGGTTGGAGTTGTTGGAGTCTCTTCCGCGCCGTGAAAACAGACACCACCCGGCCAGGGTCGCTCTTCTTCGGCGCGGCGCTGCTGCTGGCCATCTTTACCTACTTCTACGCACTCGGAGACGTCGGCATCCCGTCGAATGGTGACGAGAACGTATACATACACATCGCACGTAAGACCCTGGAAGGCGGCCATTGGCTGCCACTCGCGTCCGACGTCGAGCACGTGCGTAATACGAAGCCACCTTTGCTGTTCTGGCAAGGCATGGTGACAACTGACGGTGGGTCACAGTGGACGCTGTGGCGGTTGAGACTTCCCAACGTGTTGTATTCGCTCGGCACGGCCGGGCTGCTTTTCGCGCTGCTGTGGCACTTGCAAGGGCAATGGCGCACCGCATCGCTGGCCGTTCTCGTTTACCTCGGCTTCTACTCTACCTATCGATACGGCCGGCCCTTCCTTACAAACGCCCCCGAGACTTTCTGGCTCACGGTACCCGGCATCGCCGTGCTTTGGACGCGTGGCGCCATTCTCGACTCGAGACTGTTGGTGCCACTTCTGTTTGGTATCGCCGTGGGCATTGCCTGCCTCTATAAATCCTTTGCCCTGGTCGTACCGTTCAGCCTCGCGCTCGTGGGCTGGCATTTCGAGCGGCATGGCTATCGGATCCGGGAGTCGCTGGCATCCGCCGCCCCAGCAGTCATCGTTGCCGCCGCGATGGCCCTCGCGATCTTCGCCCTATGGCCTGCCCTCGACCCGGACCCGGGCGCAATCTGGCGCGACTTCGTTCTGCGGGAAAACGCGGGCAAGTTCGATAGTGCCGCGGGCATTGGCAACTACCTGAAGTCGTTCGTCTGGGGTAGCTGGAGTGTCGAGTCTCTCTTTGGCGCATTGCTCGCGGACGGCGGCCTGCTCGCGCCGATCCTGTTGGCGCTGATCATCGACGCCTGGCGTCGACGCCGGTCGCTTTCGGCCGAGGAGCGACTGCTATGGATCTGGGTCATCGCATTCTTCGTCGCCTTCTCGATTCCGAGCCAGCGATCAGGGCGCTATCTGCTGCCGGCAATGCCGGCGCTGGCTGCCTTGAGCGCCCTGACGTGGTCGCGCCTGCATCGGAGTGGCTTTATCACCGTGGCCGCCCTTGCGACCGTCCTGGGGGCCGCGTTCGCCATTTTCGCGGCGCTTTTGATCCGCCAGACGGGCGGGCAGCTCGTGTTTCCTTTCGGGTTCTGGCTGGTCATCGCATGCGTACTGGCCCTGGGAGTCAGCTCGTTCGTCGTCCCGGGACTCTACCGGTCGACAGCGCCCGTGCTTGCGATCCTGGTATGTCTCGCCATGGGTATTTCCCTGAATGCCTACGCGAGAGCCCCGGGTCCATACACCGCGGCGACCCGCGACCGGCTCCGCGGCGAGGCGGTATTCGTACCCTGCAACTTCCTGGCGGCGGAGGAAGCAGACCGCTTCCTGTTGCCTGGCGCGGACGTTCGCAGTTATTCGGAGAAGGATGAGCTGACCCTGGACGCATTGGCTTCACGGTACCGGTTCTTTGCAGCGTTCGTGCCGCTCGGTGTACCGCCTCGATGCGCGGGGTGTCGGGTTGTGGATGAGCGATATGTGGTTCGCGGCCGCCACACTGCCTCGGCCGTGGGAGATGCACCACTCGCACAGGTCGTACGCGATTTCTTCGAGCGGGAAGTGCTGTTTGAATCAACACGTGGGCCAGCCACCCCGCCGCCATTCATGGAAGCCTGCGAACGGTAACAAAGTCATGATACGAACGGCGATGTTTCTTGCCACAGCGCTCGTTATCTGGGCCGTCCTCTATTACGGCCACTGGGTGCTCCTGCGCCGCCGCTTCGTCGCGATCGCTCCAGGAAGGGTCTATCAAAGCGGCGCGATGAGCCCCCGCCGGCTGCTCTGGTTTGCACGTCGCTACGACATCGCGACGATTCTCGACTTCCGCGGAGAGCAGGAGCCCCCCGTGCGCGCGGAAGCGCAAGCGCTCGCCGGAACCGGGATCCGCCATATCAACATCCCCATAGGGCAGCTGCCCACGTGCGAAGACATACGCCGTTACCTGGAAGTGATGAACGAGGAGCTCCTGGCCGGCCGGCGCGTCCTCATGCATTGCAAGGACGGCCAGGGCCGCGCGGTCGCCCTGGCCGCGATCTACCGTATCGAATTTGAAGGCTGGAACGCGGAGCGCGCGTACCGGGCGGCTACACGCCTACCTCCACTATTCAAGCCCATATCGATACTGTTCCCTGGGGCCGGGCTGCTGTCACGGCGCAACTCCAAGACACCCTTCATCCTGAATTACCGTCCGTCGCGGCCCGCCATAGCGACCCCCGCGGACCTTTACGTCAATGAGACGGGCATCGGTGAAACGGGAGTTTGAGCCGCGGAGGGCATCGAAAGCGGCTCGCTGGTCCGTTTTTCGCCCAGCCAGGGGCGGCCGCAGTAGGCGATCATTACTCGGACAGGCTCCCAGGCCCGGTGCCCCCAAATCGCGCGACTGGCGCGCTGCCGCCCTCTTCCGGGCGCTGTTTCTGTGAGTCGGGCGCAAAGGCGCACTTCACGAGCGCCTCACGCAACCTCGCCTTCCGACGATCGCGTTAGTTAGAACTCGCGCTCTCCCGACTGACACTCACCCATGGGCTTAGACGTCCGCGGGCTCTGGCTATCGTTGATGCCAGAGCCTGCGGCGCACTGTTTTTCTGGATAGATCGTCAGCCTGTCAACAACCCAACGTCAGGGAGACTTCATGAAACGCAAGCTATTGATTCGTATTCTGGGCGCGGTTATCGCTGCTGCCTCCACCGCACTCGCGGGTGCGCAAGCCGCCACCGAGAACAGTACCAACCATCTATCCATATCGGTGCATCTGCCCCGTGGAATGGCAGGCCGGGTAAGCCCTTCCACATTGGCGACGAAGGCAAACGCGGCAACCATCGCCGCCCGTCATGAAGGGTCACCGAGCATCTCAACCCAAAGCTTCCCACCGGGATCGGTCTTCGTGGGTAATACGCTCCCGTTTTGGACCTTCAACATCAAAGGCACACGCGACGGCGATCATCACTTGGGAGTCATGGTGGGTCGCGATCCCTTCCGGGACCCCGGAACGGCCCGGGTTCCAACCTTCATCGTGCCGTTGATCATCCAGACGCATACCGTGGCGACAGCCTTCGATCCCACGACCTTTCAATTCAAGACTGCGCCCGGAGAAACCACGGTCGATCCGACTCAAGTCGATAACAAGTGCCTCGCGGCTCCTAACAATTTGCCGGTGCGGGTCTTGCAACAGTCTCCGATCTTCAATGCTCCCCCCAAGCCATTCGTTTTCAATGGCACTACGGTCGGTGCTACCCAGTACGTGGATGCCTTCCAACGCGCCAACTTCTGGACCGCGCTCGGCGATGACGCCAATGCGTACCATGTCCTGCTGAGCCCGGTCATCACGCTGCCGCCAGTCGTTCTGGATGTCCCGGCGACTGCGGGAATCGCGCTGACGGACCCCAACCTGTTCCAGGCGGCGTTCGGGTTTTCGTTCTGCGCACCGATGTTGCTGGTGGATCTCAATTGGTTCGACTCATTCCTGAACGGAACCGTGATTCGCCAGCTCCAGGAGGAAGGGGTAAACCCGGGCACGTTCCCACTCTATATGAGCTACAACACGGCGTGGCCCGTTGGCGACGTGACGAACCTGGGCAACTGCTGCGCGGCCGGGTACCACAGCAGCACCGGAGTGCCCGTGCAAACCCAGACCTACGGCGTCGTCGACTTTGATACCACGGGGTTCTTCGCCCCGGGCAAAAACGCCGGGCCCGGTCCGGGACTCAACACCGAGATCGCGTCCCACGAAGTCGGTGAGTGGGTGAACGACCCGTATGGAAACAACGAGACAGCACCCTGGGGAGGCACCGGTCAGGTGAACGGCTGTCAAGCCAATCTCGAGGTGGGAGATCCGTTGACGGGAAACGACGTGGCCGCGGTAACGATGCCGAACGGATTCACCTACAACTTGCAGGAGCTGGCGTTCTTTTCCTGGTTCTATGGCGGTCCTTCGATCGGTACCGGTGGCGTGTTTTCGAACAACGGTACGTTCAAGACCGACGCCGGCCCGAACTGCCCTTCGAACAATCTGACAAATTGAGCGCGTAGACCCAACTCACTCGTTCAGCCCAGCTCAGCACAGGTCCGGCCCGCGAGCGGGCCTGTGCTGCGGGACCCACACATCGTATCTTCCGGCCACGCCCCATGCGGGCAGCCAACAGCTGCGCGCCACACGCGTATCGAAGCCTTCTCCAGGTGAGAGCCGCTGCGCAGCCCCGACGAACGTCTGCTCCATCTCAGTACTTCCACCCCAGACTTCGCACCCAAACAGAGCCTGCCGGCCAACGCCATCCGCACAGCAAGGCTCGCGATGCACCCGAGGAACGGGTAACGTGCGCCTCTCGACATGACACCCTCATTAAACCCAAGCTGCGCACGCATGGAAAACAGCGATATAGCGCGGGGCGCAGCGAGTCATATCGGTGCCGTCCGATTCCAATGACCTATTGACACGTTTTATTCACGTGTTGGGCCAATAACTTTCACTTGTCTCCGATGGCGATCATCGGTGGAATCACAGCCAGCCGCACGTGCCGATGTGCGACAGGGAAACGCTATGGAAAGCCAAACATTCTTGCTCGAGTTGATGCGCCTCAAGTTCGGCTTGATGGCCTGCTTTCACTATATCTTCGTACCGCTGACGCTGGGCCTGATCTTTTGTATCGCCGTAATGGAAACGGCCTTTGTCAGAACTCGCAATGAGGCCTGGCGGCTCTCAGCCCGCTTCTGGTTCCGCCTGTTCGCACTGGGCTGGGTGGTTGGCATCATCACCGGCTATCCGCTTCGGGCACAGCTCGCGGACGAGTGGGGCCATTACTTTACCGCAATCAAGACCGTTCGGGAGATTACCCTGCCCATCGAGAACGGGATTGGTCCGGTCATGTTGGCCGGTCTCATTACGGTCGGTGTATTCGGCCCTCGCCTGCATGCCACCGCGCGCATGCTGATCGTGTGGTCCCTGGTGCTCGCCATGGTGTGTCAGGCAGGTGCCATCCTCAGCCTGAATGCGTGGATGCAGCATCCTACTGCCGGCATTCCCGGTACCTCCTCAGCTCATGTCATCTCAGCCGCAGACTTCTTCCTCAATCCGGCGGCTCTCTCCAAGATATCGCACGTGCTGAGCGCTGCCCTGATGTGCGGAAGCACCCTCGTATGTGCCGTCGGGATCTACTATCTGAATCGCCGTGAGCACCAGAGCTTCGCACGGGCAAATTTGCGCCTGGGTGTGCCGCTCGGACTGGCAGCAACCGTTCTGGCGATTGTGAGCGGACATGTGAGCGCCGAGCATGCGATGCGGTATCAGCCGATGAAGTTCGCTTCGTTCGAAGGTCTATGGCAACGCGAGCAAGGGCCCGCGGGATTGATTCTGTTCGGCATTCCACAGCCAGCACTGCAATCGAATCGGGCCGAGGTGAAAGCCCCCTATGTCCTGAGCCTGCTGACCGGGTATGGCCTGTCTGGCTCGCCCCCGGGAATACGCGACCTCATGGAAGAGCAGGAATCCAGAATCCAGCAATCCGTGAGCATGAGCCCCGAAGACCCGCGCTTCGCTGGTTTGCAAGGACTGCGCGGTCTCTATGAAGATGAGCTGAGCCGTTCGAGCGCCACGGTCCCGCAGAAAGAAGTCGTGCACCACACCGCGCTGCGAACGATTCCGAATGTACCGGTCCTGTTCGGCGCCTTCCGGGTGATGATCATCACGGCGATGGGTCTGCTCGCGCTCTACACGGCGCTCCTGGTGTTAGCTTCGCGTCCACAGGCGAAGATTCACGCCCGCGTCCGCACCGTGCTCCTGTGGGCGCTGCCGCTGCCCTGGATAGCGACTTTCGCCGGATGGATCGTCGCGGAAATGGGCAGGCAACCCTGGGTTATCTATGGCTACATGCCGACGATACACGCGGCGGCGTTGCCAGGTATAGAACAGGGCGTATTTGGAACTTTGTTCATCGTCGCCGCGTACCTCCTGTTGGGAATGCTATTCGCGGTGTTGGCTCTGCGGCTGATTCGGATCGGCCCGCAGCCGCAAACACTGCCGCCTGTGGCGGTCCCGGTCCCGACCGCGACCCCGGAACAGGTTACCGAGGCGGCGTGACGACCCCAGTCGACCGGGCCAACATGGGCCTTGGTCACCGGGTATCGTAGGGACGTGTTGTTCCTGGCCTGAAGACGGCAATCGTTGTGGGGGAGCCCGGGCAATGGTGCCCGGGCTCCGGGCGTGGCAGCCTTGACATCCGCGGAATCGTAGCCGACGATTCCTTTACAACTCAAACTGAGCCCCGTTGCGGGAGCGGATGCGGGCGCCGTCCGGAGAATCCATGAGAACGAGCCGATCGGTCCTGTATTCGCTCTGTGCCCTCGTTGCCGCACTGACTCTCGCAAGGCTGGCAAGGGCCACCCCGGCGGAGGTCGATGCCGCTTACCCGAATGCCTACGCACTCTATCTCTATCTACACCAACATCCGGAGCTCTCCGGCTCCGAGACACAAACCGCGGCCAGACTGGCAGCCGAGCTGCGCACCCTGGGTTACATAGTGACCGAGCACGTTGGAGGGACCGGAGTGGTCGCCATCCTGCGGAACGGCCCCGGGAAAACGGTCATGTTGCGTACGGAGCTCGACGCGCTTCCCGTGGAGGAGAAAACAGGCTTACCGTTTGCAAGCAAGGTACATTCCAAGGACCCCGCCGGTCACGACGTCCCCGTGGGACACATGTGCGGGCACGACCTGCACATGAGCGCACTGGTTGCGACCGCCGCGATCATGGCGCACAGCCGGGACTCCTGGCATGGCACACTGATGCTCATCGGCCAACCCGCCGAGGAAACGATCAGCGGCGCGGCCGCGATGATCCGGGATGGTGTTTTCACGCGGTTCCCGCGCCCAGATCAGGTGCTCGCGTTGCACGTAGGAAACGAGCTACCCGTCGGTAAAGTTGGAATTGCCACGGGTATCTACGATTCGAACGCTGATTCGTTGCGTATCACCATCTTCGGCAAGGGCGGCCACGGTTCGGCACCCCATACCACCGTCGATCCCATCGTAACCGCGGCACGAACGATCCTCGCGCTCCAGACAATCACGGCGCGCGAGGTGAAACCCGGCGAGTTCGCGGTCGTCACCGTCGGCTACATCACCGCCGGAACCAAAAACAACATCATCCCGGATCAGGCCGAGCTCGGCCTCACCGTGCGTAGCTACAAGGCGAATGTGCGCAAGCAGGTGTTGGAGGCCATCACTCGCATTACCAATGCGGAAGCACAAGCCGCTGGCGCCCCGCGCGCTCCTCTGATCGAGCGCTATGAGTCGGCGAATGCGGTATACAACGATCCGGCGCTGGCGCAGCGGCTGCGCGCAGCCCTGGAAAGCACGCTCGAGAAAGACAACGTGGTCACAGAAGAGCCGATCACCGCGTCCGAGGACTTCTCCGCCTTCGTAGAGAAGGGCATTCCGGGGTTTTACCTCTCCTTGGGTGGCGCGAATCCGGGCAAGCTCGAGGAAGCTCGGGCAGCCGGCGGACAACTACCCTCGAACCATTCCCCGCTGTTTGCGCCTGAAGTCGATCCGGCGCTACATACGGCGATCAGCGCCGAAGTAGCCATGTTGCGCGAGTTGCTGAAGCGCGAGAAAGCCTAGGTGCGTGGCGTGGTGCGCCACGCAGCCATGCAATCATGGGCGGACAGACGTATCAACCATGCGGGTCTGATCCGTAATCCAGTTTACTTCCCAGGTCTTGCCGCCATCGTCTGAGAACGCCTGTTCGAAGTGCGGTGTATCGGTCATCAGGTTCGACCACTCGTAACGCACCAGAATGCTCTTCCCATCGAGCAGATCCTGAGCATAGAAGTTGCCGCGTCCGTCGCGGAACTCACCAATCTGCGGCGAAACGACCGTGCCATCCTTGCTGTTCGCCCAATAGAGCCGCCACTGGCGCGACTTGGGGTCGTACAGGCGCAACACCAGACCCTCGATGTGACCCGCGGGGGCGTCAAATTCGGCCTCCTCCAGATTCGCGCGGCCGTTCCAGACTGGGGCGCAGACACCCGTGCCACTGAACTCAACCCATGTGTTGGAACCTGAGAGCGGATGTACCCGGCGCTTCAGGTGGTACTTCCAGCGGCCGATCAGAGGATCGAAGTCGTGCTGACCCTGCGCGGGTGCCAGGTTCGCTCCCGTCGTAGCCGCCTGCGGGATCGGTGGTGAAGCAGGTGGCCCGCCGGACATGCCGGGCACATCGGCCGCCCGCGATTGGTCGGTAATCCAGTTTACCTCCCACGTCTTGCCGCCATCGTTCGAGAAGGACTGCTCGAAGTGCGGCGAGTCGGTCGCGGTCCGCGACCAGATGAATCGCACGAGGATCGGCCTGCCGCCGAGACTCTGCCAGCCATAGAACTCACCCTGTGCGGTTTTGAACTCCCCAACCTGTGGAGGATCAAGGATTCCATCCTTGCTGTTGGCCCAATACAGGCTCCATTGCCGGGTGTTTGGATTGTAAAGGCGCAGCGTGAGACCTTCGATGCGCCCCCCTGCTCCGTCGGTCTCGAATTCCTCGAGTTGAGCGCGGCCGTCCCAGACCTTGCGCGTAACAGAGGTACCGTCGAAGGCTATCCACGTATTCGAGCCGGTAAGCGGATCGCGCCGCTTCCGCAAATGTATTTTCCAGGAACCGAGCTCGAAATCGAAGGCGTGCTGAGATTCCGGCCGCGCACCGGCATCAGCGGCAGGAGTTGGGGCGGCGCTGGCCAACGCGCACCAGGACAAAGCCGGGAGACATGCGAGAGCAAGCCGATGGCGCATTCTTTTTCTCCTACAAGTTGTAGTAGATCCTACTACAGTCATGAGAAAACGAGCAAGCGCGCGGCAATCGGGCCGGCATTTCCTTCCTCCGGCAGTTGTAGTAGCATGTCCGAAAGAGTGAGGAAGCATGGAAAAAGCTCGCCTTTCCAAAGCCGAGGCGCGCATCCTGGGGCAGCTTTGGAAGCTCGGAACCTGCTCCGTGCGCGAGATTCTCGAGAGCTTGCCCGAGGACGAGCGGGTGGCGTACACCACTGTGCAGACGCTCGTTCACCGGCTCGAGCAGAAGGGCGCGGTGCGCCGGGTCAAGAAAATCGGTAACGCGCAGCTATTCGCAGCGGCAATCGATGCTCGCGAGTTTAGAAACGGCCTGGTTCGCGAGCTGCTCGAAGTGTTTGGCGGGTCGGCGCGCCTGCTGGTCTCGAACCTTCTGGAAACGGGCACGATCACCCTGAAGGATCTCAAGGCGCTGGAGCTGGCGGCCTCGAGCAATCCGGGATCGCGCGGCCACTCGAGGCAAGGGCGTTCTGACAAATAACATGTCTGAGCACATCGCCGCAGCAGTGTACTTCCTGCAGACCCACCTGCTGTATGCCTCGTTGGTCTGCTGCGCAGCCTGGGGCCTGACGTCGGTTCCACTCGGCAGCGCCACGGTAAAATATTGGATCTGGGTCGCCGCCTCGCTCAACTTCATCGTTCCTCTGGCTGGATTCATCGATGGATTCGGCGCTTCGAGCATCGGGGGTGCCACCCCTCTGGCCCTGTTCAACGATGTTGGGCTCCGCGTGTCCCGAAGCCCGCGGACGGCCGCCGCGTTGGCCGGAGTGTGGCTGCTCGGCGCAATGATCATGTTCGCGAGATTGCTCGCACGCGCTCGGGTTGAGCGCCGTGCCACCCGGGATGCCGAAGAGCAACCATCCCGCGGGCCGGAGCTATTCAGTACTTGCGGAATTCCCGTGAGGATTGGCCACCTTGGACCGTCAGTGGCGGGCCTCTTTAGACCCTACATCGCGCTTCCCCACGACATTGGGCGGCTGCTTAGCAAGCCAGAGCTCGAGGCAGTGCTCATACACGAGATCACGCACGCAAGACGGCGCGACAATCTACTCCGCCTGTTCCACGAAGTGGCCCTTTGTGGACTCTGGTTTCATCCGCTCGCCTGGGTGGCACGCGGGCAACTCTCCTTGTATCGGGAGCTCTCCTGTGATGAGCCCGTCATTCGCGGCGGACACGGCAAGGCTCTTGTCTCGGCGCTTGCAAAACTCGCTGACCCTGAGCGGGAGTGGTCGCTGCGCTCATCGGTTTCGTCATCCATCGGCCCCCGCCTGGTGAAGCTGACCGCCAACCAGCTTTCACGCGCTGGCTTCGCCGCGAGCTCTCTCCTGGCAGCGGCCTTCGGTTCGGCCCTTCTGGCGGGTATTGTCGGAACGATCGCTCACACCGCTTGCTGCCTGATCGCGAAGGCCTGACACAACTGCCATGGCGGTGCGACTCATTGCTACACGGTCGAGAAGCGGAGCGCCCTCCGAGGCGTTGCGATCGAACACCAAGCTCCAGACCCGGTCCCAGGACCTGAAGATATTCGCCATGACTTCGTTCTTCAAGTCCAGGCGTTTGCGGAGCCAGGCATAACCCGACCGCCTTTTCCGCTGCCGAAGGGGTGCCCGTGCGCTCGTGGTGCCGAATAGCCCGGCGCGCGGCTCACGAGGCCAGTCGCCGCGGCTGATCCCCGAAGCCGCCTGTACGTCAGCCGTGGGGGCGCTACACGCGGCAGTGGATTTGCGTCATTCCGCTATCGTTCGGATTGTAGTTCGGATCGTCGGGCGCGAATTTCTCGTCAAGAAGACGAGGGCTCACCATTTCCGAAATATTGCGGCATGACGCTCGAGCGTAGACTCGAGGCCGCCCCGCTCGACCCATCTTCGGCTAGGGAACTGAATAAACGTATGTCCACTGATGAAAGTACGGCATATAGCCGCACGGCTGCCTCCTTCGCTCTCGCGCCGGCATTCCGCGGTCGCTTCTGCGTAGCGCTATCATTGAATAGCGCCACGGCGAGGACGTTCGAAAGGGATGAGGTCCTGTTTGACCTCGGAGAAACGGAACGCACCCTCTTCTTCATCCGTCAGGGTGTCGTGAAGACCGGAACCACCACAGACCTCGGACGCGAAATCATCTATGACCTTCGCAGAGACGGCGACGTGGTGGGCGAGCTCTGCGCGGTCGAAGGTGTGCGTCGTGAACGTGCTGTAGCGCTGGAACGGACGGCCGCGGTCCCAATGAATCTCGATGATGTGTTGAATGCCTTGGCTCGAGAGCCGAGCTTGTTGCGCGAATTTGTGAGCACGCTCTGTAGCGGCCTTGCTGAGGCTTACGATCAGGTAAACCGAGTCGCCGAACACAGCGTCATGCATAGCCTGGTCAAGGTGCTACAGCGCCTCGCAGGCAAACTCGGACGTCCGACCGGAGGAGACTTGATTGAGATCACGGCTTACGTGACACAGGAAGAGCTCGCTCAGATGGTTGTAGCAAGACGTGAGCGCGTCTCGACCGCACTCAACCTACTGCGACGTCGTGGCATAGTCCAATATACGACACGCGGCCATCTTCTCCTCGACGTGCGGGCGCTCGAAACCGAAGAGTCCCGAGATAGAACGTTCCCGACGCCCTCAGTGTTACTGCGGTAACTGACCCTCTGTTGAACCCATGCTTGTATAGCCGGCGGCGGCGGCAGCGGGTATGACAGCGAACCGCGTCCGCATTGGCAGGGAAACCCGCTGTCGGGAGGGAACGATGTTGATGCGTCAGCGACGATTTTTTCTGGCGATTCCGCTGTTGGCCGCGCTGGCCGTGGCCGGCGCAGGGACGGCCCGGTCGGACACGGATTCAGACGACCCGCTGCGAGCCATGCAACCTGGCCGGGCGACCGACAGAATTTCACAGCACACGGTGGATGAAGGAAGGCAGATCTTCCGATACGACACCTTCGGCGATGAGGCTTTCTGGGGCGACACTATCAAGCTGCACCAGGCCATCGAGGGAGCGAGCCATGGAGGAGTAGGCACAGGAGTGAGTCCCAAGACCGCACTCGCCGTGGGCCTCAAGGTCGACGTCGATGCGCTTCCGGATACGTTGATCGAAAGCCTGAAGAACGGCCAGGTCAATCTGGATGACCCGGGGACTACGCTGGCGTTGCTGAAATTGAATGCCGTCGTCGGGGTGACCGGGATCTTTGACGCGAGCGGAACAACCTTGCGGACCGTGGGGATCCAATGCGCGCTGTGCCATTCAACGGTGGACAATTCGCTTGCGCCGGGTATCGGTCACCGGCTTGACGGTTGGCCGAACCGCGACCTGAATGTGGGAGCAATCGTCAACCTGGCTCCCGACCTGACTGCTGTGGCGACTTTGCTGGGGGTCGATCAAGCGACCGTGCGCACTGTTCTCGCGGCCTGGGGACCGGGAAAGTTTGACGCGGAGCTGTTTCTGGACGGGAAGGGCTTCCGCCCGGATGGGAAGACCGCCGCCACGCTGATCCCTCCAGCCTTTGGGCTGGCGGGCGTCAACCTCCATACCTGGACCGGGTGGGGCTCGGTGACCTATTGGAACGCGTTTGTGGCCAATTTGGAAATGCACGGCAAAGGAACATTTTTTGACCCGAGGCTGAACGATGCCACGCAGTTCCCGATAGCGGCCCGCGCTGGTTTCGGCAACGTGCACAATGACACGGATCTGATCAGCTCCAAGCTGGCCCCACTGCATTTCTACCAGCTGGCCCTCCATGCTCCGCAACCGCCGCCTGGCAGCTTCGATCCAGTCGCAGCCGCGCGCGGCAAGCAGGTCTTCGAAAACAAACAGTGCGCCAGTTGTCACGTGCCTCCGCTCTTCACGGAGCCGGGTTGGAACATGCACACGCCCCAGGAGCTCGGCATCGACAGCTTCCAGGCAGACCGGGCGCCAGACCGACGTTACCGCACTTCCCCACTGAAGGGCCTGTGGACGCATGTGAAGGGCGGCTTCTATCACGACGGCCGCTTCGCGACGTTGAGCGACGTCGTCGACCACTACAACGCCCAGTTCAACTTGCACCTGACTGGCCAGGAAAAGAGTGATTTGATCCAGTACCTGCTGTCGCTCTGACAGCGATCCTGCAATACACTGCTTTGGGCAGCGGCGAGCCGCACTCGCACCGAGTGCGGCTCCTCAACAGGACTCACAGCTGGAAAACCCAGTCGCAGGTCACGATCAATTCATTCGATCCGTTCGGACAGTCGACACGAGGCGCTCGGAGGTCGACGGGCTCGGAGAAGGTAACGGAGCTTGCAGCTCGTCGAGCCACGATTGAAACATCAGCACCGTCCACAAGTGGGCTGACCAATTCATCGCACCCGAAAGATGCTGGCGCCAGCGTCGCTGGATAGGCTCGACTTCGAAGTAGCCCTCACGCCGAAGCCGGGCCGGATCGAGCAGTTCCGCAGCCCAGTCCTTCAGCTCGTGCCGCAGCCAGCTCGCGATCGGAATCGCGAATCCCTGCTTCGGACGCTCAAACAGCTCGCGCGGCAAATAGCGGGCGAGGAGTTCCCTCAGCACCCACTTCCCGCGTCCGTCTCTTAGATGAATGTGAGTAGGTATCCTCCACGCTACCTCCGCTACCCCTACATCGAGCAGTGGCACGCGTGTCTCGAGGGATACCGACATCGCGGCACGATCTACTTTCACCAGGATATCGTCCGGCAGATATTCACATGTGTCGGCGTACATCATGTGCGCGATTCCGTCCATACACTCTGTGTGTGCAGGTGGTTCGGGCTCCGTTGCACCGATCACGAATCGAGCCGGTGGTTGCCAGTAGGACATCATGGCGCGATAGAGCTCAGGAAGTGAGCTCGCGCCCCATACATGGGCGCGCTCCTGGATCCGGTCAGGGACTTTGCGTTGCCCTCTCATGCGCGACGCGACCCACGCCGACGATGCGACCGTACCAAGCACCCAGAGCGGCATCACCCTGAGTGCGCGCGCGGCGCGGCTGCGCAAGGCCGGCAGTGCAGATTGCATTTTCCGCCATTTGCCGAGCGCTTCTACATAGCGTGAGTAGCCTCCAAACAGCTCATCGCCTGCGTCCCCTGTCAATGCGACGGTCACCTCGCGTCGCGCCAGGGCGCAGACGAGAAAAGTAGGAATCTGTGACGAGTCTGCGAATGGCTCGTCGTAGATGCGTGCGAGACGAGGGATGACCTGCAGGGTCTCTGCTGCGCTCACGACGTGTTCCGTGTGTTCTGTGCCCAGGTGGGCCGCGACCCTCCGTGCATGGGGAGCCTCGTTGAATTCTTCCGCATCAAAGCCGAGGGTAAAGGTGCGCACCGGGCGGCTACTCGATCGCCGCATGAGTGCGACGACCAATGAGGAGTCGATACCGCCTGACAGAAATGCTCCAACTGGCACGTCCGCGACGATCTGTCGGCTAATTGCCAATAGCAGCGCGTCGTGCACGAGGTCCAGAAGCGAAGGGATCTCGTGGTCGGGAAGCGCGCCACCGGCGCAGTCAGTCGTCAAATGCCAGTAGTTATGTAGGTGCACACGGGGGTCGACATCCGCGACCCTGACTTCGAGCGCACAGCCTGGCGGAACCTTGCGCACCGGCTTGAAAATGGTATAGGGCGCCGGAATGAATCCGTGGCGCAGGAAGAGAGCCAATGCGTCCCGGTCGACCTCGTTACTCCAGGCATGGTGCCGGCGCAACGCCTTCAGCTCCGACGCGAATGCGACCAGGGGACCCGATCGTACGCCCCCATCCACCGAGGCGCCAAATTGGGCATAGTAGAGCGGCTTCTCTCCGAACCGGTCCCTCGCCAGCCATAAGGTCGAGTCCCGATGATCCCACACGCCAAGAGCAAACATCCCGACGCTGCGCTGCAGAGCGCTGAGAATGCCCCATTCTTCGATGCTCGCCAGCAGAACTTCGGTATCGCTGCTGCCGCGAAAGCGATGTCCGGCCGAGGCAAGCTGTGCACGCAACTCACGGTAGTTGTAGATTTCGCCGTTGAATGTAATGACGAAACGGCCACTGACAGACTTCATCGGCTGATGTCCGAGAGGGGTTGTATCGATGATCGCAAGGCGGCGATGGCACAGGCCCACGCCCGCCGCCGCGTCGAGCCACACTCCCTCATCGTCCGGCCCGCGATGCGCGAGGGCGTCAGCCATGGAGGAAAGCTCCCTCCATGACGCTTCGGCAGCCAGGGGCGAGGTACCAACAACTCCCGCGATACCACACACAAGGCTCCCCTTCCGCACGGAGCGCAATCTGAGCTACGCCTCCCGCTGCGACCGTTGTTACGAATTGGGACCGTGAGCCGGGCTTCGGGCGCCCGCGTCACTGCTCGTTCACGAATACGAACTGGTTACAGGCGATACCGCCGCCGCTCGTCTTGAGCGCCTTGAGCTTGAAACCGCGGTCACGGCAAAACTCGAACACCTCATCGGGAGTGGCAACTTCGAATGGATAGCCGCCTATCCAGTCGACAAGATCGTGCCAGTAACTCATGCCGCGCAGGCTGCGCTCGGCATAATGCAAACGGCCGTCAACGTAGCTCCAGAGCCGTAGACGTAGCGTCGCCCCGACGAACAGCCGGAGCTCCCGGGTGCCCATGACGGCAATGAGGTACGGTGCTCGCAACCAGCGCGGCAAACGGTTGTAGAGTCGCTTGAGGGTGCGCCAACGAGAGCTCATCGGCCCTTGATCGTTGTAGAGCGCCACGAACAGCATTCCGTCATGCGCCACGAGCGCGGCGGTGTTTGCCAATGCCGTCCACATCTCGCCGGTATGATGCAACACGCCCCAACTGTAGACGACGTCGTATTTCCCAAGCGTACTCAGGTAGTCCGAATCCAGGATGGAGCCCTCTTCGATTGTCCAGTCCGCGTCGTCACGGCAGTAGCGACTCTTGAGCTCCCGGGTACATTGAACACTCAGAGGGTCATAGTCGAATGAGCGCACACTCGCGCCTAACCGTCGCGCGGCCAGGCTAAACAGCCCCGAGCCGCTGCCAACATCGAGGAAACTCTTTCCGCGCAGCTCACGTACACCGAGATAGCTCTGGAGGGATCGCTCCGCAAGAGCCACCCGTTGCGGATTGAGGGTACGGAGGAATGCAGACCAGTTGGCGCCGAACTCGAAACGCTGCCCTGACAATAGTTCGGCTGCGTGAGTATCGATGTTGTTTACAACGCGCATGAGCACCCTACCAAACATACCCGCACCCCCTCGACAGCAACACGTATGCCCGAAGGGCGGGTACGTCGCGATTGCTGCTACGGCGTGATATGCTGTATTGCGTGCACAATTGTTTTCACGTCGGAGTCACGCCTCGACGTAGTCTCCCGACCGTGGCACAGTGGCCTAGCCCAAGGGAGCATCAGGGAGCGTCATCCATGCTGAATGATTCACGGCTCATTTGTTTTGCGGCAACCCGACACCCCGAGGCAGCCAAGGAGTTTTACCGAGACGTGCTCGGCCTCCCGCTGACAGAGGACAGTCCGTTTGCTCTCGCCTTCGATGCGAATGGCACGATGTTGCGTATCCAGAAATTCCCGGAGCACACGCCAGCAAAAACGACGGTGCTTGGGTGGCATGTAGCGGACATCGCCGCGAAGATCGCGGCCTTGACGCAACGGGGCGTGACCTTCGAACACTACCCCGGTCTCGTGCAGGATCAACGTGGTATCTGGAAATCCCCTTCCGGCGCACAGGTCGCCTGGTTCAAAGACCCCGACGGCAACACACTATCACTCACCCAATGGTAACTCCGGATACCCGCGCTTGCGGCGCATGGCTAGTGATCTAAGCACCAGATCACGGGAGCGGCGGTAGCGGCTGAAAGCCAATTTCTTGTGCAATGTTGATCTCAGGCGAGCTCTTCGACAGCGTGACGAGCCAGGTGCCATCCCCCGAGACGGCGAGCCCTCGGTCGACGAGGCTGCGACCGCCGTTGCCGTGACACTGAGCGCCGAGGATGCGGTGCTGCGTATGTTTAGACCCACGCGAATCTGCTGCTGATTCTCGACCGTGCGATCGCTCGATTTCACCGTCACCGTCGCAAACTGCGTCGCATCGGGGGTGAGTCCAGTGGGATCAGCGGTCAGTGTGATGTCGTGGCCGGTCATACCCGAGCCCGTCACGCTGAGCCACGGCGAATCCGAGGTCGCCGTCCACGCAACGTCCGTGCGTCCCAGAGTGTCGTAGATGCGCACATTGCAGTACGGCCGTCGTCAGGAGTACGGCTGCTCTGTGGCTGTACTGATCCGGCTCTGCGGCAATATCGATGCCGCTGAACAAGCGGTTCAGGATGCGTTTGCCGAAGCCATACAACGCTGGCCACCCGTTGGGCTCCCACCGAGCCCGGCAGGGTGGATGCGCGAAGGGACCCGCGTCCCTTCGCGCACTGATCAGCCGACGCGCCTCTTCAATCGCGTGCGCGCCCCAACATCACTCAGGGCTGGAAGCGCAAGATTCCCCCGTTGAGGGTGTTGCCCGTCCAGAAGCCGCAATTGTGGTTCCTAGAAAACTCTTCCAGGGTGAATGTGCCCAACCCAGGCTTCTCTGACAGGATTGCCGGGGTATTTGCGGCAGAGGTAAATACCGGCCACGGCGAATTGCCATGTCCGTTGGGATTGCCGGTTGCCGCGAAGTGGGTCCACGCCGCCACGAGGTCGTCAGACAGCTCTTCTTCTGCCTGGCTCAGGTTCGCAGGGCGATTCACTCCGAGTAGGCCGCCATGCCAGTTCTTGAATAGAAACTGAATATCGATCGTATGGACGGCGAGCGGTGTAAATCCGGGCAGGACCGGGAAGTAGAATGGGGCCTGTTGGTCATTGAACTCGTATGCGTAGAAGGGTGCCCACCTGGACATGAGTTGATCGACCAGCACGACGCTGCATGCTTCCGGGTGTGTGTTGACCAGGTCGAACACCTCCTGCGGGGTATGATTATCGAGGTTGGGAGGGTATTGGGCGAGCACCTTTTCGGCAGTCCCGGCAGGATAGTTTGGCCCACCCGGATATTCCGGGCCACTGAAAGCCCGTGTGACATTTGATTCATACTGCGCGGCGTTGATCGGCGCTTGCGGGGTGGCGAAGTATTCCAGGAAGGCAATGATGAAGTTCCCCTCATCCTGAGTGCTGCCGCCCATGACCGGCATTTTGTTGAAGTTGCCCGTGGTCCACGCGGTGATCGGCGTGATGGGCATGATCGTGCCGTCTACCACCGGACCGACGAAGAACGGGCTGAAAGTGTTTGGCGTACCCTCGAACTGCAGGATCTGGGCGGCCGTCAACTTTCGCAGGCATGCAGCGGTAGCCGCAGAGACATCGGCTCCGCAGCCGGCTGCCTTCGCAAATGCTTCGCCGCTGGCAAGCCCGTCGGAGAGGAGTGACATTTCTCCTATCGGCACGCTCTCGTAGATCGCTCGATTGAACAGCCCCGCAGCAAGTGGGGATATCTGATTGACGGCAGTATCCTCAGCTCCGGCGGATTGTCCGCCGAGCGTCACCCGGCTGGGATCACCACCGAAGGCCGCGATGTTCCGCTGCACCCAGCGCAGCACCGCCTGCTGGTCAAGGATGCCGTAATTATCGTGAAGATGATTCTCTGCATCCAACGCGGGATGCGCGAGAAAGCCGAAGAGGCCCAAACGATAGTTGAGCGTCACGACCACAGTGGGGGTTCCCTTTGGACCGCCCGTCGCGAGCTTGGTTGCGTCATAGTCGTTGGATTCCCCAGTGAAATTGCCGCCACCGTGAATCCACACCAGGACTGGGTTGCCTTTGCCGCCAGATGCAGCCTTCCCGCCGCCGTTCTCGAGGTTGGTTGTAAAGACATTTAGGAACAGACAATCCTCGTCGACACTGCTCGGACCTGCAAAGGGTCCCAGCTCATTGATCTGCGGGCACGTGTTGCCAAAATGAGTCGCGTGGAGCGGCCGATTCCAATGTGCGACCGGCTGCGGCGGCATCCAGCGCAGTGAGCCTACTGGCGGCGCAGCGTAGGGGATACCAAGAAATTCATACACGCCATTCTGCTCAAATCCAACGACAGGCCCTTCGGCTGTCTGGACCAACGGCCCATTATCACGATCTTGCGCTGGATCGTCGGCGGTACTGGCGAGAGCACTCCCGGACAGTGCGCCCGCTGTAAGTAGCGCGCCGAGCAGGAGCACGCGGGTACGGCCCACGCGGCGCTCGGATAAGCCAATCTTGAACTCTCTGCAATCGCTCATTCCCATTCTCCCTGATGCCATCGTTGGATGTTTCCCTGCGAAACATTCGCGGCGACAGTCTTCGATGGCAGCGGTGCGACGTCTAGCACATTCCTCCGACGAGAACATGAGCTCGGCGGTACACTTCCGCTCTCAGCAGGCGGCCAGAGCTGAACATGCGCCATGTCGTTGATGCTCAATTCCCTCATTGCCTGTCTGGTCGCCTGACAGTTGAGTGACTCCTCTGCATTTACACGGACAGGCGTGTACTTGAATCCATTTGACGCATGAGACTGCGCGCATATGAGTTGGCTTGCGCGAGCAAGGAAGCTACATGACAGCAAAAACATGGAACTTGCATTGCACGGGCCGACGGCGATCCATCGTACCCAACAATTCCAGGTCTTCCAGAAATGCAACTCCACACTCAAGCCCCCTTTCACTCCGATCGTATTTTCATCCTCACAGGAGCCTCTGAGCGCATTCGGCGTGTATCCCGTCATATCGAGACACATCTCAACTCGACCCTCGAGGTGACGGAATTGGCGCGCCTTGCCAGGCTGAGCCCGCACTATTTCTCCACGCTTTTCAAGCAAGTCATCGGACTTCCGCCGCACCAGTACGTCCTTCGCAAGCGCATCTGCGAAGCTCAGCGTCAATTGACAGCCGGCCGACTGACGCTTTCGGAAGTGGCGCTCAACCTCGGGTTTTCGGACCAGAGCCATTTTTCCCGCGCGTTCCGCAAGATAACCGGGACCACGCCAACGCGATACGCCAGAGGGCCGACGCAGTGCAAGGCCGGTCCACCGCAAGGTCGCACGAAGCCCAGGAAGGCGAGATCTGCTCGCGATAAACGCCAGCGTTGGCTTGCAGTCCGTAGCGCCGTGCCCGTGCCACGGGAGTAACAGCGCACCGCGTGCCTCCACCCCCATCCATCGCTGCGCATACAGCACGCCACCACCGGGACCGCCATGCCAACGCCCTACTCGCCATCAACCAAGGCGGGCGGCTCCCGGCACAATCTGAGGACCCGACCCGACGTTTCTACCGGTGCGCGTATCCGCCTCCGGCGCAGGCGATCCGTACGAAGCTCAAGGCGGCAACTTGAGAGCCAAGTCGTTCCTGTTATTGGGTGAGTTGTTCGCCGTCCCCATCGTAAGACCGGACCGACTCGAGCGCATCTCCACGGGTGATGCTCGCCCTCTTCGAGCACATCCCCGGAATCGAAGCGCAGCTTCGCAAGTGAAGCGGCATCGATTCTAGCGATTCATTGGCTTCCGACGCGCCCCGGAAGCGCTATTGCGACGTCGAACCGGTACGGCCATGGAAATCAGGCCAGCTAGTAGCAACAATTGCGGCCTTTGTTGTATCCTGGTCCAAACGAATCGTTCCAGGGCAATTCAACACCGGGAGTCAATACCCGGAAGACAAACAAAGCAGGGGCGTCATAGCAGGGGTCCGACCAATCTCCCAATGGCTTCATCACTGCTTGTCGACGCCAGGCTTCAGTCGAGCCCGTCGCCCGATTGCTATTGACCAGGGTTTCAGCCGCGCAGGGTCGATAGCGGCGCCAGGCTCTGTCTATCTCGGGCCAGGCCCGCTCCAAGAGGAGTGATGTTGGTAATGACAATCCGAGTGCATCGAGGGGCATTGCTTGCCGCATTTCTAACCCTCACGGCGTGTGATACCGAGCGGCTGGATCAATACTCGGCGTTTGCTACCGCCGGCTCCGCGTACGTGGCCAGCTTCCACCAGGTCATCAATCAGGCCGGCTCCGCGATGATCGCGGTAGATTCCGTCGTGATGATCACTGCCCATCGCCAGGTCGCACCGGATATCCCCGCACACCCGGCCGAGTATTCGGCCGATCTGGTCAGCCATGACCGGGCTCTGCAACAGCATCTAGCCGTTCTCCAGCTGATCGACGCTCATGCGACGCTGCTTGGGTCGTATTTCAATGCCATCTCGAAGTTGACGGATAGCAAGACCGCTACCGGTACTGGAGCCGCGGCCACCGACCTGCTCCAGTCCATCGACAGTCTGGATGGCGAGCTTTCGAAGGCGAAGCTCGGAGGCAAGACCGTCGCAGATTTCGTCACGGTGGGGACCTCTTTCGTCGTGGCGCACTTTCAAGTGAAGTCACTCGACGCTCAGCTACGGCACGCCGCGCCCATTGTCGACAAAGCCCTATCGCTGCAGGAGGCGGCCGTGACCGCTATCGGTGAAGAGATGAAGGCATCGTTGACCGACACTCTGGCCAACCGGGAGCTCGCCGAGGTTATCAATCCATACTTGAGCTCGCATGACCTTCCGGCCAACTGGAATACCAACCGGGAATCCTATCTCCGCGCCAGCGTAACGCTCAATGACGTCAATAGCGCGAAGGCTGCCATCACACAACTTCACGTGAGTTTCAAGCAACTGGTCGAGAACAAGGGAAGTATCGACCTGCAGACGTTGATCAAGTCCATCTCCGATATGGCGGCCTACGCCAATGCGGCCGATGCGACGCTGAAGACCTCAGGCACAAAATAAGACCAAGGAGACACTGAATGCACCCCAGCGATCTCTACTCTGGCCTGCTGGCGGCCTTGACCAGCACACGCTCCGACTTGCTGTCGCCCGCATGGCAGGCTGCTCTGGATCAATCGAGCGCCGATACGCGTATCGCAGCGGGCAAGCAACTGATTGCATTACAAGGGGCGATCCTCGCGCTCTCCAACGCCAGCTTGAACGATATCGCGGAGGAGATGAAGGCGAACGAGGCCGACCTGACGACCTGTACGAACAATCTGAGGGGGGCGCTAAAGGACTTGACGAAGGTACAAGACGTTCTCTCTTCCGTATCCAGTGCGCTGAAGGTGGTCGCCAAGATCGTACCGCTGCTTTGAACGATAGATCGAAGTGCAGTGGGCGCAGTTGTTCTTCAGCGACTCAGACGAGCGGAGTCAAACAAACATTCAGATCTGCGCCTCGACCTTCTGAGCGCAGCATACAGCAAGAGCACTCTTGCCGGCACTGTATGGCTCCACGCCAGCTCAGAATTTGATGCGTGCACGACTCTCGTGGCAATCCGAAGCACTCCGCAACTCGCAGGTGCCGTGCTAAACTGCGCAAAGTGGAAACATCAAATGTCTTTTGCTGGAGACGTCAGCGTCCATGACTACTCTCGATCAATCGGACCAGCCGACTCACATCGTTGATGAGGTTGAAATCGTCAAGGGCCTGGAACAGCGAGGATTTCACAGTTTGGATTCCTTGTCTCTCGAAGAATTGGAATTGCTGACAGAGCGTAAGCGCAAGCAACTGCACCAGGAAGCGATTGCAAAGAAAGCGCATCTCGAGAGCGAAATCGCCGGCATCGGCCAGCAGATCCAAGAGCTACAGGCCAGAAAGGCGGAACTCGAGACACAGCTGAGTGCTGTCGCGAAATCCCTGGGGCTTGCCAGCAACGGCGGCGAACGCACGGCGCGGCGCAACCCTCGCAAGCCCAAGAAACCCACGGAAACAGAGCTTCCGTCAAGCCAGGAACCCTGAAGCCGCACTCCCGACCAACGTCTCGCGCACGAGGGTCGACCCTGCTACTCGACTGAGACGGCGACTGGGGAGATAGCGATTCATCCTCGATGCGATTGCTTCCTCAATCCTCCATCTCGGCACCCTCGAGCGATCGATCCTGGCACAGTAGCTGGGGTGACTCAAACACGAGGGTCGCTCAAAATCGAGGTTGGACTTGACCCGCCTATCGTGAGATCTGCATAGCCGGGACAGGTCCAGGTGGCAACCCCGACCCCAGACACCTCAAACGAATAAGCATCTACCGGCCTCCCCTGCCGGTAGATTTGCAGGATCAAAAGAGGCGTTGACAGTGGACATATGAAAGATGTCCGATGACTGCTCGACCATCCGTCAGATCCAGGCGACATAGCAGTATCAGCAGACCGTGCTGGTTTTTGTAGTCCGTTTTGTCGGAGTCCTCCCCTGAGAATCGTCCTTGGCGACATGGGCCGCCGTTTTGCAGAAACGACCGCAAAGCGACGTCGGACTCAGCTCAATAGGGGGGCCATATGCAGACCAGACATCGAAGTACAATGGCGAAGCGCGCGGCATTCCTGCCGATCTCAATACTGCTGCTGCAGGTTGTCGTCGCCGGATCCGAACGATCGTACGCTCCGTTCAGCCAATATGCCATGTCATCGCAGTCCGAGATCGCGCTGGCCCGAAGCGCCGCACCCGCGTCGATCTCGACTCATGCGACGATTGAAGTGCTAACGCCGAAAGGTTATGAAGTCGCGAGCAAGGGTGACAACGGATTCCTTTGCATGGTGTTACGCAGCTGGAGTGCAGCACCTGACCCCGTCATTACACGATATGCCGGAATCCGCGGGCCGGCCTGCTTCGATCCCATCGCGGCAAAAACCGTTGTTCCGGCGGAAGAGCTGAAAGCGCAGCTGGGACTGGCAGGGAAGTTACCCACCGAAATCGCCCACGAGGTCGCTATCCAATACGGACTCGGCAAGTTACCGAAAATGGAGAGTGTCGCTTTCGCCTATATGTGGTCAGCCAATCAGAATGTCGACCCAAAAGCGGGAGCGTGGCACCCGCACATGATGGTCTATGCACCCTATTATGAAAATCGACTCCTCGGGAATAATCCTGTTGGAAGTCACAGCGCGCCCTTTGTCGTCGCGGACGGCACTCCTTACTCCATCGTCATGATTCCGGTGGACGACAAACTGGCGATCCCGGCCGCCGCCGCCGCGAAGTAGCGCTACTGCAAAGCCCCACGACGGCCACGTGGGTGTTGAGGTGATTCCTTGCTCCGTTGCAGCGGAGATGGAGAAATCCGGCTACGGCCCCCGACAGAAGGGCGTACGGATCGGCGAAGCCCTGCAACAACTTGAACACGACGACCCACAACTCCAACGCTGTGGTATAGGCGATGACCTAGGCGTGCCCCGCCAGGTCAGTCCAGGCATCAGCCTATCTTCCAGCGATCTTCGCGGCGTCGCCCTGCAACACTGACCGACGCGCAAGGAAGACAGATCGTGAGCCTGCTGTTCAAGAGAGCCATCACGTACGTGGGCGCCCGTTGCCGCCAACTTGTCCGAAGCACCTGTTTCGATTACTTGAATGCTTGCGGTTCCGGCGCCTTCGGAAATGTTTGTATCGGCAAATCCGGAACTGAGCTGACGGGGCGGTCGGGATTGCGTATGTCCTCGAACAGCGTGCCATCTGCACTCGGCGTCTGGAGAGCACAACCCCAAAACCCTAAGCCAATAGTGCATCGGCCGATGCGCACGTAGGGTAGGATTCCTACGAAACCCGCGCGCTTGGGCTCAGGCTGCCATTCTTTTGCAGGGCTGTCTTTCTTACATCCCGCAGGCAGCGCTTGCGCGCGTCGCTCGGCTGTTGCGCATTTCTCCTGTAGCTCATTGATCAGCCGTGACGCCATGGACTCTGCGACTGATTGCGCCTCTAGATTCCAATCAGGCCTACTCTCCGCGATGGGACCGCTAGGCTGCACGGAGGCAGCAGCCGCATCAGCAGGAGGCTCTGTGTGGACAGGTCGAGCAATCTGCGCCCGCGGGCGATGATCTATCTTCTTCGTTCGCTCATGCTGCTCCGGTGGAACATCCGGTGCTACCGGGATCCATATCAACGACCCTGCAGACTGTGCGGTCACCCTCCGCGGCTTCCCTAGCGAACCGTCGAAGATCACTTCAATCAAAAACCAATGTACACCGAGGACGATAGCAAGACACCCGACTAGATCCGACGATCGGCGTCTCGCCCGTCCCATTTGCGACTCTTGTTCAATGTTTTGTGGTGTGACAGCTGGGGTGTCCGCGGGTTCCCTCTCCTTGCCCATTTACCGACCAGCGCTCACACCTGCGCCCCTTTGCGATAACCGAATGACGGATGCTCCTCGATCATCTGCTCGATAGGTACTTCAAAGCGCTCCTGGATCCGCGGTGGCTTGCGTGTGGGGCGGTGGTAGTCTGAATAATGTCCAGCACCAGCGCGCTCTTGCGCTTGGCCGTCCACCAGGAAATCTCCCGAGAACTGCTGACTTACTTCCTCTGCCAACGCCCATTCGATCGGCGTGGCTCACATACCCTCGGGGGACCAGACACCCCTTCATTGCGCTCCGGTTGCGCTATTAATCGTCACGCGTTACGGTTATTGCATGGATAAAAAGAGGAAAAAACGCGCTACTCGCGGTCGGCCCAGCACCGGGGCAGCAATGACTGCAGCCGAACGCATGCGCCGTCTTCGGGAGCGACGCAAGGCTGTAGGACTGAAGACCGTCACTGCTTGGGTCCCCGAGAAGCTCCAGACGGTTTCCACTTACTCCCCACACCGATTACTTGAGGCACGCAGCCTGGCGATGCATGCGGTCATCGCCCGGAAAATCGAGCACGACCCAACATTGCTCGCGATTGCCCACCGAAACGTCGAGAGGTGGCGTATTCGTTGGAAGGATGCGCCTCCAGCGTGGCTGGAGGAGTGGCAACAGGTGTTGAAACAACCGTGGCAACACGTCGCAGCGCTCATAACGGAACCAACTGAAAATGGCGCGCGGTTGAGACAGTCCTCCCCTAGTGAAGATCAGCAATCCGAATACCGTCGGGATTACTGGCTTGTGCCTGGACGTCCACGATCTGGCATTTCGAGATACGTCGCCGGACGCGAGAAGGATCGCGAATTCACTCGCGAGCTGGTCAAGCAGGCAATGGTCAGGCGAGACATTCTGATGGAGCGGGAACGTGAGACTGATTTGTCTCCGGAGCTACGCAAACTGGTGCTGGCCCGTATCGCACGAGACTTCAAGACATCGGCAGCATGAATAGCCACACAGCCATCCATCTCCTGAAATCAAACAGCAGCCTGTTGCCTCGACTTCTCAGCGATGAGACTCACGAAACCAGATATTGGATTCCGAAGTGAACAGCAGCACCACAGCAATGAGCCCAATGATGACGTACAGCACATACGGGACAACGCCGAGAAGACTGAACCATATACCGCCCTCTACCAGGCCACTAATAGACCAAACTCCTAACGCACTCCATGCGGTCAGCAACGTCATGACGATGCGCGCCCATCTTCGCCGCTGAGAGATCATATAGAGACAGAATAGCGGCAAGCCAATGAAGACGAGCAGCGTGAGTCCTAGCGAACTGATGATCAGAATCGGCCATGCAATATACGGATAGCGGTACGTATGTGCACTCTCAGATGCGAGCAAGAATACGAACAGCCAACCGCATATGCTGAACAATGTCAGGAACCCGAGCGCCACCTCGTACAGTTTGATAGCAATCCGAATGCTCTTGGGCCTATTGGTTTCGGGTTTCCACTTTATCAATGAGCTCACGGGATCCCTCCTTTGCAGAAGCCTGGCTGCCCACATAAATGTTCCCAGCGGACCGTTGCACTTCGCGGGCATACGCTAGAGGATACTCACAGCACCTCAGAAAACCCGTCGGTAGAATTCCCGATATCAAAGCGCATCGACGAGGGTTGGGCAACCGGTGCCGATCAAATGGAATCGGTACTGAAACCACCGCTCCGCGTGCGCATCGAGTTTTCGGCGCACAAGAAACTCCGGTGCATGCGTATTTCCTGTCCTCGTTGAAATACCATTGTGTGGGCAGGCGCGAGCCCACTTACACCTATCCCGCGGATCGGCGTCGCTTGGCGAGGTTAGTGCTCGACCTCATGAGCGTGAACGTTCGCTACTCGAGAAGGTCTGAAAGACCCGTGGCAAGAGCTGAATGACACCTATTCGTCCAAACAGCTGACGGTCAGTCGTTTATGGTTCATCCGCCCTGTCAGTCTGTGCGGAGCCCAGTCGATTGCCCTCTCTGGCAATCGGAAGTCCCCAGCTATGCCTGATCGCCATCACGCGAAGTCCGAAACAGAGCGCAGCTCCGACAACCGCCGCTACCGCGGACGGCAACTGCAACATGCTTGCGACGACTACAATCGCCGCGCCCATCAGAGCCGCCACTGCATAAAAGTCGTATCGCAGCACCGTTGGGATCTCCACCAACAGAAGATCGCGCGCCATACCGCCACCAATTCCCGTCAACATGCCAAGCAAAGTGGCCATGACAGGGTTCAGCCCATATACGAGTGCCTTGTGGGCCCCAGAGACGGCGAACAGACCGAGCCCGGCAGCATCGAACAGCATAACCGGATTCCATTCGCGTTTGATCCTGGTTGGGCACCAGAATGTAACGATGCCGGCAAGGGCCGATACACCCAAATAATGCCAGTCATCAATGGCCCCGGGTGGGACGGCTCCGATCAAAAGGTCCCGAACAATTCCTCCAGTATTTGCGGCCAGGAAAGAGAGCACCAGAATGCCGAACAAGTCCAGGTTGCGTTTGACCCCTGCCATTGCGCCACTCAGGGCGAAAACAAAAGTTCCGGCAAGATCGAGCACGTAAGGGAGTGAGGTCATAACGACAGTTTCTCAGACTACTTCGCTGACGCCATCGCTCAATCGCGCACCGCGCGCCTTCGGCCTATGATCGTAGTGCCCAGCCGCCTCCAATGAATTGCGACGCTTCTAACTTGACAGCCATGCCTGAGTGGCGACGACCAGCGCTTCGACGCCGGTTCGTAAGGTGGGATGAATGACCGGCGCGAACATCGGGCTGTGGTTGACCGGAAGCTCATTTATCCGATTGGCCGCCTTGGCTTTTGCATAGACATCCGGGTCTGTGCCACCCACAAACCAGAATACCGACGGCACATGCCACTCGGAACCAAACGATCCGAAATCCTCGCTCGCTGGTGCAGGCCCGGCTTCACGAACGTGGCCTGGTTCGAAATACACCCGGAATGCATCTGCCACACGCTTGTTTGCATCGGGATCATTCATATTGAGCGGATAATGATCCAAACTCGTAATTTCAGGCTTGCGAGGAGCGCCCGACGCCTCCGCCTCGGCATTGACGATGCGCTCAATTGCCGCCAGAACCTGTGCTCGCACACCCGCATCGAACGTTCGCACATTGAGTTTGATGATCGCCTCGTCTGGAATGACATTCTCTTTCGTGCCTGCCTGAAGTGCCCCGACCGTCACCACGGCAGAATCAGCTGCGGCTACTTCCCGCGAGACGATAGTTTGAAGTCGCATCACGGTTGCCGCCGCCATGATGACCGGGTCGATGCTCGCCTGCGGCATCGACCCATGCGCACCGCGGCCAAACAGCCGAATCTGCAGGCTATCTGCCGCGGAGGTTATAGCACCCGCGCGTCCCGCTACCGTGCCCGATGGCCCCACCATCACGTGCTGGCCGAGCACGATGTCTGGCTGCGGAAACCGCTTGAAAAGACCGTCGTCAATCATGGCCTGAGCACCCTCGGCCGTTTCTTCGCCAGGTTGGAAGACAGCTATCAGTGTTCCGCGCCACGTCGCGCGCGCTTCGGCAAGTAGCTTGGTGGCGCCAACGAGCCACGTGACGTGCATGTCGTGGCCGCACATGTGCGACACTGGCACCGTTTTACCTTCTCGATCAGTGGCGGTGACCTTGCTCGCGTATGGGAGGCCCGTTGCCTCTTTGACAGGCAACGCATCCATGTCTGCTCGCAGCATGACCGTCGGTCCATCGCCGTTACGAAGTAAGCCAACTACTCCGGTTTTTCCCACACCTGTCGCGACCTCATAACCAGACGCATGGAGACGGGCGGCAACCAACCCCGCGGTCCGTATCTCCTGCATCGAGAGCTCCGGATGAGAGTGCACATCTTTGTAAAGAGACTCCAGTTCCGGAAGCAGCTCGTCAAGCGTACGTAATACCGGATAGGAAGCCCTGCGTAACGTATTCATAGGCCAACTCCTTCATTACTGATCGGCCTGAAATTTGCGCGACACACGCGCCTGAACGTACTCTGGATTTCCAGACGCTCCATAACTCGCAGTGTCGCCCAAGCTACCGATTCCCTAGTAATGCGGGCTGCGTGCTTGTGATCGCTTCGGCTGCGCGGCTCCAGCAAGTTCGACCGCGAGACGTCGCGGTCATGGGGGCATACGCTGCGCGCTTGCTACTGGCGGGACTACGAGGAAAGTAGACATAGGGGTCGAAGGTAGCGCATCGATTTTCCGAAGTTTCATCCGACCTGGACCGCCAGCATGGAGATTGACCCGCTATCGCCCTCCTTACCGCATATGCTCACCAAATCTGTCCATAACAGTTGGGGAGAATCTGTGTCGATTGAGCCGACACGCTCACTCGCAGCCCGAGGTCAGGGTAACTCGTGGAGAATCTCAACAGTCATCTCCGGAAGCTACTCGCGACGGCTGGGAGATTCAAGCACCGGAAATCGTCTTGCTCAGATCAGGTGATGTGCAGGTCATCGGAAGCGAGCCGATGCGGAATCCCGGGGTCCATCACATGCAGTCGGCAGCGCCTGGGCGTGCGCCGCCAGCATAGCCGGCGCTGTTTGGATCACCGCTGCATCGGCCCTGAATGTCTCGCCCCCGATCGCGCTACCGACGTGTTCAGGGACGCGCATTGGACGTGTACATCACCGTGACGGGTCCCGCCCTTTTCGCCCCAATGCACCTGAGCCTAACCAGATCGCCAAGCCGGTCCTGGAGGGCTTGGGATGCCGGGTGGGGTTTTCGCCAGACGCCCTCACCGTCCGATCGCCGCATTTCCGCAGTCAGATCATCAAATGCGTCGGAACCTGCGCGCCTCCGCCGATCGGACACAAACTCCGTTGCCCGACAAGGTGATGCTCGCCATACTCGAGCGCATCCCCGGATTCGAGACGTCGCGACCCAGACTCGGGCTTGTCGCCCGCTGGTCGTCGGCACCGGATGCGCTTCCCAGTGAACCGGCCTCCCGGTCTCCTTTCCGTTGAAGTCTTTCTCGGCCAGCGGGAGGCCACATAACGATTTCCTTTCAAGGGATTAAAGGGGATTTGGATACCGAATTCGTTGGCAATAACTCATTGCTCTGGGTAAAATTCCACCTATGCATCCGCTCATTGAGAATAACCGCAGCGCCATCGCCGGGCTGTGCCGCGCCCATGGAGTCAGCCGCCTGGAGGTGTTTGGCTCGATTCTCTGTGAAGATTTTGACGAAAAACGAAGCGACGTCGATATTCTCGTGGAGTTCGATCCAGCGGTCGCTGCCAGCTTTACAAACTTTCTAGACTTGAAAGAATCGTTGGAAGCCCTTTTCAATCGCTCGGTTGATCTCGTCGAGCTTCGCGCCATCTGCAACCGCAGACTACGACGGTATATCGAACAAAGCCGTTCGCCGCTCTATGACGCTGCGTGATCCTGGCGTCGATCTCGAAGACATCGAGTACATCCCGACGCGGCAGTACGCTTCATGTCGGGGTACACCCTCGATCAGTATCTAGCTGACGAAAAGACTCAAGCTGCCGTTGAGAGTGCGTTGGAGATTTGCGGCGAGCCATGAACAATCTTCGGAAAGTTGCTCCTGACGCCGCAGATGCGATACCACACTCGCGAACGATCATCGGGTTTCGCAACACCCTAGTGCATGGCTACGCGGAACTGGACCACAACAAGGTTTACGACGTTGCAGTGAAACATGCACCTGCGCTGTTGGATGCGGTGAGAAAGTTGCTGAAGGATTTTCCTGACGCAGCGCCTTGACCCTGCCTGCGTCACCGGAACATCGCAGAGGCCGGTCGGTCTCGGAGATGACGGTCGAGCAGGTGTCGCAAGTCTCCGCAGGGTGGGTGAGGGACACGTGCGTAAATATAAGAACTCATATATCGGAGCGCTTGTGGGAGGCGGTTGCTGGTGCGTATGACCCCGGAAACTACGCGCACGCCGTCGTCGAAAGCATGCGAGATCACGCAGTCATATTCCCTGCGGGCTCGCCCCGGTCAATTCCGTTAGAACCGGCTGGACCCGCCGAATTCGGCAGGAGAGTCGCCAGGTTCAGTTCTTAGGAGCCTTTCCAGGGACTCCGCTGCATCTCTTCCGAAGCGCTTGGCGAGCCGCCGAGCCAGATTGAGGTCGAGAGAAGCGCCGGCGGCAGCCATCGCGCGAGCGGCTTCAAACAGATCTATCGGCTCGCCGGAATGGGGTCATCCAAGTCACCACGGACAACACCACATCGACGTCCATGCTCGCCCGCACGGCACGATGGATTGACGCAGCCAAAGCCCCGCTGACTGAGTACTCCGATGGCTCCAGCGGAGAGCAGATCAACTACGTCAAGCACGAGAAGATCTGGCTCACTTGGTCGCGTGGCTCGCACGGCTGCGGTTGCGCGGCTGACTGCGCACCTTCTGGCCAGCCTCGTACAACTCCGTGACCAAGCGACAATGCGCCACGAAAGCGTTCAAGCGCTCCTCTGGGCTGAGGCGTTGTGTGGCCTCGACGAGAGCCCGTTCGGCCTCTTTTGCGACTTTCGATTCCATATCTCAAGTCTAAAGTAGCATCGGCTCTGACAGAGATCCCGAGGTCATCGCCAAGGTGACGGGGGCCGGCCTACGTTCGGTTCTGCTTACGACGTTGTTGTGAATATAAGGAGGCGGTAGGCTGGCGGGCAAGCATTCTCGCGCAGATGTTTTAAACCATCTGAGGACGAGCATCATCCAACCTTCGATCCGGGGCATGGGAGGGATATGATGTTCCACGCGAGAGTCATTTTGGCCGCTTTTGTCTCCTTCCTGCCCGCCACCCGACTGCTGGCGGTGCCCCCTTTGAGCACCGAGAAGGTCATTCAGGATCTGCGCTATTTTCGGGACATCTGGGCTGCCAGGGACAAGTCTTTCAGCCCGGAGGCCAGGCGACAAATGCTCTCGTTCGTCAATCAACGCATAGCGGACGCTCATCCGATGGAACGGGCGGACCTGGCGCTCCTATTTGCCCAAGCTGCAACCTACAGCGGCAACAATCATACTCTCATTTACATCTATGACGCGCCCGATGTCTTCCATCCACTACCGATTTCGTTCTGGCGTTTTCCCGAGGGAGCAATAGTGACTCGCGCACATCCACGATATATGCATCTGCTCGGTGCGAGGATCACCGCGATCGGCGGCGTTCCCATTGAGGAAGCGGCGAGGCGCGTGGATCAGTTCATTCCTGGCACAGCGAGTCACAAGCGGTATATCTCCCCATTGTGGTTGACGCGCATCGAAGCGTTGCGGGCGATCCATGTTACGAAGGGTGATACGGCACAATTCGAGTTCGAACTGCAGTCGGGGACACACGCGAGCGAACAACTTCCAGCGCTGAGGGGTGGAGACCCGGTGGCACTGGATCCGCCCTGGCAGGAGAGCATGGTTCCAGACAACCGTCCGCAGTCCTGGCCGCACGTCCTTGATCGATTGAAAAAGCTGCCTCCTTACCTGGAAGGAAGCGTGGAGCTCTCGTGGAAGCTAATGCTCAACGGATCTTTGTTGTACGTTCGCAGCACTACGCTGTCCTCACATGCCGTGGAAGTCAACGCGTATCGAATGATCGACGGCGTGGTGAAATCGGGACACATTCCCGACAACGTCGTCGTCGACGTTCGATTCAACGAAGGCGGAGATTTATTCAACGTCCTCACTCTGGCGACGGAACTGGTGAAGCTAACCGAGCCACGAGGAGGTATCTACGTAATAACCGGCCGAGCGACGAATTCCGCGGCTATCGTATTGACGGCCTTGCTGAAGGGGCACGCACCTGATCGCACCCGGATTGTCGGTGAGGAGATCTCAGATCACGAGTGGTTTTGGTCCGAGGGGGGTGCACTTACAGCGCCGGCATCCGGACTGCCGTTGAGCTACACCGATGGCTATCATGACTGGGCGCATGGCTGCACGGATCTTGGGAAGTGCTACTGGCCTGTGGTCTTTTTCGGCGTCAGCGCAGGATCCCTGAGCCCGCAGATCCCCGTGATCCTGACCTACCGAGAGTACATTCTCGGCAGAGATCCGGCTTTGGAAGCCATCAGGGCCGACATCGCCGCAAAGAACCGCTGAAACTGTCAGCAGAGTTTTGTGAACGCGCGGCAGCGGCGCTCGGTGTAGTTGAATACGAGATGCACGACGTCGTGATCATGTATCTCGGCACGGGAGCCCGGTACTGCGAAATCGCGCGACTCGAATGGAGTCAGGCGGATCTCAAGCTGAAGAATCTCGGCGATGAGTCTGGCGCGCAGATACTGCTGAACCGTGGAAACGCCCCCGCCGAGCCGAATGTCCTTACCATGCCCGCCGCGGCCGCTCTCTCCAAAGCGGCACGGATTCCATCCGTCACGAAATGGAGGTCGTTCCACCCTGCATCTCGATCGGCGCCCGCGGATGGTGAGTCAGCACGAACACGGGGACATGAAACGGCGGAGTATCGCCCCACCAGCCCTTCCAGGTCTCATCCGGCCAGGGTCCCCGCACGGGTCCAAACATATTTCGACACCATGATCCAGGCGCCGACATTCTCGAAGCTCCGCGCGGCAAAGTCATCGTCTATCGCGGTGGCGCCGGCGTCGTTACCAAACATGCGCTGGAACGTCCTTGTCTAGAACGCCCACCTGTGCGGAGCCGACCCGCCGACACCGAGCAGATTCTCGATGCTCTGCTGCGGCCCGGCGCCAAATCAGTCGATCGAAATCGAAAACGCATTTCACTTTGAGCTTCGCCATGGGGTGCCCTCCATTCTTCAGCCGCAATAAAGCCTGAGGTCTTGCACACGCTGTCACTTTCCTCTGGAGAAGGTCCCGCCAGTCGGCGGGGGCGGAGCGTGCAACAGTGAAGGACCAAAGTCTTGACAGTTCAGAAGTTCGCTCAAGTGATCGGGCTCGTCGTGCTCAACCTGCGTGGACTCCACGCGGCAGGCCTGCAAAGCCCATCAGCGATTCCCTATAATATGCAGCACAACGAACAACGAAGGGAGTCTCCCGTGCGCAAGCTGCTCGTGATAGCCGCGATCGCCTCGTTTGCCGCTCCTGTCTCGGCAACCATCGTCAAGTATGACTTTACTGGTAGCGTCGCCACCGTATCTTCCAGCGGCAGCACCCTCGACCTGCCGACAGCGATCGCCGACCCATTCGCGTTACAGGGAATGCAGGTTTCCGGTTCGGTGACTATCGATGACTCCGCACCGAATGTGTCTCTCCAATCCAACACCGGACAGTATCTGAGTGCACTGCGGGCCTTCAGTGCCAACGTAAACGGGCTCGACTTCAGCTTCGATTCGAGCAATCCGCCCTCCTTCCGCATCGTCACGGTCGACAACGATGATGTGACTCTCAACGTCGGTACGCCGATCAACTTTCTGGAAGCGCGTGCCGACTTCCACCCGAACTTTTTTACCGATCCTGCGCAGGCCAGCTACTTCGCTTCCATCGCTATGGATTTCAGCACCCGCGATCTGGGCCTCATCAATTCGACCCAGATTCCGGACCTGAGCGCCTTCGGTGGCTGGAATGTTTTCCTTTCGGTGGTCGACTCGAGCACCTCTAGCGACTACCAGATCGATGTGTCGGTGCCGAATCTGGTGGCCGAGCCGGTTCCCGTTCCCGAGCCTGGATCGGCTCTGCTGCTATTGACGTGCCTGCCGCTGATTGCCTTGGGACGATTGCGGGCGCGGTGATTCTCGGCCTGGTTCCGCCGCAAAGTGCGGACTGCCAGCGATTGGACGCCAGGATTCCGCGCCACGACGCAGGGAGTGCCATTCATTGAACACTATTCCCATGACAGTGTTGATCACCACGGCGAACAACCCGCCGGCGGGCATGCCGTTCTTGCAGATGAACGATCCAGTCATCAGAAGGATTGCGGCCAAGGCCGCCTTGTATTTCTGGGTTGCCCAAGGAATAGAACAAATCGTATTGGCCGATGCCACGGGAACAAACCTGCTCACCAAGGACGAAGAGGCAGAGATAGACGAGTCGGAAACACGCTTGGAGCAAATAAACTATAAACAGAACAATGAGCACGTCATCGACAAAGGCAAGGGTTATGCCGAAGGCAAGTTGATCGAGTACGCCATCGACAACTCGGAGCTGCTCGCCCGGGAAGAGTACTTTTTCAAATGCACTGGAAAAGTGTACGTCCGGAATTTTCCGGCGATCGCAGCAACCATCAGGGCGAACAGGATTTCAAGCTTATTCTGGAGATACGTCGGAGACGGCACCTGGACACCGCCCTGCACGGATTGCCGGTTCTATTACACCTCAAAGATCTTCGCCAGGAATCATTTGTTGCCGGCCTACCTTGCATCTGACGACAAGAGCGGCCGCCTTTGTGAATACCATGTCTACGAAGCGCTCAATCGCAACATGAAAGTTCAGAGGGGCCATCGTCCGTTGATAACAGGATATGCCGGCGCCACGGGCGAGGCCTATTTTGATTCGAGTCTAGGCAGCCTGGATTACAGCTTTCCCTGCTGGGCCAGCCAACAATGACACACCCTTCCTGCATCAGTGCGCGGGCACGTGCAAAAGGATTACGCGACGCGAATCTCAATAGAGGACGCGAAGCGCATCCTCACCGGCGGCGACGATGCGGGGACGCAATATTTTCGAAACACCACCAGCACAGAGCTCTCCGCCCAATTCAAGCTAGTTGTAGCGCGCGAGACGGCAAAACTCCAACTCGCCTCACGCTACGATGAATATGCGGGAAAAGCCGCGAGCCTTGGGCTCATCTCGGCGCAAGATGCCAACCTGAACGACTACGTCACGGCGAAAGCGCTCGATGGACTGTCCAGCCGCATAGCCGACGAAGAAAGAGCGATCCGCAAAAATCCACTTGGCCAGGCGAGCTCGCTCATCAAGAAGGTGTGTAGTGCCCTTCGGTGACGGCGATTTGGGACTTGCTCGCGTCAGTGCGTCCGTTCTGCATCGTGAATTGACGCGGCCGACGCTCCAACCCCTGAACACTCATTCGGCATTCCACTGGCGCACCTTCGCGCCGTACCTGCCGCATTCTGACCCTCCAGCATCGAACTGATGCGCCGGAACATATAAATTTCGCAGCAGATCTGCACAGCAGAATTCGCGGTTTGACTCGCTTCCACCCCGGGTGTATCAACAAAACATCAGACGGCGATGAATGAGCGCTGTCGGTACGGCAACGGCCCGAGGCGCCCAGTGCATCTGACGACGGAGGCAAACATGAGCTTACGCAGAGCTATGATCTGTTTGGCAGGCATGTTACTCACTGCCGCTGCCGGATCGGCTACGGCGGATGACCGGGACCGTGCCCTGGGACTTTCGCTGGGTGACAGCGTGGTATTTGGCTTCATTACTCGAGCCGGACACGCTTACGTGAATCCAAACAATTTCATCGGTTATCCGGAACACGACTCGTTGCTGCTGAAACTCGATATCGCGAACGCTGCATGCCCAGGTGAGACGAGCGGTAGCCTGCTGTCCGCTACGGCTGCCGACAACGGCTGCCGCGCATTCCGCTCCGCTTTTCCGCTGCACGTGCCCTACAACTCTACCCAGATGGCCTTTGCGACCGACTACCTCAGGCTTCATCGGAGCGTTCGGGTGGTGACGATCGGTATCGGGGCAAACGATCTCTTCGTCTTACAGAACTCCTGCGCCAGCAACCCGAACCCAACCGGTTGCGTTGCCGCAGAGCTGCCATACGTCCTTGCCTCACTTGGCGCCAATATGGCGAAGATCCTTCAGGAGATCCGCAGCACCGGATATGGAGGCGAGATAGTCATCGTCAACTACTACTCGCTCGACTATTCGGACGCGGCCAACACCGAAGTCACCAGGTTGCTCAACCAAAGCATCGCGGCACCCGCCAAGTCCTTTGGTGCGGTCGTGGCCGACGTCTTCACCGCGTTTCAGAACGCCGTGTCCAACCCGGCGATAGGCGGAAACACCTGCAAAGCTGGACTGCTGAACGTCAATCCCGAGGATCCGACGCAGGCGACCTGTGACGTGCACCCGAGTCAGTCTGGCCAGCGACTGATAGCAGGGACGATCGCCCGGGCGGTCAGGGATCTCTCTTGGTAGTCCGCCGGCGTGGAGCGGGTGCTACCGGCCGGGTTGGCACGCGTATGTTTGATCGAGACGATTTCCCGCAATCATTCTTTCCGCTCGGCTCAGCCACCGTCGTAGCGCCCATCAGCTGAGCTCGCCTGTGATCCTGTTCAGACGACACCCCGGTCGCCGCAGGTACGACTACGTGCAGTGCAAATGGCGCGAATTCGCGGGGAACGTGTTGAGGCTACTCGCCCTCTTTCGCGTAGCCATATGCGAAGGCCGCCTCGCGGAGCGGCCCCCCTGTTATATCCGGCATCCTGAGCGTGTGCTGTTATGGGCGGTTATCACACCGCAGTGGCGGATCCCTATTGATGCTGGCACGCAAAATAAGCCTCAGGCAGTTGCGTCCCGTCTAGCGCGATACTCCGGAATTATGAAGGCCTCGAGAGCCCACACGACGAGCCCGCACTCCGATTGTGAATTCGACCCGCGTGTACAAACGTCCAACAAGTCGAGTCCGGCACCAATCATGATCATAACATCCTGGCTAGCACGCGATCCCAATCAATGGTGACGCCGGGAATGGCAGTAAGTTGTGTTTGACCTTTGAGCTCTAGAACGGTGGCGTGCCCGTAGTGACCTGATTCGAGCCGGTAGATACTCACTGTGCGGTCGATGGGATCGATGAGCCACACTTCGCGGATGCCGGCGCGCTCGTAGGCGGGAAGTTTTACGATTTCGTCGTATCGGGCGGTACTTGGTGAAAGGATCTCTGCGAGCCAGTCGGGGGCACCGCACAGACCGCGCGTATCGATTTTCTGAAGATCGCAAACGACGAAAACGTCAGGTTGCACGACGGTATCGACCTGGCCGTCTTCTTTGGTTGACTTCGGGAGACGGATGTCAGAAGGAGCGACGCATACGCGGCAGGGTTTGTCTTCGAGCGCACTGCGGATCTGGTAATAGATCTCACCGACAATCATCTGGTGCGACCACGTTGGGGACGGTGGTTCTCTGACATAGGCGGTGCCATCGATCAGCTCATCGCCGAAATTTCGGGACCAGATAAGGTAGTCGGCGTACGTGTGGTGGCGTGTGTCGCGCTTGAGTACTGGCATGGCTCCGCTCGCGGTGTTGGCTCGGATCGTGTGGCCAGATCGTAGTAAGAATGTTGCTATTTTCCCCCAGTTCACATAGGGGAGCAATGGCTTCGTTCGGCGTGAAACAGACAGAGCGTGTTGTGCATAGTCACGTGAGCTGCTGGCGGCAGTATGCGCACGACCGCCTCTTTTCCTATCGATCACATGTCGTAAGAAAATCCCTGCCAACCGGCTCGACGTGCACTCGGTGAGAGAGGAGCACGCTTCTTGAAGAGCGTTGGCTTCGGAAACTCAGTGCGAAGGTAATACACCGCCGACCTGTTCCCATTGCGCAGAACGACAATGAGGGGGAAACAAATTCCAACCTTCATTCGCTGGCGCTGGGGGCCCCGCGCAGCTCCCAAGAGATCGCCCCTCGTACCTATCGGACGGGACACGTTGAGTTATGAAAAGATCGTAGGACAAACTTACGCTCTTCCAGCGGCGTATATCGTCAGCGCATGTACGGATGCGCGCGACTTCTCCCTGTCAGTTCTCCACGGTCGCTGCAGCGTGAGCTTATTCGTGCGTTGCCGCTCGCGATCACTCACGCAGTGTCCCACGTGCACAAACTCACGGTGCAAGGCGCCGTCCTACGGGAGCACTGGAGCGCTCAGGACAAAAAGACGGAGGCGAACCAGCCGGATTGACCAAGAGTTCATATTCTTGGTCACCGGTTACCGCTTCGGTGACACGGGAAGCAGCCGCCCAAATGTGTTGGGCTAGCGTCGTGACCTGAACCTCAATGAGCAGGTATTTCTCATGGCGTCTTGGCGGAAGCCGCGGAGCGACCCAAATGCCGCCAAATGCGACCACTGCATGGCGACACGCGGCTTTTGTTTCCGAGGTGGGAGCGGCGAAGAGCAAAACCGATCGGGTCACCTCTCCCCGGTCACCCGTCAGCGCTTCGGCCGCCCATGATCGGCGCCCAGTACCCCTGTGGCGCTCCTGACCCAGTAGATTGACTTCCGGTGTTTCCGCGGGTCGAAGGTACGCAGAGTTAGGCCCGCGCAGCCCCGCGTGGGCATGTAAAGCCTATCTGCTTCGGTAAACTGCCGGTGTCTCGATGGCCAGAAAGCGCCCATGTACGAAGTCGCCTTATGTTCAAGGTCCCGGCCCCCAAAAGGCAGGTGCGCTCTTTGGGAGTTCGGTGTATCTTGTGAGCGAGCTACCAAGCGTGGGATGGACTCAACTACAACAACGAAGGATCCGCCACTGTCTCCCCGTGCGTGCGCACTTTGGAGCTGATCACTCGCGAAATGAATTGCCGCGCGAATGGTGGTCCTTAGACCAATCAGCAGCACCACGGGAAGGTAAACAACAACGGCTGACCAATAGCGGCACGGCCGCGGGTCGTGGGAGAGGTCTACTGTGATTAAGGAAGGATTCGATTCCCCCCGAGCCATCAGGGCTTTGAGCCGGAGGAAAGTCCCCTGGTACGTCGCGGCCGTCGCCGGTGCTGCTTTGTCGCTCGCTGCCTGTGGTGGCGGCGGAGATACTGGCCCCAGCGGCGCGGGCGGCAGCGGCGGCAATGGCACGGGTACCGGTCCTACGCAGCCGGCTCCGAGCGGCCTCTCCTACACGGCACCGGGCGTAATGGTCGCCGGCAGCGCCATTGGCCCTTTAACGCCGTCCGTCAACGGCGTGGTTAGCAGCTACAGCGTATCGCCCGCGCTGCCCGCAGGGCTGGCATTGAACGCCACCACGGGAGTCATAACAGGCACACCGACAACCGCGACCCCCGATACCAGCTATGTAATACAAGCGTCAAACAGCAGCGGCTCCGCAACTTATACCCTGCAATTCGCTGTTGGGACGGTCGACATCCTCTCCGGATCGAACATTACCCGCACGGCCGTGGCCGGTACCTCGGTCTATCTGGATGTGGTGATCAAGCCGCGATATATGACGTTCACGGGCAGTTTGCACGCCAAGGCCAATGATCCGAACGGCGTTATCGCACCACCCGTCTCGATCACGAGCAACACCGACGGATCCTTCACCCTCGAGGTTGCCACGTCGAACACGGCGAGCGCCGCCCAGTACACGGGAACAGCCGTGCTGCAGTTGTGCAGCGACTCGACTTGCGCCATGCCGCAGCCCGTATCGAGTGTGTCCGCGAGTTACAGCATCCAAATCATGAATCCCACGTCGCAGTGGCCCGGCGATCATTTAACGGCACTGACTCCCTGGACCGGCATATCCGACTGGCAAACATTCCAAGCCAATTCCGCGCACACCGGCTTCGTTCCGGCGACAATCTCGCCCGATCTTCTGGTGACACGCTGGCAGCATGGCGTCACGGCAAACGTTTACTTCAACGGCACCGTCAACTTAGCGACTGTAACGACGAGCAACGGCCTGTTTTACATCGCCGGCGGCAACGTCCTGCAAGCAAGGCAGGAGTCGGATGCAAGCCTGGTATGGAGCTACGATTTCAGCGGACTGCCGTTTCCGTCGGTCAATCCGCCGGCGGTAGCCAATGGTGTCGTGAATATCGCGGCCGGTCAGCAGTCATCCACGTACATGTTTGGATTCGATGCGGCAACGGGCGCGCTGCTCTACAAATCCCAGATGTCCTCGCAGTGGGAAAACTATCTAGCGCCCACCCAGGGGCCGGACGGGGTGTACACAGACGCGGGCACATACGGAGGAATCTATGGTTTCTCCAAGAATGGTCAGCAGCTCTTTTTTACGGGTTTGGCGCAGCAATCCGCGTGGACTCCAGCGGTCGATTCAACCATGATCTACGCGTACACGGGTAATGCACTGACCTTGCTCGATCCGATCTCGGGGCAGATCACCGGATCGATTGCTGACCCCACCTTCACGAACTACATCTATGTCATCGGTGGGTCGGTCGTCCTGGGCGCAGCACACTCAGCGTTTGCAGCGGCGTATGACAATACTTTCTTGAACAGCGGTAGTATCGGAAACTACCTCCTCCACTTCGACATTGCGGCACAGGCGATCGATTGGAAGGTCAAGGGGGATTATCCGCACGCACCGGCCTACAGCGCCGGTGTCGTGTATGCGGTGAACAACAATCCGCTGCAATTGGAGGCTCGGTCGGAGACGGACGGCTCCTTGTTGTGGACGTGGGTTCCGCCGGCATCCGGAGATGTCGCGTTTCAGAGTGAAGTGCTGTTGACCAAGAACCTGGTGTTTGTCAGCACGAACCTCTCGACGTACGCCATTGACTCGACGACACACAAGGCGGTGTGGAGCTATCCCGTGTCCGGCAACCTGGCTTTATCGAGTAATGGCGTGCTTTACCTGGAGGGAACCAATACGCTGACCGCGATCAATGCCAAATAACTTTTTCATGGAACGCTCGCCGGAAAGCACCCAATAAAGGCAGTTGCGACGCATCTACCGTCCAAATCAGTACATCCTCTGCAGCCAAACACTCAGTGCGCCGGAACTTGCACGCTTCCACCTATGGAACACCAGATTCCCGTGCCTTTCAGCCGCAATAACCATCCGGGTTCTTCACAAGATACGAGTAACCTCAAAAACATCGTGGAGGCGCAGCACCCTCCCAAACTATCCATCTAAACTCCCGTGCCCTTCAACCCACAATACCCCTCCGGATTCTTCGCTAGATGCACGGGCTACCGTTTACGCCACAAGCACACGGGGGGATGTCATTTAGAACCGCCCGATGGGCGCTGCCAGCCCGAGACATGGTTGTAGCTGATCACGCGTGTCAGCTTCCAGGTACCTGCCTGGTTCTGCCAGAGCATGACAAACTTGGCGACACCGTCCTTTTTGCGGTCACACTTCGGCTTCTTGCGTGAATCGCAAAAGATGTGGGCGCCTATTTCCACGGCGCCATAGCCGTTCAGAGGATAGACTTCCAGACTACCGGGGAGGAGTTCCCGGTGAACTTTGCCGCAGATATTGCTCCTGATCGCGTCGAGGAACACTTGTCGTCCGCGGCTCAGGCCGGTTTGGTCGTGATAGAACTCCAGATCGTCGGCCACATAGCCGGCGAGTTTTTCCAGGTCGCATCGGTTGTACGCATCGAACAGCCCGGCATCCAGGCTCTCAACGCTCTCAAGGAGTGTGGCCTGGGATATTGGATGCGAAGTTGATTGATCGGCGCCTCGCGCGGATGCGGTTGCGATCAGCGCCAGCGCGCAGAATGTCGCGCAGCTTGCCGCCTGTCCGTTCACGGATATGTTTTTCCTTTTTGTAACCAGTCGCGTCAGCCTACTGCTCGTAGCGTCCGCACTATGCTATCTGTCTGTCGTCGCGCGGAACGCGGCATTATCCGGTGGATTTTCTACCGGCCTCCATGGCGGTGGATTTCCGGTAGACGTCTCTACCGTCCAAATCTCCGAATTTTTCCGCAGCCAAACGCTCAGTGTGCCGGAATCCGCACGTTTCCGCCGATGGGACACGAAACCCCCGTCCCTTTCAACCCGCAATACCCATCCGGATTCTTCGCCA
>CAZBTV010000028.1:0-58145 GCA_964494895.1 uncultured Steroidobacteraceae bacterium | reverse complement strand
GCTTGTCTCCCGGTACGTCCTCACGCGCCAGGACAACGGCTTCTTTCACCTGGGCATGCCGCGCGAGTTGTGTCTCGATCTCTGCCAGCTCCACACGATGACCGCGGATTTTGATCTGATGGTCATTGCGGCCGAGGTATTCCACCATGCCATCGGCATTCCAACGTCCCAGATCTCCAGTTTTGTACAGACGCGCTCGACCGTCTGGACTGAACGGGTCTGGAACGAAGCGCTCCTGGGTCAATTGTGTCTTCCCGAGATACTCTCGGGCCAACCCCACTCCGCCGATGTAGACTTCCCCTGCCACTCCGATGGGTACCGGCTGCCGTGCACTGTCCAGGATATAGATTCGAGTGTTGGCGATGGGGCAACCAACGGCCGGAAGTGTGGGCCAGCGTTGCGGACTGCCTTGCAGGGTCAGCGCTGTGACCACGTGGGTCTCGGTCGGCCCATAATGGTTGTGCAGCCGGCATTGCGGCAGGCGTTGGAAAAAAGCGGCAATTTCCGGAGTGATTCGCAGAGACTCTCCGGCCGTGATCACATCACGCAGGCTGGTCGGAAACACCCCCGTGCTCTGGGCATATTCGGCCAGGGCTTGCAGCATCAGCGGCGGAAGAAAGAGCCTGTGGATGGCTTGGCTTTCCAACAGGCCGGCCAGTGCCCGCACGTCCCTGCGGATCCATTCATCCAACATGACCAGAGTGCCGCCCGTGCACAGGGTGGTGAAAGCCTCCTGGAAGGCGACATCGAAGCTGAGAGCCGCGAACTGGAGGACCCGCTGCTCTGCGGCGCTACCCAGATGGCTGCGATGCCACTGGATGAGATTGACCATGGCCTCATGAGGCATGGCAATCCCTTTGGGCCGCCCGGTGGAGCCGGAAGTATAGATCATGTATACCAGGTCTTGCGCACTCGAGCCCAGCTCTGAGACTGACAGGTCATCCTCGTCGTGGGCGGTGGCCTGCTCCATCAAACTCTGCAGCAGCAGCCCTTCCGTCCCTGTCCCAGACAGCACGGCCTGCAAGCCTTTCTGGATCAACACAAACTTCGGGCCGGCATCCTCGAGCATGTGCCGTAGCCGATCGGCCGGGTAGCTGGGGTCCAGCGGCACATAGGCTCCACCTGCCTTGAGAATAGACAGCAGACCCAAGACCATGTCAATGCCGCGATCCAGGCAGATGCCAACGAGACAATCGGGTCCAACGCCGTGTGCGCAAAGCTGGCGGGCCAGCTGGTTGGCGGTTGAGTTGAGCTGTGCAAAGCTGATGCACCGCTCCCCGTGGAGCACGGCAGTGGCATCGGGCGTGCGGCGCGCCTGCTGCTCGAAGAGCTCGTGCACCAGCCGCTCGCGGGGATAGTCGGCCGCCGTTGAGTTGAATCCCTGGATCACTCGTATGCGTTCCTGCATGGGAAGCATCGGCAGCCCGCCAACCGTGCCTTCTCCTTTCGGCAGCGCTTCGAGCAGCGTCCTGAAGCACTCGAGCCAACGCCGGACAGTGCTCTCATCGAACAGATCAGTGGCGAAGCTCAACGCTCCTGACATCCCTCCGTCGCGCTCCTCCTGCAGCGACAGAAACAAGTCGAAAATCGCGGGCTCATCGATCGGCCCCTCGAGTGAGGCGGCCACTCCTGGAAAGCGCAAGTCACCTGCCGGTGCATTCTGCAGGGCCAACATCACCTGAAAGATGGGGTTGCGGCTCAAGGTGCGCTCGGGCTGTATGGCCTCGACCACCTTTTCGAAGGGAATATCCTGGTGTGCGTAGCCAGCCAGCGTCACTTCCCTGACCTGTTGGAGAAACTGCTCCACCGGAGCCTCTTTCGGCACGCCGATGCGCAGCGCCAGGGTATTGACAAAGAAACCGATCAACCCTTCGAGCTCCGGCCGCTGCCGGTTGGCGATGGGAGTGCCGATCACCAGATCGTCCTGGCCGCTGAGCCGGGCCAGCAGGATTGCCCACGCTGCGTAGAGGACCATGAAGAGCGTCATCTTGTGACGTGTTGCGAGCGACCGCAGGCTCGTCGTCAACTGACTATCCAGGGAAACAGACAACTTCCCGCCGCGGTAGCTTTGCACCGCGGGCCGCGGTCGATCCGTCGGCAGGCCGGTCAACGGCTCCGAGCCCTGCAGCTGCTGCTGCCAGTAGCTCAGCTGTCCATGCAGACGCTCGCCCTGCAGCCATTGCCGTTGCCATTGCGCGTAGTCGGAGTACTGGATCGGCAAAGGGGGCAATGGGTCGGATTTTCCGGCGGCATAGGCGCCATACAACTGCGAAAGCTCGCGTAAAAACACCCCTGTCGACCAGCCATCGGAGACGATGTGGTGCATGGTGATCAGGAGCAGGTGTTCCTCAGGCTGCAGGTGCACCAATCGGCCGCGGATCAAAGGCCCCCGACTCAGATCAAAGGGCTGCCGCCCTTCTTCAGCTCTGTGGAGGGCTGCCTGTGCGACTCGTCCGCTGAGGCCCTGGCCGGTCAAATCGATCGTCTTCAGCTGGAAATCAGTGTCGGCGGAGATTTTCTGCACGGGCTCGCCGTCAACGACCGCAAACACTGTGCGCAGCACCTCATGACGCTGTGTAAGCGTGTCCAGGGCTCTCTTCAGCGCAGGAACGTCCAGGACCCCTTGCAACCGCAACGCAATGGGAATCAGGTAGCCGGCGCCCCCGCCTTCGAGTTGATCGATGAACCATAGCCGCTGTTGTGCCCAGGAAGTGGGGAGAAACGCTGCACCGTCCTGGTTGTCACGAGGATGCAGAACGATGCGATCGGCCTGCGCGGCTGCTCTGCGCGCCAGCAGTCTCAGAAGCTTCGCTTTGCTTTCGGACAGTGCACCTGTTGGCTCGAGGCCTCCGCGGCCGCCGTTCATGACAATTCCCCTCCTTCCAATTCGCGCAGCAACTCCTGGACTGCCTCCTCCGACAGAGAATCCATATTGCTGAGCAGCTCCTCGAGCTGCGATCCTTTGGTAGCCATGTTGTCCAGCAAATGCGCCTCGACGAGCTTGTTCAGCGCGACTGCCAGCTCTTTCAACACCGGGAAGTCGAACAGTACCCTCATGGGAATGTCGGTTGACAGCCACGAGCGGATGCGGGTCAGCGCCTGCGTTGCCGCGAGGGAGTGTCCGCCGCGGTCAAAGAAGTTGTCTTCCCGGCCGACTCGCTCGACGTGCAGCACTTCCTGCCAGAGTCCGGCCAACATCTGCTCCAGCTCACCCTGGGGCGGCGCATATTCCTGGCGCTCATTCCCCGCCATTGCCGGAGCGGGTAGCGCCCGACGGTCCAACTTGCCGTTGGCGGTCAGCGGCAACTGAGTCAGGAGCACGAAGGCGCTGGGCACCATATACTCGGGCAACCTCGCTTTGAGGTAGGCCCGCAGCACCTCGGCACTCAACACCGCCTCGCCCGCCTGGACTTGCCGGGCAACCACATACGCCACGAGGATCTTCTCCCCGCTCTCGCCACCGGACCAGGATTCGGTCTCGCGGGCAATCACCGCCGCTTCGATGATGCTTTCGTGGCGCATCAGCTGCGCTTCGATCTCTCCCAGCTCGATCCTGAAGCCACGGATCTTCACCTGTTGGTCGTTACGTCCTATATATTCGACCGTGCCGTCGGCACACCACTTGCCAAGATCTCCGGTCTTGTACAGCCGCGCCGGCGTGACCGAGCGGCTAGCGATGGAATCCCCAGCGGGGAGATCACTCACGAAGGGGTCAGCGACGAATCGCTGCGCAGTCAACTCCGGCCGATTCAGATAACCCCGCGCAACGCCCGCGCCCCCAATGTAAATCTCCCCTTCGACGCCGACAGGAACGGCTCTTTGCAGAGCATCCAGCACGTAGATTCGCGTGTTTGAGATAGGCCGGCCGATGGACTCCACGGCTCCACGCTTTTCGCGTGTCGGGCTGATTGGCTGCAGGCAGGACCAGATGGTCGTCTCTGTCGGGCCATACAGATTCCACAGTGCCCCCACCCGGCTCAGCAGTTTCTCCGCCAGGTCGGCAGTCATTGCCTCTCCGCCACACAGAGCTTTGAGGGTTGATCGGCCACGCCATTGCGCGCCCAAGAGCAGCTTCCAGGTCGCGGGTGTGGCTTGCAACACAGTGATGTCACAGTCCTCGATCATGCTCATCAGGAGTTGGGCGTCGGACGCGGCTTCCCTGCTCGCGAGAACCAGCTTGGCCCCGTTGACCAACGGCAAGTAGATCTCCAACGCCGCAATATCGAACGACACGGTCGTTACGGCCAATACCCGGTCCGCCGTACCGATACCCGGATCGCGACCCATTGAAGTGAGAAAATTCACCACTCCCCTGTGCTCGACCATGACTCCCTTCGGTTGGCCGGTGGACCCTGAGGTATAGATCACATAGGCGAGGTGATGTGATTTCAGGCCCGCAGCCAGGGCATCCGGATCATCCCTGAGCTCCTGTGCGATCTCATTCCACTGTTCGTCCAGGACTATCAACTCCGCCGTCGTCCGAGGCAAGCGCTCCCTCAGTGGACCCTGAGTCAAGAGCACCCTTGGTGCCGCATCGCTGAGCATGTACTGCAGCCGCTCGGAGGGATAGCGCGGGTCCAGCGGTACATAGGCACCGCCAGCCTTCAGGATCCCCAACAGTCCCACCACCATATCAACACTGCGCTCGACGCAGATCCCTGCCAGTTGGTCCGGGCCTACGCCTCTTCGTCCTAAATAGCGCGCCAGCTGATTGGCCCGTGCGTTGAGCTCGGCGTAGGTGAGGCTGTGCCCTCCATATATCGCAGCCACTGCATCCGGGGTACGTTGGACTTGCTCCTCGAACAGATTCTGAATGAGCTTCTCGCGCGGATAGGCGACCTTCGTCTGATTGAACAGCTCAATGACCTGATGTCGCTCGGCGTCAGGCAAGAAGCGTAACTCCCCGATGCTGCAGCCGGCTTCAGCAACCGTCATGTCTTGTATCAACACAGAGAAGCATGCCAGCCAGCGTTGCATGGTCTGTCGAGTGAACAAGTCGGCCGCATACTCCAGACTAGCGACAATCTCCTCCCCGCGCTCCTCGAGCGAAAGCAGCAGATCGGAGACCGCCGGCTCGCTGGGCTCGCTCTCCTTCACACGCGTCGTCAATACAGGGAGTCGCGGCTCGCTGCCTGGGGCGCTCTGCAATGCGAGACCTACCTGAAACCGGCGATCGCGGCCGAGGCGCGCCTCGGGCTGCAACATCTCCAGAATGTGCTCAAAGGATACATCCTGATGCTCATAGGCACCCAGGGTGACTTCCTTCGCCTGCTGGAGAAAGTCCGAGAGCGCCAGATTCTCCTGAACAGACACGCGCAGCGGTAGTGTGCTGAAAGAGGATCCGTTCAACTCCGCCGTTTCTGGGCGCCGCCGGCCGGCAATGAGGGTGCCGATCACGACGTCTTCCCGGCCGCTCAGCCGTGCAAGCAGCAAAGCCCAGGCCGCATACAACACCATGAACAGGGTCATGTCATGTCGCCGGGCCAATCCCCTCAGCTGCGCGACCGAGGTGGCATGCAAAACAACCGCTACATTTTCCCAGCAGTGGCTCCGCCCGGATGGGCGGGGACGGTCAGTCGGCAGCTCCAACTGCAGCGCGGCCCCCTGCAGCCGGGTACGCCAATAACGTAGCTGCTTCTCCAGTTCCGTCTCTGACGCACTCTGGACATCATCCATGCTGATCATCGGCAGCGCTCCCTGCGCTTGCAAAGTCAACGTCCGGCGCGGCGCTCCCGCCGCCCGGAACATGACATTTTCAGACCCCTCGTGGCCGAAGTGTTTAGTTCATGCTTCCGTACATGTCAAGCAATTGCAATCCGCGCGCGGACGGGTCGGAGAAAAATGTTCCTCCACACAACGCTGCAATATCAATTGACACGCGACAGCCTGGCGCGTAAGAGATCGCGTTGGCCGGTTGTACCCCACCTACCTGACTTGAAATGAAAAACGGCATGCAGCCAGGGACGCATAATCCTCCAATGCGCTCCGCTTCGGCACCGATCCCGCTGAGCTTCCAACAGGAGTGGCTTTGGCACTATTTGCTGAAGCACCCCACAAGAAACCTGATCATGACTTTCTCCGTGCGGCTCACCGGGGAATTGAGAGTCGATGTACTGCAAAAGAGCATCGAAACCGTCGTGCACCGGCATGAATCGCTCAGGACCCGCATCGTTCTGGGAGTGGATGGCCAGTTGGCGCAGAGGGTCGACGCCCCGCGTGAATTCCGGCTGGATCCTCTGGTCTTTGATGGTAGCAGCGAAAACCGGGGTGATGAACCCGCGGCACGTGCTTTTGTCGAGAAATTCTTTGACACCCGTCTGGACATGTCGACCGGTCCTCTCCTGGAAGTGAGATTGCTCCGGTTGTCCCCGCGCTCTCACGTATTGGCGATAGCTGTCCACCACATCGTTTGCGATGCGTTTTCCATGGCTCTTTTTTTCAAGGAGCTTTGGTGCTTGTATGGATGCTATCTGCTGGGGCGGCCGTCGCCCCTCGATGAAGCGAGCCTCCAGTATGCTGACTACGCTGCCTGGCAGCGGGCCACAGATCAGGATTGGCGGAAAGATCATGAGCCTTACTGGACCCAAAGGCTGGAGGGGGCTGCGCGCATTCGCCTACCCCCCGATCCGGGCTTGAGCCACGTGCGGCCTCACTCGCCCGCCGCATTGCAGATTACATTCGACCGGAGGCTGAGCGTCGCGCTGCGTGCACTGGCCGAGCGCGAGAAAGTCGCGCTGTCGACGTTGATATTGACGATCTATGTCGCTTTGATATCGAGCTGGTGCGGACAGAGAGACTTCGTCATCGGGTTCAACGTCACGGGACGCCACCGTCCTGAGCATGCCAATGTCATAGGATACTTCCCGCACGTCTTGTTCTTACGAATGGAGCTGACTGGACGTGAGAGCTTCAGCGAACTGCTCAAGCTGGTGACCCAGGAGTTCCTTGCCGCCTGGGCACATCTGGACTTCTCGAGGATCGTCGCCAAGGCACCCGAGCTGAATCACGGTACGTTCTTTCAATGGCTCTCGTGGCGCTCGAGCGAGCTCGCAGGGACGGAAATCCCTTCTGAATGGCGGGAAAATAACATTCCCCTCATGATAGAGCCGTTCAGCGTGAACCGAGCCCTGCCGGATGATGTTCGATTGGATGGAGACATCATACTGAACTTCCAGGAGACGGCTGCGGGTATTCAGGGGGGCGGGTATTACCGCGCGGATCTGTTCTCGTCTGATACCATGCAGCGGCTCGCACGAGAGTTTCTGGCAGTGGCTGAACGCGCCTTGCGTGAGCCCCGGTCGCGCGCTGTAACCCTCTGACGCCCAGGTCATTCCAGGTCGACCGGTCGCAGAACGCTGCTCACCCGTTGAACTTTCCGCATTGGTTGCGATCAAGCACCGTGTCTCGAGGTTTCTGGCGCTGTCATATATTACACGCCGCCACCCGGGCAAGTTCGGCAGCGCCTCCCATAGGCACGCGACCAACGTCGCCACGAGGCGGCAAGAGTCGACGACGTTGGATTTAACGAGAATGCAACTGCACGAGACACCTGCACTTCCCGTTCTCAACGATCATGCCTGGCAGGAAATTTTTTTGCGCAGTCCCTTCCGGCAAACAATGTCTCAATGACCAAAGAGAGGCAATGTATGGTACGGTCGCCCTCGCGCGCAGGCGGGATGCCTGGCGCCCAAGCCGGTTGAGGGACACACAGGAGACGACTCACGGAGCGTGAGTCAAGCAGGGAGGCTTAACATGTCCTTGTCATTTGGTGCCGAAACCACTGCCCAGCTTCGCGTCGATGGACGACGCCCGCAGCCGGCAAGCATTGCCCAACTCTTGACATGGGCGGCCCAGGAGCATCCAGGTACCGGAGCTCGTTTCATTACAGAAACGGGCCAGGAGGCCGCACCCCTGTCTCATGCGGAACTGCTGTACGAGGCGCGATGCATACTGGGCGCGCTGCGCTCATTCGGACGCCCACCCGGCACTAAAGTGCTGTTGCTCCTGGAGGCTGCCCGGGACTTTATTCCAGCGTGGTGGGCTTGTGTCCTCGGTGGATACGTTCCGTGTCCGCTGCCCCCCATCCGTAATGATTCTGACCGCTGGGCAAGGCATCTGGCGCATGTCGAAAGTTTGCTCGAGCGTCCCCTCCTGATCGCAACGTCCGCCCTTCGGGAAGAGCTGCCGGATCTGCGTTCCGTGGACATCGACACACTGCGCCTCGGCAAGCCGGCAAACCTGTTCCACGAAGCTAGGCCCGAGGAGCTCGCCATCCTGATGCTCACCTCCGGCTCTACCGGAAACTCCAAGGCTGTCGCGCTCACGCAGGGCAATCTCCTCGCATCCATGGCGGCCAAAGCGCAACGGCAGCAGATAACCGCCTTCGACAATACCCTCAACTGGATCTCGTTCGATCATGTCGCCGCACTTCTGGAAGCGCATCTGTTTCCGCTGTATGTCGGCGCGACGCAGTTTCACATCGCGCCCGGCGCCATTCTGGCGGATCCTTTGATGCTCCTGCGCCTGATCGACCGCTACCGGATCGCCCTGACCTTCTCTCCGAATTTTCTCCTCGGACAGATCAATGCGACCCTCCAGTGCCAGGAGCCCGGAACCTGCGGTCCGGGTGCGGCGCCGCTCGACCTGTCTTGCTTGCGCTACATCATTTCCGGTGGAGAAGCCAACGTCGTGGCAACCGGGCAGCAGTTCTTGCGGGCACTCGCTCCGTACGGACTCGCGGCTTCGGCATTGAGGCCAGCCTTCGGCATGACTGAAACTTGCGCAGGCAGCATCTATTCTGAAGCCTTTCCAGGCTGCGACTCCGGCAGAGAGTTCGCCTCTGTCGGACACCCGGTGAGCGGGCTGCAGATGCGCATCGCAGGTACGGACGGCGCCCTCGTCCAGCCCGGAGAGGTAGGCGAGTTACAACTGCGCGGTGCGATGGTGTTCCACGGTTACTACAACAACGAGGCGGCGACTCTTGCCGCGTTCACCACCGACGGTTGGTTCCGCACCGGAGATCTCGGTCACATCGACGAAGGTCGCCTGCGCCTGGTGGGACGCAGCAAGGACAGCATCATTGTCAGCGGAGTCAACTATTTCAGCCAGGAGCTCGAGACAGCACTCGAACAGCTGGAGGGTATCGAGCGCTCATTCGTCGCCGTGTTTCCAACCCGACCCAGAGGAGCCGACACGGAACAACTCGTCATCGCATTTGCGACTTCCATCCCTCCTGAAGACGAGCCACGGTTGCACCGGCTCGTGATCGCAATACGCAACACCACAGTCGCGCTGTGGGGTTTCAGGCCGGCCTTGATTCTCCCTCTTCCCAAGGAGGTCTTTGCGAAGACCAGCCTGGGCAAGATTCAGCGCTCGCTGCTGCAACGGCGCCTGGAGACAGGGGAGCTCGCCGCGCACATCGAACACATAGCGAATGTCGCGACTCACCAGCTTGGGCCGCACGTGGCCCCCAACAGCCCCGAGGAAACCGCCATCACAGATATTTTCGCGAAGGTGCTGGGCATCGACCGTTCAACGGTGAGCGCAACAGTCAACTTCTTCGACCTCGGCGGCACGTCGACGGACATTTTCAAGCTCAAACGCGCGCTGGAAGAGCGCTTCGGAGTCGTGGACGTGCCAGTGGCGACGGTCCTGCAGAATTCCTCCGTGCAGGGGCTGGCGACTCGCATGAGCGCCGGAAACCGCGCAAGGCACGGCCTGTACGATCCGCTCGTCCCCCTGCAAACCACGGGCGACAAGGCTCCACTGTTCTGCGTTCACGCGGCCACCGGCGAGATTCTCGTGCTCGTCGGCCTCGCCAACCACTTCATCAACGATCGCCCCTTCTACGCCCTGCGTGCCCGCGGTTTCAACGAGGGAGAGAAATACTTCGCTACCTGGGATGAGATGGTGAGAACGTATGTCGAAGCCATTCGCACATGCCGACCCCACGGGCCTTACGCGCTCGCAGGCTATTCCTTCGGCGCACCCGTAGCCTTCGAGATTGCCAAAATACTCGAAGCCGAAGGCGAACAGGTAGCCTTCGTCGGGAGTATCGATGGCACACCCCACATCGGCGATCCGGCGGGCAAGCTGGACTTTGTTGCCAGTACAGTCAGGCACGCCTTTTTTCTGTCCATGATCGACCGGCAGCAGATGGCGGAATTGCCAGCACAGATACGCGCAAGCGGCGACGACCCTTGCGCACGCATCATGGAGCTCGCGCCTCCAGACCGGTTCGCGGAGCTCGGCCTGGATCTGGCCGGGTTCAAAGCCTGGGCCGAGCTGGCCTACTCCCTGGTCACCATCGGCCAGGAGTACCGGCCCGCCGGCAACATCGACTCGGTGACGGTGTTTTACGCCACACCTCTGAGCGGAACCAAACAGGACTGGCTCAACACCCAACTCAGGCGATGGGATGAATTTGCGCGCGCGCGCAACCGCTACATCGAAGTCCCCGGGGAACACAACTCTTTGCTGGGACCCAGGCACGTGGCGGCATTCCAGGCCATTCTGCGGGCCGAGCTGGATCGCGCTCTGGGTGAGCAATAGCGGGAGATAGTGAAATGGAACAACGTTCGTTGGGCATGACAGGCAGGACAGTCGGAGCGATCGGGCATGGATGCGCGCTCTTTTCCGAAGGGTATGGAACTCCTGACGATACTGAATCGCTGCGGAGCCTGCAGGCGGCCCTGGATGCCGGTGTCACCCTGTTTGATACTTCCGACGCGTACGGCATTGGACACAACGAGCAGCTTCTCGGCGCGTTCCTCCGCGGCAAGCGCGACCAGGTCATTGTCGCCACCAAAGCCGGCCTGGTACGCAAGGCAGGAGATCCGCGGCCCACGATCGACAATTCACCCCAGTACATCCGCGCGGCCTGCGAAGCGAGCCTGCGCCGCCTCGGGGTTGAAACCATCGACTTGTACTATCTGCAGCGCCGGGATCCCAACGTGCCCATCCAGGATGTCATCGGTGCGATGGCGAGCCTGGTCGAGAGCGGCAAGGTGCGCTACCTCGGCCTTTCGGAAGTGTCAGCCGAAACACTGCATCTCGCCAACAGCGTACACCGCATCACCGCGTTACAGTCAGAATACTCCCTATGGAGCCGCGGCCCGGAGTCCGGAGTGCTGGAGGCGTGTCGCTCGCTCGGCGTCACCTTTGTCGCGTATTGCCCTCTTGGCCGCGCATTCCTCAGCGGCGAAATAACCAACATCGATGAGCTGCAGCCGAATGACTTCCGCCGGCGCCTGCCCCGATTTCAGCCGGACGCGCTCGAGCAGAATCGCAAGCTACTGCCCGCACTTGCCCGCTTCGCCGCCGAGCGCCGCGTAACCACCGCACAGATCGCCCTCGCATGGCTACTGAACAAGCATTCTCACGTTGTGCCCATACCGGGCAGCAGCCAGCCCCAACACATCGTGCAAAATGCCCAGGCCGCCGACATCAGGCTTTCCGCGCAAGAAATCGGAGAGATCGAGGCGCTGTTTCCGCCTTCGTCCGTGGTCGGAGCCAGATTACCGCCGGCCGCGATGTCTGGAATCGAGACAACTTGAGAAGCCCGTCTGACCAACGATAGGGCTGGAGACCGGGCCTATCCCTCCGCCGCGCCGCCATCGAGCTTGCCATGTGCCGCCATCGCGCGGCGGCGCATGGCAGTGGGTGAAAATCCAAAATGTGAGCGAAAGCGGTCGGAAAAATGCGTGTAGTTGCGGAAACCCCAGGAGCGGGCAATGTCAGGTAACGCATGCGAGCCCAAAGTCGGATTCAGCAGATCCCTCCGGGTACCCTCCAGCCGCTCGTGGTAGACATATTCCATCAGTGTCTCGCCCTGCGCTTCGAACACTCTCGCCAGCGTTCGCCGTGACCAGCCGAGATCGGAGGCAATGCGCTCGACCGAAAGCTGCGGATCGCGGAGATGGCGCGCGATATAGCGATGAACCTCCTCGCGACGCGTGTCGATTTCCTCTCTACCGTCCAGCGAGAGCTCATGGCGTAGCGCAATGTGAAGTAGCGCAGTGAGCTGCTCTGCCAGGGCCTGCGCATTCGCGGCCTGGATGTAAGGTAATTCGTCGGCCAGACACACCGCGGTCGAAAAAAACAACCGGCCCGTTCCACTGGCGGCCGAGAAAGCGCGTCCAATCCGTTGCGTCGGCCTGACACCGGCGGCCACACGCTCGCGGCTGAGTGTGATGACCAGCCGTTCGATCCGCTCGCGGCTCGCGATCGCGTAGGTTGTATCGGTGGGAACAACCCAGCGGCCCGCCTCCAGTATTACCAGCCGACCAGCCTGCTCGAGGACACTGGTACCGCTCATCTGGAGTATCACATGCTGATCTGGACCGGCGGGGCTGCCGAGGCGACGTGCATCATGCACGACCCGATGCGGTCCGGCCCGTACTCGGCCGATCGCGAGCCAGGATAGGCGGGCGAATTGAAGGACACCCTGAACGGACTCGTCCTCTATGGATTGCCAAGAGAACGTGCTGCGGTGGCCAAGGCGCTTCAGAGCCGTCGCGGATACAGTATCCCGCGGAGGCACGGCTAGCGTGCCCACCGTGCGCATCGGGCCTGCGACTCCATTGCGACCCACCGATGCCGCGCTCCGTCCTACGGACTCATCTCACGATGTTATCTGCTCGTGACGCGCGATATGTATTCCTTCCGTAACATGATTGCTGGCCATCGCCTGTTACGGATCGTGACGACTCACGCGCCGTAGGCGATTGTAAACTTCGCGGCTCCTTTCGCGAACGGCCTCCTATGTCCCCGACACCAAAGCTTTGACCCGTGCACCAAAGGGCGGCCCGTCTTCCCGATCCTGGCAGGAGTTAGTACAAACGGTCCGCCCTCGAGTGCAGCGAGGGCACGTGCAGACTACGCGCCATGCCAAGTAGACGAAGCTGGGCTCGTTTTCCCCCAAGGCATGCCATATTTCTGCGACATACGACGGGTAATGTTCCCCAGATTGGGGGTTCTCTTTCTGCAATTCGTCTAGTGGCATATAGTGCCCCCGAATCATCACCGATGAGCCGAGGTACTTGAACGTCATGGAGGACCTAACCAGGCACCGCTGGATTGCGGACCACATACTTCCTTGGGAGGCGGAAGTACGGCGCTGGCTTGGCCGGTATACGCGCTCCCTCGATGCGGACGACATTGACGATCTGATTCAGGAGTCCTATGCAAGACTTTGGAGTACTGACTTCTCCCGCATTCGGGACGGACGCACGTTTCTCTACTCGGTCGTGCGCAATGCCTTGCAGGACCAATTGCGACGTGCTCGCGTAGTACAGATCGAATGTGTCGCCGAGATAGAGGCCCTGGAGATTGGCGAAGTTCCCGGACCCGAACGTCTGGTGAGCGCGCATCAGCAGTTCGAACAGCTCGTCCGAGCGCTGAAGAAACTGACACCTCAGCGTCGCGCGGTCTATCAGCTGCGAAAATTCGAGGGATTGTCGGTCCGGGAAATCGCGCAGAAATTGGGGCTGGCGGAAAAGACCGTCGAGAATCTCCTGCGCCTCGCGCAGGCTCAGTTGATGCAGACGCTGTTCGCCCGAGGGGAAACGGCCGCCGGCTATACGAGCGAAAGGGTATATGAGCGTAGGAGAAGACGGGACGGATCTGAACAAAACCGATCTTGAGGCGCTTCACTGGGCCTCTTTGATAGATGCTGGCCCTTTGCCAGCTGAGCAACAGCGTGAGCTGGAAGAATGGCTGTCAGCAGACACCAAACACAAAGGCGCGCTCATCCGGGTGCAGGCGGCATCGCTACGCCTCGATCGCCTGGCGGCATTGGCCGGCGGGCGCAGCCTGCTGGAATCACTCCCGGAAAGGAACACGACGCGCCGTAGAATCCTGGCCACCGCCGCCTCGGTAAGCGGCCTGCTCGGCATCGGCGCATGGTTGAGCCACGGATTCATCGAAGAGGCATGGGGCGGCACCCGGTACGTAAGCAATGTAGGTGAGCTAAGGAAAGTCGTTCTCACCGACGGGTCAATGATGACCCTGAATACGCAGACGGAGCTGAAGGTCCGATTCACCGCTGAACGCCGGGAAATCGATCTGTTCCGCGGCGAGGCGATATTCGCTGTCACCCCCGATGTCTCCCGGCCCTTCGCGGTGATGGCTGGAAACTGGGCCGCGCGGGCCGTCGGGACCGCGTTTGTGGTCCGCCGCTGGGATATGGGCCTGACGGAGGTCACGGTCACGGAAGGTGTTGTCGAAATGCTGTTGGCCAGCGGGCCTGGCGCGGGAACCCGCCAACGAGTAACCGCGCATCAGCAAGCAATCGTGCGAGCCGACGGTGCCGTCGAGGTACGTCCGGTTTCGGACGCGGACATCGAAAGGCGGCTCGCGTGGCGCAGGCAGCTGGTGGTGTTCAATGGCGAGCCGCTGCATGTGGCGCTCGCGGAAATGAACCGCTATAGCTATCGGCGCATCGTCATGGACGACCCTGAGTTGGCAGAACGTAAGATCGTGGGGGTCTTCTCCACCACGGACATCCAGACATTTGTTTCCGGAATAGAGTCAACGTTAGGAGTGGAAGCGGTCCAAGACGGAAACACGGTCTTGTTGCGTCGAGTCCACTAACACTCATTTTGTGATCCAACACTCATTTCTGTTGCCCCATTTGGGGGGTTCACGGACATCGTTCGTCCAAGTGCTCTGGAGCCACTCTTTGGCGACCGGAAAGCAGAGGATTATCGATGGCGAGCAACAGAATACGGGCGGTCATTCATGGATTGTTGGCAACAGGGGCGTGTCTCACGGCCGAGGGAGTGTTCGCGGCCACGCCTGTTGCGGAAGAGGTCCACTCGTGGAACATCCCGGCGGAAGACGGCGCGGCAGCTGTACGCGACTTTGGATTGCAGTCCGGCGTGGCCATCAGCGCCGCGCAGTCCGATCTTCAGGGAAAGCGGCTCAACGCCGTCACAGGCACCCTGTCCGTTGACGCTGCATTACGGCAGCTCATAGCGGGAACGGGCCTCAGATACGTTTACGACGCAACCGGCCGCGCGGTCACCCTGAGCGCCGCCAGCCCTCCCAAGCCTCAGAACCCGACGCCTCCAGTAGAAGTGCGTCGGGAACCCGTAACCACATCGCAAGCCGACCCGCCGCGGCAGGATGCGGTTCTACTCGAGGAAATCGTAGTCACCGCGCGCAAGCGTGAGGAAAACGTACAGGAAGTCCCTATCTCGGCTGAGGTTATCAGCAAACAGACTCTGGCCCATTTCAACCTGAACACATTGCAGGATGCGGCGCAGATCACGCCCAGCATCCACGTCAACAGCAGCGGTTCGGGCGGGCAGCTTTTCATCCGCGGAACCGGCTCTGGCAGCAGTCAGCAGTTCGACCAGTCCGTCGGCACGTTCGTCGACGACATCTATCACGGCCGGACCCGTATTGCCGATGCTGCGTTCCTGGACCTGGATCGGGTCGAAATTCTCAAGGGACCCCAGAGTACCTTCTTCGGCAACAACGCGATCGCCGGTGCCTTCAACATCCAGACAGCCAGACCTACGGAAAACTTCGATGGCAGTGTCCGTGCGCTGTATGGCCAGTTCGGTCAGTACGCGGCCGAAGGGGTGCTCAATGTGCCCGTCGGCGAGACATTCGCCGTACGCTTCGCGGCGATTGGTGACGGCTTGAGCGGATGGCAGAAGAATCCGTTCGCCGGACATGACCAGCCGGACGACAACAACAAAGCGGGCCGGGTGACGTTTCTGTTTCGACCCACCGATAATTTCGATGCCTTGCTGAAGGTCGAAGGCGGCGACAATCACGACAGCAATGGGTCGCAGATCGCCAATTGCCCGCCTCCCGCGCCGTTCACTCCCGCGGGATTCTGCGCTGTCGCTCTCAAGGCAGGATATCCGACCGGACTCAACACCCACGAAAACACGACGAACGCGGGGCAGGGCATAACCCTCAGCACGTTCGAGGACGTGCTCACCATGCACTACCACCTGGGTGATCAGACCATCACCTCGGTGACAGGGTTCTACAATTATCATTACACGGAGAGCGACGATCTCGACGGCACTCCGCAGCAACTGTTCACGCTGCAGATTCCCGAGAAGTACCACCAATTCAGCCAGGAGTTGCGCATTGCCTCCCCCCTGGGCCAGACATTGGAATATCTCGGCGGACTCTACTTTCAGACCGACCGGCTGGACGGCCACGCCGGCGACCTGCATTACTACTTTGTGAGTCCCGCCGTCCAGGCGAAAGTCCCCCCGCTCATTCCTTACCTGCCACTCGCCGGCACGACGCAGAACGATGGCATCTACAGCCAGGACGAGCATTCCTACGCGGCGTTTGGATCCGTCGGTTGGAATGTGACCGACGCCCTGAAAGCGACCGCGGGCGTGCGTGGCAGCTGGGTGTATAAGACCGCCACCTCCCAATCCTTCTATGGCACCGCCGCTCCCCAGCCCTATGGTGGAATCATTCCTTTGCCGGCGAACCTGCAGCCTCTGGCGGCCGCTGTGTTGGGCGTGCAAAGCTCTCCATGGAGCGCGTCACGATCGGACAATGCGGTGCAGCCCTCCGCCGCTTTGCAATACAACGTCACTCAAGACGCGATGTTGTATGCATCCTATTCGCGGGGCTTCCTTGCCGGCATCCCCACCGGGGGTATCACGACCAGCCAAGGCATCCCGACACCGGCGCCGCAGGTGCTGCCCGAGCATGTCAACGCCTACGAAGCGGGTATCAAGAGCAAGTGGTTCGACCAGCGCCTGCTGTTGAATCTGGACGTATTCCGCAGCGATTACAAAGACCTGCAGATATCATCGGCGATATTCAACAGCAACGGCGCGCCCGTCGCCGAAACCACCAATGCTGGCGCCTCCAGGTCCGAAGGTGTGGAGTTCCAGGCAGAATGGCTGGTGACGCGGGCGTTCCGCCTGCAAACCGCACTCACCTATCTCGACTCCCATTACATATCCGACCCCAACGTCACGCTGAACGGCATACAAACGTTCTGCAGAACCAACTACACCAAGGTACCCGCTTGCCAGCAGGATTTCCCGGCGGGAATTCCTGGTGGAAAGACGGGGTTGCAGGACCTCTCCGGGCAGCCCACCAACTTCGCTCCGAAATGGAGTGGTAACCTGGCTGCCATCTACACAGTGGCCCTTCCGTGGAATCTGCACCTCGTCACGGAGGCGGATGTTTTCGCGTCCACGAACTACTTCTTTGCGAACAACATCACCAATGATCCGGAGTTGGTGCAGTCGGGCTACGCGCGAGTGGACGGCCGCTTCTCGCTCGAGGGTCCCGATCAGAAATGGGCGGTCGACATCCTGTTCAAGAATGTCACCGACAAGGAGATCGTGGCAGGTGGGACCGGCGGCACAGCGTTGCCCACTTCCACGGGCAGCACGATCATCCGGACGGAGCAGCCCCGGAATTTCGCGTTGCAAGCCCGTTACCGATGGTAAGACGGAGCGGTGCCCCACCATGGGGCACCCTTCTGGCCGCGCTCGTCTTCGCTGCGACTGCAGTCTCTCTGAACGTACCGCTGGCGGCGAGAGAGAATGCAACCCCTGAAACTGCGGTAGAGAAAGAAACGGCGCGGCGATTCTTGCAGGCGATCCAGAGGAAGGACGTTGTAGAGATGCGCTCGGTCCTGGCGCCGGGCGCACATTTGACTCTCATGATAGCCGGCGTGTACTCACCCGAGCTGCATGCCTTTCCGCAAGGGAGTCAGTGGGCCCGAGACCAGCTCATCCAGATGGAAATGGACTTCCAGAAAGGGCTCCAGGGTCCGTGGGTATTGCACATTGTTTCGCTCATAGCCGAAGGAGACCTCGTCGCTGCGGAGGTCGTGGGACGCGGTGTCCGTGCCGCGACGGGTCGTCCTTACGTGCAGCACTACAGCTATCATTTCCAGATGAGCCACGGGCGCATAGCCGAAATCCGCCTGTACCTTGACACGTTCCATCTCTGGGATATCTGGAACAACACGGGATTACCAGCGAAGCCGCCCTATCACGTAGCGGACCACGTCACTGCTTCAGGGGAGCATATGGTCTCAGAAGAGCACGTGGACCTTGCCCATGGCGACGAAGAAGCTACAAATAAAGAGTGCGTGCGAAGCTTTTTGATATCGGTCCAGGCCCGCGACCCGGAGCGTGAGCGGGCCGTGTGGGCGGCCGACGGCGTGTGGAGCTTTGCCGTCGGTGGAGACTACTCGCCCGCACTACGCGCGTTTGAAGGGGCTCCCACCTGGAATCTGGACACGATGATCTCCATGCACCAGAGTGGGCAGAAGGAGCTCAAGGAGCCGTTGACGTTCGATATCTATTCGTTGATTGCCGAAGGTGATCAGGTAAGCGCCGAGGCGGTGGGATTTCTCGTTCTCGGCAACGGCCGCGCGTACCGGCAGCACTACAGCATCCACTTCAAGGCGCGCGACGGAAAGTTGGTCGAAGGCCATGTGTACCAGGACACACTGCATAAGTATGATGTAGCCTTGAGCCATGCGCCCTACGCGCCCGTGGCGGTAACCGCCCCCCAACCACCCCATACCGCGAGCCGATGAGCTCGAGGCGACGAGATACAGCGAGCCCGTGAAGCCTCTGGTACTGACGACCGCCGCGCTATGTTCGATTGTCAGTGGTGAGGCGCTTTGTCAGGACGCACTGCGCGAAGGCTTTCAATCACCTCCTCCGTCCGCGAAGCCCCTCGTAATCTGGAGCTGGATGGACGGAAACGTCACTCGTGCAGGCGTTCAGCGCGACCTCGAGTGGATGCACCGGGTAGGCATCGGTGGAGTCGTTCTGAAGGACATTGGACTGACCACTTCGCATCCAGTTGACTCCCCTCTGCGGTACATGACGCCGCCCTGGCAGAAGACCGCCCGATTCGCAGCTCACCTCGCCAAACGACTCGGACTGGAATTGCGCGTAGCGAGCTCGCCGGGTTGGAGCGGCACCGGCGGTTCGTGGGTGCGTCCGCAGGAGGCGATGAAGAAGCTGGTATGGAGTGAGACGAGGATCGAAGGAGGCACCCCGTTCACGGGAAGATTGCCCCGCCCGCCCTCGACCATTGGACCGTACCAGAATGTTCCGATCGATCGGCACAATCTCATCAGCGGCTCAGCCCCTCCTCGCGAAATTCCCGAGATCTACGGCGACGTGGCGGTGATCGCGTATCGGCTTCCCGAAACCGAGAGGTCGCTTGGAAAGTTGGATCCCGTCGTCACCAGCAGCGCTGGCGGGATCGAGGGCTCGCGCCTGTGGGACGGGGACCTGCACAGTACGATCTCGATACCTTTCGCCCCTCAAGGGCAAACGGCGTGGGTCCAATTCACATTTCATGATCCGGTCACGATACGCGCGCTGTCGGTCGTTCTGCCCAACAGCCGCTATATCGCGGGCTTCTTTTCGACACCGACGGTCGTGGCCACGCTCTCCAGCAGCGATGACGCGAATCATTGGACAAAGGTTGCCGATATCATGTCCTCGACCGAGGTCCAAACGACACTGGCGTTTGCCCCCGTAACCGCACGCTACTTCCGCTTGACTCTGCCAACTCCGCCACCCATTCGGATTCCGACCGAAATCGCCTCCTCTTTAGGCGTCCAGGTGCAGAACCCAACAGAGCATCTCCTGTCCGAGGTCGTGCTGCATACCGCCTCGGAGGTCCATCGGGGCGAGGACAAGGCTGGCTTCTCTGTGGCATCCGACCTTGATGACGCCCTGACTCCTCCCGCACCGGCATCGGCGGTGGTAGACAAGGATCAGATCATCGACCTGAGCTCCCGTATGCATCCGGATGGCTCACTGGATTGGATACCCCCGGCCGGCCGATGGGCGATCTTGCGTATCGGTTACTCTCTTCTGGGAATCACCACACACCCAACCTCGGGAGACACGACGGGCTTGCAGATCGATGCCCTCAGCCGGACGGCCGCGCTGAGCTACTCTTCGCATTATGTCGATCTGCTCAGCACTGTCCTGCCAGGCTTGCGTGCGATGGACAGCGACAGTTGGGAGCTCGGAGCCCAGAACTGGACCGAGGAATTGCCTGCGGAATTCGCCCGACGCCGTGGGTATGCGTTGGAACCGTGGCTGCCGGCATTGACCGGACGAGTGATCGGCAGCTCGGAGCAAACCGATCGCTTCCTGTGGGATTACCGACGCACTCTGGGCGAAATGCTCGCCGAGAATCATTACGGCGCAATCACGGAGGAGCTACATCGCCGTCACATGTTGCACTCTGTGGAGTCGCACGAATTTGGACGCGCCCTCATAGGCGATGGCATGGACGTGAAGCGAACGGCCGATATTCCCGTCGGCGCGATGTGGACAGATGAGCTGCGGCCGCAGCGCGCTTATGATGCCGACCTGCGTGAGTCCGCCTCCGTCGCACATCTCTATGGTCAGAATCTCGTCGGTGCGGAATCGCTGACGACCCATGGGCTCGGCGCTTACAACAACACCTTCGCATACGCGCCGGAAGCCTTGAAACCGGTGATCGATCGCGAGCTGGCCGACGGCGTCAACTTTATCGTCCTCCACAACTCCCCTCATCAGCCTGGCGAAGCCCCGGGGCCAGGCTACACCCTTGGACCCTATGGTATCTGGTTTACGCGGCACGAGACCTGGGCAGAACAGGCGGGGCCGTGGGTTCGTTATATGGCCCGCAGCGCGTTTCTGCTGCAACAAGGGCATTCCGTCGCTGACGTGCTGTTTTTTTACGGGCAGGATTCGAACATTACAGCGCTCTATGGCCAGCAGCTGCCGTCGATTCCATCAGGCTACGCCTTCGACTTCACGAGCGCCGACGCCTTGAGGAAATTGTCGGTACGCGACGGGGAGATCGTCACCGATAGCGGGACGGCCTATCGCATTCTGGCTCTCGATCCGCGCACGCGGCGGATGTCGCTGGATGTGCTCCGACAGATCGCACGCCTCGTCCAACAGGGCGCAACCATCGTGGGTGGCAAACCCCAGGAAACACCCAGTCTGGCCGATGACGTCTCTGCCTTCCGGTCTCTGGCGAGCGAAGTGTGGGGCTCGGAAGAAGTCGGGGCGCATGGGTATGGCAGCGGCCGGGTGATCGTCGGCCGGTCATTGCAGGAAGCCGTCGAGGCTCTCGGTATCCAACCGGATTTCAACTACTCAGGAGCGCCACCAGATACGGCCGTGTGGTTCGTACATCGACGGCTGCCAGAAGGCGAGCTTTACTTCGTCGACAACCGCCTGAACAAAGCCGTGTCCGTCGATGCCAGCTTTCGCATCGAAGGCAAAGCTCCGGAGCTCTGGCATGCGGATACTGGTGAGATACAACCAGCTTCCTACCGCATGGAGAACGGCAGAACGACCGTCCCCTTGAGCCTGACTCCGCACGATGCCGTCTTCGTCATCTTCAGACATGCGAGCTCGAAGCGCAGTGAAAGCTTTCCGCAAGCTCACACTGAAGTCCTCGCGACGCTCCAAGGTCCGTGGGATGTCCGTTTTCCATCGCATCTCGGTGCCCCACCTCACATCAGGCTCGATGAGCTTCGCTCCTGGACTGAAAGCTCCGACGTTGGAGTCAAATACTTCTCCGGTACCGCCGTTTACGAGAAGACAGTCGCGATCTCTCCGCAATGGCTGCAGGATCGCTCCCGCGTAGAGCTCGATCTGGGTGAAGTCAAGAATGTGGCCGAGGTGCTGGTCAACGGGCACTCCGTCGGCATCGCCTGGAAAGCGCCTTTCACACTCGATATGACCGGAGCCTTGAAACCCGGTGACAACCGGCTCCAGGTCCGGATCACCAATCTCTGGCCAAACCGGCTGATCGGCGACCGTCAGCCCGGAGCACATCCGATCGCTTTCGCCACCTACGACCCATTCACAGCCAACTCGCCCCTGCTACCCTCCGGGCTGTTGGGTCCTGTTCGCATCCTGCGAGCGAGCCCCGCTGACCCGGCGGAGTAAAGAACCGTGAAGGTGGAGTGAAGAAGTGTGAAATCAATCGGACGCCGAACATTCAATCAGGGCGCCCTGGGATCACTCCTTTTCTCGGCCGCTCGCAGCACGCAAGCTGGGGCCGCTCGAGGGCCCAACGTGTTGTTCGTCATGGCCGACGAGTGGCGCGCACAGGCATTTGGTTACGCGGGCGATCCGAACGCACACACTCCGGCAATCGATCGCTTCGCGGCTGAAAGCATTTCGTTCGCACAGGCCATTGCCGGCTGCTCGGTATGCGGTCCAGCAAGAGCGAGCCTCATCACGGGTCAATACCCGTTAACCAACGGCGTCTACGTCAACGACGTCCCTCTGGAGCCCAAAGAAGTTACGTTGGGTGAGGCGTTCCGCCAGGCGGGATACCAGACCGGGTACATCGGCAAATGGCATCTGTACGGCAGCCCGGATGGTTGGCATAGGCGCTGGGGGGCGTACATCCCTCCAGAAAGGCGCCTGGGCTTTGAGTACTGGAAGGCGGCTGAGTGCTCGCACGACTACAACCACTCTTTCTACTATTCGGGTACCGATCAAACCCGGCAATTCTGGCCCGGTTACGATGCACAGGCGCAGACCGACGAAGCGTGCCGCTACATACGGGAGCATAGCAGGCAGACTCGGCCCTATTTTCTGGTCCTGTCCTGGGGGCCACCCCACTTTCCCCTGCACACGGCGCCCGAGCGATACCAGGCGATGTATCGCGACAAGGACCTCCGCCTTCGGCCCAACGTGCCAGAGAGTCACAAGGCACAGGCTACCGCCGCGCTACGGGGCTACTACGCACACATCGCGGCCCTCGATGACTGCTTCCGACAGTTGCTCGGCGCACTCGAGGCAACCGGCACCGCGGATGACACGGTCGTAGTGTGGACATCCGACCATGGCGACATGATGGAGTCGCAAGGACTCAGCTATAAGTTGTATCCATGGGAGGAGTCGGTGCGCGTTCCGCTGCTCATCCGCTATCCACGGCGTTCAGGGCGTAAAGGCCGCACTTGCGCCTTTCCGGTGAGCTCGCCGGATGTCATGCCAACTCTGCTGGGCTTGTGCGGAATCCCGATCCCACCGGGGGTGCAGGGCACTGACTATTCGCAGCGGCGGCCTACCTCCCGCCTGGGTGTGCCTGTCACGAGCGCATTCCTGAACATGCCAGTGCCTCTTACCAGTGCACTGAGCTATGGCATCGCGGAATATCGGGGTGTCCGCAGCGAGCATTACACCTATGTACGCTCGATCAGTGGACCCTGGCTCCTGTATGACAATCAACGCGACCCGTATCAAATCTACAATCTGTGCGGACAGCCGCAAGCACGGGAGATCCAGGCCGCGCTCGAAGCCGAGCTCAACCTGTGGCTCGAAAGGTTGGACGATCGCTTTCTGCCCGCGAGCGACTATCTGCGGCGTGATCACCTGACCCATTACCTGGAAACCCAGTTTCCTGTCGGCTACACACGTAGCCCGTGGGGGGATTGGGAATCCTCACTGCCGAAACCCGGCGGACCGCTGTCCGTGGATTCGCCGCTCGGAGAGTTGTTGGAAAACGCGGGTGCGCGAGCAATCCTCGCCAAGGAGCTGCCGGAGGTTCTGACCCTGGCGGACAATCCAAACATCGACGGCATCCGCGCCATTTCCTTGCGACTGATACAACGAACAGGGTTCCGTGCCATTCCTGACGCTCAGCTTCGGTCCATCGACGAGCAGTTGGGACGAAGTGCCCCTTGAATTGCGCTGCGCTCCTGTCCCACACTGCGCACAAGTCAAGGAGCGACGCATGCCACTGTCTGTTATTGGTGCCGGACTGGGACGCACCGGAACCCTGTCACTGAAAAAGGCGCTCGAGCAACTCGGATGGGGTCCGTGCTATCACGGGCTGGGGACGGACAGGAGCGCCGTCGAGCGGATTCTCAGCCTGGTCAATCGCCCTCAGATCGACTGGGAGGCGGTTTTCTACGGATACCGTGCAGCCGTGGACGTCCCCACCTATTGGGTCTATCCGGAGCTCGCGCAACGATACCCAGCGGCTCAATTCATTCTGACCGTGCGCGATCCCGACGAATGGTTCGAATCCGCGCAGGCGCTCGGACGCTCGTTCGCGTCCATCACACTGGCGAAGGAATCGTTGCTCTTGCGCAAGAGCTTGCGCGCCAAGATGTTATCCGGCGCCTTCGGCGCCAGCGCGGCACTCATGGCCAGATGCGACGATCGTCGCTCGGTGATCGCGGCCTACGAGCGACACATCGCCGAAGTTCGGGCCTGCATACCGGAGTCGCGGCTGTTGGTTTTCAATGTCATGGAGGGTTGGCAGCCACTGTGTGGATTCCTGCGCGTTCCAATTCCCGACACACCGTTTCCGCACCTCAACTCGAGGCCAGAGATGCCATCGGTGTTGCGGCAGTTCTACAACGAAGAAGGATCATCTGAAGCCCACGACGTCGAGAAGATGCGCAAATGCGCGTCTTGATCGTCCTGCTCGGCTCTCTCGGAGACCTGCTGCCCTTCGTGCCTATCGCTCGGGCGCTGCGCGCGCGCGGGCACGAGGTGAGCATAGGGGCCAACAGCGAGCTTGAATCACAGGCGCGGAGCCTCGGCCTCGACGTTACTTCCATTTTCGACAGCGAGCGAGTGCTTCGTCCAAGGGAGGATGCACGGCTGAGGGACCTGAACCAGACGTGGATTCTGGGATGGGAAAGATACCTGGCTCCCGCAATGCGGCCGACCTACGAATTCATCCGTGCCAAAACCCAACACCACCACTCCTGTGTGGTACTTGCGCAATGGCTGGCATTTGGAGCACGGCTGGCGCAGGAGAAGCTGGGAGTCCCTCTTTGCACTGTATATCTCTCACCGGAAGCGCTGAACCCTTGTGACACCAGCGGAGCGCTCGCACCCCGCTGGCGCGATTTCTCCGAGGACGATATTTTCGGGCCGCTCCTCAACGCGTACAGGAGTGAGCTCGGGTTGCATCCCGTCGATCGCATCTGCAGTCACTGGGTGCATTCTCCGCAGCAGGGGCTCGCGCTCTTTCCAGAATGGCTGTGGCCGCGCCAGCCTTACTGGCCTGAACAGATCACCACCACCGGCTTCGTGTCTTTCGATGAGCCTCTCACGCCGATCGACTTGCCGCGGCTCGAATCTTTTCTCAACGCCGGATCCCCGCCTGTTGTATTCACGCCTGGAACCGGTATGTCACAGGCTGCGGAATTCTTCCGGCAGTCATTGGCGGCCTGCGAGGCTATCGGCGCAAGAGCGCTCCTCCTTGCACGCCACCGCGCGCAGCTTCCGGAGAGCCTGCCTTCCTGGGCGCTGCACGTTGACTATGTCCCCCTTTACAGTATTCTGCGACGCGCCTCGGTTCTTGTGTATCACGGGGGTATTGGCACGCTGGCTCAAGCCACCCGAGCAGGCATACCTCAGTTGGTCACTCCGATCGCGATCGATCAATTCGACAACGCCCAACGCATCGAGACCCTTGGGTTAGGTGTAAGCGTGCCGATGAAGGATTACAACGCCAGAACGGTAGCCGAGAAGCTTACGCAGCTGTTGAGCTCCGACACTATCCGGAAGACCTGCGGCATCTTCGCATCACGTTTTGCTGCCGACGATGTCGGCGTACCGGACAAGGTCTGCGAGCTCGTCGAGCGGCTGGGATGACCCCCGGTCCGGCGGACGCCTTCCGGATCGAGCCGGGGGCGGCGCTACCAGTGCCCCCAACCCCGATCAAGAGTCAGACGGGCTCGGCGCATCGGACCACAAACACGCGGCGGCGAACCAGGCCGCCCAACGCCTGTTCGGCCACAGTGCGTGGCGGAGCGCAAGGCTGGCGAGCGCGAGCGGGGACTGACGACGGTCGAGAGTTGCCACCCGCTGCGCGAGCGCCACCAGACGCTCGAGCTTGGGTCCTTTGGGAAGCGTCGGTGCCGCGAGGACAAATCCTTGCGCGTGGCGGGCAACCAGCCTTCTCAACATTTGCTGGTGCCTCCACGTCAAAGGCTTATGATCAAAACGCTGTCCCGGACGCCGTAGCAAAGCGGTGATCACGTTCTTGCCGTGCTGTCGATAGAGCGCTGTCGGCACATCACCAAGCATGCGGGCGCTCCCCGCCGCATTGGCGATGAGATACATCCATCCATCATGGCTGCGCGCGTACCCACGCGCAATTTCCTTATGCCTGAGATACAGGTCGCGCAACGGACGAGTGAACCCCTGCGTATGTCCAGGAGCGATCAAAGTCATGAACAGCCTCGACTCCTGCAGCGCACGCGGCGGCCTTGATCCAAACACTTCCGAGACTCGCCGCCGGATTTCAGGCTCATTGTCATAGAAGAGCAGCGAATCCGAAAAGCACAGCACCGGAGAGTCCAGGTCCGGCAGCAGATTCGCTACCGTGACGTCGATCTTTCCGGGCTGCCAGATATCGTCCTGATCGCAGAACAGGTAGATATCCGCCTCGACGCATTCCACGAGCTGAAAAAACACGCGCGGCAGGCGCAATCGCTCTGGCTGGTGCCACTCTTGGAGCTCGATATCCAAGCTCCGCGCCGCCGCGCGTACGATCCTACGCGTGTCATCGGTGGAATGATCGTCGAGCCAATGCAGGGTGAACTGAGTGAAGTTCTCTTTGAGAGATCGCAGCTGCGTCTCTATGAATCGAGCCCCATTACAGGTGGCGAGGAGAACCGCCACCCTGGGCTGTTGCGGGATATTCACGCGATGACTTCCATGTCGACGCCCGTCAGCGAGTGTAATGCGAACCGATCGCCAAATCAGTCGTCAAAAGGTCTCGGGTGGCCGGGCGGTCGCCCCAACTCCTCTGGGCGGGCGCTCCGGAATGCGCCACGCTTTCGAGGCGCGCTAGAGGGGCGCTAGTGGCGCTTGCTCACCGATTTGTCGCGGATCTGCTTGAATTCGCTGTCTGCACTCCATTGCGGCCAGCCGGAACCAGCAAGCTTCCTGCCGAGGCTATAGAGCAGAGACACGTCCAGTGCCTCGCCGCGAAAATCCATACTCGGCGTCCACTCGTCACCGGGTTGGTGGTAGCGATGCGCGTAATAGTCCTCACGTCGGGCACGGCCCGCCGGTACGCCGCCGTTCACGAGGTCATCACCGGGTGAAAACGACATGGCGGGCACGCCTCGTTTCGAAAGCGAGAAGTGATCGGAGCGGAAAAAATGCCCCGCCTCCGGCGACGGATCTGGCGTATAGGTACGGCCCTGCGCCCGCGCCAGCTCGACCAGACTGGCGAGGAGCGTGTTCTGGGTATCACCGAAAGTGCTCACGTCGCGTGTTGGGCCGTAGACTCCCAGAGCGTCCATGTTGATATCCGCGACCGTGGTCTCCAACGGATAGATCGGATTGTCCGCGTAGTACTCGGCACCCAACAGCCCGCGCTCTTCGGCGGTCGTCGCAAGAAACACGATCGAGCGAGCCGTCCGCGGCGCCGAGCCGAAGAGCCGCCCAAGCTCCAACAGCGCGGCGACGCCGGTCGCATTGTCGACGGCGCCATTCAAAATACGATCGCCAGCAGAGTCACCGGGACGGATGCCGAAGTGATCCCAGTGGGCACTGTAGATGAGCGTCTCGTCGGGCTTCGAGGCGCCCGGGAGGCGGCCCAGGACGTTTTTTGAAACGATCGTCTCGTGGCTCACCCTGGCCGATGCCGTCAGGGTAGCTCCGGCAAGCGTCACCGGCTTGAACTCGCGCGTCCGCGCAAGCTTCTTCAAGGAGTCGAAATCCAACCCAGCCTGTTTGAACAACGCCACCGTGACGTCGTGCTGGATCCACCCTTCCATGGGCACGTGCACCTGAGCCGGATCGCTGCGGACGATGTCATAGACCGCGCCGGTGTTGGAATTCACCACCGTCGCCCAGCCGTACGCGGCCGCTGCGGTTTCATGGACGATCAGCACGCCGAGCGCGCCGCGTCGTGCACCTTCTTCGTATTTGTAGGTCCAGCGGCCGTAATAGGTCATCGCCTTGCCGCCGAAATCACCTTCGCCGGTTTCGAAATCCGGGTCGTTGACCAGCACGATGGCGATCTTCCCGTGCAAGTCCACGCCTTTGAAATCGTCCCAGTTACGCTCCGGAGCGTGTACTCCATACCCGACAAACACGAGAGGCGCGTTCTGAAGCGCCAGGCGGTCTGCGTTCGTCTGACTCGCGCGGATAGCAACCTGTTGGCCCTGCGCCAAAGGCTGAGAACGTCCCGCAACGGTGAGCTCGAGATCCACCGGCCCGGCAAACGCAAACTTCGCGAGCGGCACGTCCTGTGTCCAACTACGCCGGCCCCCGACGAGTTGCCCTCCGGGCTGCAGCCCGGCTTCTTTCATGCGATCAATGATAAAAAGAACAGTGCGCTTCTCGGCGCGAGTACCGGGCTCCCGGCCTTCAAACGCATCCGAGGAAAGCAACTTTACATCGACCGACAGGCGTGCGGGGCTGGCTTGCAGCCGCTGCCCCTGCGCCACCAGCGGCGCCCAGGCCAGCACCGCCACCCAAAGCAGCCCGAGTCTTGTCAACGAAGCGCTGGCTCGTCGAGCCAGACCTGTCGTGGTGATACCGGTGTGAGTCCCCCTGCCCGCCGGCACGGACACCCGAGAGTTGCTCACCAGACCAGATCGTCGGGCACGACGAAGTCTTTGTAGGGATCGTCTTCGGCGGGGGTCGGCCCTTGCGCAGGCGCGGCATTGGAAGCCGACTCCTGCGTGACAACGACATGCTCGTCACGCTCGACTATTCGACCTACCACTGACTCGGGAACCAACGCGTAATGTCCTTCGTAACGAACGATCGCCACGGTCCCCTTGATGAGCTGCTCACGCAGCGCCGGCGTGACCGCCAGCCGCGCCAGCCGGTTTCCGTCAGCGAAATTGAAATACTCCTCGCTCTCCACCGGCGGGATCCGGTGCTGCTCGATGAGTTGTTTGACCTCTGCGCGGCGTGCTTTCGCGGCGGCCTTCTCTTGCTGGCGACGGTTCAGCTCCTTGTCGCGCGCATTCTTGGCCGCCAAGGCCTTATTGGCGGCAGCCTGCTCGGGCGAGACCGGAGGTGGCTGATGCCTGGACGGCGGTCGCTTCTGCTGGGTCGCTTCCTTCGCCTGTTTCTTGGTGCCGAGACCCGCCGCGATCAGCTGGTCGCGCAAAGACATGCTCATGGCCCGAACTCACCGTCGAAATACCCTGAGGGCCGATTTTACCCAAGCTCGTGGGTAGTTTTCATTGCCACCGTCTCGAGGGCAGCAGCCCCGACACTGGTCTCCCGTCGGGGCGCCGGCTGCCATAGCGGCCGCCGCACCAGTGTACTCTTTCCGAAGAGGGACTCGATGAGATCGACCGCAAGCACGGCAGTCTTGTTGCGCAGGTCGAAAGCGGGATTGAGCTCGACGACATCGAGTGACCCCAATAGATGAGTGTCGGCGATCATTTCCATGCACAGCTGCGCCTCCCGATAGGTCGGCCCACCCGCCACAGCGGTCCCAACCCCCGGGGCGATATCCGGATCGAGGAAGTCAACATCCAAGCTCACATGCAGGTGTGTATCTTCGTCCAGCTCGGCCAGTGCCCGGTCCATGGCCTCCCGCATGCCCATCTCATCGATGTATCGCATGTCGAAGACCTCGAGCCCCTGCTCGTGGATGAACCGTTTCTCGCCAGTATCGACACTGCGTATGCCGATTTGCCGAACGCAGGAGGGAGCGAGCGCGGGAACGGAGCCATCCGCGTCCGGGCCGCCAATCCCGACCAGCTCTGGAGGCCCGAAGCCGCACAGGCACGCCAAGGGCATGCCATGGATATTGCCGCTGGGAGAGAGCTCGCTGGTATTGAAGTCCGCGTGCGCATCCAGCCACAACACTCGCAGCTTCCTGCCCTCCTCACGACACCAGCGCGCCACCGCACCGATCGAGCCGATGCTGAGAGAGTGATCACCGCCAAGCAGGATGGGTAAGCGCTTCAAGCGCAACTGCGCCAACACGGCGTCGTGCACCGAGCGATTCCAAACCGCCACCTGCTGCAGATGCCGATAGCCTTCGCGGGGCGGCTGCCAAGGGTTCGCGGGCCCACTGAGATTCCCGAGATCGAGCACCTGCAGACCGCGTTCCTGCAAGGCCGCCTGCAAGCCGGCGACCCGCAGCGCCTCCGGACCCATGGAGGCGCCTCGATCGCCGGCCCCCACATCGGTAGGCGCCCCGATGAGAGTCGCCGTCCGAGCGCAGCTCACGCGAGCACCGCGGCGGGACTCCGGGCGACCCCTTCGGACCCCTGCGTCAAGAGGCTGAACAGATTCTTCGGGTCATCGAGCTCCGGAATGATGTCGATCTGTCGTTGTGAGCCGCGCAATTCATGATGGATACGCCGCAGGTAGCGCAGCGAGGAAAAGTCCTCCAGCGCAAATCCAACCGAGTCGAAAATCGTGACTTCCCAGTCCTCGGCCCGGCCGGGCTGGAGGCCGGCGAGGACGTCGGTCAGCTCGGCAACGGCAAATTCCGGCTCCATCTGTTGAATCTCGCCTTCGATACGCGACTGGGGCTCGAACTCGACCACCACCCGAACGTCCGGCCGACGCAGAATCTCAGGATGCAGCTCCGTCTTACCCGGGCAGTCGCCTCCAACAGCGTTCAGATGCATGCCGGGAGCGATCATGTCTGGACGCAGGATGACGGCCTTGCACTTGTCCGCTGTCACTGTCGTGACAATGTCGGCGCCCCGCACCGCTGCCGCCGTCGAGGGACTCCGTACAACGCGCAAGCCGGGCAAGCTGAGATTCGTGAGATTGCGCTCCAGCTTTGCGCTGGCTTCGGCGTCGACGTCATAAAGGCGCAGCTCGCGGATACCGAGCATGTGATGGAAGGCGATCGCCTGGAACTCGCTTTGCGAGCCATTTCCGATCAACGCCATCACGCGGCTGTCAGGCCGCGCCATATGGCGGGCGGCCAGCGCCGAGGTCGCAGCAGTACGCAACGCCGTCATCAAAGTCAGCTCAGAGACCAGCAAGGGATATCCGGTCGCAACATCCGACAACACTCCGAAAGCCGTCACCGTCAACAAACCAACAGAGGTGTTCCTGGGGTGTCCATTGACGTACTTGAAAGCATAGAGCTGCCCGTCCGAGGCGGGCATCAGCTCGATCACACCTCCGGGTGAATGCACCGCATGACGTGCGCACTTTTCGAACTCGCGCCACCGGAGGTAATCCGCCTCGATCTCGCCGGCCAGCTCTTCGATGAAACGCGCCGGGCCCAAGCGTCCCACGAGCTCTCGCACGCGCTCGATACCAATGAAGTCCACCATGGCTGCCTCTCCCTGGAAAATCACGGCGGCGGCTCGGACGGGGCCGCCAGACCCCCGGTATGGTGTTGCGAAAGGCAGCCAAAGAGGAGCCAGAAGACCGTTCATAAATGCTATCAAACCGTGCAAAACGCCAACGTATTCTGGCGTTTTTGCTAAAATTGAGCCTTGAAGGCCCACCACGCGCTCAAGCTGTGGACGAAACCGACCGTCAACTCATCTCGCTGCTGCGTAATAACGCCCGCACATCTGTCGCCTCGCTCGCCAAGACGTTGCGGGTATCCCGGGGAACGGTCCAAAACCGGATGGCCCGACTGGAAGCCGATGGCATCATCGCGGGCTATACGGTCCGGCTGAAACCCGCGGTCGAGGAACATCGCATCCGGGCACTGACCACTGTCGCGGTCGAGGGCAATCGGGTGGATGCGGTTATCAAGTCGTTACGGGGAGATCCTGCAGTGACCGCCTTACACAGTACCAATGGCCGCTGGGACATCGTGGTGGAGCTGCGGGCCGATAGCCTGGAAGCCTTCGACCGGGTGCTGGGAAGAATCAGACTGATCGAAGGCATCTCGCAGAGCGAAACCAGCCTCCTGCTCTCGACTTACAAATAGTGGGCATTCCTCGAGTTGCAACTCCCACCCAACAGACGCAGAGTGCGGAAACCATGAGATTCTCTGATCTTGTAAGCCGCATCAGCGGTGACGGCGCGAACGCCTGGCTGACCCACTACGAAGCCGCGGCTGCGCGTGAGCGAGGCGAGGATGTCATCATCCTCAGCATTGGCGACCCCGATATAAACGCGCCCGAAGCCGTCATCGAACGCACGATCGCACAGCTGCGCTCCCGTGACACTCACTACACGCCACCGAGAGGTCGTGAAGCTCTACGGGCGGCGATCGCAAAGGCCCACGCCCGCCGTACGGGACAGTCTGTACAGGCGAACAACGTTGTCTGCCTTGCCGGGACACAAAACGCGCTGTTCGTCGCTTCGCTGTGTCTCGCCGGCCCGGGTGACGAGGTCATTACCTTCGACCCGCTGTATCCAACTTACCCCGCAACGATCGAAGTCTCGGGAGCACGGCTCGTGCGTGCGCCGACCGGACCGGGCCTCCGCCCGGACCTCACGGCCCTGCATTCGCTCGTTACGCCGCGAACCCGAGCGATTTTCTGGGCGACACCGAACAACCCGAGCGGTGTCATTCTGAGCGAGCCCGAGCTCAATGCGATCGGCGCGATCGCACGCAACCACGATCTCTGGCTCGTGTCCGACGAGGTGTACGCCGGGCTTGCGCCGGGAGGAAGAATCCCCAGTCTGGCGGCGACAATGCCCGAGCGGGTCGTCACCCTGGGCAGTCTTTCGAAGTCGCACGCCATGCCGGGATTTCGCGCGGGATGGCTGATAGGCCCGGCTGAGCTTGCCGCACACGCGCAGTCGCTGTCCGTTTGCATGCTGTTCGGCCTCCCGGGCTTCATTCAGGAAGCCGCGCTCACCGCGTTATCCCTCGCTGAGGAAACGGAACGCCAGATCAGGGAGTTCTGCGACATCCGGCGTGAACAATTCCTTGCCGGCCTCGAGGGCGTTCCCAACATCCGCGCCTTCGCGCCGCAAGCAGGCATGTTCCTGTTGGTCGATGTCAGTGACACCGGGCTGTCTGGCTACGAGTTCATGCGTGGTCTGTATGAACGACGCAAGGTTTCGGTGCTGGACGGAGCTGCCTTCGGACGCCAAACGGCCCATTTCGTGCGCATCTGCTTTGCCACCGAAGAAGCAACCATCAAGGCCGCATGCGAGCGCATCCGGCTGTTCTGCGAGACGGATCTCCCGAGCCTGCGCCGGTAATGCTCAAAGCCCGATCACGACGCTGATGTTACCGCGCCATGGGTCGCGAGCGGGCGACGCCCCAACCACTTGGCACTGCAAAGTGGAAGCCCCTGGGGCCACCGATTTCCCTTAGAATGAGAAGATGACCAGTCAAGATCTGACCACATTGGCGGAGCGGTCGGGCTTTCGCGCGACCGGCCGGTCCGATGAAGTGGAGAGGCTGTGCGCTGCCTTTGCCCAAAGATGGCCTGATACCGTCCGCTGTATCGAGTTCGGTCGGTCCGCAGAAGGCCGGCCGATGCTGGCACTCCTGATCTCGGACGTCGACCCCCGAAAGGTACCGCTGCTGATGCTCCAGGGTGGCATTCACCCCGGAGAGAGCGATGGCAAGGATGGGGGCTTCATTGCTCTGCGCGAGATGCTGAGCAACGCACCGGCGCGGGACGTGCTGAGCCGGATCGCGATCCTCTTCGTTCCCGCTTTCAACATCGACGGCCACGAGCGCTTTGGACGCTGGAATCGACCGAACCAGAACGGCCCTGAAGAGACTGGCTGGCGCACCACCGCGCAGAACTTCAATCTCAACCGGGATTATACGAAGGCTGAGACGCCCGAAATGCAGGCGATGCTGCGGTTGTTGTGCGAGTGGGATCCGCTCGTCTGCGCCGATATTCATGTCACCGACGGCGCGGACTTCGAGCCGGACATTTCGCTGCAAGCTGAGCCGATCAACCAAGGCGATCCGATCCTCTACGGCAGCGGTCGGGAGCTGCGCGACCAACTCATCGAAAAGCTGGCCACGCAAGGCTCACTGCCACTTCCTTTTTATCCGGACCTCGCCAAGACGGACGACCCTGCCTCGGGCTTTCTGCTCACCGTGTACTCCCCTCGCTTCTCCACCGGCTATTTCCCGCAGCGAAACCGCTTCACTGTTCTCGTCGAGACCCACTCGTGGAAGGACTACGCCAGACGTATCCACGTGACGCGCAACACCATCGCGGCGCTCACGGAGCTGGTGGCGACTCACGGCTCGCGGTGGGAGGTGGAAGCCCACGAGGCCGACGAGGCGGCGATTCGCATCGGCGGATCGGAAGTCACTCTTGACTACAGCTCCGGATGGCGTGAGCCGACACGAGCGGGCGCGACCTCGTCGGATCTGGACGACAGTGGAGCTGAGCTCATCGAGTTCCGGGGTTACGCCTACACCCGCGAGCTCTCCCCTATTTCCGGCGAGCTGGTAACGGTCTACGACCCCACCACCCCGCAGGTCTGGAGAGTTCCCTATCGGAATCGAGTCCAGCCCGCGCTCATCGTAAAGGCGCCGCTGGGCGGCTACGTGGTGCCTGCTGCCTATGCGCGGAATGTCAGTGAGAAACTAGCGGTGCACGGGGTTTGTTTCGCGCGCGTGCCTGACGTCGTGGAAGGTGTTCGAGCAGAAGTCTTCCGCGCCTCGAAGGCAGAGTTTTCGACTACTCCCTTCGAGGGTCGAATGCGTGCGCGCCTGGAGGGAAGCTGGACCCGGGAAACCCACAATGTGGGCGCCGGCGCCCTGTTCGTACCGATCGCGCAAACTCTTGCGCGTCTCGTGATGGCACTACTGGAACCACAGGCTCCCGACTCGCTCGCCGCCTGGGGATTTTTCAACGCCTGTTTTGAGCAGAAGGAGCACATGGAGCCTTACGTCGCAGAACAAATCGCGCGAACGATGATGGAAGAACACCCCGAGCTGGCGGACGAATTTCAAAAGCGACTGGCGCACGATCCCGCTTTCGCAGCCAGCTCTACCGCACGCCTGGACTTCTTCCTGAGCCGCCACTCCTCTCGAGACGAGCGATATAACCTCTACCCGGTATTCCGCGTAGATGAGATCCTGGCTTCGACCGACGCCAGCCGATGAGCATGCTTACATACCAGCCGCCGCGCGTGGCACCAGTCCTGGGGATTGTCAGCTTTTTGCTCTTTTCCGCGGCAGCCTCTGCACAAACACATGAGACCGATCCTTCGGCGGCTTCGGCCGCTGGCACGGACACGGCTGACAGCAGCGCGAGTCCGCATGATCAGGACGAGGAAGAGACGCCGCGCCACGGCGGCCTGTTCCGGGACATCAAAGACTATTACACGGCTCCGTTGCGTTGGGATCTACGCGATTGGAGTTATTTCGCGGGCGCCGTCGCACTGACCGCGGGAGCGCATCACTATGACACGCAGGTGCGGACGCACTTCATAAAACAGGGCGCACACGCCTTCACGTCCAAAACCTACGACCTCCAGGATGCGGTGCCGAGCCTCGTGGCTGTCGGCGGGACCTTCCTCTACGCCAACCTCATCAACAGCGAACCGGGACGCCATGAGGTGGGGAACATGATCGAAGCGGGATCACTCGCGGCGGTCACCAGCGAAGTGTTCAAGTTCGCAGCCGCCCGGAAGCGGCCGAACCAAACGGACGATCCCAACATGTGGCGCAAGGGCGGCTCGTCCTTTCCTTCGTTCCATGCGTCGGCGGCCTTTGCCGTCGGGGCGGTGCTCGCGGAATCGGGTAACGACGATTATCGCTGGCTGCGGCGGTTTTTGGGGTACGGTGCCGTGGCGGGGTTTACGGCTTTTGAGCGGTTGAAGCACAACGCCCATTGGTTGTCGGACGACGTTGCCGGAGCGGCGCTGGGCGGGGCCACTGCGCACTTCGTCCTTACGCGGGATGTTGAGCAGAACGAGTTGAAGAATAGCTCCGCTCTGTCGGTTGCGCCTTTGCCGGGAGGGCTGATGTTGACTTACAACCTCGAGATCAAGTAGTCGCGTGCTGCCCGCGTGGACACGGGCACGACGCCGTCTGCCGGCGCAACCACACTGGATCGGTCTCCCATCCGTGAACGCGGGCCACATATCGGTAGCTGGGTCTTGAGCTGAGATCAGCTTCAGGGCTCGCGACGGGCGTCGTCGCCTGCCCACCTGATGACGCCCTGGCAGGGGTCCAGACAGTGGCCGAGGCTCCGAAGAAATCCCATCGTTCGCACCAACGCGAACGCGCGGATGTCTGCGTTGGGAAAAGATTCTTGCAGACGTATGGCGGCGGCGAAGAGAGTGCGGCCTTTGGTAATGACATCATCGACCAGGATGATCCGTGATGGAGTGGGTTTTGGGGCCGGTGCGGCTATGGCGAACGAGTCAAAATGCTGCGGGACCCGTGGGCGGTCACTATTGAGGGCGGTCGCGGATTTGCGGACAGGGATGATGCGGCGAACACCTGTCCAGATGGATTGGCCCAGACCGACTCCATGTAAGGCAAACGTCAGTTGCTCCGCGGCCCAGGTTGACCCTGTCTGTTTCCCTTCCGATGGGCAACTCCCGGGCACCGGGACCAGAACTGACGGGCTCGCAAACAAGCGAGCGAATCGCTCATCGCGCGCTGTCTGCTCCCGGACATGCGCGGCAAACGCCGCAAGGGATGTCGGATCGGCCAATTTCAACCTCCAACACAGCTGGCGTGAGAGCTCGCAGCAATACCCGTCGCCGCGAGGCGAATAGATGTAGCAAGAATAGAACACCAGGCTTTGCAACGCGGGCCGAAACGCTCGAGCCGCAGGGGGAACAATGCGCTCACCTCCCTCGACCCTTGTCGGTGTCCTCTCTGGCCGGCGCGTCGTTGGCATTGTCATTCTCGACGCTACTTTCCACCTCCTTTGACCGCATTCGCAGCCAAGCCTGCACGGCGCGACGTCGGATCTCTTCGGTATTCCTGGGCACGAGAGTCCCTTCAGGCTCTGGAGTGGGATGTGCGACAGGCGCGGTCGCGCCGGCTGCAGGAGTGGCAGCCTGACTCGCTTGCGCAGCGGTACGGTCGGCGGCAGTGGCAGCCTGACTTGCTTGTGCGGCGGTACGGTGGGCGGGAGCGGCAATCTGACTCGCTTGCGCGGCGGCACGGTCAGCGGGAGCGGCAACCTGACTCGCTTGCGCGGCGGTACGGTCAGCGGGAGCGGCAACCTGACTCGCTTGCGCGGCGGTACGGTCGGCCGTGATCGCTGTAATGCTTTCTTTTGTGACGGTCAGGTCGGGTTGTGGACTTGCGTGCTCCACGCCTTTCGCGCCGGCTGAACGCTCCAGATGAGCTGCAAGCCTTGCTCGATAGTCTTCACGCAGACGCTCGGCGACTTCCTTTGGCACTCCCTGGCGCTCGAGTTGATAGAACTCATATGGAATATGCAACACGGGCTTGCGATCGATGCCCTGCGCGGCGAGACTCCGATGGTCCACGCGTGCCTCGACGTTTGCCTCACGAAGGGCCTGGTTCGTCAAAGCGGCCCAGCGCTCGCGAAGGACGTAATATTCTTCGCTGTGACTGGCGAGTCCTTGTTTGGCACGGGAGACGCCTCCCATGTCGAGGCCCGTCTTCTCGCCCAGACCGGTCGGTGTGATCTCGCGAGTAGTGGTGAGCAGGTGAGCATGAAAGTTCGGCGAGTCGCGGTCAGGCTTCGGATCGTGAATCGCCAGATCCACAGCCACTCCGTAACGGTCAGCCAGCTCGCGCGAAAATGAGCGTGCGAGAGCAAGTCGCTGGTCGGAATTCAACTCAGGCGGCAGCGACATCTCGTACTCGCGAGCGACGCGAGAATTGCGTCGCTTCTCTGCAGCTTCCGCAGCGTTCCATAACGTCGCCCTGTTGCGCGCCCATTCCAGCGGGGCATCGCCAAGCTTCGATGGAAGGAAGATCTCTTTGTGTCGGACATCCTGGCGACGGGAGTGATTGTGCAAATCGCCCGTACGCTCATCGCGGATGGCCTCCCCGGCCCGATAAGCCGCAGCGCCGGTGGCCTGCTGCCCAGCAGAACGCTTGACCGGCCTGATATCGAAGTGAAAAATTGCCATACGAGCTATACCTCCATGTTGATATCTAACGGGAGAGGGCTACGCGGAGCCACTCTGCGGAAGAAGCGGTTTTCAGATAGCCTGTGAGATCGGGCAACTGCTCGAGCTCCGAAGCCATGACAGCAGCTTCGGTCACATGCTGCTCGCTCACGTTGGTCGAGCGCCGAACGCCGCGCGAGGTAAAGAGTCCTTCGCGATCGCGCCCGCGGGAGGTTTGCCGGCGAATCACCTCCCGCTCGCCAATCAGGCGTGAAGCGAAGTGGGAAGTCCCGCCGTTCTCGCTACCCGAGCAGCGCAGAATCAATGTGTTGCCACAGTTCTCAACGATGGTCTGCGCCTCCCCAGCGCCGTACGTAGTAGATACCTGGGCAATTGACTGGAATCCCAATACACAGCGGCCACCAAACTTGCGTAACCTCGCCAGGGCGTCCTTGAGGCCATCGATGGCTCCAAGCGCATCGAGCTCGTCCACGACGAACCATAAACGGTGATCCTGCTCTGGATGGCTCATCGTCTCGACAATCGCCAGCCGCATCCAGGTCGCAATGATCGAGCGCAGCGCCGCAATCTGGGCGGCTTTATAGGGAATGAACAGGACTCCCCGGCCGGCGTCCACCCAACTGCGCACCGAGAACGCGGGCGCCCGTTGATCTTTGATGTAGGCGAGGGCGGCCGCCGCCGAGCCGGCCACAGAACGGATGGAGCCAAACATGCGAGCGTTCTCGGGCTCCAGAAAGGGTTGTGCCGGAGTATCGAATACAATGGGTCGCAACTCCGAGCTGGGAGCGATTGACACCAATCGCCAAAGCTCCGCTACATCACGTAGGCCACGCTCGTGGCAACGGCGGATGACCGCGGAAAGGAACGTGCGTGCGTAGCCACGCCACTCTCGGCCTGACGGGTCTTCCGTGGAGGGAATGAGGCCGCTCGCGAGTTGGTCTATATCGTAGAGGTCCCGGATTTCGGCGAACGGATTCCATTTCACCGCATGCTCTTCGAAGGGATTGAGAACGATGTCCCCGCGATATCGGTCATGAAATGCCACAAGGTAGCCACAGTCAGGATCGGTGATGACGGCCCGGTCACCTCGCTCCAGGGCACGCCGCAAAAGCTCGCGGATGGCCGTTGACTTGCCCGTGCCGGTAGTCCCTATGAGCTTGAAATGCTTCGTCTCGTCCAGCGCACCGATCCGGATGCCGCCGAGCATGAGTGAAGACTCCCCGGATGTGGCGACGAGATTCAAAACCCCACGCCAGGGGGCTCGCGCTCTGACCACCCTGGCGCCACGCTTATGGATGTCGCGCCACGATAGTCTCCGCATCAGCATGACGAACAAAACGAGCAGCACAAAACCCAGCGCAATCGCCAGAAAGTTCAAGCTACTCGCCCAGTCCAGGATCCATACGCGTAACCTCATCATCCCATCCACGGTTCAGTGCTCCTTGACAACCCGATAGTCCCCCGCCTCCCCGTAGGCAGGTGCCTTTCGATCGATGCGCACGCAAAGCTGGTCACCGGCTCCGCAGCGGCGCAAATCAATTCGCGCGCCCCGCTGCTCCAGACGTGCCACATTGGAAGCGAGTTGGTCCCTCTTGACTCGTAGAGCGGCGAGCTCGCTTTGCGACGGAAGAAACCACCATTCCACGCAGATCGGAATCCCCGAACAAAGCAGAGTCATACCCAGAGTCCACAAAGCCACGCGCAGGTTGGCCGCCCGTCCCAGACCGCGCAGCGCCTCAGCCGCCCGCCTACTCTCGTTGACCACTATCTGCAGCTCTTCGACCAACGTGTGCCGAATCTCATCGCGCACGACGGTGTCGAGCTCACGGAGGTGGGCACTGAGCTTCTCGAGAGCTGCTTCCGCAAGCGTCTGCTGAGCATGTGCCGCTTCCATAAGCAACCCAAGCTTCATTGTGTTGCCTTCTTCCACGTTCAGCCCCCTCGGCAACTGCCGACTGTTCAGCGACAATGGTGCTGCGCCCTGGAAAATGTTACCCACCCGCTTCAGCGCTCCTGACCATCGAGCGGCGTGTCCTGACCGCGAACGGCACTCGAGTCATCCTTGACCCGCCCGCGAGCCGTGTTCGCACCCTCTTTCTCATTTGCTCCAGACCGCAAGCCTTCCCATGCTTTTCTTGCATAAGAGCGCACGTGTGGCGACAACCCTTCGGCACGGGCGACTTCCGCCGGCAACAGCGCGATCCGTCTCCAGTGCGGAGTGGATGCGAGCTTGAGATAACCCTTCAGGTCGGGAAGTTGCTCGATCTCCGAATCGAGCACGGCCGGCTCGATGTTGACGTGCTCGGAGCGCGTGATCGACGAAAGCATGTGTAGCGGCTGCCTCGAGCGTGATTCTGTCGTGCGAACAACCTCCCGCTGCCCTATGAGCCGGGAAGCGAAACTGGAGGTTCCTCCACGCTCGCTGCCCGAACAGCGCAGAATCAGGGTATTGCCGCAGTTCTCAACGATCGTCTGAGCCTCGGAGTGCCCGTAGGTGCCTGATACCTGCGCAATAGACTGGAATCCCAACACGCAGCGTCCGCCAAATTTTCGCATGCGCGCCAGCGCGTCTTTCAGTCCATCGATCTGTCCCAGGGCATCGAGCTCATCCACCACGAACCACAGGCGCTGATCACCCTCATCGCGGTTCATGGTCTCGAAAATGGCCAGGCGCATCCATGCGGAAATGGTCGAGCGCAAGGCAGCGATCTGCCCCGCCTGGTACGGCAGGAACAGTACACCGCTACCGTTGTTTATCCACGTGCGTACGGACTGCGGCGGCCCATCCTGGCGGCCGATGTGCTCGAGTGCTCCAACTGCCGAGCTGGCAACAGAGCGAATGGAGTCAAACATCCGGCTGTTGTGCTCGTCGAGGAACGGCTGTGCCGGTGTACCGGCGAGGAGAGTTCTGAGCTCCCGGGTGTCCGCCGCCACCAGCAGATGGTAGAGCTCGCCGACATCCTTGATATTGCCATCACGCGTCTGCTGCACGACGGCACGAAAGAACGTTCTGGCGTAAGCGCGCCAACTGCGCTCGGATCCTTCCCCATCCGGAATGAGAGATCGCGCGAGCTGATCGATGTCATAGTCATTGGTGATCTCACCATAAAAGTCCCACTTGGCCGCCCGCCGCTCAAAGGGGTTCAGAATCACATCGCCGCGGCAGCCGTCATAGAAGCGCTTCAGGTATCCGCCATCCGGATCAGCGATGACAGCTCGGTCTCCCCGCTGGAGCGCCCCGTTCAACAGCTCTCGAATAGCCGTGCTCTTGCCGGTGCCTGTCGTGCCGATCAGTTTGAAGTGCTTGGTTTCGTCTTCGAATGGAATAGGCAATCCAGCCAGAGTCAGCATTGCTGCGCGATCGCGCAAGCGCATGGAGCCGTTTCGCTCGCGTCCGCGAACGGGCTGCGCTGACGGCTCCTGAGGAGCAGAGTCCGAGTCGACAACGAGACTCCCACGCCGGTAGGAGCTCGCCGAAGCTATGTTCAACCTCGAAATGATACGGCCGCTGACATAACCCACCGCGGCGCTTACTCCGACCCCTGCCGCAAGCTGCATCACCCCTCCGCTCGCCATTCCCACCCCGCGCAGCGCAGGTTGGATTGCGGTGGTTGCAATGCCGGCCGCCATTGTTACCGGCACGGCTATCAAAGGCGACCACAGCAGCTTCTGCAGCGTAGCCCGCCCCCTCACCAGAGCCGTCACCATCGGGCCGCTGACCACGCCATAGCCCAGCGCGAGACCCGACCACCCATGTGTCAGAGCGTGCAACCCGCCTGTAAGCGTCGAATGCATGATGGTCTAGTCCTCCGCCACGAGGCTCCGGCGCTTGCGCGCCGGGTTGAACCAGATCTCTTTGATAAATCGCTCATGCCTCTCCAGGCCACATTGGATGACGATGTCCACGAGCATATAGAGCAGACTTTTGATGTCGCTCCGGGCGAGATCTCGCCCTCCCGGACTTTGCTTTATGAGCAGCACGAGCTGCTCGAAGGCAAGCTCCGCACTGGTGGCGTGAACACTCGTAATCGAGCCGGGATGACCCGAGTTCACGTTGCGCAGATAGTCGAACGCCTCCTCGGCACGCAGCTCGGCGAGCAGTATCCGGTCAGGCCTCATTCTCAAACAGCATTCGAGCAGTTGTTTGGGCGTCACGCGGGCCTGACCCTGATCGTCCTTGCTGTAGAACAAGCGTACGTGGTTCGGGTGCTGGTCGAGCACCAGCTCTTGCGCGTCCTCGATCGTCACCAGGCGCTCGTCGGCGGGGATTTCGCGGATCAGAGCCTTGGTCCACGTCGTCTTGCCCGATCCCGTGGGGCCGGATACCAGAATATTCTTGCGAGCCCTGACGGCCAGACGCATGAAAGCCTCGTGGTCACTGGCCGCCAGCAGCCGCAGAAGCTCGGCGTCAGTCTCATCCAACGCTCCGCCAGCGCATCGAGCATTCCGAAAGATTCCTCGTGCCGCCAACTCGTCGATCGACCATACCGTCTCGGATGGGCGACGAATCGTGATCGCAACACAGCCACGCGTCGTCGCCGGCGGCAATACGATTTGCATACGCTCACCACTTGGCAAAGACGCCGACAGCAATGGGCAAGACTCATCGATTCTCTGTCGGCTCGAGTGAGCCACCAGCTTGGCCAACCTGCGACACCAGTCGAAGTCCGCGAACGGTAGAAACTCACGACGCCAACCGCCACGAGTCTCGACGAACGCCTCCAGAGGACGATTGATGCAGACCTCTGTCACCCCAGCATCTGACAGAACAGGCCGCAATACCTGCAGTGTGAGGTCGAGCGCCGACGGGTAGGCCGACGCACAATGCGGCTCATTCGCGGAAGACACCGGGAGGCCCCGATCAGAACTCAGAGGTGCGGAGCTCATAAACCGTCCTGAAATCAAGGTCGCGCGCGACCAGAATCTGAATCCGGTCGCCCTGGTGTTTGGTCACGGTTGGGGCGATGTTGACCGTCCCCTTCAGCACATCCGTGAGCGCTCCTTGCGCGCTGGCCGGGTTGTAGATGATTGCGTTGCCGCCGTGCGTGGAGGATTGCACTGCTGCCTGCATAGCGCCGTCGATCACGGAGATGAGGATGGCGGCGCCAAATCGATCCCAGAAGTGCCGATTCACTTCCCCCGGCAACCCCGATCGTCCAAGCTCGTCAGTTCCCGGCGATTCCAGTGGAACCACCACCCCGGTCGGAGTTCGCGCCTCTGTCCAAAGGACAAAGACCCTGGAAGAGCCGTTTTGGACCTGGCCTCGAGTCTCTCCGATGAGTTTGGAGCCTCGCTCGAGTAGAACAACCCTTCCATCGACGCCGAAAGTATCGGTGGCAGTCACGCAGGTGGTCATGCCCGGCAGTGTCGAATCGATAGCTGTCTCCAACGTGCAATCGATGAACGCCCCTTTCGGCAACAGAAACTGCTGTGTTGGCAAGATCTGCGCCCGTGAGGGAGTCGTCAGGCGCGGTCGAAGAAACTTCCCGAGACCTTCATCTCCACGATCGGATGTCGCTTCTGAGCCAATGCCGTCTGCACCTTGATAGTTCTGAATCCCGCTCGCCGGGAGTAGCGCGGTCGCGTCAACTTCGCTCCTCGCCACCGTCGATGAAGGCCGCTGGAGCGATTCACGCGCGAAAGCAACGCCCGACAAACGGCGATCGGACACGCTCTGCCTCTGTGGCAAGCGAGCAGGCTCAGTGCTAGCGAAAGGCGGTACGTAGTCGCCATATGATGGCGATACCTGACCGGAAGCCGCATTCCAGCTCTGATGCTCCGAGTCGGGCGGGAATGCTGGAGCGGGAGACAGAGCACCAGCGACGTGTCCGTCAGGACCGTACATACCAGCCGTAGGCGATATGGAGGTCGGCGTCGGATGAACGCGGCTTACCGCCATTGGCAAGTTGGAACCTGGCGCACCTGCCGTGCCGATTCCAGGCTCCGGCGCCATGCCCGCCTCCGATGCCGCACCCGCTCGGGTGGGGATCGTCAATCCGGGCGGCGCTACTGCTCCCAACGGCGGTAGAGCCATCTCGCCCTGGGCGTTGTTGGCGGCGGCCGCGATAGCGGATTGATGCATGCGCCTCTGGCGGCCCAATGCATTGGCGTAGTACCAGGACAAAGCGCCCAGCCCAAGCGCAATCATGACACCGGCGGCCAGAAAGCTGCTTACACGCGATTGCATCGAGCGGAGGTTGTTGACGATCGCAGCACCACGCTCTCCGGCGACGCCCGTCTCAGCCACCCCTTCCTTTTGCGACTGCGATCGTTCCATCTCTGAATCGGTGCGAGTCATGGGCGGCCCCCTTGCGTCACGCGCTCCACGTTCGGAGAGATTGTGCCGGAGTCGAGCCGCTCGCCTCCGCCATCGAAGGACTTGTTGACGATGCAACCCCGCAACAGGCCCCGGCGTAGCACAAAGCGGCGCGCTACACGGTGAATGACGACATCGCCGCCGTCCATGTTGAAATTCAAGAGCGACTCGCTTCCATCGTCGTTGCGAACGAATATCGCGGGCAACTCAGAGTGGGCGCCAAAGCGCAGCCGCGTATGGACGCCATCATCCGAAGCGGCTATCGGCTTCAGTACCGAAAAGCCGCAATACCAGTAATCGAAGTTGCGTGGGCGGAGTACCGCTCCGCTCTCGAGCCGCCGCTCGATTTGCGCAGCTCGATCGGGCGGTGTCAGCGGTGCCGGGTAGGTGAAGCGCAACACATACGTCACATCCGGCTCGCGCGAATCGGGGCGCTCGGTAGTTGCCGTGTAGTCGAACTGGTACTCCCGCCGATCGGTCAGTACCGTCAGATTGGTGCTGACCTTGGAGGCTTTCGGTTTGAGGAAGAGATGGTTGCCCTGGGAGGCGAAGGAGATCCCTTCAATATCGCCCGCGCCGAGCCCTATGAACGTCTCCTTTGGCTCGAACTCCAGATCGATCTGATACCCGACATAACCCACCAGGCGGTAAACCTTGTCGCTGCTATAAGGCGCGACCCGTATGCGCGGGTCGGACGTACTCTGTGGGACTGTATCGGCACATGCGCCTACAACAGGTACGGCACACAGAGCCAGAGCCGAAAGGCGGGTCGCAGAAATGCTTCGAAATTCCTTGTGCATGAGAGATCCTCGATTTCCTTACCGGGTAGTGACGGCCGTCGCTTCGGCAGGCACCTCGGGCTCCGAAACCAGCTCCACGATCTTGAAACCCAGTGGGTTCCAGCGGCGGACGCGTGGATCCTGAGACGGTGCCGTGTATGCATAATGAAGTGTCGCAATCCAATGCGTGAGTCGCTCCACCGCGTCAGAACCCTGACGCTCTGCCTTGACGTAGCGCACCTGAGCCAGGTCGGTAACACCCGTACCGCGTTGGAAGAAACTTACCGACTCGACCTGCGCTCTCACGGTGCTACCGTCCTTATGGACGTTCAGAGGTGAGGTGGGATTGCTCCTGTTCCAAAGGGCGGACCAGGCCTGATTGCGGCGCGCGCCATGAAAAGCCCCACATTCCTCGTAATCGCTCTCCGCGGTTGCGAAATTGAATCGCTCGCAGATCGTGATGTAGTGAGCCAGGAAATAGCGAGTCACCGTCTCGTCCGCGTTTGCCTCGCCAACGTACACAGGGACCACATCAACAATGCCGGTGCTGTTGTCCACGCGTACCACGAAGGGCTCGACGCGCTTCAGGGGCATGAGGAGCAACAGAGCCGCACCGCTGCTCAGAGCACATATCCAGCCAGCTCCCGCGACACGCCAGGCAGTTCTGACCGTGCGGCGCATCTCTGCCGCGCGATCGTGGTCCCAGGAGGCAGCCTCGCGGAAGTAATCCTCCGGCGCCCCCTCAGTCGCGATGGTCTTCATTGGATTCCGAAGCTTTGGTAGTAGCTGTGACCGATGCCCGGATGCCCTTGGCCGATGCATCCGATTCCCCTGGCGATCCACTGGTGGTCATTTGAGGCGGGTTGATGGGCCGCAGATGCGCGTCACAGCGCACACGATAGGAGGAGCAAGCGCTCTCCAGAACGAGACAGAGACTGAGAAAGAGTCTTCGCATGATCTCTCCGTGATCGATGATGTTGAATCAAGCTTCTCAATGCCCAGGCCACACGCTGGAGCCGCTCAGGCCAACGCACGCTGGAGTCGCTCAGGTGCACGAAATCCCCACGTCACTAAACGGCTAACGGTGCCAAAAGAGCTGAGCGCGACTCCACCGGCAAGCCCGGATGCAATAGGCATTACCTGCCGCATGATCAGGAATACCAACACAGAGACCAACACCATGTCGAGAGTATCGACGGTCGTAATGCCCGCCCCACGCGCGACGGTCTGGCTGGCGTACGAGGCCACGATCTGCAGCAGCAGATCTGAAATCAACACGGTCAGGATCGTGATCAACGCATAGTTCGTCAACTGCGCCATCCAGCTCTCGAACAGTCTCCGGGTACTGTCGAAAAGCAATGCCGCAAAGAACAGCGGCCCGAGCGCAAGCAGCACCGATACCGCGATGCTCGAAAGCGCAATCAGAAACATGGTGTACACACACAGCAGTCCGATGAGCACCCAGACCATCATTCCGGCGATGTAGCATCCCGGATCACCCGAAAGAAACGCACCGTTGCCGAACAGATAGCCCGCTACGGCGCCACCGCGATCCCAGATTGCATCGATCGTGGCCACAGGATCGGCAGCGCCCGCGACCGCCGCGGCCAGCTCAGCCGGAGCGCGGTAGAAGGTATCGACGATGATGGAGTTATACAGCCACAGATGCAGCGCCACGCCCAACACCACCGCGAGGGTCGCGATCCGCTTCAATCCGACGACAAATGGCTCGTCCATTCTTCCGGTCAAATGCAGATAGCCCCAAACCATTACATATACGGTCCCCAAAGTGACGACCGCGGGCTCGAGGGCCGACGCCACCTTCGCCGTCGTAGCTCCTATGTAGCTCGCCAGCTCACCGTTCAGCCAGGTCCAGAAGGTCTGAAAGAATCCCACGGATCACCTCCTCGATACATGTCATGGAGTGGGTTGGAAACGGGTAGCAAACTGCCCGTGCTCCGCTATGGTCCGCTCCCGGGTGCGCAGCGCGTTTGCCCACTGATCCGCCTGCATGCTCTGATGAAGGACTTGGAGCTTCGTTTGCTCGTTCTGCAACATTCCCAGCTCCGCGGCGATGCGCGCGTTGAGATCGAGCGCCGATTTCTGATCCCCAGCTCGTCCTATGGCATCAATCAACTGCTGCAACGACGCGAAACGCCGGCTGGTGTTGGCCAAAGCCTCGTGAGCCATCACTTGCGTTAGCGCCACTGTCTGCCGGTCCAACTGCAGTTGCGCGGCCAGGGATGGGGACGCGGCCGCAAGCTGCGGGGGCGAGAGGATCGCGTTGCTGGTCAGAGCACCTGCCAAGCCCGCCGAGAGCAGGGAATTGCCGCCACTCGCGCCCTGAAGTGCGGCCTGCAAGCCATTCCAGTCGGCAGGCAGGTAGTTGCGCACAGTACCGGCGAGAAGACGCTCCATCCCTCGCCCTCCGACGGTGGATTGATATGCCGACTGAGCCTGCGCCAGATCGGCTTTTGCGGTCTCTAGCTGCTGCTGCAGCGTTTGCACCTCCGAGATGAGCTGTGTGACCGAGGCGACGTCGATCACAGCGAATTGCGCGTGGACTGAAGGAATACACCCGACGGAAACGATAAACGACAGGGCCGCACGCTTTGCTGCTACTGACATGAGACTCTCCTTTGAAAACGGGGGGCGCCCTGCACGGCGCTGGTGTTTGTGGACGATGCGACCAGTGAATGGACTGAGCGCTCAGACCGAGCACGGCTCCTTCATGAAGTGGGGAAGCCACTGGGCGGGCTCGGCACCCCGTTGCGCGATGATCCGATGCATGCGCTCCACCTCACTCGCGCGACCGGAAATCACTGCGAGCTCCGCCTCGAAATTCCTGAGGTCCAGCCGACACACGACGCTGTGGTGCCCCTGTTTCACCAGAAACATTCGCGAGCCAGGCTCGAGACGCTCTTTGATCAGCCGGAACTCGCGCTCACTGAGGCCGAAGCCCTGGGTGTAATCCACAAAGGCGGCATCGGAATTGGGGAAGAACACTTTGGTCGGGGTTTGCTCCACGATCGTGCGGCTGATCGGACTTTCCAGGACATCACCGGCGCTCTGGGTCGCCAGACACATCACGCCATTCAACTTCCTCCAGGTCTTCGGACCGTCCTTGGCGAAGCTTGCGAACGCCGGGTCGGCAACCAGACGCCAGAACTCGTCCATCCAGCACACCAGGCGCCTTCCGTCGAGCAGCTCTCGCACGAGGTGGAACAAATAGAGGGTGACCGGCGCCCGCACGGTTTCGTTGCTCAGGAAGTCCGTCACGTCGAATCCGACTACAGCGCTGCCGGAGAGCCGGCCCACGATCCGATCCTGGGGGTTGTCGAATACCCAGGCGTATTCGCCTTCCGCGGCTTCGCACCAGCGTGCCAGATGGGCAAACACTCCCTCTGACTCCGTAGGATCGAGAAACTCGACGAGCCTGGACAACCTGCGCACCGGGGCTGCCAACGCCAAAGTTCCGCGAAGTGCCTGGTCCAGATCGGCAAGCTCTCGGGCGGACAGAGGCCGTCCGCCGTGCGATGCCAGGACGCGCAGCCACGTCCTCTGAAACTCGACATGGCTCGTGGTCGGCGGAAGCTGTAGCGGATTGAAGCCGGTCGGAATACCGCTCTTGAGCGGCAGGTACTCCCCACCAAGGGCACGAACGAGAATTTCGAGTCCGCGGTCCTTGTCGAAGATGACCTGAGTGACTCGCTGCCGATGCAGCATGGCGACCATGAAACCTATGAACACCGTCTTGCCCGAGCCGGTGGGACCGCAGATGAACGTATGGCCCGTGTCCTTGCGGCTTCCGCCGTCCGGATCGGTCGGATCACTGGCATGGAGTGAGAAGTAATAAGGTGAATGCGCGCTCGTGCACAACAAGGCGAGCGCGTCGCCCCAATGGTTCCCAACAGGACGACCCGCCGGAAAATTGTGGAAAGGCACCATAGCGGCGAAGTTGCGCGAGGTCACAGGCGCCTTGCGCGGTCGCATCGCGAAATTCCCCGGTAACTGGGCCCAGAATGCCGCCTCCAGGGCCAGATCCTCGCGGGCCACCGTCATACCGGTATCGGCCAGAAATGCGCGGGCGAGCGCTACGTTGTCGTTGAGAGTCTTCAGCCGCCCACGGCCGGGCACATCGATTTCATCATTGCTCAGATCGGCCAGCACCTGCAGACAGAAGTGATGATCACCCATGACGAACTCATTGCTGGTCAGCGCATCAAGGGCATCCTTCAGCTCCGAGGCCTGCGACTGCGCGAAGTCGCCGGCATTTCTCAACCGATGATACTGCCTCTGCAACAGGCCCTGACTGGTCGCCTTGGACAGGAAAGTAAACGACTGAGTCAACACGAGGGGAAACGGGGCTGAGAGCAGCCGGTCGTACATACCGATGCTCGTGGGTGTGGGATACTCCTTGATCCCCAGAATCGCACCGACGCGCGTACCGGTCGCATGTCGGTACTCGATCGCCTCGGCCCCGAACAGCAACCGGGTCGTCGCCAACGCTTCGTTCAGAGCGACCCGGGCCAACGGCATGCGTTGGCACTCGCCATTGACGAGCATGCCGAGATACTCCAGCAGCGAGGAGCACCAGGAATTCCCCATTCGATATGCGCCCAACAACTCCGGCTCGTAACGGGCGAGCGAAGCGCTTACCGTTTGCGCAAGCTTTGCGCACGAGTCCAGCGCATCGGATAGCTCGAGCCGCGGCGAGTCTGGTTGTGCCCTCGAGAGCAAGCGAGCCAGCACGCCGCCAGCCACGGTAGCGGCAGGCCGGTAGATCAAGGCCAGATACAGCTCGTTCACCATGAGCGCCTCGGTGGCGAGGCGTGCGCGATACTTCGTGGCGAGGTCTTGAGCAAAGCCGCCCGGACCTCCGTCTGGAAGAGCACAACTCTCGCGGCGGCGGATGACGTGGGTCCATAACGCCACATTCGGACTGGCTATATTTCGCCACAACACGTTCAGGCGCTCGTGCAAAGTATTGAGCTGCTCATCATCGGCCGTCTCGAAGCTCGTGCCGCCCAGGCGGAAGGCCTGGAGGTAGTCGCCAAACACCGTTCGCACCACGTGCATGGATACATGAGCACTACAGGGAATGTGGCGAGCCGCCGTCATCTCACGACTCACGGCGCTAGTGCGATTCAACGTCAGCATGGCGGCAACACCTTCGAGCCCAGGCTGACGGCCTCGGCGGCTCTGCCGCGGCGCCGGCCGCGGTGGACGGGCAGATCCAACTGCAGGGGGCTATAGCTACTCGCCTTCCAGACCCGCAGGTTCATCATGAGAGCGGGAAACCGGGTTCGTCCCCAGAGCAGGATGAGATCGAAGAAACGGGCATCGTGAGCGCATAACAGGGCGCAAATGCCGTGGATCGGGGCACTCAGCAGCAGCGTCAACAGATTCTTCGTCAACAAAAAAGCCTCCATTGTAAAAACCAGGTTGAAAAGCAGGGCCGCATAGGTGACACCCCAACGCATTGGTGGGCGGGTGGCGCCCACGAAGAGTGGCTCGGCGCGAAGGCCCGCGTTACGAGTAACGGCCATTGCCTAGACTCCAAACATGCCGCGCACCCACGCCACGATTTGCGGAGCGCCAAACGCCATCGCGATGCCCAGTAGCGCTCCTATGCACCAGCCCCATGACATCCGGGCTGCCATAGCCATCGCTCCCAACACCATGACCAGGATGATCGCGACGGGTGTAAGCCAGGCCAGGATATTGCTCTCCAGCGCGGTGGCGCCGGTCATGAACGGAGAGCTCTGTGCAACCGTCACGCCGGGCAAGCACAACGCAAACAGCGCCAAGCCCGTTGGAGAGTCGGCGCCGACCCTGCCGAACGCGCCCGCCCTCTCGAGAGATCCGGGGCGATCGCCAATAGTGCCTCTGTCGAAAGTACTGACTCTGCCGAACGCGCGGGCTGTGCCGGACGCACTGACCCAGCGGAAATTACTGATCGGCCTGAAATTTGCGCGACACACGCGCCTGAACGCGCTCTGGAATTCCAGACGTTCTATAGCTCGTAGTGTCGCCCAAGCTGCCGACCCCTTAGTAAGCGGCTGTTGCATTTCACCTTGCTCCTTGGCTAGCTCTGTTGATAGCTCGTGAAGTCGTACGCGAGGACCGGAAAGCGGAAACGCACTCGAAGGCGGTCGCATGCAAACCGCCCTAGGATCAAGGCGGCGGCGGCGCCGAGCGGCGGCCACCTCGCTGACCTGCGGGCTTGTCGTGGGACCCGTTTGCTGGAATGGGGTTGTTTGCTCCGTTGGCGCCGCGATCGATAGCAGCTTCGGCAGCGGCAGCCAACTTGGCATCGGCCGCTGTTTTGACATCGGCACCTGATCCGGATTTGCCGTCCCCACCGGATTTGCCGTTCTCGGCATGATTCTCGCCACCATCCCGCTGCACGGCCTCATCACGCCGCTGCTCGCGCTCCTCGCGCTTGAGCTTTCCGGGCGCTCCGAAACGGAATCCTTGCACCACGAAATCGTGGTCGTACTGCTTCTCACCCTGTTTGTCGGTCCAATGATTGGCGCGAACGCGTGCCTCGACGATAAGCTGATCTCCCTTGCGCGCATTGCGCACGAGCGACTCGCCGAGCGGACCGAACGCCACGAACCATAGGGTCGTGACTATCTCGCGCGGCGCGCCCTCCTCGTCTTTTCCCGCGTAGTCGTTACCAACGAGGCAAAAGCGCGTGTACGTCACGTCGCCCTTGGCGACGAGCTCGGGATTGCGGGCCAGATTTGCAACAGCAGTCAGGGTGAAACTATTCATACAGAACTCTCCGTGGCGCTCATTTCCATCTCAACGGCGATCGAACCGTCGCGAGCCAGTCTAATGACCGCCTCGGGAAAGAGAATCCCAACAGACTGCGCGTTTATGCAGAAATAGAAAACGCATTGCACCAACGCTCCATCCCGCGCGAAATGGTGTATGGTGCCGGGGTCAGCTCTCAACAAGGACAACAGGCGATGTCAGTCAAGGAACCAACACCCGCCCAACAGGCGATCGAAGAGTGCCTCGACGAGCTCAACCAGTTCGTCGCGACACTCGATCGGTACCCACCCACCACCGTCGCGGTAGCGATGAGCGTTCATCTCCAGAGCATCTTGCGCGCTCTGCTCGAATGCGATTTATGCACCCGAGAGCAGGTGCGGGAGTTTGTCGATGACCTGGAGCGCGAGATATTCGAGGAGTGCGAGAGCTGACCGCGGACGCCGCCCGGCTCTCCCGTCAGGCTTCGGACGCCAGTGCGCGCGGCTCTTCACACTCGCGGCGAGCCGCCGCACTCCGCGCGCGCGCCCAAGAACGCCAGGACCCGTGACAAGCTCCATCCAAGCAACGCGAACGGGCGCTGCCTCGTGTGTTGCAGCTGGGCGCGCCAGCGCCATGCCTCCTGCCGCCATGCCAGGAGGGTATTTTCCGGGGCGTAACAGACAGGGTTGGTTGCGTCGCGACCGGCGGGTTTGGCCAGGGATGGCGAAACCGTGGCTGCTCGCCGGGCAGGATTGCTATAGCGCAGAAGGGCTTTCCCGCAGCCCCAGCAATGGGTTCGCGGCCGCCCGGAAAATCCCCCCAATCCGGGCTCCACAGCGCGACAGAATGATCATTCACGAATAATGAGGCTCAACGGCTGCGCCTTCCGTAACCATCCCTTCAGCGGCCAGACCTCGCAACCATAAGCCGTGCCCTCAGCCAACGGCCACGCCGCACAACGCCCATAGCCGCGCGCCAGCTCATATGCCCAGCGCACACGACGCCCCCCAAGGCAAAGCCCTCGCACCTCCCGCCCAACGCTGGACGCGCCATTGGACGCCATTCCCAGCCGCAGCCTTCGCCGTCAAGGCGCGCGACTTGAGACAAACCCTCTGCACATCGCAATAAATTTATTGTAAGGTGGCGGCCGGCTCGTGATCTTTCGTTCTGTCTTACTCTGGCTCGTGTCCCGCTCAAAAGGCGAGTATCCCCGCCAAAGCCTGCCACCTCAAAAGAATCCCGAACCGGGGAGGCAGCCTCGTACTGCCATTCGTTCTGTTCTGCAGTGAGTATTCTCTAGTGACCAAGTTATTTGTCGGCAATCTCCCTTTCTCCGCGACCGAAGATGCTGTGCGTGCGTTGTTCGCCGCTCACGGCACGGTCGAGTCGTTGGCGCTCATCACGGACCGTGATACCGGACGCCCACGTGGGTTTGGATTCGTCGAAATGTCGAACGCGGACGCCACCCGTGCCATGCAGGCGCTGGATGGCAAGGATTTCGGGGGTCGCGCCCTGAAGGTGAACGAAGCCAAGGCCCGTGAGGGCGGCGGCGGCGGTGGCGGCGGCCCGGGCGGCGGCGGCGGTCGCCGTTTCTGATCCGCTGATGTGAAACCCAGTCCCGGCGGCGACCCCGCCGGGACTTGAGTCAGTCACCGCCGGGCTCCCGCACCGGCGTACTTAAAGCCTGGGCACTGATTTCCGCATCGCACCACCAGGCTCCGTCGATACCCCATGCGCAGCCGATCAACGGTCAGTGAGGCACGCGCCCAGCCGTGTCCCCGACGGGCACCACGCGCGCTCGTGCCGCGACAACCGCGAAAGCGCAGATCAACATATAAGCCACCATCGGCAGCAGAAACGCCGCGTGCAGCCCGGCCGAGCCGGTAATCGAGTCGGCAATGAGCCCAGTCGCAGGCGGCAGCACCGCTCCTCCAACAATCGCCATGCAGAGCAAGCCGGAAGTCGCCGCGGGAGAGGCGGTGCTCCGCTCGAGCGTAAGCGTGAAGATGTTGGGAAACATGATGGAATTGAAAAGTCCGATCGCCAGTGCGCAAACAGCGGCGAACACGCCGGCGCCCTGGCTCACGGCCAGGCATAGCACGGCCGCAACAAACCCGTTGACGCTGAGTAAGCGCGCAGCGCGCCAGCGAGCCAACACCGCGCTGCCGGCAAACCGCCCGACCATCGCACCGAGCCAGTAAAGACTGACAAGCTTTCCGGCCTTCTCCGGCGTCACGTCCAGCACATCCCCTTGATGGAGGAAATTGATCAGGTTGCTGCCGATCGCCACTTCGGAACCGACATACAGAAAGATGGCCCCGGCCCCGAAAACAGCCCATTGGGAGCGCAAGGCGGCTGCAACCGAGTCCTCCGCATGAGCGGGTGCCGACGCTACCGCCAGGCGCCGCCTGAAGCCCCAGATGAAAAGCGCCAAGGCGCCGATCATGGCGGCAATCAGCAGAAATGACGTGTCGATGTTGCGCAACGAAACGGCACGAAGCGTTGCCGCGCTTGCCTTGCCTCTCTCAGTATCAAACATGCCCCCCTTCAGCATGAGGGTCGATCCCAGGTACGGCCCGATGACGGTTCCCAGCGAATTGAACGCCTGGGAAAGTGTCAGCCGCAGATGAGACCGCTCGGGTGCTCCCAGCGCGGCGGCCAGAGGGTTGGCCGCGACCTGCAGCACGGTGATCCCGCTGGCAATCACGAACAACGCCAGAAGAACCAGCTCGTAGTGCTCGACTTTCGTAGCGGCTGGAATGATCAGACAACCCAGGAGCATGGCCATCAGCGCGCAGATTACCGAGCGGTTATAGCCAAGACGGCTGACGAGAGCGGCGCCGGGGAGCGAGACAACTCCATAGGCCAAAAAGAACGCGAACTGCGTCAGCATCGACTGCGCGTATGTCAGGCTGAAGACCGCGCGCACCGAGGGAATCAGGGGATCCATCATCGAGGTGATGAAACCCCACGCGAAGAACAGCGTTGTGACCGCCGCGAAGGCGCCCTGTAGATCAGGCTTCGTCGACTGCATTGGCTTCCGGTCCTCCATTACCGTTCATTACCGTTCCGCGGGCAAATCCGACTTAAGCTGCGGCTCAGGTCCAGTAAATGCTAGGTGACGCCGACTTTCTCCAAAACCCTCAAAGGTCGAAATGAACGCCATGCGGAGACTTTCTTTTGGTGTGCTCTTGGTCGCTCTGTCGACGCTGGTGCTGGAGCTCATGCTCACCCGGGCCTTTGACGTCACGCTCACCCCCAATCTGTCCTATTTTGTCGTATCCCTGGCGGTATTCTCCTTCGGGCTGGCTGGAATCTACGCCACCCTGAATCCCATCCCGATCGAGCGCGATATCCGGGGGCGGCTGGTGGGCTGCTCTGTGGGATTCGCTGCAGCCGTACTCCTGCTTCAGCCCATGATCAATGCGCTTCCGCTGGATTACCTGCGAATCGCCAAGGCCCCGGTCACAACCGTCGCCGCATTCGTCGCCCTGTACCTGACTCTGCTCGTCCCCTTCTTTCTGGCCGGCTATGTCCTGATCGCCATTTTTTCCAAATACGCGGCGAAAATTCAAAGGCTTTACTTTTGGGATCTGGTGGGCGCCGGGCTGGGCACCGTCCTGGTCATCCCCTTCATTCTGCAGATCGGCCCGGGAGGATTGATCGTCTGTGCAGCCGCGTTGGGCCTGGTAGCGGCAGCGCTCTTCAGTGAATCGGCGTCAGCCAGTCGCGCCTATGCGATAGCCGCCGTTGTGATCGCGCTCGTGCCCGTGGTACGAGGACAAAACTACATTGATTTTACATATCACATGGACAAGCGCGGCATCCTGAAAGCCGTCGCGCAGGGCCGTGATGAGCTGGTCCGGTGGGACCCGATCTCAAAGATCGACGTCCTCGATGAGACGTTTTCGCCGGAAACGGCCACGCCCTGGCACAAATCCGGTGACCGCAAAGCCATCGAATACGATGGCGGCAACCAGACCAGCTACTTCTACAAGTTCGACGGCAATCTCAAAGCCCTGCGCCAGCTCATGGACCACGACCGCTCGAAGGTCAACGAGCACTTCTGGCAGATCGGGGTACTCGCCTCCCACTATCTCAAGCGAGACTCCGACCAGAGCGTCCTCATTATCGGCAGTGCCGGCGGCCAGGAAACCAAGGCATCCCTGATCTATGGCGCCAAGTATGTAGACACCGCCGAGCTGGTACCCACGGTTGTCAATCTAGCTACCGGACTGTACTCACCCTATATCGGGGATATCTTTCACAACCCCGCGGTTCATCCACACGCCGCCGAAGGTCGAAGCTTCCTACGCTCAACAAACAGGAAGTACGACATCATCCAGATCTACAGCAATCACACGAGCTCGAGCATCGCCCAAGGCAGCGGCGCGATGTCCCCCGTCTACCTTCAGACAGAGGAAGCCTACGAAGAATACTTCTCGCACCTGACACCAACGGGTGTGCTGCACATCAATCACTACGGCTTCCCACGGATGATCTCGACCGCAGCACTTGCGTGGAAAAACATGGGTCTCCGCGATTTCCGCAAGCACGTCGCTCTCTACTTCTCACCCTCGGAGCTCACACTACCCACGCTCCTGATCAAAATGTCTCCGTGGACCGCCGAGGAAATCGCGGCGCTCAACGCCTACCTGGCTCCTCCAGAGCTCGACCCGAAAGATCGGCTGATTCTGATGGAAAACCCTCTGGACCCCAGCAAGAGCTTTCTGTCAGATGACTTCTACTCGGGCAACTTCCCCGCCGATCTCGCGGAGCGCATACCCGTGGACTTCACGCCGCGCACCGACGATCAACCGTACTTCGGGGAATTCCGCAAGCACATCCATCCCATACAAATGGACCCGAAAAAGTTCGTGGATCCCGGCACAGCCTACATGCTGAACTCGTCCCTGCTTCACGGCATCCCAATGGACCAGATTCATCTATGGATAACAGCCGGCGCATCTGTGTTGTTCGCGCTGCTGTTCATCCTCGTGCCTCTGCGGTTCTCCAAGGTGGGACGCGAGGAAGGGGCGACCGCCCTGCCCCTCCTGGCCTACTTCTCCTGTCTCGGCGCCGCTTTCATCGCGATCGAGCTGGTCTTCATCCAGAAGTTCATGCAGCTCATCGGCAGCCCTCTGTATACCTACTCCACCGTGATCTTCACCCTATTGCTCGGTGCAGGTATCGGCAGCGCGGCGTCCGAGCGGCTGGGCATCAACAGTCGACGGCGCTGGACCGTACCCTTCGTGGCGATCATCGCGGTAGGGCTCGCGGTGATCTGGCTATATCCAACGCTTGCGAAGTTGGGTTTGGCGCTGCCGCTCGGCGGCCGGATCGCGATCTCCGCGTCGATGATTTTCCCGCTCGGCTTCTTCCTCGGCATGCCCTTCCCGTTGGGAATCCTGGCGATCGAGCGCCAGCCGCGAGGTGCGATCGCCTGGGCGTGGGGCATGAACGGCCTCTTTACGGTCATCGGCGGCCTCGCCAGCGTGCTGGCTTCCCTGGAGTGGGGATTCAACCTGACCCTCGTCATCGCGCTGGCGCTGTATGGCGGCGCATTGGCTGTGTACAAGAGGATGCGCGACACCGTCCCACGAGGAGCGCACGTCAGCCCAACAACGGAGACGAGCGAGTTGGCTGTTGCGACACCCTCGTACGACCGCGACCGGACCTGGCAGCCAGACGCAGCGGCGAGAAGCAGCCGGTCACAAGCGTAAACTGGGAGCTATACGCGATTGCGCGACCGGCCGCACCTACGCGGTGGTGTCCGGCTTTTTCGCCACGCTCTCATTTCCCTGCATCTCAGCCGCTCGATGAATCGCCTTGCGCACCCGGCTGTAAGTGCCGCAGCGGCATATGTTGGTAACCGCCAGATCGATGTCGGTGTCGGTAGGATGAGGCTTGCTGTTGAGCAGGGCGACCGTCGCGAGAATCATGCCGGATTGGCAGTAACCGCATTGAGGCACTCCCTCCGCGATCCAGGCTTGCTGCACAGGATGGCCCTTGTCCTGCGACAGGCCCTCGATCGTGACGATCGGCTTGCCTGCCACTGAGCCAACGGGCACCACGCAACTACGCGATGGCGCGATGGGGCCGGTCTCGGGCCGTGCAGTTCATCGGCTCCATGCAGGCATGCGCGAGGTACGGCACCTCGTAGACCTTGCGCGGCCGCTTCGATCAGCATGATGCGGGCGGTCGCCCCAACGCGCCGCATTCGGTGTACCACCCTCGAACCGAAAAGCTACCCACGGGGGCTTGCAGGCCAAACATGGGATTCCGGTGCTCATGACGCGCTCGCCCTCGTATCATCCCTGCCTCGCAACAGCAGTTGGCCTTGCTCGGCCGATATGAGTG
>CAZBTV010000027.1:0-58284 GCA_964494895.1 uncultured Steroidobacteraceae bacterium | reverse complement strand
GGCAGCAGCAAGACGGCCAATGCCCGGGATGCCGTCAACCCATCATCGAAGACGACCGCTGGGTGATCCGACCTATTATCCCATTCAAGTTCGGTGGCGCTCGCTCTCTCACCAACTTGAAAATGCTGCACCTGACCTGCCAACATCTCTTCCGCATCGCCACCCGAAAGGCTTCGGATGGCGACCACCGGGTGCCGGCCTCTTGATTGAGAGGCTTCATCCATGCTTGAGCCGGATGCGGAGCCAACTTGCATGTCCGGTTCTTAGGGGCGCGGGCCAGTAATGGCCCGCGCCTACTCGACTGATTACTCTCTCGGAGAGCGCCCCGGAGGTGCTCGAGGCTGCTATGAACTCACTCGGATACGAATACCACAGCGACTTCGCCCGCCGCTACGTTGCCCAGGGCCGGATGGAGGGCAAGTCAGAAGGCCGGGCAGCGGGGCGGGTTGAGATCGTCCTCAAGCTGCTGGCGTTGCGCTTCGGCCCGCTCACCGAGCCAGTACAGGCTCGTGTCCAAGGCGCAGAAGACGCGCAGCTGGATACCGTAGCCGAACGGCTTTTGGTGGCGCAGACACTTGAAGAGGCACTCGGCCCCCTTTCCTGACGCGCAGCCGAAATCCCGGCGCTCCCAGAGCCAAGGCGACAATACCTCGGCCGCCCATTTCAGCCGCGTCATTGTATGATTTCGCCGCCTGAGAAAAAAGCAGTGCTCTCTTGACCTCCCCAATCAGCCTGGACGAGCTCGCGCGGCGCGAGAGCGAACAGACAGAGTGGAAGGAGAATGTTGCTGATGTCGAGGATGTCATTGCAACACTCTGCGCGTTCCCGAATGACTTGCAGAATCTTGGCGGCGGCACCGTGGTGTGTGGTGCCCGGGAAGAGAAGGACTCGCACGGATTTCCCAGGCTCGTGCGCAGTGGACTGACAGCCAATCGGCTCAAAGAAGTTGAGAACGTCGTGCTGGCGCGCTGCCGGGAGAGGATATCGCCTCCCATCACACCGATCGTAGAGGAACTCCCGGCAGACAACGATGACCGCCGAATACTCGCTTTTCTTCAGCCAGCTACCGGACACGCGCACACCTTTCGGCGAGGTACCGACGGCGCCAGGCATTTTGTTCGCGTAAGCCGTTCAACCATTGAGGCACGCAATGGAGTATTGCGCGACCTTCTTGTCCGTCGAGGCGTGATGGAACCTTGGGACCGGTAACGGCCTGTGCATCAATCAACGACGAACTGAAAGCCCGACCAAGTGACAACTCCTACGATCACTCCCCTCCTGACCCCAGCCGGCCGCCTTATCCTCGCACCCGCCGACGAGGCATCACCACTCCCGGACGAGCTCCAACGTCGACTCGAGCGCGCCTTCGGCCGAAACGCCGGCTACGGACTCCTCGACCTCGGTCTTCGCGAACCCGGCACAGTGCTGCCGTCCGCATTCGCCTTCTGGCGTGACTTCGCCGCCCGTTATGTCACGACCTCTGCACAACATCCGACGCCTCCGACGAACAGTCCTCCGCTACAAGCGGCACACCCGCCCCAGTCCCCGCACCCTCGAAAAGCGCCCTCGAGTCCCTCGTCTCCACCGCGCCACCCATGCCAGGCGGCGAGTACCTCAACGCGACCCTGCTCGAAGCCCTCTGGCACCAGATCGACGGCGCCTATCGCGAGGACCGTGCACAAGCGAAACAATCACTGCAGGCGTACCTGAAAGAGCACAACCCCGCATGGAATCTCGTCGGGCGCGTGCACTTCAATCTCGCAGAAAATCGCGCCGATGAGGAGGCACCATTCGCCTTCATAGCCACCTACACAACACAACTCTCCGGGCAAGGCAGAGCACAACACCTCCCCTTGGCAGAAGTCCTGCGGGAATATTCAGGCGCCAAGAACAAAACGCGCCTGTTATCGTTGCTGCGACCCGTACAGCAAGCAGCCACCCAACTCGCCTGGGTGCGCGCGATGGTCGAAACGGACGAAATCTATCACCCGCTCCGCTGGACCGCGGCCGAAGCGCTACGGTTTCTGAGCGACGTCCCAGCGCTCGAAACGGCCGGCATCGTGGTGAGATGTCCCAGCACTTGGCGGGCAGGGCGCCCACCCAGACCCCAGATCAAGGCCACCCTCGGCACCCAGGCTCCCTCCGTCCTGACTCACTGCCGCCGAAATCCGCTCCCTGCTGGCCGGGTCGGACGGACTCCAGTTCCTGCGCGGACGTTGGGTCGAGATAGACCGCGGCAAACTCTCGCGGCTGTTGGAGCGCTTTCGTCAGATTGAGCAAACCGCGGCCGCAGACGGCCTGCCGTTTGGCGAGGCCATGCGCCTCATGGCAGGCGTCGCTGTCGAGGAAGACTCTGTCAATGAAACGGATCGCGACTGGTCCACCGTCGTCGCCGGTCCCTGGCTCGCCGAAATCCTGCAAGGCCTGCGCAGTCCGCAAGGACTCGCCCATATCGATCCCGGCACCCACCTCAGAGCCACCCTCCGACCCTACCAACAGGCCGGCGTCCGCTGGCTCTATCTGCTCAATCGCCTCGGCCTCGGCGCATGCCTTGCCGACGACATGGGCCTCGGCAAAACCATCCAGGTGCTCGCACTGCTGTTGGTGCTCAAGCACCATAGCGCCCCAACTCGGGCAAATCACCGCCCAAGTATCCTTGTAGTGCCCGCTTCGCTCCTGGCCAACTGGGCCGCCGAAGCCGAACGCTTTGCGCCGAGCCTCTCGATACTCCTCGCGCACCCCTCCGCGATGAGCCCCGCGGACCTGAAAGAGCTCGACTCACAGCGTCTGGCCCAAGTCGATCTGGTGATCACCACCTACGGCTCGCTGCTGCGCTATCCGTGGCTGACTGACACCCCCTGGCGCGTAGCAGTTCTCGACGAGGCGCAGGCAATCAAGAACCCCGGTGCGAAACAAACCCGCGCGGTAAAAAAATTGACCGCCCAGACGCGGATCGCATTGACCGGAACACCCGTCGAGAACCGCCTGTCAGACCTGTGGTCCATCTTCGATTTCACACACCCCGGGCTGTTAGGGTCCGACAAGGCCTTCTCGGCCTACGTAAAACGCCTCGCGAACGGCGGGAGCTACGCACCCCTGCGCAATCTCGTAAGACCCTACATCCTGCGCTGCCTGAAGACCGACAAGTCGGTGATCGCGGACCTCCCGGACAAGACCGAAATGAAGGCCTACTGCTATTTGAGCCCGGCGCAGGCCGCACTCTACCAGCAAGCCGTGGAGGAGCTCGCCAAAGCACTCGAGGCCGCCGAGGGAATGCAACGCAAAGGCACCGTCCTGTCATTTCTGATGCGCTTCAAGCAGATCTGCACCATCCCTCCCAATGGCTCGGCAACCAAGCCTGGGCGGAAAGCGACAGCGGAAAATTCGCCCGCCTGCGCGAGCTCGCCGAAGTGATCGCCGCCAAACAGGAAAAGCTCCTGGTCTTCACTCAATTCCGCGAAGCGACCCAGCCGCTGGCTACCTTTCTCGGCAGCCTCTTCGGCCGCGAAGGACTGGTCCTACACGGCGGCACCCCGGTGGCCCAGCGCAAGACACTGGTCCGCCGTTTTCAGGAGAACCAACTGATCCCGTTCTTCGTGTTATCTCTAAAGGCCGGCGGCGCCGGCCTCAATCTTACCGCCGCCTCGCACGTCGTCCACTTCGACCGGTGGTGGAACCCATCGGTCGAAAACCAGGCCGACCGCGCCTTCCGCATCGGCCAATCCCGCGACGTCCTCGTCCACAAATTCGTGTGCCGCGGCACGGTGGAGGATAAAATAGATCAACTCATCGACTCCAAGCAGGCCCTGGTCCAGGACGTGCTCGAAGGAGGCGCGGAAGTGCAGCTCACAGAGCTCAGCGACCGCCAGTTGCTTGATCTCGTCGCCCTGGATATCCACTCGTCGCAAGCAGCTCTGTAGAACCCAGACTGCCCGCAATCAGACACCACGATGTACTACGACTGGAAACCCTACGTCCCCGTTGCGAAGCGCCGCCAGAAAGCCAAGCGCCTCCTGGCCAAACTCAACAGCGCAGGCCAGATACTCACGCCGGTGACGGCCGGCCGACGGATCGCGACAACCTACTGGGGACAAGCCTGGTGCCAGAACCTCGAACGCTACAGCGACTACTCCAAGCGCCTCCCCCGCGGACGCACCTACGCCCGCAACGGCTCGATCATCGACCTCAAGATCGTAGCGGGAAAAATAACTGCCCAGGTCATGGGCCGAACCCTCTATGACATCAAGATCACGATCAAAGCGGTTCCTTCATAACATTGACAAGGCATCACGCGAGATTGTGCGCAATCCATCGACCCCTGGTCGAGCTGTTGCAAGGCCAGTTATCGAAGTCCGTGATGGAACGAATTGCCCGCGCCCCGGAGCCGGCCTCTTCCCCGCACCCAAGGAAGTCACCTTCCGCTGCAGCTGCCCAGACGCCGCGGGCATGTGTAAGCACGTAGCCGCAACACTCTACGGAATCGGATTGCGCCTCGACCAGGAACCGGAGCTGTTGTTCCGCCTCCGAGGAGTGGACGCGAAGGAACTCATAGCGAAAGCGGGGGAGGGCACGCCTCCCGCGCGAAAAGGTGTTGCAGCCGACCGCATTCTAGATACGTCGAATCTGAACGACGTGTTTGGAATCGACTTGGGGGGAATGGGGACAGAACCGCTGCGGGACACAACGTCGGAACCTTCAATGGCATCAGCCAAGAAACCCGCAAAGAAGCACGCCGCGAAAGCAGCAATATCGAAGCGCAAGCCGGCTGCACGCAAGATACGGCGAACGGCCCGGTAGAACGGACATGGAGCTACCTGTCTCTGCGCTATTGGTCGCCACCCCTGAAGTACTTGCTACAGTTGGGACACCATCCTTCCTCGGAGTCGATCTGAGCAGATACGGTGGGGCAACTGCTACACACTCCCAGCTCCACCGCAAGATCGACGTCGATGATTTCGCCCCAGTTGCAATCATATTTACAGCATAAATGCCAGAGCAATTCACTCAGGGACTCTTTGTTGCTTACACAGAGATCTCTGAGCGGACCTGCTTCAACAAGACCGTGGATAAACTCGTTCAGCAAGTATCCACCCGCATGATTCGACATTTCGTATCTCTCGATCTGTGCAAAATGTTGACTAGATTCCCTATAACCTACCGCCAACAGAATCAGCGACGTTCCCATTTTTATCAATTGATTCGCGAATCAAGCAGTGGTGATGCCCTACGTCCAATACCAACGTGGGCTCGAACGCCGCATTGAGCTCTATGGGCCAGTAACCTCGGGGATTACAGACAACGCGTGTTCCGTTCACCGCATAGTCGAACGATTCGTGCGTGTGTCCATGGATCCACAGGGATATGGGAGTTCCCATGAGATCCCCGAGGTCACTGGCGAAACCCGCATTGAGATCCGACCCGAAGTACTTGGGATGAATGCTCTGCCGAAGCGGCAAGTGGTGAGTTACGACGACCGTAGGTCCGACAAAGACCTCGGTAAGCGAGACTCTTAACCACTGGACTTGCTCCGTGTGGATCGCCCGAGCGTCCGCCGGGCAAAAGGTTCTGCTGGCATGGCGTATGATGTGAAAATCGCTCATGCCACTCCGAGCTACAGCCATCGCGCGTTGGATCGACCCTGCGTCCGTCCCGTTTAGAGCGAAATCTGTCCACAGAGTTGCTCCCAGAAACCGCACACCGCCAACGACAGCGACTCGTCCATCCAGGACGTCAATTTCATAGCGCCTGCCCATTGCAAGCAATTCTTCTCGTAACTCTCGTACGTCCCCACCGTAGAACTCGTGATTCCCGGGGATATACACGACAGGAGTCATAGGAAAACTCCGGCGCGCCCATTCAATGCCGCGAACCCCAACGTGAATGTCACCAGACAATACGACGACGTCGGCGTCGGCCCTCGGAGGGACCCAATCGTGAAACTCCAAGTGAAGATCAGACAGAACGCGAATCTTCATTCTTAGGAGTACTCGCCGATCACGGACCATTCCCGCCCTTTGGACTCGAATTCGATCGCCACCAGACTTCCCGGGTACCCGACCTTGTTCAGACCAATGCAGCGCACGCCCGACACCTCAGCATCGACAAGCACAAGGTGATGTCCAAAGAAGCACACGCTTGGACGCAAATGCCCTAACATCGCATCGAGGCCGGCGGTTTGACGGACGTACGAACCGCCACGCCACCGGCGCTCGTACCGGACACCGGCCGGCGCATCATGCGTCAGCATGATATCCAAACCTTGACCGACAGCGAGCCGGGCGACCTCATCATGGGTATAATGGCGTCTTGCATTTCCCCGCAGCTTATCCGACATTCGGCCGTAGTCCGACGGGGCATGGCAACCTCTAATCCCACCGATGCAAACACTTTCACCTCGTGCGCCCCGTAGATCAAGCTTGCAACCGTTCCGCAAATAGGTCAGTCCCGGGAGTACTTCGGAGTCTCTGCGCGCATCGAGCCAGGTGAAGTCTTCGTGATTTCCCTTGATGAACGCAGCAGGTCGGGGAACCGGGCGTGCCGCCTCTAGCCATTGCGAGAACTCCCCCGCACCGTCATATTTGCGACTCGCGATCGACGATCATCATGATGTATATAGTACTAGATAGAAACAGTCTGGGGAAACAGATTATCAAAGCATTAGCTCAATTTCTGCGCACGGACGTGAGTTGAATCCATCACTGGATCATCAACAACCTACGTAGTTGCAGCGTGCGAAATCATGTGGAGATCCACGACGTGAGAAACCGACGTCCGCCACACGCGATGGAGGTGCTCGAGTGCCGAGCTCTTTCCTCTCCATCGGGGATCGCATTACTGCAATTTGAGCACGACCTGTGTACTTTCGGACGTACGAGACAACAGCCAACGTGATCTACAGGCCAGAACCATGACATTACTCAAGCGCGACACGCGCATCCACACCTACGCCGATTACTTCAAGTGGTCCGGCACGCACAGTCATGAGCTGGTAGACGGAACCGCTTATGTCAGAGAGCCACCGTCCCAGGCGCGGCTGCATCAGGAGATGGTCGGAGAGCTTTATCACCAAGTCCGCAATGCGCTTGAAGGACGCCCGCTGCGGGCATACGTCGCTCCCTTTGACGTCCGCTTGCCGAAGTCCACCGAAGAAGACGACCAGATCGACACTGTCTTGCAGCCAGACGTGCTCATTGTTTCCGACCTTCGGAAGCTAGACGCGCGCGGCATGCGCGGTGCTCCCGACTGGGTAGCCGAGGTCCTTTCACCCAATACCGCCGATTACGACCGGAAGGTCAAAGTTCGGGTGTACGAGCGTGCCGGCGTCCCCGAAGTCTGGCTGACTCACCCCCTCGATCGCACACTGACTGTCTACCGACTCGAAGCCGGCACCTACGGAAAACCCCTCGTTCTCGAGCTCAAAGGGAAGACGCCGCTCACGGCCACTCCTGACGTCACAATTGATTGGGAGGAGATGCTGGCCAGGATCTCGTAACGCCCAGCAATGCCGCGTGTTGTCAGGAGTTTGCTGATCTTGAAGTGACGCAAGATGTCCGCCCTCTCCGGACTTCCCTCGGCTCACAAAACAACTCAAAATCTCCCTGTTTCATCCCACAATGCTCGCAGTGATTTATCCAGAGCGTACCCCTTCGTCATGCCCCAGCCGACCGGCGCACCAGCTCTGCGAGCCGTCGCTTCACCTGGACGGCAAGACGTTCGGGATCCTTCTTGACTTGGTGCTCCCAATACCGCATCACATGCCAGCCCAAGGCGCGTAGTTCGCGGTCGGTTCGCCTGTCTCGCTGCACATTCGCATCGAGTTTCTGCTTCCAGAAATCACGGTTTGTCCTTGGCGCGACTGCATGCTCCGGACAACGGTGCCAGAAACAGCCGTCCACGAAGATAGCGACGCGCCGGGCAGCGATCACAAGGTCCGGCCGCCCGGGCAGCGCGCTCTTCAAGCGGTACCTCACGCCAAGCCGCCAAAGCTCTTTTCGAAGGCGAACCTCCGGGCGCGTGTCACGGCAGCGGATCCGCGACATGCAATAGCTCCGTTGCGCGGGGGTCAGAATGTCAGACATGCAGCACCGTACCGCACCTCGATGAACCAGTCATCCGTTTGCGACGATTAAGAAGGTCGACAAGATGCATCCAGCCGGCAAGCCGGGCATCATCTGCAGCTCGAAATTCAAAACTCGGGACTGACTTAGCGTGCGAACGTTGGATCTCTTCTGCGGAGCAGGTCTGGGCAGCTCAGGGGCGCGTGCAGCGGGTGCAGAAGTGGTCTGCGCGATCGACCTGGACGCGATGGCCACCGCCACATACGAGGCGAACTTTCCCGAAGCCACGGTACTCAATAGCCGACTTGAGGACGTCGACCCGAAGAAACTGAAAGAGAAAATCGGCGGTATAGACCTGCTGCTCGCTTCTCCCGAATGCACGAATCACACCTGCGCAAAGGGATCCGCCCCCCGCAAGGAGGCAAGTCGGGCAACCGCGATGCAGGTACTACGCTACGCTGAAGCGTTCAAACCGCGCTGGATCGTTATGGAAAACGTCGTCCACATGCGCCCGTGGTCGCGGTATAGCGAACTCATTGGCGATCTGAGAGCGCTGGGGTATCACGTCAGGGAACAGACCCTCGATGCTGCCGATTTCGGAGTCCCACAGAGCAGGCGCCGGCTGTTTGTCATCTGTGACCGCAAAGCTGAGCCACCGCCGATCTCACCCCGTAAAGGAATCACATCCCGGTCGGCAAGAGAGATTCTGGACCCTGAGGATCAGTGGACAATGACCCCACTCTTCCGCAAGGGGCGCGCCTCCGACACGAAGGCCAGGGCGCGCCGGGCCATAGCGGAGCTCGGTCAGTCGAAATCCTTTCTCATCGTGTATTACGGATCCGATGGTCCCGGGGGATGGCAGCCTCTTGACCGTCCGTTACGAACCATCACCACCCTGGACCGCTTTGCGCTCGTGCTGCCCAAAGCGGGCGTCCATCATATGCGGATGCTGCAGGTTCCGGAGTTGAAGCGCGCGATGGGACTTGACGAGCGCTATGACCTTCCACAAGGGAACCGACGGGACAAGATCAGGCTGTTGGGCAATGGTGTGTGTCCGCCCGTCATGAAACAGATCGTGAAGACCCTCGCGACGGCATGATGACGCCGAACGGGCAATCGGTCACTTCACGGCAGTGGCAATGCGTCCAAGGCTCTGGTCAGAGCCCAGCAGGAAAACACGCCTACGCCCCCGCGATAGCGCGACGTAACAAAGCTCTTCAACCGACGCTAGATTCTCATCTACGATCACAATCAGCACGCAGCATTCCAGGCCCTTGAATCGGCGCACAGTATCCAACGTCACATAACCTGGCTGCGCCTGCGAGGCATCCTGGGTCGGCACTCCGGCGATAGAACCCGCGGGCGCAAGGCGTTCAGTCCACCCGGCACCCGGGACAAGAACGGCGATCTCCTCGGGAGCCAGCGCCTCCCGTTCGACCAGCCGGCTCAGCAGCTCACCCAGAGCCTCTCTCATCGAACGGTCTGATTGAACAACGATCCGCACCGGGGGTTCCCCTTCAGGTCCTTTGCAGTCGACCTCCCTGCCTGTGTAGTAACGGTACGCAGCCTTGTGAACCTCGCGGGTGTTGCGGAGGTTCCAACTGAGGTGGAGAGGTATGCTCTGCAGATTGCGGACTCTGCTCCCGAGGTTTCCGTACAACCGCTGATTGCAATCGAAAAAAACGCGCAGCAGCCTCGGACCGGTGCGGACAAACAGCGACTCGAGCGCAACCCACCATAGCTCACGGAAGTCCTGTCCCTCGTCCACAATGATGGCATCGAAGTGGCGTACGCCGGGAGCGTCGCAATACTCCACAACCATCTCCGGTAGCTCCACTTCGAAGAATTCGTTCCTGTGGTCCGTTGGCATTTCCACTGGCTGGCCTGCTGCAGCGACTGTTTTCATACAGAGCTGATGGAACGAACCGATCTCCAGGTTAGGGACACCCTGATGGCGGTTGGCCAGTCTGATGGCCAATGGCTCGTTGTAACATACCAGCAGTGTCTGCAGTCCTTTCCCGGCGAGCGAGTCGGCCAGATGTTCCGCCAGCACGGTCTTTCCCGTGCCGGCACCGCCTTGAATACAGACCCGATCCATCGAGTCGAATGCCCCGAGCAGGTGATATTGCTGCTGGGTCAGAAACTCCATTTCCCGGTCCTCAGCCCGAACCAGGTTTCCCAAGGGGACCCTGAGGGTCAACGGGGCGGCGAGCAGGTCTTCCAACGCCTTCATCCCGTCCAGACCCAGTGACTGCTCCTGGTCAGCTCGCTCCTCGGCCGTGGAAAACCGCGAGCGCACCCATGCGGCTACGTCCTTTGCGAATTCACGCTCAAAACAGAAGATAGATAATGGGCGGTCAGGCCCCATGTCCCGCGCCGGGGCCGTACAGTCCGGGAAGATCACGCCGTGCCGAACACGCAGCCATCGTCTGCCGGACCCCAGGCGCTCCTTCAGCTTCGACAGAAGCTGATGTTTTGATTTGCGCGCCTGGTCAACCGGGTCTTTGATGTTGTGCGTGATCCCGTGCCTGTCGCGCGACGTCCAGCGATCGTCGAGGGGGTCCCACGAGATACTGCCTCCCTTGACCTCCACACACAGCATTCCATACTGAGTGTGGGCGATAACGAAATCGCACTCTCCATCAATCTCCTCACCCGCAGCGGTCAGTCCCAGCCATGGGCGTGAGTAGAACACGGACCAGCCGTTGTCGAGCTGCTCCTGAAGCCGTCGGTACACACGAATTTCGGCTGCCCGGAAAGGGTTGGACAGCACATCCGGCCGCAACTTCGCCGGCCACATCCTTGCCATGAGTCACCGTCAGCGCAGTTGATGAAAGAATCCGAGGTCAGGATGATCGGGATCGCCCACCAGCAGCGCCCGATCCAGAAAGCGGTTGTAATGCTCGCAGGAAGTTTCCGGCGCGAGGCAGCACGCGTGACAGGCAGCGATTGAGAACGAACCTTCAGCGCCCACCTCTCCCTGAATACAAAGCGGGTCTGATGCGCACCACCGCTGCGCCTCGATCGCATTCACCAGTACGCGCTCGAAACGACCCGGTGTTCCCTGTCTGGCCAGACCTCCCAGTGTGCCGTCGGCATCGGTCGTGGCCGTGTAGATGAGCACGCCCGCCATGTTCATTGCGTCTTCGCGCACGTAGAGGCGCTCCCGCAGAGATGCCGTCGAATACCCGCACTCGAGCGTCAGCTCGCGCATCAATGCATGGGCAAGCGTATGGAGCATCACGAAGCGCGGCGTGACCTCCAGGGGAGGGGGGCGATTGGGATAGCGGGCCCGCCAGACGGCTGCATATCGATCGTGCAAACCGCGGATCCGCTCCACAACATTGCGCTTCGACTCCCACTCCTGCAACGCGCCCTCCCTGACGGATAGAAAAATGCCTTCGCCACGCACTTCTATCGCTGGCAACCAACTCACGTCGACGGAGGCGAGCGGCGCCATGACTGAGGAACCGCTATCGATGGGGTAGATCCGCGTGAATCCCTTCAACGCACGGACCTCCCGCAGACGGGTCACACTGGCGAGGGTCTGGATGTGATCCGCCGCAGCCGCGGGTACCTCAGAAGCCCGGATCTCGAATTCCTTCTGGCCCGCCTGGATCGCATCGACCCCGGCGTTCAGTCGCCGGTATTCCTCCAGGCGCAGATCTTCGCCTTCGATGGCGTTGATGTTGTTGATGCGCTCATCAATCAGATCGGCCAGTTTTTCAGCAGTGATCTGCAGATACCGTAACGCCTCGGCAAGCACGGTCCCAGCCAGCATCAAGACCATAGCGCGGCGGTCCGCGGGTGTGGTGGCATTTTGGATCGGCCCCCAGTACATACCCAGCGTCTGCTGAAGTTCGTCCGCCCAAGGCGGGATACTCAGCGCCGAGTCGGTCACCGGGAAATAAAGGTTCGACGCGCCGCGCTGAAGAACACGCAATTCGCGCGGGGGCTCCCCAGCGGCGGCTGTACACCCTTGCGGATCCATCTGGACGCTCAGCCACGGGCGATGACCGCGACAGCGCATCAGCCCGCGGAGCGCCCCCGATCGGAAGATGCCCTCCATCGAACGCTCCTGCCCGCAACTCGGGCAGGACAGAATCAAACCTCCGAGACCGGCGCGAACCGACTTTAATCTGAGTTTGGCGTTCGCCTGCTGCAGCCGTGGACAGTCATCCTTATGCTGTATCCAGCGGTGCCACGGAAATTCATCCAGATGCCCCGCCGAGCAGGCCACCACGAAACGCACCGGAATTACCATGACCCTGCGGCGACCCGGTCTGGCTTCCGTACAAACAGCACAATACCGGTACGCGTGTCCCGGCTCGTTCGCCCAATCCTGTGCCTGCGCCAGCGTGTCGCATTCCGGGCACTGCATCCACGTCGGGAACCGCGCTGCAACCAGGGCGCGATTGTCTTCTGAATCAGAATTCCCGCTGTCCCAGACGACCGGCGGTAACCGGAATCCGGCAACCCCCAACTTGCGCTGCAGACGCGGTTCATACACGACCTGCGGGTTTGCCAGCCCGGGTGGCGCGAAGCTGCGATCCCATTCCTCCAGACCCGCAACCACGGCGGAAACGGCGGCCTTCTCGGCTCGGAAGTCAACCACCGCTCCAGGCGCGAACGTCATCACCACCGCGCTGCGTCGCAGTTCGCCGAGCTCGTTATTGACCATTGCCACCTCTGCGGCGGGGCGACCGTGTCGGTCCCCCTTCCTTCAGACGTTCAGTCAGGCGGAACCGGACACTCGGTTCAACACTGCGCATGTTGTTCAGAGCAGGCCAGGCCGCGCCCGGGTCCTGGTCCACAGCGCGCATCGTGGCGAACCGCTCCGCCGACTGCAGCAGGCTTTGCCGCGGGGCGAAGTCATTCCAGTACTGCCCGGGCCGTCGTGTCTCCCATAGATGGAGATAGCCCAACACTTCCTCACCGACATGCAGCTCCGTCTCGTCCACCGAATGCGCCCGCCGTTCGATCTCCTGAACAATGGCGGTCACCTGTGAATCGGTCATCTGCATTCCTCTTGGTGAGGCCCGCAGCGGATCCACACCATGCCGCACCATCGCTGCAAGGACTGCCGGAAGCGCCCGATCGCGGGCTCTGGGTGCGAACGGTGTGACACTGGTGACCTCCACCTCCCGATACAGACTCTGATGCCAGGAGGGGAAACTCTCGTAGTGTGAACGGTCACGCGCCTTGGCGTTGTTCAACACGGCCACCACCAGGCCAGGAGCCTTGTCCCGCCCGACGCGACTGGTCGCCTGAATATATTCCGAGCGCATCTTGGGCTGACCGTTCACGAGCATCAGCCCAAGGCGTCGGATATCAACACCCACGCTGAGCATACTCGTGGCGAGAACTGCGTCCACGGCACCCTCCTCGTCGCACCGGATCGCTAACTTATCGAGCATCTCCAGGACCTCCCCCTGAGTACGCCGGGAAGTGAGCTCCTCGATGTTTGCCGCGGCACGAGGCGGCATCTCTCCATGTCGCTCGGAATAAAGGCGGATCGAATCGTGTACGTCATCCTGCATCAACACCAGCGCGCCGCCCAGTTCCCGCAGCGAATTGAAGTAAGAGACCAAAGTTGAATACGGATCCTGCCGGGCGGGGTCTGCAATGACCCCCTTGACTGCCTGCAGCAGACAACCGGCAACGGCCTGAAGAGTGAATTTCGCGGATCGGCCCGCAGTGGTTACCCCAACATAGAGTCGGCCGCTGCTGTCCTTGTCGCGGACAGCAAACCCTGTGTCCACATGATCGATCCCCGCCGGCGGAAACTGCTCCGTACGCCGGTCAAAAAGCGAGCGCGCCTGCTCGGGCGCACGACGAATGGTTGCCGTCGACCCGATCACCTTCGGGCCCACCTCGCCATTCGACCAGAGCCAGTCGAGCGCCATCTCATAAAGAGCGGCAATCGTACCGAGTGGCCCGGAGATCAGATGCAGCTCGTCCTGGATGATCAGATCCGGACCGTTATTCGTCCCGAAAGCGAACAGCTGGCCAATCTGATCGCGCCGGGGGAGCTGGGCAAACTTGTCCACGGTGCCGATCAGCAGGGTGGGGTGTTCACTATAGATGTCCGAATCCACCGTCCAGACCGGCAGAAGGTCATCAGCCGCTGCCAGATTGCAGCGACGGTTGATACAGCGCACATCAATGCGCTCCAGATCCCGGTTTGCCCGCCACTGGAGATCGGAGCGGCAACACGGACACTGAAGCAACTGCCTTGGCGTGGGTCCGTCGCCGGACTGCAAAGCCCTCTGAGCGTCCTTGAAATGGTTGGGTGTGGCATCGCCGCCCAGCCACAGCCCGATTGAAAAAGGTCGACGCCCCAACCGATTGGCTCGCTGCGCATCCAGTCCAACTCCGCGCCGGAGCGATTCGCAGGAAAGAATGAGAGCCGATGCCCGGACAAACTGCTGCGTGGTCAGCAGCCGCAACGTGTAACGCATGATGGCGGCAACCCCGGCGCCTTCATCCGGGTCCGGGCGCGCAAGACGCCGATAGAATGCCGTCATGGCAATGATGCCGAGGTAGGCCTCGGTCTTACCGCCGCCGGTCGGGAACCACAGCAGGTCCATCACCTCGCGATCCCCATTTCCCCTGTTGCAGGCGGATGGACCGGCTAACAGAATGAACGCGAGCTGGAACGGCCACCATCTGAATCTACTGCGCGCGCGCTCCGGATCCCACGAGTGCTGCCGCGCGATGGCCATGTTGGCAAGCCGGAAACTTTCCAGCAGGGAAGGGTTGTCGAGAACCTCTGCAGCACCTCGCCGTATGCGGTCCCGAACGTCCCGGCACTTCGCCAGATTTTCCACGGCAGCCGGTTGGAGAGTGGGCTCGAGCCCCGCAACCTGCGCGGCCTGCATTTCAATCCAGTCCGAATAGCACGTGACCACAAGCTCCAGTGCCTCCCGGAGCCGGGTCGGATCCGCGGTCGCGAGCCATTCAGCTTCCAGGTACAGACTGGCGCGCCGGGTAAGCTGTTCAAAGACCTTGTGGGCCATCGGGCTGACTCGTGGCACCTCAAATTGCGGTAACCACGTCGTCGCCACTGACTGCGCCTCATCCGCCTCGGGCTCCGCCTCCCAGCGAGCGGAGCAGGTATGGCCCACGGCGAAAGTTCTACAATGCCTGTAGAGAAGGGACGCGGAGCGCTCCTCGTCGTCATCGCGTGGCTTCCCGACCTGCGGCTTCGCGACGAGCCGGGTGCCCGCATCGGGGTGGATCTGAAGACTCACCTGGAACATCGTCACGCGCTCGATGCTCGAGCGGTCGCGCTCCGAGGGAGACATCCCATTCACGACGACTACCGTGACTACCCAACAGCCGTCCGCGGCCACGGAACGGACATATAACGAAATGCCGCCCGGAAACTCTGCTTCCTCGATCGGCTGTCTGCCCTCATCGGATGGAGTCACCCTGAGACTTTTGCGGATGCGGTACGGCCGCCGGACCCATTGACCCGTCGAGGCTGCCGCGGAATGACCCGCGTCATCCGACACCCCTGTCTGCAGCTGGTACAGCGCAAACTCGAGAGTGACCTGAATACGCGGCTCGTCTTCGGCCGTGACGGCAAAAGAAAGCCCCGCCGTACACGGACGGCGGAGATCCGTCAGAGGTACCTGCTCGGCCTCTCCCTCCGTCGCGTCTTCAGACCCGCCGCCGGGCCCGGCTGCATCGAGCCTGTCATCCTCCTCCGCGCTCATCAGCTCGCGGCTGGGCCACAGAATACCTGTCAGATAAACGTCCCCGGGGTACTCCCCGTTGAGAACCTCAGTGTCCTGCAACGGCCCAACAAGGTCTGTGTGTAGACGTTGAACGAGCAGATCGCGATCAGCGCTCATAGGGTACAAACTCAACTGCAGTGAATGCGTGGATCAGCGGTGCGAGCAGGAACCCGCTGACACTCCAGGGCTCATGGAGACCAGAGGAATCGTTGCCGGCCGGCACCGCAAAGGTGCGCGCACCAAATACCCGGATGTGCGGAATCCAGCCGGACGGTCGCAGTCGGGCTCCCGTGCCGGCCTGTTGGCTGAGCATCCGTCCTATTTCGAAGAGATCGTGGTTCAGATGGATGTCCAGCACTGCAAACGCAGGCGTGTCCCGCTCCGCGGAGACGTGATATGCGAAGTCAGCCCCGCGCGCAGCGGCGACCGCTGAGTGCATGCGTCCAGCATTCAACAGCAACCAATCCTGAGCCAGACGCACGTCATCAGCAGAGGCGAAGCGCGACCTGCCAGCGAGGCCTTCTGCGCGCAAATCCTCCTCACGACCGATCTCGACCTGCGCGCGTGGGTTGGGGCCTTTGAGAAGAATACAGGCCCGCTCTGATTCAGTTTTTCGAACGCGTCCCGACCGAAAGGGACTGACTGCAATCAGATTGCGTCGAGCCCGGGTGGCTCCCACGAACAAGACCCGCGCTTCGTAATCCTCCCGATCAGGGTCCACTTTCGCGGGATCCGCCCGATCCTGGGGCACCATCAACGCAACATGGTCCGCCTCACGTCCTTTGCTGCCATGGATTGTACCGAATAGCGGACCGGGCAGTCCGAAGTCCGGCCTGCAGACCTCCGCTGCGGGCGAGCGGCGTGACAGTTTCCTGCGTAACTCCAGAACGGAAACCAGAGTCTCACTCTCGCCCGCCAAACGAACTAGCAACTGCCAGGCGGCCTGAACGTCGAGTGGAGGAGGAACGATTTCCGTCACCTTCGGCCAACGCGCTTCGAACTCCTTTCGCGATATCCTCTTGGAGGTGAAGTCAGTGAACATGACTCCGATCCAAGGCTCAATCACCGCCGGCAGACCTGACATGCGCAGCCGGTGCGGGATAAGACCCTGAAAGCTCGAGGCGCGCAGTGCATCCGCGCGTCGACGGAAAAGGGCGAAGGCCGACTTCGACGCGTCGCCCTCCGGAATTGCCTGCTTGAGCTCTGACACCGTTATGTGTGCCAGCTTCAATACGCGCTCGCGCACGGCCGTGAACTTGGTTGCCATTGCGGGGGAGTGCGGGTCAAGAACCATCCTGCGGACATCTGTGAAGATCTGAAGCAGTTGCGTATCACTCGTACGCCGCACATCCCTCAATTCACAGCCAATAAAGCCCAGTGGCGAGTCACGTAGCTGCTGAACCAACCCTCCTCTGGAGCAGACGCCTGAGCCCCCATCTTCATCCCCGGACTCATAGATGGCCTGAGCCTCGTCCGAGAAAATCGTCACTCCCGAACTGACCGACAAGGACTCCACCAGGGCGACGACCAGCTCGGCGCGTGGGCCCACAACGTCCTGCGCCTCATCAACTACCAAATGGGCAACCGACTGCAGATGTTCGAAGACCCCCTCATGTGAGCGGATCAGCTCGATCACCCGTTCAATATTTTCGTCATAGCTGCCCGTCAGGCTCGCTTTTTTTTCGAAGCCGCTGTGCAGAGCCCATGCATGCGAATCGATGGTTGCAATCTTTACCGCGAATACCGCACGTCCGTCTGTCAGGTATGCGCCCAGCCGATGGCGGATCTCCTGCACGGCTGTCCGGGTGAAACTGATGAACCAGATTGCGCTGGGGGAGATGTCGTAGTGATCAATCAGCCGCGCCACCCGCGCGCAGGCTACTGCCGTCTTGCCGGTACCAGGGCCTGCATCCACCAGCTGTCTCCGATCCGGAGGCGCCTGAATGACCGACTTTTGGGGTTCATCCCATTCGGTGGGAACATCCAACCTGAGGCAATTATTCGGTGTGCTAACAACAATGAGCGGTACAGTGATCTTCTCGACAGCTGGTGTATCGGTCGGCAGTCGATGCAGCTCGATGATCCCTCCCGGCTGCAGGGGATGCAGTGTGCCCTTATAGGTAACCATCTCGCATCCGTCGACCGTTCTCACCGGACGGCGGATGCGCTTGATCTCGCGGCCTTTCCAGAGGACTTTGACTTCAACTTCCGTGCTCCCTACCATCTTGCAAGTGTAAGCTCAAAATCCAGCCGAATAGCAAACAGCGCGCGAAAATGTGCGCTGCTGCGGGCTCGCCGTATGCATTGCGCTGCAGCGCAACCGACCGCACGAGTGTGCGGCGGCCGAGTGAGTGGGACTTAGTCACTGGCCAACTTGAGCCCCCGCAGGCGACTTGGTCAGTGACCAAGTTGATCTCGGGCGGCGGCGCCCATGACCTGAATCCGCTGCGGCACGGACAATCTTCACGACGATGCAACTATGGCGCTGAACCGCAATGGCCGCTGGGCGTATGCCGACACATCTCTGTTTGCGCGCTATGCGGGCTCAAAACTGCCTCCCCAAGAGTTCTTTTTCCACTGCACAATCACGGGCGGTAAGTGCGCAATCGACGCTATAATCCGGCATATCCGTAAGGACATTCAAGAATCAACTCAGTTCGGATTACCAGACTCAAACACCTAGCCACATGCAATCTCTTTCTTTGCCCAATATCGAGTCAGAACTGAGCTACGCTTATCTTCACGCCGTCACAGCTCATGCGGGAATGTCCTGCAAAATGGGTACGCGGCACGAAGACAACAATGGAATCGACGCCACGGTAACGGCGTGGGGGCCATTCGAAGGCGGAGGGTATCTCTCGGAAGTCACTCTGAACGTACAACTCAAAGCGACGATCTCTCAGCCGGCCGATGATGGCGCCAATTTCTCCTATTACTTGAAAGGCATTTCTCGTTATGACGACCTGCGTACGGAGACGGTCGCCATCCCGCGGATCCTGGTCGTATTGTTTCTTCCAGCGGATGGTTCCCAGTGGCTGGAACACTCGTCCGAGCAGCTTGCGCTACGACGCTGTGCCTATTGGGAAAGCCTTCGCGGTGCACCGGCTACGTCGAATGAATCTGGCGTCACGGTGAAGCTACCCAAGATCCAGACGTTTAGCGCCGAGGCTCTCAAAGGGCTGATGGCGAGGCTGTCCAGACGCGACTTCCCAAGCTATCCTGCCTTATGAAACTGAATACCCCGATTGCCCCTACCGACCTACGGGACTACGCGAAAGCGAAGGGATGGGTACTCGTCAAAGAGGCAGCCAAAGATCGGCTCTACGTGCTGAGCAACCCTGTCTTCGACCGCCGGCAGATTGTATTCCCGATGGATACAACTGCGCCAGACTATGAGGAAGCGGTCAAGCTGGCCGTGGAAAAGCTGGCGGCGATCGAAGCGCGATCACCGCAATCGATCCTGAAGAGTCTGTTAGAAGTAGGCGATGATGCGGTCGCTTTTCGAGTCGAGGCACCTCGCGTTGAAGACCAATCGCTTCCCCTCGCGTTCGTCTGCTCAATGATCGAGGGAGCACAGCAATTGCTCTCCTCCTCGGTTCACACGGTTCTAAAGCCGCAAGTCCACCATCCGCGCTTAGGTCGAACGGAAGCACAGCAACTGCTCGAATTGGCACGCTTCAGGCACACGCAACCGGGCAGCTTCGTGTTGAACGTGTCCTGCCCTGTACACGCCATGGATGTGCAAGAGACATTCTATGCGGACAAAGGAGAATCGCCGTGGGAACCGCAATCGCCCTTCGTGCGCCGCACGGTTGTGGTTTTACATCGCGCTTTAACCAAACTTATTACGGCAATCGAAACCGATTCTCTCGATTCGTTGATTCAGGCAGAGAAAAAGAGCGACATCCCGCTAATCTCATCGAATTTCTGTGAAGCACTCACCCACTTCGAGGACAGCACGCTCAAAAACTCCATCGAGGTCGCCATTACCTGGGCACCTTCGATTTCGGCTCCTGGTGGCGAAAAGCCTGTGTCCCTCGTGCGCGTACAAAACGACTACTTCTCCCGCATCGAAGAGGTGCGAAGAGAATTGCGGTCTGCCGAGAAGCACACCGACGACGTCTTTATCGGGACCGTCGAGCGCCTCGAAGGAGATATGGGCCCAGACGGCCGCCGGTCGGGCGACGTCATTCTTTCGTTGCTGCTCCCCGAAGGACTGCAGGTTCGGGCGCGTGCCCGGCTCAATGCCGATGACTATGCAAAGGCGGATCAGGCACACATGGCCGACGGCACCTACATTAAGGTCGCTGGACTACTTCATCCGGGGCGTCAACCGCGACAGCTGGATAGGCTGCGCTCTTTCGATGTGATTACACGATAAAATCCGCGTTCCTTGATCAGTCTCTGGCGCGTACTGGCACCGCCGGCTCGTGCGAGGGGCCCGTAAGCCTGCAGTGACGCTTCGCCGACCGAACGGAACTACGTGGGCTGGGCGGATCGATCGACTAGCTCGGAAAGACAGCCCCAGGTCGTGCCATTTTCGAGGTATGATAATCAAGGACTTACCTCAGATAGCGCGATAGCGCCGTAAACTGAGTTCGAAACCCCATACACGGAAGATCCTTCTCGGAAAGGGTAGGTACAACGTTAAACCTCGTGATTGGAACAAGAATTTGAGTGCTGTGCCTCTTCCTCGGGAAGGCATGATGGCGGTTGTCCGGAATCGGCGTGCCCTTGTCACCGCCGTACAGCCTTTCGACGCCAACGAACGCGGCCGCCTGCATCTGGTAGATGTCGAATACACGGATGGCATCGGGGCGGAATCTGATCAACTGCTCTGGGAAGTCGAGCCAGGGACGGAACTGCTCGAACCTACTGCCCTTCCGCGCATCGACGTTGCGCCCCCAATGGATACGCGCGAGTTTGACGCGATGGTGCGAGCGGCCCGCTGGTCGGCCCTGACGCCTTCATTGCCGTTCTCCGGGCTCGAAGAGGATCGCCCGGCGCCTGCTGCGCATCTGTTTGGGGCCGTGCATCCGGAGCCATATCAGATCGTCCCGGTACTGCGGGCACTGGAGATGCCTCGCGTGGCTCTGATGCTGGCCGATGCGGTAGGCCTCGGAAAGACAATTCAGGCTGGGATGATTCTTCGCGAACTCATGCTGCGTCGCCGAATCCGGCGTGTACTGATCTTATGCCCAGCCTCCCTTCGTACACAGTGGCGTGAGGAATTGGATCAGAAATTCTCGCTGCCTTTCGAGGTGGTGGATCGTCCGCATACTTTACGACTGCAACGCGAGTTAGGCCTGGATGCGAATCCTTGGCGTATTCACGAGCGCATCATTGCGAGTTACCACTATCTGAAACAGCCGGATGTGCTCGAGCAGTTCCGGGTCACCGCCGAGCCTACGGAAGGTGGACAGTTGCGTTGGGACCTGTTGATCGTTGATGAAGCCCACAATCTTGCGCCGGCGAGCTTCGGTGAGGACTCAGATGTCTCCAGACTGCTCCAACAGATCGCCCTCTGGTTTGACCATCGAATCTTTCTAAGTGCGACGCCCCACAATGGGCACACGCGCTCGTTCTCCGGCTTGCTTGAGTCTCTGGATCCAGTGCGCTTCACGCGTAAATCCGAACTCACCGCCGAAGACCGTGCCCGAATTGCCGAGACCGTCATTCGTCGACTCAAGAGCACGATCAACCACTCTTATACGGCTCGTGGGGAGCCAGCGCGGTTTTCTGAAAGGCACGTTGAAGCATTACCCGAACTGAGATTTGGCGAGCAAGAGTTGGCGCTCGCCGGGGCGTTCCATCGGTTCCGCAAGTCGTTGCATAAAGTGACAGCTTCAGCGCCTGCCTCAGAGCGCTCTGCAGCCGCGTTCGCTGCCGAGGTTCTGCAGAAACGCCTCCTCTCGGGACCATGGGCATTCGGTCAAAGCTGGCTCAACCTGCTTGAGGGGCTATCTATGCAGTCCCTGGGTCCTGACAGTGTTGCGCGCGTAACTGCGATCTCGGCCGATGACACAGACAACGATGCTGAACGGGAGAGCCGTCAACGACAGGCGGATCGCACCGTCGGAGGGTGGCTGCATCAGTGGCGCGATACACTCAGTGAGGAAATTGCGGACGTCTCCAGTGCTATCAGCGGAATCGGTATCATCAAGATCCCGGCGGGGTTGGAGCTGGCTGCCCATTGGGAGGCCGTCGCAGCAGCAGCAAACTGTGTCAAGACAGATGTGCGCCTGGAGGCGCTCGAAATACTCATCGAAGATCGCCTGCGTGGCGCAAAGCAGTGGAAATCGGGCCCCGGCGCTGAGCGGCTGATCGTGTTTACAGAGTATCTGGCAACACTCGAGTACCTCAGCGTCCGCCTCCGCGCAAAGTTCGGCGCGGGCGAATGGTTGAGTTGCTTGTTTGGTGGGATGACCGACCAGGAAAGAGACACAGTCAAGGACGCATTCAACAACCCAGAAAGTCCGGTTCGGATTCTGCTTGCGACAGATGCCGCAGGCGAGGGTCTGAACCTGCAAAGATCCTGCCGTCTGCTGTTGCACTGGGATATTCCCTGGAATCCAGGGAAAATGGAACAGCGCAACGGGCGCCTGGACCGCCACGGGCAGGAGCGCGATGTCTATATCTTCCATTTCGACAGCAGCGACGAGGCTTCGGTCCGCTTTCTCGGCAAGGTTCTGAAGAAGCGCAGCCAGACTCGTGAGGATCGGGTCGCCACCGATGAGATTTTCGCACAGGCTCTCCTGGCGCACTTTCAAGCAGAAGCGGATGCGCAGGACGCCGAAAACAGATTGGATTTTGCCTTAACGAATGCGCGCTCCGCACAACGTGACCTGCTGGAGGATATTCCCGATTCGCAGCCGCTTCCGGGTGCACAAGACAGCGCCCGGTCGAATGAATTGCGCGCGGATCTTGATCTAACGCCACACAGCTTGCGGGAGACGCTCGAGACCGCTATGGCGATCGGAATCGGTCGCCCGCGGCTCAAACCAGACGAGCAAGGTCGCGACCGACTGGTCCACCCTGTTCCGCCAGCGTGGCAAGAGGTCGTTGACCAGACTCTGCGCCAGGGAGGGCCAACCGGCGCGCTATGTGCGCTGGTGTTTGATCCAGAGCATTACGTCAGATTGCGTTCCGGGCGGCCAGTGTTTTTGCCGGAGCCGGATTCGCGACTGCTTCATCTCGGACATGCACTTTTTCATCGTGTGATGTCGACCTTTGCGCGCTATCGCTTTCCCGGCAGCCCTCAGGCGGCAACCCGCTGGTGTGCGCGGAGCGTCGCCAACCTCCCATGGGACGCATTGGTACTCGTTACGCTTGAGGAACTGGCGGTGAACGAGCTGCGGGAGTCGTGTTACCACTGGGTTCATACGATAGCGCTGCCCGTAATCGGTGGTGTCTTAGGTGCGCCACTTGAAGAGGGCACGGCGACTCAATGGACTCCTGCCATGGACAGCACTTCTCAGTCCGTCGATGTAGTCCGATCTATCTGGGATAGTGTGGATCAAGCTCTGAAGGCGTTTATCGCGCGCCGTCAGAAAGCGCGGACCGCTGAGCTCAAACAACGCCTAGCCATCGCAGGCGAGCGTGTTACGAGCTTTGAAAAGGAACGATTCCAAAAGCGGCGCCGCGAGCTGGATAAAGCGGTTAGTGACAACCAATTGTTGCGGCTCGAGCAGGAAATCGCCGCTTACCTCGGGCGGCGTCAGCAATACCTGTTCGCGGAGCTGGACGAAGAGGAGCGACGCAGTCTTGCCGACAAAGAAGCAGAGCTGGCGCTGCGCCGTCAGCACTACGAGACTGTTATTCACCGCCTGAGCGAAGAAGAAAAGCGGACTGTCGATCGTATCCTGCCAGCCCGCTATTGTCTGCGTGGACAAGCCCACGTCTACCCGGTCGCGGTGGAGATCCGGGTGCCCGTGAAGTCCCCATGAGTCAACATCTGGATCACTGGGTCGAATTGAGCCAGAGCGGAAGGCTCTTGGATCGGAGCGCGCTCGAAACATTATCCGAGGCGCCTGCCGCAGCGCCCTGGCTGGTTGACCGGCTGAGGGACGCTCTGCTGGCGACCACGACGGGGCAGGCGCTAAAGGGTGCGGAGCTTTCCACCCTGATTGAATTTGTTCTCGAAGAGATCTGCGGGCTGCGTGATGGATGGCGAAAGGGACGGACGCTCACGCCTTCGGACTCCGAGAAACTGCTGGACGGAACCGAGTTACGGCCGCAGCGGCTGTTGGCTTCCGAAAAATGCACCTCCCTGGCCGTGTTCACGACAACCGCCGAGCGCGTGGGTCTGCACAAAGGCCGGCGCGCGCTGGCACACGTGGTCGAGTATCTGCGGCGCCGGGGCATTCCGCTCGGCTTACTCACAAATGGTCGTGAATGGCGGCTGGTCTTTGCGGACTCGGATAACTTCGCCTGGGTAGAGTGGACTGCGGATCGATGGTTGGAGGCAGATGCGATTGCGCCCACACTCGAGCTTTTCCGGCAGGTTCTGTCAGCACCCTCTCTGGCACTGGATAGTGGCGGAGGTTTCAAACTCCTTGCGGCGATACGACAAACCCGCAAGGGCGAGGCGAAGCTCTCCAAGGAACTCGGCGAGCGGGTCCGCAATGCCGTTGAGCTGTTGCTTCGGGCACGTCGCACGGTGCTGGAGCCGTCCTGGGATGAGGCCGCGGCAAAAGCCGTCTACGATGCAGCCTGCCACTTCGTTATGCGTCTTGTAGTCATCCTTTTTGCCGAGGCGCGCGAGCTGCTCCCAGTCGACAGTCCGATCTATTACCGGGGCTACGGTCTGCGTGGGTTACTGGACGCCCTGGAGCGCGCCGGCAGGGAACGGCGGCAAGCTGCTCATTCCGCTTGGTCACGTCTCGTGGCTTTATTCCGGCTGCTCCACACAGGCTCATCACACCCGCAACTGCTCGTTACTGCCTATGGAGGAGAGCTGTTCAGGGCAGGGGATTCGGAGGGCGATCCGATCCAGCGGAAGCTTGGGTTGCTGGAATCGACGGCCGCCCCCCCTGATGACGAAACTCTCTACCGCATCCTTGTTCTCCTTACACGCACACTTGAACGCGTGCGGGATGGTGCGACCTTCAGGACTGTCGCAACCCCCGTCGATTTCACGGAGCTAACCAGCGAGTACATCGGAATCCTCTACGAAGGCCTGCTCGATTACGAGCTGCACCGTGCTGGCAGCGAACCGATTGTCTTCCTGGCACTCGGCGACCAGCCGGCATTGCCGCTCGACCGGCTGGAAGCCATGAGCGACAAGCAGCTTGCTGGCTTGGTCGACAAAATGAAGGTCAGGCCAAAAGAGGCAGATGGCGAGGACGAGAGCAATGGTGACAGTGCTGAAGAGACCTCTGATGAATCCGCCAACGAGGACGCTGGTACCGAGGTTGCTGTAGAGGACGTTATCGAGAATTCACCTGCCGAGGAAGAGCATGCAGGTGCGATGAACCGGGCACTGGCCTGGGCCGCGAGGGCGGCGGTTGCCAGTAAGCTCGTGAAACCTCGGCGTGGTCAGAGCCGTCGAGGTGGTCAGCAGGCAGAAATCGAACGCGCCGCCAGGCAGCTGATCACCAGTGTGAAACTGCCGGGGGAGTTTTATCTGGTCCGTTGGGGCGGGACCCGCAAAGGCACGGGCACGTTCTACACGCGACCGCAGCTCACTCTTCCGATTGTGCGCAGAACGCTTGCGCCGTTGCTCTTGGAGAGCTCTGGGAAAAGTCGCGCACCTGAGGAGTTGCTTTCGATCAAGGTATGCGACCCCGCAATGGGTTCGGGGTCCTTTCTCGTCGCCTCGCTCCGTGTGCTGACTGAAGCCGTGGCGCGATCCCTTCACGAACATGATCGACTACCGCACAATGGCGAGCTGGTGCGAATCGATTGTGAGCTGATCCCGGAAGCGGATCGCAACCAGAGATCCGAGCGGGTGGAGGCCATTATCCGTCGCGCCGTGGTCGAGCATTGTCTCTACGGTGTTGACCTGGATCCACTGGCTGTTGAGCTGGCAAGGGTTTCGCTCTGGGTCGAAACCCTTGACCGCCGGCTACCGTTCACTTTCCTTGATCATAAGCTCCGGTGTGGGGATGCTCTGGTCGGCACCTGGCTGGACCATTTTCGTGATTACCCTTTACTTGCCTGGTGGCGCCAAAGTCCTGACGAAAGGTGGCGTGGTGTTAATCACGAGAGTGATATCTGGGCATCGGTGCTCAAGCAGCGTCGGCAGGCGGTGCTTACCGAGCTAGTGGAGTTACTAACTGGTCAGGAGAATTGGCTTACCTCAGGTGTATCGGATGACGAGCTGAAAAGCTCTATAGCTCGTGTGCGCGAGCTGTATCGAACGCTTCGGAAGGTTCCCGCTTCGCAGCCGGACAAGCGTGCTGAAATATGGCGGAAAAATGTAGCTCCCGATCCGGCTCTGGCTAGGGTACGCGAGGCATTTGATACTTGGTGTGCACTCTGGTTCTGGCCATTGGATGAGCTGGAGCACGCACCAAGTCCTGCGGCTCTGGCTCGGCCATCGGAGGCTGCCAGGCAAATCGTCCGCACTGTTCGCGAACAGAGACGCTTCTTTCACTGGGAGCTGGAGTTCCCGGATGTGTTCACGGAGCGGGGCGCAGGGTTTGATGCGGTTGTGGGAAATCCGCCATGGGAAACCAAAAAACCCAAGAGTCAGGAATTCTTCAGTAACTACGACACCCTGTTTCGTGGCTATAGCAAGCAGGAAGCGCTCACCCGTCAGCGCGAGCTGTTCGCGGAAGATCCACGTATCGAGGAGGAGTGGCTTAAGTATTCCACAAGATTCAAGGATGAGGCCAATTTTGCACGGCATGCCGGGCACCCCTTCGGTGACCAGATGGACGAGGAGGGCAGAGCGCAAATCTCTTTGGTGTCACGCAACTCAAAGGAGTCAACGCGTCTACGTGAACGTTGGAAGGCACAGAGAGCCCGCCATACTGGCTACGCCGATTCGCTGCATCCATTTTCGTTTCAGGGGTCGGCAGATCTTAACACCTACAAGATGTTTGCCGAGGTCGCCTATCGACTGTTGAAAACAGATGGATCTCTGGGCCTGGTATTGCCGGCAGCACTGCTGAGTGACTATGGATCGCGAAACTTGCGCGAGCTGTTAGTGTTTCGCAGTAACCTCGACCTGATCTACGTATTCCAGAATGAAAGGAAGGTGTTTCAGGATATTCATCATGCCTCGAAGCAGATGATCCTGGTGACGCGTCGTTTGGGTAGGGACTGTTATTCCACGAGCGAAAAGCTGTCTCTATTGTGCAGGCTGGGGATCAACGATTCCCCCGAGGCCGAAGAGATTCCGGACGACCTCAGGGGTGTGAAAGCGCCAACCCTAATATCGCGTTTGACTCTCGAAAAGTTATGTCCGAAGAGCCTCTCGATACTCGAGCTTCGCGAAGCTCGTGATCTGCAGGTTCTCCAAGCAATCTACGATAACGCCGTACTGTTAGGAGATACAGCGCGCGAAGGTTGGGGCATCCGATATTCGGCTGAGTTTCACATGACAAGTGATTCCAGGCTCTTTATTCCCCGGGAGCAGGCAGCCGAGGCCGGATACCGAGCGGATCTATACGGAATGTGGACCGGTCCTGATGGCGACGTGTTGCTGCCGTTGTACGAAGGTCGGATGATTGGGCAATTCGATTTCAGCAGGAAGGGCTGGGTCGCGGGCAAAGGTCGAAATGCCGTGTGGCGGGATATTTCCTGGGATGAAAAGCTCATAGAGCCGCAGTATCTTCTAAGGCGGACTGACTATTTTGAGGAGCGGCCCGAATCGTCTGTGCAATCGCGGGTAGCTTTTATGGATGTCACGGCCGCAACCAACTCGCGAACTATGATTTCTTGTGCCCTCCCTGCTTGGCCATGCGGCAACTCCTCTCCTATCCTGCTGACGTCAGGCTCGCCGCTCGTCTTGTCGGCTATACTTAACAGCTTTGTATATGACTTTGTGGCAAGAATCCGCTGCGGTGGGCTGCATCTTAACTACTTTGTCATTGACGAGACGCCGCTGGTGCCGCGGGACAAGACAAAACAGATCGAGAATATAGTAGCGCCGCTATATTGGAATCCAGCCCTTGCGCCGCTTCTTATCGAATTGAATGGCTATCGTGGCCGAGCGGCGCTTAGCGGGCATGAGCGCCTTCGTTTGCGTTGCACATTGGATGCTGTAATTGCAGCCTTGTACGGCATATCGCGACAAGACTTCCGCTGGATACTGCGCGACTGCGACCATCCGAAGGACAAGCTTGCTGACAAGGTGTTTTGTCGTACCTTGGACACCAAGGCATTCTGGCGCGTGGACAAAGAGCTGGACCCGGAGTTACGGCATCCGGTCCTAACGCTGGTTGCTTTCGAGCATCTTCAGCAGCTCATAGATAAGAAAGGCGATGTTAGCCAAGGCATCGCTGCATTCCTGGGATTGAATAATGGTGAGGGCTGGATGCTGCCAGCGTCCCTTCGCCTAGCTGACTATGGTCTCGGGCATGACGAACGTGCTGCTGCCGAACAACCTGTTGCGGATCGCATGGGTCCTCGATTTTACGACTGGCAACTTGCAAAATCTGCTGACGAGATTCGAATCGAGTACGAGGGGCATGCGCGCGCGATTCTTGGAGATGCTGAATTCGCGCGGAGATTCGGTCACGGAAAAACGCACCCTGTCCAAGATGCGTGGGGCGTCCCGGAATCAGCTCCCCTCGTTACAGCCTCGTCGCCTCCGCAACTGACATTGTTTGCTCCTGAAAGCAGCGCAACTTCGACCGCAGAAAGGCCACTTCCCATGACGATTTCAGAAATCCGGCTTCTTAATTATCGCAACTGGGGAGAGGAGCACTGGAGCAACGGGATTGCGCTTAAACCCCTCACCCTGGTTCTGGGGCGCAACTCCGCCGGCAAGACCAGCATCCTTCAGCCGCTCCGGATGCTTAAGCAGACCGTTGAGGCGACGGATGCGGGAGTACACCTGCACCTCGGTGCCGGACTGGCGGATGGGGTGAACCTCGGCGCCTTCGGTGACGTGGTGAATCAGCACGACACTCGCAAGGAGATCGGTGTCGGAATAGATCTGCAAAACGGCATTTCTGTTGACGTCCGATTCCGGGAGGTCAGTAGTCGTCCGGTGATCGAGTCGCTCGCATATCGCTTCCGGGGCGAGAAAATTGAGGTAACGCGCACTCACAATGCGTACCAGCTATTGAGCCCGCGATTCAGGCTGCCCAATTGGGATGGCGCACGCGATGTGCATGAACCGAAAAAATCGTATGAGCCTGGGCGGGCGATTGAGCTTTCGGAGGAAGCACTGGCGGATCTCGGGCCAACGCTCGGTCCCCAGGTTCGCAATGCCATCCTGACGGTGAGAGACGCACTGAAAACTTTCCATTTTCTAGGCCCACTGCGACCTCAACCCGCGCGCGAGGTTACATGGTCACAACAGGATCCTACCCGGCTTGGCCCGGCGGGTACCGAAACGGTTCAGGCACTTATCAGCTCCACTACGCGCCAGGAGACGTCTGCACTGCTGGCGGATGTCTCCCAGTGGCTCAAGCGCCTGGATCTGGCTGATGGCATCGAAGTGCGCAGGTTAGGATCCTCTCTGTTGTACCAGCTTGAGGTTATTCGGAGCGGGGATAGATCAAATCTGGTCGATGTGGGTTACGGTGTCTCACAGGTCCTGCCCGTGATTGTGCTGCTGCACTTTGTGCCCGAAGGATCTGTCATCCTGTGTGAAGATCCGGAGAGTCACCTCCACCCCGTGGCGCAGGCGACTCTCGCTGATATGTTCGTGGAGCTGGCCAGGAGGCGAGGCTTGCAGGTGATGCTGGAGACTCACTCCGAGCATCTGTTTCGACGGCTGCAATACTTGATAGCTGCCGAAAAAATTCGGAATGACGAGTGCGCTCTGTATTATATCGAGCGTGAAAACCCCTCGGCAAAACTCACGCGTCTGGAGTCCGATGAATTCGGACGCCTGAAGAACTGGCCAGAGCATTTTTTTGGTGATTCGGTCGGAGAGACGGGTAGGCAATTACGAAGTATGGCGGCGCGCATGAATGCGAAGCGCACTGGTAGTTGATGGACTGCGTGATTGAGGAGAGCGTGTTGAGCGTCTGCGCTCCAGAGACTAAGGCCGACAGCTGGACAGAAAAGGAGCGGATTGACGTTTCCATCTGGTTAGAAGCGTTCAGCCAGGACAACAGCCGCAAGTTGTCTTTGGATCAAAATTGCCGCTTGTGGTCGTACTACCAGGCGTTTGGCGACCAGAATCAAGGGTTGTTGGCATTGCAGAGGAAACTCGACAAGAACAGTTATCGTTTCGCACCCGTTCCCTGCTTCCCGGACGGGAGCCTGAGATTGGGGGAGGAATGGCGCCACTTGGACGAAGCAACACAATGGGCGGTGGGTGTGGCTCAGCATCGACCTGCGGAGATTTCGGTTGTAAACGCTGCCTGTGAGCACCTGCATGTATCCTCTCTCCCCCCTTCTTGCGACATCCAGATCGAGCAGATTCTGGAAGCTTGGCTGAATGAACAAATCACTGCCCGCCGAATCGCGGGGAACACAGACAGCCATTTTGACTATCACATTCCACCACGAGCTCTTCAGGGACCGCTCGCGGCGGCGCGTTACATGGGGGCAGGAACGAATGGTCGGAAAGCCTGGGAACTGGACAACTACCGGTACGAGTTTGATAGACAGCACAACACGCTTGAGGTGTATGAACGCGGTTCTGGAGAGTGGGTCCGTGAAGTGCAACTGGACGGAATCCTAGTGACAGAGACCGGCGGCGAAGGACGAATCTGGGGAAAAGACTAGTCGATCATCGAAGACCGCCAGGGTGGGGAGGGAAGGCGTCTATGGCACTCAATCCAATCTCATTTACCGAGCAGGTTGTCTCTGATTTCCTGCGTTATCAGATGACAACTTATCCGCTTGCGGATACCGATCTCTATCAGCAGATGCGGACGTTGTTGCGGCTCGAGGAGAGCCGGGCCACTCCGCTTAGGCAGGGACCGTATGTCAGCCTCTCGCGACCCTTCAGGCAGGGCGCAACCATCGAGGAACTGATCAGGGAGGGAATACTTCATCCCGGGATGAGAGCGATCGCCCCGTATCCCACAGTCCGTAAGCATCAGGAACTGGCTATTCGGGCAATCCAGCAGGGCAAGACCACCCTGGTGGCTACGGGCACGGGATCAGGTAAGACCGAGACCTTTTTGTACCCGATTATCAGCCGGTGCTTGCAATTGATGGACGCCGATGCTCCCCCTGGCATCCTCGCCGTGCTGGTCTACCCAATGAATGCGCTTGCAGAGGATCAGCTCGATCGGCTGCGCGGCCTCCTGGCCGGACGTGGAATTCCATTTGGAATGTATGTCGGGAAAACGCCTGATGACGAAGCGGGCGTCCACGCCGAGCGCATGCCACAAGGATCGTCAAATTCGGACTATCGAGCCCGGCTTGAGCAGATGCGTGCACAGGGTCAGGCAGGCTCCTTACTTCCTGCTGAAGAACGTGCCAGCCGGGCTGCCATGCGCAGTCCCGAGGGAGCACCACGCATTCTGCTCACGAATGTCAAGCAGCTCGAGCTACTGCTGACCCGCGGAAAGGATGTTGGACTGTTTGCGGACGCACCTCTTGAATTCCTCGTCTTTGACGAGGCGCATACGTTTCGTGGCGCGCAAGGTGCGGAGACCGCATGCCTGATTCGACGCCTACGTGCATTCTGCGGAAAAGACGCTACTGAAGTGATGTGCGTGGCGACATCCGCGACCATGGTCGATACGGAGCGCGGTCCCGGAGCCGCAGCTGATTTTGCTCGCCGCTTCTTCGGCGTGAATGCGAAGTACGTTGAGTTAGTGGGCGAGGTCTATGACAAGCTCCGGTGGAATGAGCGGCGAGCACTTCCTGCCGGACCTCCATCCAACGTCCCTGAGCTCCTGACCCGCCTACTAGCAGCGGTTGATGCACCCGACGATGTTGTCGCGGAGCGGCTCTCTGTGTGCCTGGAAGAGCTGGGGGGAGCGCGATTACCCAGGAAAGGATGGCAACAGTCGCTTGCCTCCCAGCTGGCAAGTAATGAGATCGTGTTCCGTCTCGCTGATTTGCTGCGTACCCCGCGCTCTCTGGAAGAACTTTCAGGTGTGCTGACCGAGAGCTTGGGGAGGGAGGTGTCTCAACACGAGATCCTCTGCTGGTTGGCACTCGGCGTTGCTTGCGGTCGCGATGGATCCGATCCGCTCCTCCGACCGGTTGTGCACAGCTTTATCCGGGGTGTTGGGGGAGCGGTGGTCACATTCTCTAATCCTGACAGCTCGGCACGATTGTGGCTCGCGGGGGAGGATGCGGAACGAGAGCTCGGCAAAGGTTGGCGCAGACTTGCGTTACTGACCTGTACAACGTGTGGACAACATTACTATGAGACCTGGGTTAAGGACTTTCGCCTGCTCGCGCGCAGCAGCTCTGGTCCAGAGGGAGGGGATCTGGTCGGTACCATGCGTGTTTGGGAGCATCTCGCTGAAGAGCTGAATGGGACCCGCGTACTCCTTGTAGATCGACTCGTTGTTCAGCCTGACGAAGACGAGGAGGAAGAGGAGGTGGATGAGAACGGGGACGTGACAAGTGAGGCGCCGCTGCCCGCAGGACATGGCTACGAACATCGGCGCCTGTACCCTTTGTGGGTGTGCTCACGTTGCGGCTCGCTCCAGGAGCAGAGCTCGAGCGAGTGCTTCAGCTGCCGTGCATCTGCCAGCTTAGCGATGGTGCAGGCTGTCAGGTATAAGAAGGATCTTCCGGGGGTTCTACATTCGTGCGTCGCCTGTCAGGCTCCAGGTCGTCGGCCTGCTGGCGGCCGCTATCGCGAACCGGCGCGGCCCGTTCGTGCTGTTTCGGTGTCTGACGTGCACGTGCTCAGCCAATCGATGCTTCACCTTTCGGAACGGCCGCGGCTGCTCGTCTTCGCCGACAATCGTCAAGATGCCGCGTTCCAAGCCGGATGGATGCGCGATCACGCGCGACGTTTCCGCCTGCGCGCGTTGATATCCCAAGCCGTGTCAAAAACCGGCGTCTCTGTGGGAGATGTGTGCCAACAATTGGATGCGATCCTCGAGCAGGATCGGGAACTCTCGCGCGCACTGATTCCAGAAGTCTGGCAAGTCACTCCGCAAGAAGATGCAGGTGTGAAGCATCGGGAGGAGCGACTGTACTTTCTGCGCCTGCAGATTTTGCGCGAAATCGCCACCGGCGTTAAGCAGCGCCTGGGTCTGGAGCCTTGGGGCCGACTCAAGGTGGACTACTTGGGAGTTGATTCCGGGCATGAGGTGATTACACGTTGGGCGCGACGCCTTGGATTCGAGCCCAGTGCCTTGACTGAGGGCGTTTCTGCACTGTTGGATCACCAGCGGCGCGTGCGTGTTCTACACGACGAGCCCACACGGCTCTTTGGGAAATTTTGGCGCAGTGGGGACAAGGAGATTCAGTATGGATATTTTCCCGCTTTCTCAGGTGGACCCAAAGGGGTGAAGCTCACCAGAGCACCGTCGGACTCGCCGACGCGCATCACACAGTGGATCGGAACCCGTCCGACCCAGATCTGGAGCGCGGTGTCCGCCTGGGGGCTGGCAGAAAACGAGGTTGAACGATTCCTGAGCGAGTTGTGGACGATGCTCGTGAGCGCGCGAGTCCTGGTCCCAGTAACGCTCGAGGGTTGGGGCAAGCCGTTGCCCGGCAGCGCCGGAGCCTTGCAATTAGACGTTAGTAAAATGCGGCTCCTCGCCCATACCGGTTGTTGGCGATGTGCCCGATGTCGGAGGACCACAGTCCGTAGAGCTCCCACCGGCCTGTGTCTCGCGTGGCGCTGTGGAGGCCGGCTCATCTGGGAAGAGGATGAGCCCGACAACTTCGACCTGCACGTGCTCGACGGGAATTATGCCATGCTGCGTGTGGCTGAACACTCGGCCCAAGTGCCTGCAGAGGCTCGCGAGCGCATCGAAAACCAATTCAAGGGAAAGGGCGAGCACTTGAACACGCTGGTATGTACGCCCACTTTAGAGCTGGGCGTTGACATCGGTGCACTGGATGCGGTGTTGATGCGCAACGTGCCTCCCAGCGCTGCAAATTACTGGCAACGGGCGGGACGCGCCGGACGTCGCCATCGAATGGCGGTCGATATTACATACGCTCAAGCAACCGGTTTTGATCAATCCTATTTTCGGGCACCTCTGAAGCTCCTTGGCGGAGTTGTGGAACCGCCGCGGTTCAATCTCAAGAACGAGGTGATGTTACGTAAACACGTGCACGCCTGCGTTCTAACATCGCTTCATTGGCTGACCATGACAAGCACCACGGAACAGCAATTGAGGATGAAGGAAATCCTCGAGCGCTGCTTCCCGGCAACCTTGAGGCCTTATCTGTTTACGCCTGGCGGAGAAGTGCGCCCCGAAATACTGAACGTATCGGACCTCGCCACCTTGATCGCCGAAAACCGGGCCTTCATCACTGCTGCCGTTGACCGAGCGTTCAGGCAAGCGTGGCCCGAGGAGGATTCGAGCTCAGTTCAGCCGCAATGGCTGGCCGCAATGGTGGATGGCATGGCGGAATCTTTAGAAGAGGTGTTGCGACGATTCAAGCGTCGGCTGGACTGGGCACGGGGTGAATTGTCCCGACTTGCTCAAGAGGAGGCGCAGATGGGCGTCCTGGACCCTGAGGATCAAGGACACCGCCGCCGCTGTCAAAAAATTATCGAGCGTCTCAAAGGACAGGCGAAACGGACGCGCTCGCAAGCCCAAGGAGGCTCGGACGATTCGGATACGATGGGTGCCCTCGCAAGAGAGGGATTCCTGCCGGGGTATGGTCTGGAATCGGGCAATATTGTCGGCTGTGCGGAGCCTCCGCGTACGGCCCAGGGGCTTTCCGATTTCGCCCTGCCGCGACCTCCTACACTGGCCTTGCGAGAGTATGTGCCAGGTAACGCAATCTATGCGAACGGCTATCGTTTCGTACCGCGGCGATTCCAGCTTTCTCCAGATGAGGCCGTGCGCTTTAGCATTGATCCTGTGCGTCAAGTCGTACAGGAGCTCGGGATCGACATTTCCACTTCGGTTTTGGGCGAACAGCAGATTCGGGCCATCCCCATATGCGATGTGATTCTGCCGTCACAGTCGCAGATTTCGGACGAAGAGGACTTTCGGTTTCAAATGCCAGTGGACATCTATGCTGCCGAGCGAGGCTTTCATCGCGGCGGTACCAGCTGGACTTGGGACGGGCTGGAGATCCGCTTACGCCGGGCACTGCAGCTGCGGATGGTCAACGTCGGACCACGCGCTGAAGTGGAAAAGGGCAAGTTGGGTTATCTTCTATGTCTCGCGTGCGGTCAGTCCCATAGCCCCTACGCGTCCCCGCGCTCACGGGAGGAATTCCAGACAAAGCACGAGGAGCGCTGCGGGCATCGGGTGGCGCCCACAGGATTCTTCGCGGATGTAGAGGTGGATGTGCTCGGTCTTCACGATGTGGCCGACCGCGTTTCTGCATTCAGCTTTGTCGAAGCGTTGCGTATTGGGGCTGCCGGAGTGCTCGACATGGAGGTGGACGATCTCCAGATCATCGCGCTCGGGCACGCCGGCGAGGAGCACATCGACGTTCTTCTATACGACCCGATGCCGGGCGGATCGGGACTTCTGCAACAGCTCGTCGAACGATGGGATGAGGTTCGGATGGCGGCTCTCGAGCGCGTTGTGAGCTGTCCCGGAGCTTGCGAGCGTTCGTGCGTCGATTGCCTTCAGACCTACCGCAATCGCTATTATCACGAGCACTTGGATCGCCACCGGGCTGCTGAGCTGTTGAATGTCGCCCAGGGAGCCCTGGTTGAGCGACATCCCATTCCCGAAAGTTTGCCCAAAACGCCAACTACGGCGGGCGTACCGCAGACAGTTATAGAGCAGCGCTTCCTGCGTTTTCTGGTCGAAGCAGGTCTGCCAGTACCGCAGACGCAAGTCCGAATTGACCTCGGTGGTTCGCGCTTCACCATCACGGACTTTTTCTACAACGGTGATGACCCAGATGAACCGGGCATCTGTATCTATGTGGATGGCATGGCGGGACACCTCCACGGAAGTCCCCATCAGGCCAACAGCGATCGCTTTATCCGCGAGCAACTCAGAGCGCGTCGCTATGAGGTAATCGAAGTGCGCTCATTTGAGCTCGACGACAGGAACGCTGTAGTGGCCACCATCACTCGAGTTGCGAAATACCTGATCGGCAAGGAAAAGCAAAGAATTCTTCGTGAGAACACCAGCTGGTTTGATCGGGCACGAACGTAGAACGGATCCCAACCGGCGAAATGACCATTCCGCCCGCAGCATGGCAGGTCAATTGTGCTATGGACGGTGGCCCCAAGTACCAGCGCCGTCCTCTGCGGGTGTGAGGACAGACCATGTGGAGCTCGCGATTACCCGATTGCCCTCAATCGACGCTTGGGCAAAGCACGAAGCGCGCATCGCCGCCATCGTGCGGGCTTGCGGCCGTATCAACGCCCAGCGCTCGGGATTCCAGTTGACGTCATCTGGATTACTCATTACTCACTCAATGGGTGCTCCCGCCCCGGAGATACACAAGCCCCTGATGATGGAATCTGCTCCTATTGCCCTGCCGCTGGTAATGTCCCGCCCAGGTCCTCCACCAACCTACGAACTCTCTCCAACTCCCGCGCCGTCGAATCAATCACCCCAAACCGCAAGCAATCCGCCAGCTCCATATCCCGCTCCGCGTTCTGCCGACGCAGCGCCAAGTCCAATGCTACCGCGACCCCTGCAACAAACTGCAAGTGCGCACTGATCGCGACGAGATCGCTCACGATGCTTACACGGTCTTCTTGAGACGTTGCTCGCGACACCGTATGATGCGCACCCAAAACAGCGTCCAATACCGACGCTGAATGCGTAGAATGAGACATCTCTGACTCCATGGCATGCCTCGAGGTTAGGGTTACTGTGGTAGGTCCTGGATCGGCCTGCCACCCGATCCAGGACTGCTTGTATCAACTCAAACACAATACCTGAGTTGGCCGCATTAACATAGCTCGCCGCGGATGCTCCATTTTAAAACCCCGCGAGTTAGCCAAGACCTGTTCACACTGCATTCTCTAGCAAACGTGCAGACCCGACAGTACTAACCACCATAGCAAATAACGTTGATGCCGTACGTCTTTGCCACACGCACATTTGTACCTCAGGTTGTGCCTCCGCGTATCTAGGCACCCAAACCGCTCCATTCCCAATGCGCGCGTACCGATGCTCCTCACCCATGCAAAGGGATGAGATTATGCGATTCCCGAGCCGCGCACCCCTCAAACGACTCGCCCACTTCGTACAGCCGCACTCGCTCCAACCCCTCGTATGGATTGGGCCCGAATGGCCCTTCAAGGTCGCTATGCAGTTCCTCTTCCTCCATCGCCGCCCCACAGTGTTCGCAATGATTCATCCAGAGTGCATGGCCACTCTCGATATCCCGATCGATACGATAATGCGACGTGAGGGCGCGAACGCGATTGGCGACGGCCTCCGACAGGTGCTCAACATATGAAAGTACAGCGGGCATTCCGGTCGCCTCCCACACTCCATCTTCAGTGTCCGGCGTATCGTCGTAGGCGGTGAGCGACTCGTAGCCCGCAGGTAACGCGAGTGCAAATACAGTGGTAACGGCGTTGCACTGCGAGCAACGACTCCTGCTCTCGACGATCGTGTACCTGACAGAGCGTACATTTGGAGTATTTTCCTGAACGGTATCCAGCATATGCATATCACACTCCCAATCGTTCTTTACCTGGGTATGTTGGCTCAGTCAGCCACCACTGTCCACTCATCAAAGAGCTGCCAGCTACTCAACACGGATGCACGAAGTTTTTCCACAACGGCACAACTATGTGCCAGCATCCGAAATTGAGGCCCCCTCTCTAACTCCGGGGTAGGCGGCAGTCCCGAACTCGCTCGAATCGTCACCAAACAATCAGGCCATCAATCCACGCGCACCGCAGCAAGACACGCAGGTGTTTTACGGAATTCCGTCCATTGCGTTCTCGCCTATCCTTCGCGGAAGAATTGCCGCGCACCACATAGACACACTACCGAGTGGCGCGGTGGAACGGATGGATCCAATGCTTCCGCGAAACCGTGTCCTTCGCATCGCACTATGTGGGTGGATCCTATCGACGTCACGTCCCACACCTCAGGCGCTCTGCAGCAGACGCATCGCCTCCGGCTCCAAACCCCTGCCCAACTCGCCGATCACCTTCGCTCGTTCCGCAAAGCGCGAGGACTCACCCAATCTGCCCTCGGCAAGCTCGTCGGCTTGGATCAAACCCGAATCGCCAAGATCGAGCGCGATCCCCGGGTCGTCAGCCTAGGACAACTGCTGAAGCTCCTCTCTGCATTGCAGGTGCGTGTCCTGCTCCAACGCTCCAACCCCTAAGCGATCGACAACGTTCGACGCCTGACGACCACGTGGCGGACTGGTAAAGCATACGTGCCGAATCGGCCATCGGCACCTTCGGCGCCAAACGAGTACTCGTGGTGACGCGCTTCGACAGACATTGGATCGGCGCAACCGAATCCGACACTCGAAAGACGCGTTTCAAGCCCCCAACGCGGCATGTGGATCGCGCGACTACCTCAGGAGGACCTCTGCCAAGCCACAGGTCGCTCCCAAACCCAAAAATACGAAGCGGATGGCGGCCCCTCGATTACAGAGTCACTGGCCCTGCTAGCCAACAGCGAGTACGCCGCCACGGACCGGGCAACGTTCCTGCTTGCTCAACGGATTCCCCGAACGTGTTTATACGTCCATCCGCACCGGCATCCATGCCCAAGCCCGCCGCTTCACTCAATCCACCGCAGGTTGAATGCCACCCACGCGCAGTCTCCAAACTCACCGTGATCGTCATCACCACGAACGATCGCACACAGTCCGTGCGTGAACCGGGTGTATTCCCGTCGACACCTCTCGATCTCAAGCCTTCCTCCCTTCTTCACTTCCCGCCAGCCCGCTTCACCCGCCACGTGGCGACTGGTTAGCGCATAAGTCCGATGACCATCGCTGACGAGACATCTCACCGAGGTAATGTGCTCGCGACCCTGCACATCGCACAGCCGCACCCTGCGGCAGTTGTCCTATCGAGCTGCGCCGCCATGCAATCCTTCATGCACCTCGCCCGCACCTGCTCAACAAACTCCTCAGCTATCGAAGCCCATACCCCAACCGCCACGCACTCTTCTGCAACACCTCCACCAACAAATCATCATTCAGCGCCCGATGCACCTCCGGCCCGTCCGGCATCACATCCTCCGCGCGATCATTCAACACCACCGCCGGCGCATGCCCATTCATCGACGACCCGTAATACACCCCCTGAATCTCGGGGTACGCCTCATAAAGCTCCCGCGCCCAAACCCGCGCGCGCACCCGCGGCCCGGAATGAATTGCCGTCGATGCCCCGATCCGGGTAGCAAACGCCCCACGCACGTCCAGAAGCCTCACCGCCTCCCGTAATCCAAACACCACGAGCCACGGAGAGTCGCGAACCCGATCGATGCGCCGGGTCGCCTGGAACACCTCAGCCACACACGTGTCGATATCTGGCGCGCAGTAATACACCGAGCGCGCCTGCTCTCGCGCCTCGCCCCGCAGATCCGGCAAATGATGATCCCAACGCGCGCCCGTCGGCCCGAAATGGCGAAAACGATTCCAACGCGTAGGGTAGGGGCCTGCGGCAAAGTAGATGCGCGCAAGCATCGTGTCGGCCGCAAGAACGATCGTCTGCGGCGTAATCTCCCGGAGCGCCGCAACGCCCGGAGGCTCCGGAAATTTGGCCACAAGCGAGTCAGGAGCGCGTCAGATCGCCTGCGAGAGCCACAACCGCCTCGACCGGCCGCCCCGAAATCAGCCACTCACGCGGGCTCAAAGGCTCCGCATCGCTCTCCAACTGCAAATCCGGATCGGGCAACACAAACCAATCGACTACATCCAGTGGAAACAAATCGGCCGGCAACGCTTTCAACACCTGCGCCAATCCCGGAATCACCATGCGGCGCTCGAACTGGAATCGCGGCAGACGCCAAGCCCCCTCATGCTCCACACCGAAGAGTGACCGCTCCCGCAACCTCTGCCGAATGCGGCTCACATCTACATGCAACATCTTGGCCGCTTCCGTAGCCGACAGGCTCTCTTCCAACAGCGCCATATATTGGGCATGGCTGCTGATCAGCGGATCACTTTCCGGCGGCACCGGAGTCTCATCCTTGAAAGCCCCCACACTCCGCAAAGCCAGCACCTCCGTGTCTGACAGATCACTGCCCAGCCGATGGGCCGAAGCAGCAGGCGCGGCCGTCGTCAGCGGCCGGTTATGCGCCAGCGCCGCTCGCGCAGCGGCATACCACTTCACCAGAGCACGCTCTTCAGCAACTGTGCTAGCCCGTTCCACGTATAGGACCTCCCGAGGACGGATTACGGAGAATTACCGGGAGTCTACACCCAGGAGTCGCCAGGAACAATCTGCAGCAGAAGAGGGCGATGAATCGGAGAGCATTCCCCGTCGAACAGAGTCTCGGCCTGTACAATCAATAGCTTATGTCGCATGTCACCTTCAAAGGGCCCATGCCCCCCGAGCACCTTGCCGTGAAGCCCGTGCATCAGCCGGGCGTTCGCACCCACACCCAGCCGCAGCCTCCACCGCTCATTCCCCCCGAAGCCCCCCACCTCCCGTCGGGAACTGGTGCGCTCCAGCAGCGGCCACTACAGCAATCGCTGAATCCGCTACTCCCAAGACTCTCCCATCACCCCCCATCCTCGCAACCCGCAACACAATCCCGCTGAAACGAATTCCCTCCTCCCAATCACTATATTCCCCAACACCACCGCAACGCAGTTCCCCGTTCCGAACCCTCTCTCAATTTTTTTGTCATCTCGCATCCTCGCAACCATGGTACAACCCCCGCCGGACCCACGCGTACCCCACGAATGGCGATGATAAACACCCGACACCCTTCGGTGCCCAACGCCAACTTCTAACGCAACGCACAATCCGTGACACCAACTTACTGGACAACCCCATGCCCCACAAACGCTTTCGCCAACCAGACTCCAAATCCGTCTACGGCGTTCTGGTCGGCCGCATCACCGACGGACAGGAAAACCCCGGCGGCAGATCCCCCCACTACGAAATCCTCGTCGACGTAGCCGGCACCCCGTTTCGCATCGCCGTAAATGTCCGCTCGGTTGACGGCAGCAACGTCGTGGCTTACTTCGACCCCAAGTACACCGGCAACACCAAGCTTGGCCTGGCAGAACTGGCCGACGGTCCGCACCTCTTCAAGCCACTGAGGACCGGACCCGGCGGCGAAGGACTCGACTACGTCCGTGACGACGGCCTGGTCCAGCTCGATCGCATGCAACCCATTCCGCCAGACGGCGCTGGAATCACCCTCTCGGCACTCCTGGACGCACAGATCGAGCGCGCAAAAAACGACTCTCTCGCAGTGATCATCGCCGTCGGCGACAAGTTCGACGATAACCAAACCACGGAAGACGTCGGCTTCGCCCTCGGCCGAGGCGTCCACGATATCCACATGATGCAAGGCAACGAAGGCGCCTTCGAGCGCGACAATCGTATCAACGGCGACGGCGCACTGTTCGTGCGATTCGCTGGCGGCGAAACCATCGCCTTGTTCGTTCGCTTCGACACACAAGCCACCACCACCGACAACGCCGGAAACCCCGCTTGACTCCACCCTCAAACGGACCGACCGAAGGGGAGAGACCGTGAGCAACCAGACAATCATGATCATCCGCCATGCGGAAAAACCCGTCCCCGGCGAAGCGCACGGCATAGACGAGACAGGCGCTCCGGATAAACGCTCTCTGACCGCGCGAGGCTGGCAACGTGCGGGCGCCTGGGCAGAGTTGTTTGTGCCTTCGTTAGGAGGGCAAAGCTCGCTGCCCACGCCAACAGCCCTGTTCGCCTCCGCACCCTCGAGCGATCCATCCGAAAGAGAGGAGGACGGCACCAGGAGCCGACGCCCGCTGGAGACCCTCACCCCTTTGGCCGAAAAGCTCGGGGCCAAGATCAATCTGGACTACACCAAGGGACAGGAATCCGCCCTGGCCCAAGCCATCTCCAAGCGCGCGGAAGTCGTGCTCGTCTGCTGGCAGCACGAGGATGTCATCCCCATCCTTCAGGCCTTGAAACCCGCCCCCGCAGGCATTCCAGCCAAATGGCCCGGTGACCGGTTCAACATCCTGATCAGGCTCGACCGCACGTCCGAAACTGCCCCCTGGGTCTTGAAACAGATCGCCCCTGTCATGTTGAGCGGCGACAAGACAACACCCCTTTGACTACCGATCAGCTACCACCCGAGCGCTTCCAACCACAGAACCCTCTTCAACCGCAAACCGCTTCGAGCCGGGCCGCGCCAGGACACACGGTCGAAGCACCCACCCGATGGAGAAACACAGATGGCAACAAAAAAACGCTCCACCTCCGCAGCACTCCGCAGCACGCCCAAAACCCGGACTGCCAGTCCCCGAGGCCGAGGCCCCAAGCCCACCGTCCGCTCACGAAGCTCGAGCACCGGCAGCACCACTCCCGCCAGGCGGCCAGCCCGTGACAGCGCCACGGAGCCAACCACCGCTCAAGCCGTCGCACTCTCCAACAACGACGTTGCCCAGATCGCCTGGAGGGTCCCCGCCAAGATCCCCAACTGCCTCGGCTTCGCCATCTTCAGAAAGAACGGCATCCCCGAATCCTCGGCCACCTGGACGCCGCTACCCGCCTGGGTCGGATTCCAAGGCCAGACAAACGAGCCCTGGCAGCCCAAAGACACCACTGTCTGGCCAGTGCAGAAGTTCTCCTGGAAAGACGTCACAGCCGAGCGCGGCCAGACCTACAGCTACCGCGTCGTCGCGGTCACGGGAGATTCTGCAAGCGAAAAGCCGCTGACCGAGATCCCGGGCACCGCAATGGTCACCAACACCGTGACACTCACACCAGACCGGGGCACATTCAAAGCTTATTTCAACCGTGGCATCCTCTCCACGCAATTCCTCTCACACCAGATCCCCGCCGGCCCCACCGGCGCACCCAACTTCAAAGTCCTTACGGACCGGATCGACCAGCCAGGCGACCCGCTGCGAGCGTGCCTTGCCGGAGACATCATCGGGGGCGTCAAGCTATTGCTCGACCGCGCGGCCGCCCGAGGTGGCACCTGCTACGCCGCCCTCTACGAGCTCACCGACCCCGAGCTCCTGCAAGCCCTCCTGGCCGCCAAGTCGCTGCACCTGATCCTCTCCAACACCGGGAGCGACGACAAGGAAAACGAGCCCGCCCGCCAGTCCCTGCATGAAGTCCACGACGACGAGATCATCGACCGGTTCCTGGCCAGCGGCCATATCGGACACAACAAATTCTGCGTCTACGTAGACTCCGGCAACGTCCCACGAGCCGTTCTCCTCGGCAGCACGAACTGGACAGCCACCGCCCTGTGCGCACAATCCAACAACGCCCTCATAGTAGAGAACGACGCCCTTGCCGCGGCCTACCTGAAATACTGGAAGCGCCTCAAAGCCGACACCCCCGCCAACGGCCACGCCAGACAAGACGAGCCTCTGCGCACCGCCGACGAGACTCCGGGCGCCACCGACGTCCCCGTCGACAACGGCAAGGCCACTGTATGGTTCTCACCCGACACTGAGCACGCCCGCAATCGCCGGCGTGGCGCGCAAGAAGACACACCCCCTGACCTTAAGCAAGTCTTCGACCTCATGGCGAACGCAAAGGAAGCCATCTTCTTCCTGCAGTTCCAACCCGGCAGCCCAAGCGTGGTCGACGAGGCCGCCAGAATCCAGAATCAAAATCCCAACCTCCTCGTGCGAGGCGCCGTCACCGACCCGAAAGCGGTCGGCGTTTTCAACACCACCCTGATACACCGGCCCGGCGAGCCCCCCGTGGAAGTAGCCGCCGCCAGCGCCGTGACCGATCAATTCGCCTTCTGGCAAAAAGAGCTGCTCAAATCGAGCCCGACCGCCCACGCCATCATTCATGACAAGATCGTCGTCATCGACCCCATGACCCCCAACTGCGTCGTCTGCACGGGAAGCCACAACAACGGCTTCCAAGCTTCCTACAACAACGACGAGAATCTCATGATCATCCAAGGCCATACCGCGCTTGCGCAGGCCTACGCCGTGCACGTCCTCGACGTCTACGACCACTACCGCTTCCGATACCAGATCCAAAAGAGCGGACAGAACGCCTTCTCAGGCCTTGCCGCCGATGATACCTGGCAAGACAAGTACTTCGACCCCAACAACCCCGCCAGCCGCGAGAACCAGATATGGTTCTGAGGTAGCCCTCAGGCCATGGCGTCGCGTCGCTACACCTGAGGGCAGGGCACTCAGGCGCAGTTACAGCAAAGCAGTGCCGGCCCAGGTCTAACAGACCAGACCTACGGTCTCATCAGCGGCAACCGCTGACTGACCGACCCCAGCAACCCTCGATGGGCGCGGACCCGCGGCAAGCCGCCGCGCCCATCGCCTGGGCGAAGCGATCGTCCCTCTTTTTTTTCTCACCTCCGATCGCCTGTTTGTACAATTCGCCGGATGCCTTCCTCGAGTGTTATTCGAGGTGTCCACCCCGGCAACATCGCACCTCGCCATGGTCTCATTTTTCGTGGCTCCTCATCGTTCGCCGCCCGCTCCACGGCGATGGCGCGCCCTCCGAGCCTCTCGAACATCTCCGTGATTTGAGTTGCGCTGATGTCGCGGCCGGAGCTTACCGAGTATCTGGATATTCCTGGGCTTGGTAAAGCGTCGCTTTCGAGCAGGGCGCTCGCTTGCAGAAACGCCGAGGCTGCGTCGGACACGTGTATCGGGTCTATCCATGCTTCATGGCCACGCAGTCTCAAGGGCATATTCCGCGCCCGCGCCCGCGCAATGTCGGTCAGGAGCTTTGGCCGGGTGTCTGTCTCGCTATAGATGTCGGCCAGCGTTAGCCGGACCGCCGATAGCGAGTAGGCATCGACGTAATATTCGACCATTGTCTCGAAGGCCTGCTTGGTGGCCGCATAGAGGTCGAAAGCGCGGTATGAATCGGTGTTGAAATGTTGTAAGTAGGTACCGGCAATAACTATGCGTGGACACCCGGTGGCCTTCATGGCCTCGAGTAGCTGAGTGCCGAAGAGCACATTGGCGTGGACGAGTGGTATTACGTCGCCCGCGAGGTGATGGCGGCGAGAAAAACCTGCGCAGTGGAATACGGCTTCTGGACGAATCCGTTCGAAAATCCCGACAAGCGCCTCGGTATCGCCGTCAAAATGATGTAAGCGCCCGTCCTGGTGACCAGGTAAATCTACAGCGCTTGGTCGCCGAGTGATGCCATGCGCCTCTACACCAGAGGTTGCAAGTTGGCGTGCGAGCTCTCGGCCCAGATGGCCGGAAATTCCGCTCACAATAGCTCGGCGCATGAAGTCCTGGCTGACGAACCGAGCGGGCTGTCAGCTTACGGACAGCCGCGGGATCGCGGTGATGAAGTGTGCGCCCCATTCCCTCACGAAATCGAGCTCCGTCATGACCTCATCGCGGATGTTCCAGGGCAGAATCAGGATATAGTCGGGGCGGTCTGCGCGGATGCGCTCCACGTTCAGGACAGGGATGCGACTTCCTGGCAGGAACTTTCCCTGTTTGTGTGGATTCTTGTCTACGACATAGCGGATGAGGTCCGCGCGTACACCAGCGTAGTTCAACAAGGTGTTACCTTTGGCGGCCGCGCCATAACCGATCACGGCCTGGCCTTGCCGTTTTGCCTCGAGCAGCAGCATCAAAAAATCGTTCTTTGCCTTGTCGCAGCGCGACTGGAAATCAGCATAGTAGACGCTTGTTCTGAGGCCCGCGGATATTTCCCGATCTTCGACAGCACGTACAGACTCATGGATCGGTCGCAGCCCAACTTCCATTTTTTGCGCATACACCCGCAGGCTGCCGCCATGCGTAGGGATCTCTTCGATTTCAAACACCTCCAGGCCGTTCTTCTCGAATATGCGCGCCACAGCAAGAAGCGAAAGATACGAATAGTGCTCGTGGTATATCGTATCGAACTGGTTATGGGTAACAAGGTTCAACAAATGCGGAAACTCAAACGTCGCAATGCCGCTGTTCTTGAGCAAAAGCGCGATGCCGGAGACGAAGTCGTTGATGTCTGGGACGTGCGCGAGGACATTGTTGGCGACCACGAGATCTGCCTGTCGCCCCTGGTTCACCAACTCCATGCCCAGGTTTACACCAAAGAATTCCTCGACGACTTCGACTCCCTTCGAGCGGGCACTTGCCGCAGTGCTTGCAGTTGGCTCGATGCCCAGGCATGGTATGCCGCGTCCAGCTACATACTGCAGTAGATAACCGTCATTCGAGCCCAGCTCGATGACGAGCGAGCTCGCACCCAGATCCAGGCGCGCTACCATTTTTTTGACGTATCGTTCGGCGTGCTCCAGCCAGGTTTTGGAATACGAGCTGAAATACGCGTAATCGTCGGTAAAGATCTCCTCGGCATACGTGTCGTCCTGGGTCTGCACGAGCCAGCACCCGCTGCACACAAACACCCTCAAGGGATACCAGCGCTCCGGGGCTTGCAGAGCCTGTTCGGTCATATAGGCGTTTGAAAGGGGGGCGCTCCCCAGATCTACAAATTTCAAGGCCAGTGGAGCGCGGCAGTGGCGGCATTTCATGTTGCGACACCTCGCTTCCCGTACCACAACGCCTCGCTCATTGCCACACCTTCCATGGAGCGCGGTTGGTTACCCACAACTCTTCGAGATAGGTCTTGTCCCGCAGGGTGTCCACCGCCGCCCAGAAGCCGTCGTGACGATAGGCGACGAGCTCGCCGTCATTGCAAAGCCTTTGCAACGGCCCCTGCTCCCAGATGTCGTGATCGTCGCGCAAGTAGCGGAAGATGTCATCCTCGAGTACAAAGAATCCCCCGCTGATCCAGCGACCATCGCCCTTGGGCTTCTCCACGAATTGAGTGATGCGGTCACCGTCAAATTCCAGCGAGCCGAATCGGGCCGGAGGTTGAATAGCCGTCAAAGTAGCCCGGCGTCGGTGCCTCGCGTGAAACGCGATGAGGGTGGTGATGTTGACATCGCTGAGCCCATCGCCGTACGTGAGGCAGAATCGGCCGCCGCTCAGATATTCGCGCACACGCAGCAGCCTTCCACCAGTCATGGTCTGCAACCCGGTGTCCACCAATGTCACTTTCCACGGCTCCGCGTGGTTCTGATGGATTTCGACGCTGTTTCGGCAGAGGTCGAACGTTGCGTCCGCGGTGTGCAGGAAGTAGTTGGCGAAGAACTCCTTGATCATGTAGCCCTTGTAGCCGCAGCAGATCACGAATTCGTGTACTCCGTACGCGGAGAAGATCTTCATGATATGCCACAAGATCGGCCGTCCGCCGATCTCGACCATGGGCTTGGGCCGCAAGTGGCTTTCCTCGCTGATACGAGTACCGAAGCCACCGGCCAAGATAACTGCCTTCATGACACATTCCGTGTGGTGCTCCGAGTAGAAGCGTAACACCTTATAGCGGGATGAAACACTTCCCGTCTGTGCACGCTGTTATAACACCATGATCAGCTCGCTGTTCGTATACGCCTCCAGAACCGCTCCCCGACAACCATTCCACCAACTTCCCGTTCACGCGCGAAAATAAACAACTGGCTGAGTCTGTTGATGAAACCTCTGCCATTGAAATTCAGGGATGTATTGCACAAAACTCCCACGCCGCTTTGTTCGCGAAATTCGCGAAGAAGTGAGCAGATCGCTGGATTATCATGGTCATTGACCGATTGCGCTCGCGCCGAGCCGTCGACATGGGTTATTGCAGCGAGGCCCGCAGATCTTACACGCTGAAAGTAAAGCATGTGCGGGCTAGGCCCATGATGCTCGAAGTGTCTACTGAATTCTTCCTCCAGACAGATCGGAGCGATTGGCCTGAAGCTCTCTCGCTGCTTGATGCGATTCAGCTTGTCGCGCGCCTCGGTAGAAAATGGCGCCGCCAGCAACGACCTGTTACCGAGCGCGCGAGGTCCCATTTCGTACCGCCCCTGAACCCACGCAATGACATCCCCGTTCAGAAGCGCACGGCACACTTCGGGCAGGTCGAGCGGACTGCTCTCGAAGTCCGGCGACTGTTGCACATCCTCAATGAACGGGTCGCCAGAATATACGCTCCATTCAATCTTGGCTTGTCCTGTGAAATGATGGTGCGCATCCACTGCGGCACCGAGGGCAACGCCCGAGTCGTTGGGACAAGGTGGGACAAATACGTCTGCGAAGAGCCCGCATTGCTTCCATTGGGAGTTCCACTCGCAGTTCAGTCCACAGCCCCCGGCGATCAGGAGTGGCAGCCCTGGCGTGACGTGCTTCTTCGCGAATTCATGGAAACGATCGAAAAGAGCTGCTGAGAACTGCCAGGCGAGATCTTTGAAATCCTGCGACTCGACGCCAATTCGAAAGTATCTGCTGTTGCTGAGTTTCGATTTCAGCGGAGTAAAGATGAACTTCCATATATCTGTTATGTGAAGCGACATTATGGTCTCGACGAGCTCACGCTCTTCCGATGTTGGGCTCCGTCTGACGCCATAAGCGGCTAACGCCATGATTTTGCCTGCCGCATCGAAGTCCACCACGCCAGCCAGCGGGTATAGCATCAGGTACTTGCTTCCCGGATACATCAAGACATCGCCGACTTTGCGGATGAACACATTCTCATCGATGTGATACAAGGCGCCGATGTGGCCCTCCCATGTCAATGCGTAGCACGGCTGGCCTTGCGGAAAGGGTGACAACCCATAACTGCACATTATGTGGGAGCGCACGTGCGACGACGAGAACTGCCGCACGCGATGCCCTGCGAACGTCCCCTCGCTGTCGGTCTTCCCGGACGGCCCCTCATCCCAGTAACCCGCCTCAATGAGATTCATTGGGTCAACTGCGTCATACTTCGTGAACTCATGAAGTGACCCTCGGTAATAGCCCGAGACAGAAACCACATCAGGGGGTTCTTTGAATCTGAGCGAGCGTAAGAAGAGTGTCGTTGAAATGCTGTCGTGTCTTACCCCGCTATCCTTTTCGCTCTCCAGCGCATAACTGAGGCGGCCGTCATCTATGAAAACCGTAGCTCCATCGTGCCCGGGGTTGTAACCGAGAATCCTCATGTAGTGACACTCCATTGCCTTTCGGGAGATGGGTGTTCACTTCCCGATTTCCCCGTCGACATCGACGCTGGCGGAGTCATGTGCGGCATTGACTCAGCTGCGACACCTCTGGCGCATTCATAGCCCTGACATCAGCGATATTTGAATCCGGTGCCGGTATTGAACACAACAACCGTGTCGGTCGAGCGAATGAAGCCGCTCTCGCGGAGGCTGCCGAGGGCGGCCCAGGCCGCTCCGCCCTCTGGGCAGATATCGAGTCCCGTCCGGGCGCTGAGCGCCGTGACGGCGGCGCTTATCTCTTCTTCAGGGATAGCAATGGCGGTGCCACCGGTTTCACGCAGCGCCCGCAAGCACAAGAAGCCGCCTAGCGGTGTAGGTACTCTCAGCCCGTACGCACGGGTGGCAGGATCGGGCCAAGGATCGGTGCGATCTTTCCCTGCAGCGAACGCCTTCACGATCGGGGCGCAGCCCGTTGGCTGGACACACACGAAGCGTGGACGTTTCCCTTCCGCTATCCAACCCAATCGTTCCATTTCATCAAAAGCCTTCCACATTCCTATGAGCGCCGTGCCTCCTCCCGTGGGATAGATCACAACATCCGGTACCGCACCCTCGAACTGCTCGACAAGCTCGTATGCCATCGTCTTTTTTCCCTCAATGCGATATGGCTCGCGTAGAGTTGAGACGTCGAAGCAGGATCGTGCTCTCTCGCGCAGGAAGGCTCCGGCATCGGCGATGGTGCCTCTTACCGTGTGGACAGTGGCGCCGTAGATGCGGCAACCGTTGAGAAACGGCTCTGGCGTATCGTCAGGCATCGCGACCGTCACCGGAATGCCGGCACGGGCACCGTATGCAGCTAGAGCGCCAGCAGCATTTCCGGCCGACGGAACGGAAAGGGATCGCGCGCCGAGCATCCGGGCGACAGAGACGGCCAGCGACATACCTCTCGCCTTGAACGACCCCGTGGGGTTGCGTGCCTCGTCTTTGACCCAGACGTTGTGCTCCACAGAGACAAGAGGAGTGAGACCCTCAGAAAGTGATACCTCATCACCTTCCTGCAGCGGCAGAACCTCGCGATAGCGCCAGAGTGTTGGTGAGCGCTGCGCCACGTCCTTGAGTCGCAGATGGATCGAGGCCAGATCGTAATCCACACGTAGTGGCAGGCCACAGCGCTGACACACCGAGTGCAACACGCGGGGATCGTGCGGCTCACTGCAGGAAAAGCACCTGATACCCAACAGATGGCGCGACAGTCGAGGTCTGTTCATACAGGTACTCCCCAGTATTTCCTGCTCGGCTGACTCTGGTCGTTCGCCGAGTTGGTCCGATTCTCGGCGAGCACTGGCGATCCTTCAAGGCGCCGCTTCGAGTACCGGGAGAACACTGCTGAGCTGCGGCCGGATGACCCTCTGCGTGGTGGTTGAAACACACGACGGACGTTATCGATACATCAACAGGTTGTGCGCTTTCATCGAGCAATATTGCACCGCAGGTTTCGGATTACGAGCGGCAAACCCACGAGCGGTCTATCTGTTGGACCATTTCGGCAACCTCGGCCCTCGCGAGCAGTCGGTCGTCACAACGGTGGGCTTCGTGGACGAGATGGTTCCAACGCTGGATCCGGGTTGCCTCGATGGCAATGTCAGGGTCGATCTGCGCCAGGCGCGCGCTGAGCGCATCCAATCGCCGGGGAATGGCTTTGACCTCAATCCCGTGGTCTGTGAGCGCTTGTCGCAGACATCGCTCCAGAGCAGCGGCTGCCAACAGAACCGCAGTCCACAAAGGCTTGTCGTGGGATAACGCATGGGAAGCGGCCTCGATCAGGCCCTTTCCTTGAACTTCGATCTGGCTGATCCGGCTGCGATCGAACATCCAGACCAGGCGTTGCAGGACAATGGGCGCAAAGAGCTGCCAGGGGTGGATGCGCCACCAGAAATTGAGCGATATGCTCAGCGCCAGTGTTTCGACGGCATGCCACCAGAATGCTGGCAGAAACAGGACATCGCCGGCCTCCAGGATTGCGGTGGTCGCTGCAGCCCGGGTGAACAGAGGGAAGCGCTGCGGATCCGGGCTTTTGAAATCGACTTCCGAGACGTGCGGATGGCTCGTCCAGGGCGCGTAGGGATACATGGCGGAGCTGTGTTCCGGGGCATATAAGGTGACTCTCTTGCTGCCGTAGACCTGGGCCAACAGGTTGTTCGAGCTATCGAAGTGCAACGGGGTAAGCGTATCGGCCGCGCTGACCCAGAGATTGGTCGAGCGCAGCTCGCTCGAGCTCACCAGGGGAGGGAGCTCGATATCGGCGGTCAGTTCGGGAAGCTTCAGGTGCACGGGTATCTGCATCACGTAGTAGCTGACGTCGGAAGATTGTTGCAAAAGACCGAGCGCTGTTGCGAAATCAAGCTCCCGGTACCCGAAAGCCGACCCGTCAGTCGTATAGCTGAACACGTGGCGACGTGAGGAGGTTGCGACTGGCAGTTTCCGGTGCCCGACGACGGAGCGCAGATATTCCGGTGTCCAGGTGCTCGCTTTGCAGGAGCCAAGGCCGTTGCGCAGGATGACCGGCTTGCCGGTCTGTACGTATTCGCGCAGGAATACCGCAGGGGTTGGACGCTCGATCCGCTCGATTGCCGTTGCACTCATGGAGTAGGACAACCGTGCGAAGAAGAGGCGAGATGGAGCGGGTTTGAATACAGTACTCCGTCCGCCCAGACGTATCGCGTGCGACCCCAGGCAGTCGCCGACCGGACATCCTGAAAAAAGCCGTGCCCGGAGCAGTTCGCACTGGTATTGCACAACACAGGTATGCCGCTTATTCGTTCGTATTCATACAATATCTGGCCAGCAACGGTATTGGTCTTCGACTGGAAGATGGTTTGCAGCCGGGCAGACCCGTCCAGGTGAACGATGGCCGGCACGCGATCTACCCAATTGGATCGTACGCGGTGTTCGAACAGCATATACGGGTCTCGGGTGCCCGGATCGAAAACCTCCTGTGCACGGGACTCGATGCATAGCGGTGCCACAGGCCGATAGACAGCCCGCCCTTTTATCTCATTCAGCCTGTCCTTCATGTCCGCCTTGACCGCGGGGGCAAGAATGCTTCGATTGCCCAGGGCTCTTGGGCCGAGTTCCGCGCGTCCGTGAAGCACCACCACAGGCTCCTGTTCTTCATGTAAGAGGCGTGCGAGTTGCAACTCGTTGCATGCGCGAGCCTCCCAGTCTTGCGCAGGACCCCCGACAGCAAGTCGCGGTCCGCTGTACACGTCCCATTCGAGCGACAGCGCTGATCGTTCTTGCGCCATCTCGCAACAAGCTATGCCAATGGCGGCGCCCGAATCATTTGGGAACGGAGGTATCCAGACCGCGCTGAACATTCCGCTGTTGCGGATGTAGCTGTTCCACTTGATATTGAGCGCACAACCTCCTGACAGGCAGAGGCACGGGTGTTTTCCCGCGAATTTTCGGTGTAGTACACGCGCTAGACTGTGAACCAGGAGCTTTCCGATGTACGCTTGAAACGTCGCGATCAAATCTGCGCTCGAGAATCCCGGAAATAGCTGTTTGGCACACATCGCCACGGTCCGACCCAAGGTCGCATCGAGCTTCTCCAGACTATGGTCATTGATGATTTTCTGAAAGCCGGGGAAGGCAGAGTGTTCGGCGCTTCCCAACGCGGCATAGGCCATCGCCTTTCCCGGTATCTCCAAGCGACGGTACGGGTTCAACCGGTCATTGGTCCGGTCCCACTCGAGGCAAAAGGGCTCCAGCTGCAGGCAAAATTCCAGGAAGACATCCCCGAGCAGCGGAAATAGCGGGCCGAGAAATTCTATCTTGAGCGGCTGAGGATTGACGCGATAAAGGCGCGGATACATTCCGCCGTCCCAGGCCAGGACGAGCGCCTCTTTCATCTGAGACGCAAATGGACTACTACAGTAAGCGCCCATGATGTGGCTGCTTACGTGCGCGTAACTCACGTAGCCACGTAAAGGCCCAGGGATAACGTCACGGAATTCAAACCGCTGTAATGGCGAGCTAGAAACCCCCGTTTCGACGTAAGGTGCAACGGGAAGTCGTAATGGACGCCCATTGTGCCGCGTGCGAACCTGCGGTGCGGTCTCTCCGGTTGGGGCATACCAACCATCGATTACGAAACGATCGATTTCATCTGGATCATAGCCCTCCATTCTCAGAATGCTCGCCACCCTGTCGAGGTCGTCCAGAGAGCTGTAACGCTGGCCAGCACCCAGCTTTTCGGCCTCCGCACTGAAAACCAGGCGATTGTCATCGATCAGTGCCACACCTCCGTCATGAGTTACATTTACACCGCAGATGAGCACTGCCGCCTCCGACGTTGAGTTGCCTTGCGGCAGTTGTTGATTACGTAGAGCGAAAGCGAGTCCGTCGATACCTTACATCAGGTCATCCTTGGCGGTGAAGCGCCGGAGCAGGACCTCCTGCGGCAGTGGCATCGGTACAATGTGCCTGCGGATTGCCCAGCTCATCGATATGAATCGAATGACTGACCGACGGTGCATGTGACATGTCGACGCATAGAGTTGGAGAATTACGTGAGCTGGCGGTGTGATTGCAGCCGGAAATGTGGCAAGGCATTGATTCGACGGTGTGTGACGGCGGAGGGCGGTTGAGGCATGAGTACCGGTGGGAAGAGGGAAGGATTGAACGCCTGCAACCTGCCAGTGGCGCACGCGCCATGAGCCGGGTGTACCGGTCCGATGAGCCGCGTCTGGCACCAGAGGCGCCGGTTGGGTGTTACACGGCGCCGGACAGCGGTCTCAAGGCGCTTGGCCGGCTCACGATCCGCTTTGGCGTTCACTTCGATCCTCTGGTCATGGCACACGATCTGGCGCTCGAAGGGCGCCTCGCATGCGCTGAGGATCTGGTACGAGCTGCTTGGCGGCTTGGTTTCAAGGCTCAGGCATTGACGGGGCTCACGCGCGAGCGCCTGGAGTCGCTGCCGCGGCCCGCATTGCTGCGAATGCGCGACGGTCGCTACATCGTGCTGGGCGAGCTCAAGGGCGCTCACCAGGAGATGCTCGACGCGGATGCCACGCAACCAACGCTGCACAGTATGGACGAGATCGCGGCCGCCTGGAGCGGTGAGGCGGTGTTGGTTGCACGTCGTACAGAGGCCAGTGAGGATCGCGAACGGCCGGAATTCGGGTTTCGTTGGTTTCTGCCGTCCCTGTGGCGGTATCGCTCCGCGTTGACCCAAGTGTGTCTCGTGTCGCTGTTCCTGCAGATATTCACAATCGTTACGCCAGTCTTTACTCAAGTCGTCGTCGACAGAGTCCTGGTCCACAACTCCGCCTCGACGCTACTGCTCATCGTGGTCGTCCTTGCCGTCCTTGGTCTCTTCGAAGTGACGCTACAGTACTTGCGGTCCTACGCGGTTTCTCATACGGGCTGTCGGCTCGACCTGGAATTGGGAAGCCGGGTGTTCAACCACCTGTTGCGACAGCCGCTGGCGTATTTCGAGACCACCGCGGTAGGGCAGATAGTGGCGCGCATGGCAGAGATTACGAACATCCGCAACTTTTTCACGGGACAAGGGGTCACGTCGGTGCTCGACGTCCTGTTCACCATCGTGCTGCTCGGTATCATGGCGCTGTATTCGGTCGAGCTGACTTGTTTTTCCCTGTTGTTCGTGTTTGTGTACGTTATTGTCCAGACTGTCTTGCGGCCCGTCATTCGCGAGATGATGAAGCATCGATTTCACACGGGTGCGGAGAACCAGCAGTTCCTGGTGGAGACGCTGGTCGGATCACAAACCATCAAAGCGGCGGCTTTGGAGCCGCTGGTGCAACTGCGTTTCGACCAGCAGCTCGGTCGCTACGTCAAGACCTCCTTCGAAGCGGCCGCCCTTGTCGCGCTGTCGCAGAGCTTGATGCAGTACGTGAGCAGGCTGAGCACGGCGGTTTTGCTCTACCTCGGCGCGCGGGCGGTCATGGCGAAGGATATGACCATCGGGGAGATGATCGCTTTCACCATGATGTCGGGACAGTTGTCCGCGCCGATATTGCGGCTTTCGCAACTATGGCAGGAGTTTCAACAGTTCAACGTCTCCATGGCAAGGCTCGGAGATATCATGAAATCGCCGGTCGAGGCCGATGCGAGCACGATGGCGGAGCTACCGCCGATGAAGGGGGCCATCAGCTTCCGCAATGTTTGCTTCCGTTACAACATGGAAGGTCCGGATGTTCTGCACGACATTTCCCTCGAGATAGGCGCGGGTGAGGTGATCGGCGTGGTTGGGCTGTCTGGCTCGGGAAAGTCGACGTTGGCGAAACTCGTACAGAAACTCTATACGCCCCAGCGCGGACACATCGCCATAGACGGCATCGACATCGCCATGATCCACCCTGCGTGGATCCGGCGCCAGATGGGGGTCGTCTCGCAGGAGAGCGTCCTGTTCGATCGGTCGATTCACGAGAACATCGCCTTCGCGGATCCGTACGCTACGCGGGAACAGGTCATGGAGCTGGCACGGCTCGCCGGGGCGGACGAGTTCATCAGAAAGCTTCCTCGGGGTTATGACACGCCGGTCATCGAGCGCGGCAGCAATCTTTCAGGCGGCCAGCGCCAACGGATAGCAATCGCGCGCAGTCTGGTCAGGAATCCGCGGGTGTTGATTTTGGACGAAGCGACGAGCGCGGTGGATTGTGAAAGCGAGCTCACTATCCGAAGGAGTCTGAAGGCGATCTCCCGCGGCAGAACTGTGATCATCATTGCGCACCGGCTCTCCACCGTGTGTGAGTGCGACCGCATCGTAGGCATTGCGGATGGGAACATCGTCGAGGAGGGAACTCACGAAATGTTGATGCACAAGCAGGGCGGGCTGTATCGGCGCCTTTGGTCTCTACAAGCCGGTCTCACAGCGGAATGAGCGATGGGACAGGAGGTAGTCAGTGTCGACCCGCTCCACGTACGGCTGCTGAAGCTCACGGTCGACGCAGCGGACGCTGAGTTCGTTGCCTCGGATGTGGCGTTTATGATAACTCGCCCATCTCCGATCCATGGGCGCCTGGTAGTGGTCATCTGCACGCTGATGTTCCTGATTCTGGCAGTTGGATGGATCGGCAGGATTGACATCTATGCGACGGGTTCCGCCCGTATTCAGCCGACCGGACGCAGCAAGGTCGTGCAACCACTGGTCCCGGGAAAAGTACAAGCGATTCACGTCAAGAACGGCTCACATGTGAACGCCGGGGATATACTCATCGAGCTCGACCCTACACAGACGCGGGCTGATCTGGAGATCAGTGAAAAACGATTGAGCGCGCTGGATGCCGAGATCGCGCGGCGCAGCGCCTCCATCGAGGTGGCGCGCAGTGGACATTTCACCTCGCTACCGAAGATCCGATTCATTGACGGCTTGGGCAAGGAGGATCAGCAGCGCGAGCAGGAGGTGTTTGAAACGGATATCGCGAAGCTCGCGGCGGGGCTGGATTCGATGTCCGCACAGATTGCCGAGAAAAGAGCCGAACAGCGCGCGTTGGGTGCGACGATCGCACAGCAGGAATTGCTGGTCGAATCGTTGGAAAAGCGCCGCGACATGCGCAAGCAGCTCTTCGCACAGCAACTCGAGTCGCGTGTGAATCTCCTGGAATCGAACGAGTCGTTGGTGCGGGAGCTCAAGACACTGGCGGATTTGAAAGGAAACCTGCTGACGACGGGCAGCGCGATCGAAGCCATCAAGAGTCAAGAGATGGACGCGGTAGCGAGTTTCATCGCTCAGAATTCGCAAGCGCGAGCGGACGCTCAACGTCAGCGCAATGAAGTCGCGCAAGGACTTATCAAGAGCTCCGACAAGGCGAGCCAGATGCAACTCCTTGCGCCTCTGACCGGTGTCGTCGAGCAACTGGCGGTGACGACAGTGGGACAGGTCGTTACGGCCGGACAGCAAGTCATGATCGTCGTTCCGGAAAATGCCACGTTGGAGGCGGAGGCTATCATCCCGGACAAGGATGTCGGCTTCGTCCGTTTGGACCAGGATGCGGTGATAAAGATCGACACGTTTCCCTTCGCACGCTACGGCACTTTATCCGGCAAGGTCGTAGGCATCTCCGGTGACGCGATCGCGAGCCAGGAGGCGCAGATGCTGGCCGATGCGTCTGCGCGCTCCTTGGCAAGTCAGCACGATGCGCTGTCGCCGGTCCCGGAAACCATGAACCTCGTGTATGCCGTGCGCATCAAGCTCGACAGCACGGTCATGGAGATCGACGGAAAGGGCATCCCTTTGATTCCGGGTATGAGCGCGACCGTCGAAATAAAGACAGGCCACCGGCGCCTGCTCGAGTATTTCCTGGCTCCACTGTTTGAGGCCGGAGCCAGTGCCGCCCACGAACGGTGAGAAAGCGAACGTGGCGGCGGGCAGGCTGCCGACAGACATGTGCGGTCGGTTTCGGGACGCTCATGGGGTTCATCGGTGATACATACGGGCTGTGCGCTCAATGGGGGTGATGGGCGGCAGGAGCTGTGGCGTGCCCTGTGCTCGGGTCTCATCGATCAGGGCGGCCAGAGCGCAGACAGAGGGCCGCGCAAACATCGCTGCCAAGGGCACCTCGATGCCGAAGGAGCCGGGCAGGCGGCTGAGCAGTCGCACGGCGAGTAATGAGTGGCCTCCCAACTCGAAGAAGTTGTCATGGCGGCTGATACCCGACACCCCCAGCAACTCCTCCCAGATGGCCGCAAGAGTCTGCTCGACCTGCCCCTTGGGCGGCTCATAGGCCTCGCGGGCGAAGGAGGTGTCATCCGGAGCGGGCAGGGCCTTGCGATCGAGCTTGCCGTTGGGAGTCAGCGGCAGGGCATCGAGTTGCACGAAGGCCGCCGGCAGCATGTACTCGGGCAGTCGGGCGCTGAGGTAGGCGCGCAGCGCGGGGGCGAGCTCTTCGGAAGAGAGCGCTGAGTCTGCGGGGCAGGTGAGATAAGCGACCAGGCGCTTTTCCCCCGCGCTGTCCTCGCGCGCGATGACCACTGCCTCGCGCACGCCCGGATGCGCGGCGAGGTGTGCCTCGATCTCCCCCGGCTCGATGCGAAAGCCGCGGATCTTGACCTGTTGGTCGTTGCGGCCGAGGAAGAGGAGGTTGCCATCGGGCAGGTAGCGGGCGAGGTCCCCGGTGCGGTACATGCGCGCGTGGGGGTGAGGACTGAAGGGATCTTCGAGGAAGCGCT
>CAZBTV010000026.1:58945-59036 GCA_964494895.1 uncultured Steroidobacteraceae bacterium | reverse complement strand
AGCGACCGAATCCCCAGCGGGGGCAACCGAGCGGTCAGCGACCGAATCCCCAGCGGGGGCAACCGAGCGGTCAGCGACCGAATCCCCAGCG
>CAZBTV010000026.1:0-58845 GCA_964494895.1 uncultured Steroidobacteraceae bacterium | reverse complement strand
GGGACCAGCGGCCTCCCCGCCCCTGGCGCCGCGGAACGCGCGGTCAAGGTCAGCGATTCGCCGGGCCAAAGCGTGACGTCATTGTCGCTCCACAGGATCGGTAGCGTCGGCTCGCCGCCCGCGGATCGCTTGATCGACACGTGCTGAAACAGCGCAACGGCCCCGGAGGACGAGGGCACTGTCAGTGTGACCGTCACGATGTCCTCGTCTCCCTGCTGGCGCATCGTCGCCCGGACATCGCTCGTCGCGGTCGGTAAAGACTGCAATGGTGTGAAGTCCGCGTATTGCGTGACAGGCGTGAGATACCAGTTGGAATGGGCCCAGTCGAGCTCATCCGTTTGCGTTGACAGCCAATAGACGTTGCGGCTGATGGGTTTGCCGTCGGCGGCAGCCAGCTCGAGCTCGATGAAATAGACGCGCGACAAGCCGGCCAGTGACGGCAATGTGACCAATTGTCGCGTGCCGTTGGCGGCAAGATCGATGTTCTGCAGGCGCCGCTCGTAGGACGCGCCGCCATCGAGGTTACGTACCCGAATCAGAGCCCGCAATCCATGCTCGGGGTTGAGAGTGTGATTGACCAGTATGATCGCGTGCGTATCGTATGAGTACTGGATGTGCACCGGCTCGTTGGCAACTTTGGCGCCGAAGTACGCGCCCGCCGGATTCAGGAAGTAGTCATACAGATGCCAGTGCAGCGATGGCCAGGCATTGTTGAGCATCCAGTAGATGACGCCCGTCGCGGGCTTGGCTGCATCCATATGAGTATTGAATGCCTCGAATTGCGCTCGCACAGTGTCGTAGTTGTCGAGCTGCGACTTGGTGACGTAGTCCTCGAGGCTCCTGGGTGGGCCATAGCGCTTGGCCAGCGCGATGTCGAACGGCGTGATGGTCGCGAAGACGGACCAGGCGGCGGAGGCGTGATACTGGCGGATGTCTGGGTATTTCCAGAGCGCCTCCAGCTCCTGCGGCGAGAGCATACGGGTCAGGTCCTCCAGCGGCGGGATACTGGCCCCCGCGCTAACCTCCGAATCGAATCCGAAGGCCCCACCCAGCTTGTCGGCATACCAATACGCCGGAGGAATCCACGAGTAGGGTCCCTCCATCTTCATGCCCGAAGGTCCGGTCTCGGCGGTGCCCTGGTCAATTGCCGCCGCGATAATGGGCAGCGACCAATCTTCGGCATGCAGGGTGTCGACGTATGTCTTGGCGATCGCGGCCGGTGGCGCGTTGTCGCTGCCGATCAGAAATCCGATGACCGACGGGTGGTTCCGCAGCAGACGTGCCTCGCTTGCCATGGAAGCCGCGGCCACCTTCTCGTCCGCAGCGTCCCACGGCTCGCCGCCCGTCTTCGCCCACGATTCCCATTTGTCGCAGCACTCCCAGCCCGGGAGGATCAGGATGCCGTCGCGGTCGGCGAGGTCGTAAAAGAGCTCGTTTTCGAGCTTGCCCTCGCTGCGAATCGTGTTCAGTCCCAGGTTCATGACATAACTGAACTCGTCCTCCATGCGTTTAGGATCGTCGCGGAGGAACATGTCCGGCGCCCAGCCCGCGCCGCGAATCAGGACTGGCTTGCCGTTGATGACAAACTGCTGATAGCCCTGCTGAGTGAGGTGCGCGCTGACGTCACGGATGCCGAAAGTTGCGCTGGCCTTGTCGGAGATCGCGCCATCAACGGCAGCAGTCATCTCCAGACGGTAGAGCGGATGCGCACCCATGCCGATGGGCCACCAAACATGGGGGTGTTTGAGGTCGAGGGCCGGATCGGTCTTCGGGGAAAATAACACGGTCTGCGTTTCACCCGGAGCGAGGTGGATCGTCCGCCGCAGTGAAACGCCTGCCACGACGCCGGTGATCGTGGCGTCGTGTGCTGACGCATCCAGGTTTCGTGCCTCCACTTTCACCGTCAGCGCCGCGCGCGAGAGACTTGGAAGCGACAGCATCGACGCCACGTGGGGAAAACGTAGCTGGACCGGCCCCGTCCGCACGATCTCAACACCCCGCCATGGGCCCATGTTGTTGTCCGGTGGAGTCGGGTTCCAGTCGACCCACCCGATCGACAGGCTCGTCCTCGGGTCACCCGGATGCACTCGCAACGCCAGGATGTTGGTCCCTGCGTGGATCCAGCGTGTCACGTCGAGCTCATTTACGGGGTAGGCACCGGAGACCGTTGCCCGATCGGCGACCAGGTTCCCATTCAACCACACATCGGCGCTCGGGATGATGCCGTTGATACGGAGCAAAGTGTGGATTCCCGGTGGCGCTTCGGCAACGGTGAGCTCGGTGCGATACCACCAGGGAATCACGAACATGGTGCCGCTGGCATCGGGCTCTTCTACGGCGCGCAGATTGTCGCCGTAAAACACGTGCTCGTACTTGCCATTCTCCAACAGCCCGGCCATGACAGTCGCACGGCCGGTCACGGGATACCAGCCGCTCGTTGAATATCCCGCGGACGAGACCTGGGCGGCGCTCTCCTGCGCTTTGGCGCTCGACTGAATCTGCCAATGCGCTATGGCTGTTACGGATCCAGGCCCATCCACCTGAGTGGGCGCGAAGGTGCTTGCGGCGCAAGCGAGCGACGTGGTCGCCAGCATCACCAGTGCCGCCATCAGCCGGACGGTCGGAGTGCCCGGGGTTCGCATCACGTCAGCCCTCCGGTCACCACTGCCCACGGACGCCGACCGTGTACATGCGTTCGGAGAATCCACCGGATGCGACACCACCAGAGGGCCCCGCCGGCTGGTCGGGCCATACAAGGTAGTACCGCTGATACTCGTTCGTGAGGTTGGTTCCGTTCACGAACACTTCGGCATACTTGCTGAATTTGTAGGCGACCGATGCGTCGAGATATCTCTGAGGCTCCTCGTAGAGCTCCATGCCGGTGATGCCGCCCACGCTATCCTGGACGGCTCGCTTGGAGCGGTAGTTGTACGCGACACGGGTCTGGAAGTGCTTGTCCTGATACCACAGGATGATATTTCCCGACTCGGTCGAGTTGTCCTGGAAGGGAATCTGGTGCCCGGCCAGATCGGTTTGTCCTGTGTTGCTGGGCGCGTACGTCACGTTGAACTCCATGCCGGTATTGGACAGGAACCCGGGCAGGAACGTGAACCCCTGGCGATAGTCGAATTCAGCTCCCTGGATGCTGTTGCCCGAGCCCTGCTCCGGCTCGGTAATGGCGATGCAGTGGTTGCGGACCACACCGTCCTCGTCCGGTAGGGTGCAATTGGTCACGCTGCCTGTCTTGATGAAGCTCTGCACGTTGATGCGGAACAGCTCGAGACTCACCATGCTGGTGCGATCGATGTAGTACTCGAACGAAGCGCCGTAGTTCGTGGAGCGCCACGGATTGAGGTTCGGGTTACCCGCCGAAGTGCCCGTCGCAACCTGGTAGATCGGGCCCTGGTTGGTTTCCAACAGCGAGTAGTTCAACTGCAGGCCGCCGCCCCACTGACCCAGATTGAGGGGCATCATGTTCTTCGAGGCGGAGAGACGCATCGTCAGCTTATCGGTCACGTTCAGTGCGAAATTGAGCGCCGGGAGCGCATCGTTGTAACTGCGGCGGGTGACCTGGCTGCCCGCATCGGCAGGCTCCGTGCCGTATTGACCCGGTGCGCCCGTCAGCTCCTGGGTCACATCGAGGTCGGTGTGGATCACGCGTATTCCCACATTACCGCTGTAAGTCATGCCGGCGAGCTGGCCGTTGAAGTCCGTCTGCAGGTAGCTTGCCGTCTCCTTCAGCCACACGGACCAGGTGATTCCAGGGGCCGCCTGGCGCGTGGTACCGGGATAGAGCGCTTTCCAGAAGCCTTCCGGATTGTCCATGGCGTGTGGATCGATGGCCCAGAAGTTGATCCCCGACCCGAGCAGGTTGTTGTAGGGCTTCCAGTTGTTGGCGAGCGGCGGCGGGGTATTCGGGAGCTGCTGTGATGACAACGGGCCGGCACGGAAGGCCCCTTCTGAATTGCCCGCCGTACACCAGGTGCCTTGCTTATTGCCGCTCAAGATCACGTCCGAACCGGCATACCGTACCAGGCACCCGTTCGGGTCGCTGGCACCCATGCCAGCGTACACGGGCGTGACCAGGGTGAATCCGTCGTTTTCGGCGCTGCGGATGCTGTTGCGCACGCCGAAATGGAGGTGAATACGGTCGTTGAAGTTGTAGTGTCCATCAAAGCGCAGCGCGGTGATCCCGGTGGTGCGGTTGTAGTCATCGCTGGATTCCAGCGTCTTCATCGTCCAGGCGTTTGGATTTGCAAAAGCGCTGGCGAGGGAAGCCGGCATGCCGATGCTGATGAATCGGCCTCTGAAATCCGCGGTGATAGGCACCGTATTCTGGGGAATGCCGTTCGCGTTGAATACGCGATCGCCGCCCAGTTGAGCGGGATACACAAAGGTGCCGCAGGGCAAAGAGCTGTTGGGATCGGCCCACAGGCAGCCGTCGGAATCGGAGATATTCACGTCGGTTTCGATCCACTCCTGCTTGGCCGTTTCGCGAATGCCGCGCACACTTGCCTTGAAGGGGCCGCCACTGTCGAAATCCACCTGGAGGTTGAAGTTCTGCGCGGTGGACTGCCGCCGGGTGACCGACGAGAACGATTCAACATCGCCCGGCCATTTTTCGTACACCTGCGTGGTGTAGATATGCGAGCCGGCCCAGGCCGGATCGGGTGGGGGCGTGTTGTACTGGCTCAGAGCGGTGCTGCCGGTGTCTCTGAACTGCAATGGCACATAGGTCGCGCCCTGCCAGTTGGTGGAATTGAACTGGATGCCGACGGTGCGATCGTACTGCGTCTGATGTGCGTAGAAGTAATCGCTGGTCAAGGTAAGCCCGTGACTGAGATCCGCCTGGAAGGACGCATTGGCGGCCTGGCGCTTGCGTTGAGTGGTGGTGTTGTAGAGGCTGATGTCCTGGCTGCCTATGAATACGCCGTTGGACTTCCCGTCACCGTTCACATCGACGCTACCGTCCGGATTCTGAGTGATCCTGGAAGGAATGGGCGCCCCGTTCCACGCCCCCAGAAAGCCGTTGTAGCCACCCGCGCTGGCTGCGTTCTCGCCGTGAAGGATGACGCCATACTGGTCAAGTCCCTCGGTGGAGTTCGCCCGCGTGGTATCGGAGTAATCACCGGAAATCTGCAGGCCCCAGCGCCCATCGGCGTTGTAGGAGATCAGACCGCTCGCCTCCGGTCCATTCTTGCGAGTGACGTCTCCACGTTCACCATCAGCGGAATAGCTGTAGGTGAATCCATGCGGCAAATCCCAGGGCCGGAAGGTGTGCAGGTCGAGCGAGCCGCTGATGCCGCTCTCCGTCTGGCTGGCGGTAGGCGACTTGATGACGTCCACCTGATTGAACAATGTGGCAGGCAGCGTGGTGAAGTCGGGTTGCTGCGAGTCGATCTGATCCGGCGTTATGAACACTTCGCCATTCAGCATGGTGCCGACTTGCGGCAGGCCGCGCACGTCCACTGTGGTGCCGACGCCCGCGTCGCGGTTGATTTGCACGCCGGTGATGCGCTGGAGCGCGTCCGTAATGGTCACGTCGGGCAATTGGCCGATGCTCTCTGCCGAGATGCTGTCCTGGATGCTCGGAGCCAGCCGCTTTAGATCGATCGCGCGGATCTGCGACTGACGTACGCCGACCACGGTGACGACCGATTCCTTCAACTCGTCCGCGTCCTTGGCTGCATCGTCAGGAGCGCCGGACCTCGGCTTGGCTTTCCGGGCATCAGGCGAGGGTGTCGTCGTCGCATCCCGCTGTGCGGGGCCCTGCGCTCCCGCGTTCTCCGCCGGCGCACCCGTGGGCTCTGATGCCATGGTTGCCGTCGCCGCGGCAGCGAGCAACGCCATGGATACGGCAATGGACACGGGGTGCTTGCGATGTACGTTGGACACGGGCTTTACCTTATGGATGGGTATGTTCCGACTTTCTATTGCTCTGGCGGCGTGTGTTCTCGTGTTATTTCCCAAATGCGACTCGTGCTAACACCCATTGGCCGTCGCGTGGATCGCCAGTGGCGAAAATGCATAGGTCGCGACCGTCATTCAGCTTCGAAGTGGTAACCGTTGCGGTGACTTCGTTCTGCCCCTCCGACCGCACTGCAGGCTCCAGCGGCAATCTGGCGAGCAATGGCCCGGTGCAGGAATCGGCATGGATCTCAAACTCGCCGGCCACACTGGTCTTGGGGCGTACAATGGCTTCCTTGGCTTCGTCGCCGAAGCGCCACGCTAGTCGCCCGACGGTCAGGGTGACGTGTTTGACGCCTTCCAGCGGCGCGCGGTGCCACAGCCAGCACATGTCGCCGACACTCACCTTGTAAACCGGCGTCGAGCCCTGTTCCGGCTGATTGCCGGCCAAGCGCATACCCGGCCGGTTTGAGCAGGATGCGAGCTCGCTGTCGTCGCGGCTGAGGAAAGTCGAGGCATCCAACTCCTGCGTGCGCGGCGCGGAGAGATCGAACCCGCCCGGCTCAAAAGTCGCCGCGCGCAGCGTCACTGCGCCTTGGGTGGAAAACTCCAGCGGACCGACATACTGCGCGGAAGTCGAAGTGGGTACAGACCCGTCCGTCGTGTAGCGAATCTCGCCGTAGTTCGCCTGGTTGGAAACCGCGACGCGCAACATTCCCTTGCGACCTGCAGCCACGTCGAACGCCGGTGCAAACGCCGTGTCGGCATAGCCAATGCCGAGCGCACGATAACGCGCCAGCTCGGCGGACAGACGGTGTAAGAATCCGTTCCAGTCATGAGCGCTTGCCGCCGACCATCCAAGTTCCGACAACGCCGCGATGCGCGGAAATACCGCATGTTGGTCTCGTGCGAAGCTCGGCATGAGCTCGGTCCAAAGATCGCCCTGCACGCCGATGACGTGCCTCGCTTCGGCGGCAGTTGCGCCGTTCGGCATGACGGCGGTGTCATAGGCCCGCCGCAGCGTTATTATCGGAGGCTGCCCGGGCCATTCGTCAGGCAGGTCCGATTGGTAATGGTCGAAGTACAGTGACTCTTCGGGCGTCAGGACCACGTCGTGCCCTTGCGCCGCCGCCTCCAGTGAGACCGAGCGGTTAGCGAGGGAATCCCCAGTGGGGACGACCGAGCGGTTAGCGAGGGAACCCCCAGCGGGGGCAACGTGCTCCTGATCGCTTCCGTGCCAAGACATCACCACTTCCGAGGTTGGGAGCTTCACACCCGCAACCAACTCGTCATCCCAACCGACCGGCGTGCGCCCGTGCTTGACGAGATGGTCGGCGATCTGGCTGGTGAACCAGCCCTGTAGCTGATCCATGTTCGCAAGCCCGAGCCGCCGCGTCCGCTCACGCAGCTCAGGCGAGGCATTCCATTGCTGTTTGTCGGCTTCGTCGCCGCCGATCGAGATGTATCGCGAGGGGAAAAGCTGCATCACCTCGTCGAGCACGTCGTCGACGAACTGCAAGGTTTTCTCGTCCGGTTTCAGCAACCAGGGACTGATCCCCCAGTCCGTCCATACGGATGGGCGCTCGCCGGTGACGCCAAGCCACGGATACGCGGCCACTGCAGCCTGCGAGTGTCCGGGAAGATCGATTTCCGGCACGACGGTGACGAAGCGAGCGGCGGCATAGCGCACAATTTCGCGCACTTCGGCTTCGGTATAGAAGCCGCAGTAGGGCTTGTCAGGAGCGCCGGTCTCCCCGCGTCGCGCCGCTGGCGCTTCTGGGGATTCCCTCCGCTGAGCTTCGGTCAATTCGATGTCGGTGCCCACCGCCTTGCGGCAGGCACCGGTTTTCGTAAGTGCGGGGTACTTGGGGACCTCGAGGCGCCAGCCTTGGTCCTCGGTCAGGTGCCAGAGCAACACGTTGAGCTTGTCGAGCGACATCCAGTCGATCAACTTTTCGATGTCGGCGACGCTTTGAAAATGGCGGCCAGAATCGAGTAGCAGCGCGCGCCAGGCGAAACGCGGGTGGTCGTCGATGACGCCCGCGGCAATCTCAGCCGCCGTGCCGCGGACCCAGCCGGGCTGCGTCAGCAATTGCCAGAGGGTGACGCCCCCATAGAACGCGCCGCTCGGTGAGCGCGCGATAATCTGGATTCCTTGGGAGCCTGACACGATCCGATAACCGGCGTCCCCCACGACACTCGCATGCGGATCCACGTCGAAGGTGATCGCGGGGTGCGCGTCAGCCGCAGTCGCAGTGTTCAAATGCAGCCCGCGAGTGTTTGCCACCAGGTGTATGAACCGATTTGCGATGAGCTGAACTTGCTCAACCTCCGCACCACGCACGGCGACCAGTGCGCCGTCCGACAGCTTCACCACGCCCGCTCGGGCAAGGCGCACGTCGACCGGCTGGGGTAACAGCGACCAGGGGGTGGTTGCGGGCGTCGCAATGGCCAGCCCTGTTGCCGCAATCCACAGGACAGCAACCGCAAAACCGTGCGATACCGTCCCCGGCGGTCGGAACAACGCGAGGCGGGCAAGGGTGCCACCGACATTCGCCAGCCGAAACGGCGTTGCCCAGCCCCCCGCTTGTCGACCCCGATGACCGCTTGCCCCGTTCATCTGTGCCCTTACAGCGCCTAATTGATTCGGTCTGTTGACGAATCAATGCTGCATTGAAGCGGGCTTGTCGTCAAGCAGAGGTGGCTTTAGCGGCTAATGCGGCTATGATTGTTCGTGTAGATGACGAATTAAATGGAAATCCTATGCCTGCACAGCCCGTGACCAGCGTAAGCCGCCATTTATCGCGACGGAGTGTTTTCGAAGCCCTTCTGCACCGCAGCCCCATCTCCCGGGCGGACCTCGCCAAGGTGACGGGCTTGTCGAAACAGACCATGTCGGAAGTGATCGACGCGTTCGAGCAGCAGGGACTGGTTCACGAGGTCGGACGAACGAGCGGGAATGTCGGACGGACCGCCGTGTTGTATGAGCTGAGCCCCGAAGGGGGTCACGTCCTCGGCATCGACCTGGGGGCCCGGCGATTGACCGTCGCCCTCGCCGATATTGCAGGCAGGGTCATCGCCGAAGCTGACGAGCCCACCGACAGCCGCGGCGGAGCCTGGGCGCTCGACCAGATCGCCCGGCTCGCGGACCGCCTGGCACGGGACAATCACACGCGCCCCAGCCGAATCCGCTCGATCGTGCTGGCCACTCCCGGGGTGGTGAATCCGAAGAGCGGCGCCATCGAGATGGCTCCCAACATCACGGGCCTGGGCCATCTCAATGTCGTAGGCCTGCTGGGTGAGAAACTCGGCAGCCCCGTGGTCTTTGAGAATGACATCAATCTCGCGCTGCTCGGAGAAATCTGGCATGGCTGCGCGCAAAACCTCGCCAACGTAGCCTTTCTCGCGCTCGGCAGCGGCGTCGGTCTGGGACTGTATGTCAACGGCCAGCTCGTTCGCGGCGAGCACGGCGCCGCCGGTGAGATCGGCTATCTACCGATCGGTGGCGATCCGCTGCAAGCAGAGTCCCGTCTGCAGGGCTGCCTCGAGTACCAGGTTGGCGCCATGGGTGTCATGCGGCGATACCGGGAGGCCGGCGGTTCCGATGTTGATTCGGTGAGAGAGGTGTTTGAGCGAGCGCAGACGGGTGATGCGATTGCCGTGGGTGTGGTCGACGAGACAGCGCGGCTGACGGGCCTTGCCGCCGCGACGGTCATCGCGACAGTCGATCCGCAACTGCTCGTTCTCGGTGGATCGGTCGGAGCGCGTCCCGATTTCGCGGACAAAGTGGCGCGCGTGTTGGTGCAGCTCTTGCCGCGGCCGGTGGAGATCCGCACCAGCACCCTGGGCAGGCGGGCAGGCGTTGTAGGTGCCTTGTCCGTCGCCTTACGCCGCCTCCATGATGAGTTTTTCGGGGTCGCAGATCTCGCGGCGGCTCTGCCGCTTCCCGCGCCCCGCGCGCCGTAGCGCACGTCGATGACACACCAAACTAGTTACTGTTTTGCGGCGGACCTGGGCGGCACGAAGCTCGCCGCTGCCCTGGCCGATGCACGCGGTCAGATCGTTGCAGAATTGACCGAGCCCACGGACCGGCGCGGCGCGCCGTATGTAGCCGCACAGATCGCCGCCTGCGCCGGCAAGCTGGCGCAAACCGCCCACCTCGAAGTCGCGCGAGCGCGTCATGTCACGATCGGAGTTCCTGGAGCGGTCGATCCTCACACAGGCCGTGTTTCCCTGACTCCAAACATCGCGGGCCTGGAGGACTTTGATCTCCTTGGCTATCTCCGTGACCGCTTCGGACCGAATGTTGGGATCGAGAACGACGTGAATCTCGCGATGCTCGGCGAGCATGCGCTGGGCTGCGCCAGCCAGTGTCGCAACGCTGCGTTTCTGGCGCTCGGAACAGGCGCAGGGCTCGGCTTGCTCATCGACGGCAAGTTGTTTCGGGGAGCGCGAGGCGCGGCCGGGGAAATCGCGGACCTGCCCATCGGGTACGATCCGAGCTCCAGGATCCCGTCTGCCGCCACTACATTCGAGCTCGAGGTGGGCTCACACGCCATCGTGGAACGATACCGCCGTCAGGGTGGATCCGCAGATACGGTACGGGACATTTTCAGGCGCCTCGAGGAAGGAGACGAAGTGGCGGCGTCGGTCCTCGACACGACGGCGCGCTGGGTGGCCGTCGCCATAGTGACCCTTCACTCGCTCCTCGATCTCGAGCTCATCGTCTTCGGGGGAAGCATCGGGGTGCGTCCCGAGCTTTATGAGCGGGTGCGAGAGGCGCTTCCCGCCCTCTTCTCACGACCCATCGCCATCGCACCGAGCAGGCTCGGTGATCGAGCGGGGCTCATCGGCGCCGTGTGGGCGGCGGCCCAGGCACTACGGCAGAACCCTGAGCGTGCGCAGTGCGCGCTGGATTCCAGGTGATTCACTCAAGCGCACGGCAGTCAATCCAGTGGGTGGAGGCGTGCTAAACAGCGTGCAAAGGGGTGCGAGGAACCGCGACTTCGTTTGTCTACAGTGCGCTGAATGTAATTCACGGAGAGACCATCGTTGCGCCCCATCAGCGATTCTTGGATTCCACGGAGGATGCCGGATTGAGCAGTCAGGCGCAGACCCGAGGGCATTATTTGTCGGACTCCGAACGAATTTACTTGCATCCTGATGACCAGGTCAGTGGGACGGTTCGACCGTGGGGCTTGGGGCCTCGCCGTGGCGGCTGGGTCAACTCTCAGGTTTTCGATCACACGTCCGTGGGGCAGTTTCTCGAGAGGCGCTTTGGGATCACGGTTCCGGCGATCAGTCCGTGGCATCGGGCCGTTTGTGGCGACCTGACCTCGGCGCTTGACTTCGTTACTCCGAATGAGGCGCCCTTCCCTGAGCTGCCTTGGGTGGTGGAATCCGATCGCCTGGGAATAAAGGGCAGGTGGGCGCGGTCTTCCATGCATACGACCGTCTGCATCTCGAGACGATTCCGCGTCGCTACACTGTTGAAGCGGGAAAGAGCCTCACGGATGAGTGGCTCGTGCAGAGTGACCAAGGACGTTATGACCTTTGGGTCTACGGGCCGAATGGGTTTGTGCGGGAGCTCCGCGGCTGCCTGCGAAATAGCTCTGATTGCGCTCTGGAGGTCGAGTTGCGTTATGACGCCCGGCGCACCGCCATCGAGGTGATTATGACCAACTCTGGCCGTGAAACAGGGATGTTGACAGTTCAGGCGAACGCGTATCGTTCTGTCGGACCGAGAAAGTCCACAGTATATAGTCATCACTGTACACTTCTGGTGGCGGTGATTTGTGGATGACGGGAGGATATTGATGTTGGAGCTCTCTCGCGACCGCGACACCGCTCCATATAACTCCAGGGGCGCTTCCGTCAAACATCCGCAGAGTTGATCAGGGAAACCCCGCGCCTCCAGGGGCTGCAGAGATCGCCCAAGCTGCGCTATAGAGAATGCGCGAATGCGCAAGCCATTGATTGTTCCGAGCACCGATATCGACGACGTTGAAATCCAACCTCCGTCCCTTTTTGAAGACTCAACCGATCGCGCAGCATGTTGTTGCACTGCGGAGGCTCAACTCATCTCGTGACAGTCGCCGCCAAATCGAAGAATATTGGTGGAGGATTCTGACGGATCGAAAGTTGTATCCAAAGAGAGCTAAGCCGAACGGGAATACGGAAGTTCCGTGTGCAAGCACTATGACCGCCTCCGTATGGGAAGCATGAACGCGCGGACCGCGTCTGGCTCGACCAAACGGATGAACGTGTGAGCATCGAGGGGAACACTGTGGCAGATGTAGCGGATATCGGGCGCGAGGCTAGGGAATGGCTCGTTCGGATGGACGGCGACAAGCCGCTCAGCGACACGGGCAAGGAAGCTCTGAAGGAATGGATGAGCCGCAGCGTGTCGCATCGCCTGGAACTCATCCGCATCGCGCGATTCTGGCGCGACGCCGATATCCTGACCGAGCTCGCCGCAGGCATCGAATCCGAGAGACGGAAGCGTCGCCGGCCTCGGCGATGGACCATTCTCATGACGGCGGCTTGCGCGTCGATCTGCTCGTTGCTTCTGGCCTATTGCTCTTTGGGACAATTAACCTCCACAGACACGCGAACCTATGTGACTCGGATCGGAGAGCAGAGAGTCATCTTTCTGCCCGACGGCTCATCGATAAAACTCAACACCAACAGCGAGGCCAGAGTCTCGTACAGCCGGCGCGCGCGGACAGTTCGCCTGGCGCGAGGGGAGGCACTTTTCAACGTAACGCCGGATCCGGAGAGGCCTTTTGAGGTTTACGCGGCTAACAGCGTCGCTCGGGCCGTGGGTACCGCGTTCGCGGTTCGTCTCGAGGGGCGCAGAGTAGATGTCACGGTGGAAAGGGGTGTGGTCGACGTGGTAGAGATCGGGAGCGGTACACCGATAACGGGCCAAACCTCAGCCGAGGTTTCGGCATCGGACTCTCCTCATACGCTGCTGCGAGCTGGCGAGATCGCGAACCTTGACACGGGTAGCGGCCGTGTGGAGGTGCATCGCGTCGCCGAGTTCGAGTTGCGGCTGCGGATGGCGTGGGAGGAAGGGTGCCTGGCATTTTCCGGAGAGCCGCTGAGCGAGGTGGTCGCGGAGTTGAATCGCTATTCAACGACCCAGCTGGTCGTTGGGGATCCGAAACTAGCGGCGCTCACGATCGGGGGCCGCTTCAAAATCGGTGACCAGCAGGCTGTGCTGAATCTGTTGAGGACTACTTTCGGAATTGCCGCTCTGCAGGGGAATGACGGCACGATCAGACTTCAGTCCGAGGCGAGACTCTGACCAACATCCTGCTGAGGGCACGATCACAAGGTTGTGTTGTGTGCCTGAACCGGAAGTTGTCCCTTTTGTAGCCCATTTGTCATGTTTTTTCGGGTACAGTCCGGACTACCGTTCCCATCCGGCGGCCCGCACAATGAAGATTCAACCCGCAGGTCAGGGTGACGTCACGGACGCAACGATCACTTCGGTCTACGAAACTTATACTCGCTATTGCGCTTCCCTGAAGCGTTTCATCGGACGTTTCATGCGCGCGCCCTCGGACATCGAGGATATTGCGCAGGAGGCGTTTCTGCGCGCCTACACAGTCGAGCGGAGTCGGCCGATCGAGCAACCGAAGTCTTTTTTATTTCGGATTGCAAAACATCTGGCGCTCTCTCAGCTCACGCGGAAGTCCAGACAAATCACGGACTACATAGAAGACTCGGACGACCCGAGCGTGATTCAGCTCGATCATTCGGCGGAAGAGGAGATCAGCGCCCATCAGATGTTGAGATTACATTGCGATGCGGTAGCGGAACTGTCTCCGCAGTGCCGCCAGGTTTACCTGCTGCGGAAAGTCCAAGGGTGCTCTCATAAGGAGATCGCGGAGCGCTTGGGGATTGCGGTGAGTACCGTTGAGAAGCACCTGATGAAGTCGATTGCGCAGTGCGACAGGTATGTGCGGGAGAGAGTGGAGGTACGGGAGAGTGAGGTAGGGTTGTGTCCTTCTCAGGAGGCCGCAAGAAAGGCGAGTTGAGCGAGATCGTTTCGGCAGGGCGAGTTGGGCCAAGTTCGCCATATCGAGGGTACGCAGCACACGCCGTTGGCGAGCAGAGCGACTGGACCGGGTCCAGGACGAGGAACCTGTCTTTCGCAACCAGCCCCGGACGATGATAGGCTTGTAGGTGTCGCCATTCTATGGCCCGGTAGCTCAGCTGGATTAGAGCATCCCCCTGCTAAGGGGAAGGTCGAGGGTTCAAGTCCCTCCCGGATTCCGGAGCCCCGCATTCGCGGGGCTTTCTTGTTTGTCGTTGAGATTAGATCGCCAAGGCGCTCAAACTTGAGCTGACAGTGTTGTTCGCGAGGGCCATCCCTCAACTTGGGATCGCCCCAGATGGACTTTGGACTTTGCATGGAACACAAATCCTTCGCGGTGTCGCTGGCACTCTCTCTAGGAGTGCAGAAATCCTTTGAAAGGCCGGCATCCATTGCGTGTCGGCGTCCACTACGAGCGCGACGACTACTGTTACGGGTTCGTTGGCGGACGTGCCGGCCTCATCCGTATAAATGAATCTCACGAGCGCTGTACCATCGAGCGGTCCCAAATGGTGCTTGCGAGCGGTCATGCTACGCCTCCGCTAGCCTTTGGGGAGGGCAAGTATAATATCTCGTTATATGCGTACGTATACCACGCTCTTGCTCGAATGACGACTCGTTTCCGTAGTCGCGCTTCCTTGCAGAACTTCGCCAAGCGAGCCGTGTCGGCGAGGCTGGAGATTGGCCTGCTGGGTTCTGGGTCCCGGAATAGCGCGTTTCCTGTAGACTTCCGCGCGATAGAACGTGAATTTCCTGATGCTTAAGGCTTTAGCGTGCTAAATGCCGAACAACTCCTTGCCTTTATGGGCGAGCTGGAATCTGATCGGGTGGAAAGGACAACCTCCACCTCGAATACGGATAAGTTTGCACAGGCCGTGTGCGCTTTTGCCAACGATTTACCCAATCACCGGCAGCCTGGCTACCTGATGGTCGGGGTGGATGACAAAGGGCAGATCGCGGGCCTGAAGATAACCGACCAGCTCCTCCAGAACCTTGCCGCGCTTCGCTCTGACGGCAACATCCAACCACTGCCGGTACTCGCGGTCTCCAGGAACGTTTTGCCCCAGGGCGAGATTGCGGTAGTCGAGGTTCAACCATCCGACTTACCGCCGGTCAGATACAAGGGCCAGGTGTGGATTCGTGTCGGACCTCGAAAAGCTATCGCCAGCGAACAGGATGAGCGCGTGCTTTCCGAGCGGCGCGTTGCACGCGCCCATAGCTTCGACTCGAGCCCCATAGCGGGCGCTTCGCTGGCCGACCTCTCACTGCCACTGTTTGCCGCTTATCGCCAGCAAGTCGTCGCCGCAGACGTCATCGCGGAGAATCATCGGTCGATAGAGGAGCAACTCGCATCGCTGCGCTTTTTCGACCTGCGCAGCAGTGTCCCCACCGCCGCCGGCGTGTTGCTCTTTGGCAAACGGCCCCGCTTTTTCCTACCGGGAGCCTACGTGCAATACCTGAAGCTACCCGGAACGGCCTTGACTGACCTGCCCCAGGATCAGGCTGAGATTTCCGGCGACCTCCTGAGCGTCTTACGCGAATCAGACACCCGATTAAAAGCAAATATCCACGCCACACTCGAGCGGGTCTCGCTGTTGCAGGAGAAGCTGCTTCCGGACTACCCAGAGATCGCCATTCGCGAGCTCACCCTGAACGCCATCATGCATCGGGATTATCAGTCAAACACTCCCGTGCGATTCTACTGGTTCGCGGACCACATCGAGATACAAAGTCCCGGCGGCCTCTTCGGTGAAGTAACCCGAGATACTCTTACCCGGCGCAACAGCTATCGCAATCCAGTCGTAGCTGAGGCCATGAAAGCCCTCGGCTATGTCAATCGCTTCGGTTACGGCATCCAACGCGCGCAAGCCGCTCTTCGCGACAATGGCAACCCACCCGCCGAATTCGAGATCGACGATAAAGTGTTTCTTGCTGTGATCCGCAAGCGAATTGGCCGCTCAGCCGGATAGCCCGAGTCCAATAGGGCGCAGGCGCTTCATCCCGCCGCCGCCCCGTCCCAGCGCACATCGAACAACCTCACCGCCCTATCTCGCTCCCCGAGCGTGGCAATTCGATCGGCGTTCGGTGCCCAAGTGATGTTGCACGGCCAGTATTCGGTTGTGGGCTCGTGCATGCGGGTGATTTCCTGCCAGTCACGTGTGCCCCAGAAATGGACGCTGCCGTTTTCTCCCGCGGAGTTCGCGGCAAGAACTTCGCCGGTGGGTGAAAAGCTCACGCTGCGGATGACGTTGCGTAGGCGAGATACGGTGATATCGCGGACGACAGCCATGCTCGGCCACTGCCACACTCGAATGCGTCCTTCGAAGGAGCAGGTGGCCAGAAGCGTGTTTTGCGCGCAGTAGGTCAGATCGACGAGGCCTCCGCCGGGGCCGGGGAGCTCGATCAGTTTCGGTTGGTCTGAATCGGGCTCCAGCACCACCTGGAGGAGTCCTTCATCGGAGCACATGGCGAGGGAGTGCATGTCGAGCCATAGCATCCGGCGCACGGAGCCCTTTCTCTGCCCGGGGTGGACGGTCTTGAAGAAGGACTTTTCCGTCGCGGACCACAGCAGGACTCTGCGATCGGTGGAGGCGGATGCCAGCACCTGCCCGTCAGGCCGCCATGCAACGTCGGGGACGTCATCCTGATGCCCCTCCAGCGTCCGTATCAACTCCCAATTGCGAGTCGACCAGATCTTGATCGTACGGTCGAAGGAGCACGTTGCGAGCTGCTCGGAGGTTGAGTGAGGTGACCAGGTTGCCTGGTTCACTCCGTGGGAGTGGCCTTTGAGAACCGCGATGGTCTGTGCGGTCGATGGGTCCCAGATTCGAGCCGTGGTGTCGGTGGAGCCGGTGGCGAGATAAGTCCCGTCGGGTTTCCAGGTTATACGCAGGATGACGTCCTGGTGTCCCCGGAGCTTTTGCACAGGGTCCAGATGCATCGAAGGCGTTTTGCGCCGCTTGTCAGGCATATCGCTCAATAGAGAGGCGCGCGTCCGGTCATAGGCACGCTCGCGATCGGACACATCTTTCGCGAGCCGGGCGATGTTGGGGACGCGGCGGTACAGCAGGCTCTGTTTGTAGCTTGGCTGGGGGTCCAACATCAGGTCGATGAGCAGCACCGCGGTGAGCGTCCCGTGGAAACCTTCTCTTTTCAGCACGGAACGGAGGCCGTGCTGAAGGCTTCCGTTGAAACCAAGCCGCATCCGCGCCACAGCCCCTCGCAAAGTGCTGTAGCGGAAGGGTGTCATCATACTGTCTCGGGTTTGTTTCCATTCCAGGCTGTTAAGAGCTGCTCCAAACGCTCGCAGCCGCACAGGTGCCGAGCTGTCGTTGAGGCACCTTTCGCTCACCAGAATCGTGGCGCAGAACAGGCGGCTCAATGAGACCTCGCGTGATGACCCCTCCCCTGGACTGAAACGCGCGGCCTCCTACAGTATCTCGAGCGCGAGCTCGCTGGCCGCTGGGATGCGCAGCTCTTGAAGGGCACCGCGGATCGCCTCTGTGAGCGCCTGTTGGCCAGCCGGCAACGGGCGCGCAATTCGCCTGAGGTAGCTGTCGATTATCGATGAAACCGATGCGCGAGTGCTCCTAATGATCGACGCCGTCATTGACCCTCATCCGCACCGCTCTATGCCGCATGCGGCATAGGGCCGATCACGCCGAGCGTCGAACTATGCCGAACAGCATCGACACAAGTCATGACGAAGTGGAGAAATGCCGCCCCACATCGAGATGTTCGGGCCGCCCATTCGGCATAGTTCCGTCTCTCATAGAGCGTCGAGGAACCGCAGCACTCGATCACCCGGACGGTACCGGCCTGGGGCTTTTGTGTCTACTGGCCGGATCTTGGCCAATGCGGCCTCCTTGAGCGCCATGTGGGCATGCAGATAGGTCTGAGTGGTCTCTATCGACTCATGTCCCAGCCATAGGGCGATCACAGCGCAGTCGACACCGGCCTGGAGCAGTTCCATTGCCGCGGTGTGGCGCAGCGCGTGCGGCGAGATGCGCTTTTGCCTCAGCGATGGACAACGCGCACGTGCCGCGGCAAGGTATTTGCCCAGAAGGTGTTGCACGGCATCGCAGCTCATGCGATCGCCGTGAGCAGTTGGAAACAACACATCAACGTTGTGCCGTCGTGGTTCCTTTAGCCACGCCTGTAGGACGGCAACGGTTTGCTTCGACAGCGGCGTACATCGATCTTTGCGCCCTTTGCCTGTACATCGGACATGCGCACCAGTCCCGAAGGCGATGGAGCCCCGATCGAGGCTTGTCAACTCCGAGAGTCGCAATCCGGTCTGAATCGCGAGCAGGAGTAATGTGTGATCACGACGGCCCAGCCAGGTTGTCCGATCCGGGGCGGCCAGCAGAGCGTCGATCTCCGGACGAATGAGGAAATGGATGAGCTTCTTGTCGTGTCGTTTGCTGGGAATCGCGAGCACGCGCTGGATGTGAGCGCTGTGATCTGGGGCCTCGAATGCCGTGAATCGGAAGAATGACCGAATGGCTGTCAAACGCAGATTGCGGGTACGGGCACTTACGGATCGCTCCGTCTCGACATTGTCGAGGAACTTACTGATCAACACGGCGTCGATCTCGCGCAGGTGTAGGTCCGATGGGGGCTTGCGTCTTTCTCTGGAAGCGTATCGAAGCAACAGGCGAAAGGTATCGCGATACGAAGCAATGGTATGGCTGCTGGCATTCTGCTGATGGGCCAATCGTTCCGTGAAGAAGCGTTCTATCAGCGCGGGCAATGATGGGGCGCAGTTCATGATGCAGTCCCCCAGCGTTGTTCGAGCCGCTGCACGGCCTGTCCCATCAGTTCCGGACAGGCCGACAGGTACCAGTAGGTGTCCCGTACGCAGACGTGTCCGAGATAGGTAGAAAGTACAGGCAGGACCTGTTCGACGGGTTCTCCGGAGCGGTACCAGTTCACCAGTGTCTGCACGGCAAAGCGATGACGGAGGTCGTGGACGCGGGGGCCACGGTGCTCTGATGGGCTTCGCAAGCCGATCTGCCGGGAGAGCCGGATGAATACCCGCCAGACATACTGATGCAGGAGCTTCCCGCCGCGCTCGGCGACGAAGAAGTAATCGGTGCGGGTAGGACTCAACCGCGCATCGCGCTGCCTGGCGTAGCGACGCAGTGCCTCACGCGTCGTCGGATGCAGCGCCACGAGCCTCGTCTTACCGAACTTTCCCGCGCGAACGGTGAGGATTCCCTGCACCAGATCTAGGTCCTGCCGTTGGAGCGCCAGCGCCTCTCCGATCCGCAATCCGGTGACCGCGAGCAGACCGAACAGCGTGTAATACGTCCATCGGCGCAGTGCCTTTGCCGGTGGCAGAGCAAGCGCTGCTTCGAGGAGTCGATCAATCTCGGCCTCGGTGTACAAATACGGCTTGGCGCGCGCGGATGCCGCCAACACCCGTGTTGGTAGTACCTCCGTACGCGGATCCCGGCCATGTAGGTAGCGACTGAATCCGCGCACATCGGTGAATCGCAGTGCCCACGTGGCGCGCGTCGCGGGAGGCCGCGTCGCCCACTCTAGCGCAATCGGATAGGTGATGACGGTGGCGCCGCGCTCATCCATAAACGCTACGAAGTGTTTGAGCCGTCGCGCGGCTCCGTGGAATTTTGCACCGAGACTTCGTCGCAATGTTACGTAGTCCCGGAGTGCCGTGCGCATGGCGTTCATAGTCCACCCCCTGGCCAACGCATGGCCAACGTACGCAACGCCTTCAGGTCGACCTTGGCGTAAATGCGCGTGCTGTCAAGGGAGCGGTGGCGTAGTACCTGACCAATCTCGGTCAGGGAAGCACCGGCGCGCAGCAGTTGAGTTGCAAGGCTGTGTCGGAAGACGTGAGCCCCTTTATGGGGCGTCTGGACGCCAGCTCGCATCAACGCGGTCTGCGCAATCCAGGTCACGCTCGTGCCGTTGGAGAATCCAATATGCGGTGCCAGTTCACGCAGAAAGACTCGCCGGCTCTCGGAGCGCGGTCGATCATGCTGAAGATAGTCCGCGATCGCGGCACCGACCCCAGCGGGCAGCGGCATCCGTGCACGCTGGCGGCCCTTCCCGCGAATCGTAAGCTGACCCGACCGCCAATACACAACGTCGCCACTTCCGAGGCTCGTAGGCCAAGGCGAGCAAGAAGCAGGAGCACCGCGTAGTCCCGCCGTCCCAGCCGCGTTGTTCGGTCTACTGCGGCGAGGACCTTTTCGACCTGCTCAGGTGTGAGATACTGCGGTAGGGAACTGAAACGCCAAGTTCTCACCGGTGGTACGGTGGCCGCAAGATCGGTGGCGATCAAGTCCTCATATCGCAGAAACCGCAAGAACGAGCGCAGGGTCCAGCACATGTGCTTGATGGACTCAGTACATTGCTTCTTCGCATGCCGCCTCACGAACTCGGTGACATCTGCGGCGGCGAGTGTCCGGAAACTGCGCGCACCGTCTGGACAACACTCCGAAAGGAACCTCCGCAGAGTCGGCAGATGCGACATGATGCTCTTTCGAGCGTAGCCGCCGCATGTTGATGCGTGGTGCTGGAACTTCTCCACGATCTGCTCCTGCGGGCCCGGAGATGCAGATCTCCTCGGAGCAACTACTTCCGCTTCGCGTAATACAGCGAGAAGCCTGTTTAGTGCTGGACGATCGCCAGAGGTCAGATGCCGATGGCGCGCACGGAACCGCATGTACTGATCGATAGTCTCTTCATCAATGCGTTCGGCGACAATCTCCTTCTGAGACAGCCAACGATCGAAGTCGCGGACTATTTTGATGTTGTACCACGCACTCGGTTTAGAATGGCCCTCTCGCACAAGGCGCGTGGAAAACGCATCCATGTGGAGGGCAAGGGGCCCCTGCCGCCGTCGACCTAGCCGTTTTGGCTCTTGGATGAAGAACGAAGTGCTCATGTCCTCTCCTTCGCACGATTGTGTTGGGAGAAGATATGGAACTATGCCGAACGTTGCGGCGGCAACTCTCGACAGACCGTGCACCCCGTGACTCCACTCGGCATAGTTCGACGCTCGGCGTGAACCCTCGAGCTCCACGGGGCAGATCTTTTGCGAGCCTGCTCACGGAATCTTGGCGAGCACCCGGTCCCAATCAATCGTGACACCGGGAACGGCGGTTAGTAGTGTTTGTCCCTTGAGCTCACGGATGGTCGCGCGCCCATAACATCCTGCTTCGAGCTGGTAAATACGCAGCGTGCGGTCGATGGGATGTATGAGCCAGACTTCGCGGACTCCGGCGCGTTCGTACGCGGGCAGCTTGACGATCTGGTCATAGTTGGCGCTACTGGGTGAGAGGACTTCCGCCACCCAATCGGGGGCGCCGCGCATTCCCCGCGCATCCAGCTTCTGAAGATCGGAGACGACGAGAAGGTCGGGTTGTACTACGGTGTCGACTTGATCGTCTCCTTCGGTGGACTTGGGTAAGCGGACATCAAACGGGGCGACATATACGCGACAGGGCTTTCCCTCGAGTGCGTTGGCTATCTGGCGAAGGAGCTCGCAGACAATCTCCTGGTGTGATCGCGCCGGGGAAGGTGGCTCTCTGACATAGGCGGTGCCGTTGATCAGCTCGTCGCCGTAAGTGCCGGACCAGGTGAGATAGTCGGCGTAGGTATGGTGGTGCGTGTCGCGCTTGAGGACTGTCATAGCAGGTACCTGTCATAGACCCGCTGTTATTTTCTCCTGGCTTGCAGTCGGTCGCAACGGTCTTATCTAGCCTAAATATCCTATTTCTTCTATGAATCCATGCATTGTACATAGATGTGTCGGGATACTCATGTTCGAGGTGTAGATCATCGCGCGATGATGCACGAGAATCCTGCGTAGAGCTCACCGCGCTGAAATGTGCGTTGCCTATGCACCGGTGGATGAGCCGATTTTGTGGACGTGCAGAAAACGGAATGCTCGGCGTCCGCGCCTCTTTCTGGCACCAACGTTGGCTGCGGTAGCGCGCTGTGTCCGTCACGCGCCCGATCTAACATCAGCGGATCCCGAAAGGAGGATTACAGATTTCGGGCTGCCATTGGAGAGCTCGGCGGAGAAGGTTGGAGGCGAGCGCACGCACCGGCCATCGAACCCCCATTCTGGACCACAATCAAAAGAGACGATGGCCCATGAGAAAATTCGTCTATACTTCAGGATTCAAGGAAGAACCTGATCCGGCAAGCGCCGCAATATGCCTCCCAAGCAAACTCTGCAGCCTGGCTATCCGGTAAGCCCCGCGGTTGAGATACGCTCCCGCAGAATTATTCACCTGGGGCCAGTGCGCATTGACATCCGCTCGAATGAGCCAGAGTTCAAAGGGTTTCGGTACTTCTCGGAGTTTTCAGACACACGGAAATTCGATTCGAGTGGCACCGAGCCGGACTTCACACTGACTCTGTGCAATTTGAGCTTGGATGGGCCTTGGCGGCGGGAGGAGCTGGCGCTGACGCGAGACAACAGCTACCGGGCGAAAAGAATGTCCGCGGGCTATTACCTCACCGATCACTTTGGAGCGCCGGCATACCTTACGACGCGCGGAAGACAGTATTGGGTTTTCGCCGAGAATTTCGAGCCGATCCTGTGGCCTTACGCCATCAAGCACCTACTGACATTGTATTCGATGGACCACAGCCTCCTCCATCTGAAGGCCGCGGGCGTTGCTATTGACGGTCAAGGAGTGCTCCTGGTCGGGCGCGGCGGTAGTGGTAAGACAGTGCTGCTCAGTCGTTTATGCCGGGCGGGAGCGCAATTCCTTTCGAATACGCACGCGCTGATCGACGATCACCAGATAGTAGGGATCAGGACGGCTATGCGGGTTCGCCGGGATGAATTCTTCGGGCCAATCATTGACGCACGCGGCCTGTCTCCTAGTGTTAAGGCCTCCGAATATACAGCCGACCCGGTTGTTGACCTCGGATGGTCGAGTGCTGAGTCGGCTCCGATCGCGTGCGTGTGCCTGCTCGATTACAGAGGACCCAGTCATCGCGATATCAGGGAAATCGACCGGGAGACACTCTTCGACTACATGGAGCAGTTCTCCCTTGCGGTGAATGTCTATGGCTTGAAGGAAGACATTCTGGATGCCCTTCGGAGCGATGTCGCGCGGTTTTCAGTGCAGATGTCTCGAATGAGACATATGTTACGCGCATTGATCAATGGAGCGCGGTGCTACTACCTGAGCTGCGATGCTGCGGACTCAGCAAACTTGCGGGCAATATGTGATTTGCTGAGAGGATCAAACTGCACGAGGTGATTCGCGCGGTGAAATCAAACCTCTGTCCCTTGTCGCAGGATCGCAAGTCAGCCGGGCCGCCAGGGCTGGAGGGCCTCGACTGTGACTAAAAGACGCGACCTCGAGTCCCTTTGAATGATCGCCGATCAAACTTTATTGCGCTGAAAAAAACGTCGTCGTTTCAGCTCACTGAGAGGGGCCAGCCAATGATGCGATATCATGGAGGATTCCACGGAGCCGAATGTTGTATTGAGAGCGCAGGCAGGGAGTAGCCTTGAAGTACTGTCGACGCACCATGCGGGAAGCGCGGATTCGCGAGCTTGTCGTACACCTCATAGGAATCAAACGGAAGAGCGTGTGAGCATCCGAGGGGGAGGAAGAGTGACAAACGTCGAGGAAACCGGCGCACAAACCTCAATCGAGCGCCAGGCCCTGAAGTGGCTCGTCCGGATGGATAGCGATACGCCGCTGAGCGACGAAGAAAAAAAGGCTCTGCGGAAATGGATGAGTCGTAACGTGTTACATCGGCGTGAGCTCACCCGTATCGCCCGATTCTGGGACAAAGCCAACATATTGACCGAACTCGCCGGCCTCGAATATGAAAGGCGCCAGAGCGTGGATAGGTGCTGCAGACGTCGGAGATGGGCCATTCTCATGACGGCCGCTTGTGTGTCGGCCTCCTCGATCATTCTGACGCATTGCTCGGCGGGCACTACGACGGGCACGCGCACGTATGGGATGGCAATAGGACAACAAAAAAGGGGTCTTCTATCAGAGGCCTCTCCACACAATAAAACCGCAACAGTGAGGTCGAAGTGTCATACAGCAATAGTATGCGCAACGTTCGCCGATCCCTGGGCACGAGGCGAAGGACATTTCACCCTGAGTCCTGCGTTGAAGAGTGCTTTTGAGGTCATGCCGCTGACATATCGTTCGGCGCCGTGGGCGCACCGCGTTTCCCATTCACCTGGATGGGCGGAGGGCGGACGTCACGGTAGACCGCAGGGTGTTGCCGGCTCATTGGAAGCACGGTCACGACTGAGTGCGGACAACAACCAGTCCCCGCCCCAGTGGGTTCCAAAGTTGCGCGGCTAATCAGCCAAGGGCCTGAGTCAACGCACTGACTCCCGCTCAGAGGTCAGGGACCCCAATTCACACAGCCTTGCAGCTTTGCAGGATTGAGCCCCAGTTCCTTCACGGAACGGTTCCCCCTTCCCTATCTAACTACAAACAGAGACAAAAGTCTCAAGTGACGTCGTAACGTAATCTTGCTGCTGTTCACCGACGCCGAATTCGTTCTTTTTGTAGCTCACTTGTCATGTTTCTTGGGGTAAAGTCCAAGCTCCGTCTCCATCCGATGGCCGCACAGTGAAAACGAAATCCGCAGGCCAGGGTGACGTCACGGACGTAACGAGCACCCCGGTCTACGAAGCCTATACTCGTCATGGCTCTTCCCTGAAACGCTTTATCGGACGCTTCATGCGTGCACCCTCAGATATCGAGGACATTGCGCAGGAAGCCTTTCTGCGCGCCTATACGGTCGAGCGCAGCCGCCCGATCGAGCAGCCGAAGTCTTTTTTATTTCGCATTGCCAAGCACTTGGCGCTCTCGCAGCTCACGCGTAAATCCCGGCAAATCACCGACTATATAGAGGATTCGGACGACCCCAGCGTTATACAGCTAGGCCATTCGGCGGAAGAGGAAATCAGCGCCCGCCAGATGCTCGGTCTGCACTGCGAGGCGGTGGCGGAGCTAGCTCCACAATGCCGCCAAGTCTATTTGCTGCGCAAGGTGCAAGGGTTTTCGCACAAGGAGATTGCGGAACACTTGGGGATTGCGGTGAGTACCGTCGAGAAGCATCTAATGAAGGGTATCGAGCAGTGTGATCGCTACGTGCGGGAGAGAACGGAGTCCCACGCGACGCAGGCAGATGCCCACCGCACGCAGGGGGCCAGGGGGAGCACGAAGTGAGCAACGTCGTGGAGTTTGAAGCTCGGACGTCGGTCGAGCATCAAGCGCGCGAATGGTTGATCCGCATGGACGGGGATGAGCCGCTGACGGACGCCGAGATCCAGACGCTGCGTGCGTGGATGCAGCGTAGTGCATTGCACCGAGCAGAGCTCAAGCGTATCTGCAAGTTTTGGCGTGAAGCGAATGTGCTCGCCGAGCTGGCCGTATGCCTGGAATCGGCTACTCAGCGGAGTGCCGAGAACCGGAGGCGATGGGCTACTGCTGTCGCACTCGCGGCGAGTGCGGTGCTTGCCGCGGTAATTCTGACGTGGTGGTATCTACAACGGTTGGATGGGGTCGGTAGCGGCAGCTATCAAACCCTTGTCGGTCAGCAGAAATCGATCGCCTTATCGGATAACTCTTCGATCCAGATGAACACGGATAGTCAGGTGCAAGTGGATTACAGCAGCGAAGCGCGCACCGTTCATCTGCTAAAAGGTGAAGCGCTGTTCTCTGTCATGCCTGATCCCAGAAGGCCGTTCGAAGTTTATGCCGGTGAAAGTGTAGTACGAGCCGTGGGTACTGCCTTCGCGGTGCACCTTGATGGCAGGAACGTCGACGTCACCGTCACCAAAGGTACCGTCGACGTGGCCGAAATGGATCATACACACACGATCACACCACACAAGGGGATCAAAGTTGCTCCGCCGAGTTCCAGCCTTGCGCGGCTGACCGCTGGTGAAATGACTCGCGTTGAAAGTGGCAGCGATCACATCGAAGTGCAGCAACTGGCTGAGCCGGTGCTGCAGCGAAAGATGGCGTGGCAGGAAGGGTACCTGGCGTTTTCTGGGGAATCCTTGAGTCAAGTAGTTGAACAGGTGAACCGGTACTCCGTTGTGACGCTGGAGATTGGGGATCCGAAATTGGCTTCCGTTACCATTGGAGGCCGTTTTAGGATTGGTGACCTCGACGCAGTGTTGGATGTGCTGGAGACCAATTTTGGAATCAGGGCTCATCGAGTGGATGAGCACAGCATCCGACTAGAGTCCGGGGAACGGCACTAGACGTAGACGCAGAAGTTGATTGTCTAGCGTCAACCAGATTTGCCGGAGTATTGCCTCAAAAGGAAACCCTTGCTGGCTTGCCTCTGAATAGTCTTACCACGCGCCGCCTCCCTGCCAGGCCGGAACCGTTCTTGAAGCCTCGCCTTTCTGTGCGCCGGTTTGTGCATTAGGTCGACACTTCCTCGCGCGAATGTCATAAGGGCTCACCAGCTTTGTGGAGGCTCATTGCGTTGCCCGGCTAACACTCACGGACTCTTAAGCGGCCCTCACATACCAGTCATCCACTTTCGACACCTCCTGATACTTGCGCACATAGCCATGAGCTGTTAGCAACGCGTACAGATCTTCGCGTGCGGACGTAAAGTTGTGGCCGCACGTAATAATATCGAAGCGGTAGTTGTCGAAGTCGAAGTGACCGAGGATATCGAGTTCACTGCCCTCTGTGTCGATTGATAGGTAGTCCATGTGGGCTGGTGCATTGTGTCCCTCCAGGAGATCATTGAGAGAGATCGTCTCTACGTCGTAAGTCTTGCCCCCCTGCCGTCTCCTTTCATGAAAGTCAACCGAGCTGAATGAGCTGAGCGTCGAGAGCTCGGCGAATTCTTCCACCTCCTTGAAGCTCATAATCGAGCCGGACTCGCGCCACACGCAGCGCGTTTCGATTGACGCGCACCTGTTCGCGAGGAGCCTTTTGTGCCAGGCTCTGCAAGGCTCGGCCAGAATCCCCCGCCAGCTGAATCCTTTTTCCAGCAGATACGTGTTACTGAGACTCACGCCATCCGTGGCGCCGAGCTCGACGAAAAATCCATTGCGCTTGAATTGCCGCTCGGAGAGGACAAAGAGATCTTGACGGAACTGGGCACGTGACCGTCTGAGATAGCGTAGCAGGAGCGCTGCCTGGGAGTCCGGCATGGCGAGCAGGAACTCGATATCGTCTTCGGCCGACTGCTGCTCGCGCAGTTGCTGATAGTCGTCGTACAGCGGCGCGTCGGAATGGCTATGGCCGCCGGCATAACGCAGGGCATTGATGTATTGGGCCAGCTGTTTTGGTGTCGTATGTTGAAAGAGCACCACGAAAGGCAATTCAACGCCGACGCACAGCGATATCTTTTCCATTAGATCCATGCCGACCAAGGAGTCGCCGCCGAGCTCATAAAAGTCCGTGTTTCGACCGATGTGCTCGAGTCGGAATGTCTCCATCCAGATCTGTGCGATCGCCTTTTCCAATTTTCCGCTTGGCGGCTCTTCGTATTGATCATATCCGGCGAGCTGTTCCGGATCGGCAATCGCTGCCGCGGCGTTTCCAGCTTCTTCCATTGGAGTCACCCCGGAAAGCCGTGTTTGGAGGATCTGCGCGGGTAATGGTGTAGCAAGGAACTCACGCATTTATCGTAGCGATAGTGGGGGGAGAATGCCAGCACGCCGCCGCGGTGACCCCGAAACTCAAACACCGGGCCTTTCGATGCAAAGCAGCTGTATGAGCGTCGCGTCTTTTTGACTCGGTCACACCTGACATTGGACAGCGAGGCACAATCGTACCCTTGCGCGAATGTTATGAGCTTGTGCACATCGCCCCTCTTTACACTCGACAGTGCCAGCGCATGCGGGCTCAAGCTGCCTGACTCATCTGAAGAATTCGCGCATTCACCATCAAGTCCTGAGCAGCAGCCACTCCCGAGCTGTTGCTACTGCGTGGTGCCCACTGAAGCCTCCTGGCTAAGCTAGATCACCCCTTCTTCGTAGTCGACAGTGTCGGCGCGGGCCGGCTCTTGGGGAGTGGATGGGGAAGGCTCGATGAGGTGTGCCATCTTTTCGACAGTCGGAAATTGGAGCACGTCAACCACCGACAGTTCGACCGCGAGCTGCTGAGCGACTTTCGTGACCACCTTCATGGCATGAAGAGAGTTGCCGCCCAGATCGAAGAAGTTATCCTGCATCCCAAGGTGATCGATCCCTAACACCTGTTGCCAGATATTCGCCAGGACGCGCTCGAGCTGTGTGCGAGGTGCGATATATTCACCCACGTCGACCGCACTGTCGGGCTCGGGCAGCGCGCTGCGCGCCACTTTGCCATTCTGCGTCAGTGGCATCTGATTGAGTAGTATCCAGCGTGATGGGATCATGTAGTCAGGCAGCGTTTCCTTCAGGTGCTGCTTGAGCTGCGGGATGAGTTTCCGCCTCCGTACATCGTCGCGGCATTCCTGAGTGGCTGCGCTTGAGAGCGGCTTTGACACGGTTCCACTACCTTCCTCATGAAAATCGCACTCGCAATCGCTCCGCTTGGCAACGAAGTAAGCGACCAGCTGCTTCTCGCCCGCAACTCGCTCGCGCGCCATGACGACCGCTTCTTTGATTTGCGGGTGGCGTGCCAATTGAGCCTCGATCTCGCCGAGCTCGATGCGAAAGCCGCGGATCTTGACCTGATGATCATTGCGGCCGAGATACTCGAGGCTTCCATCGACACGCCAGCGACCCAAGTCTCCTGTGCGATACATCCGGCTCTGCGGGTCGGCGCTGAAGGGATCTTTCACGAAGCGCTGCGCCGTCAACTCTGGTCTGTTGAGGTAGCCTCGACCGACACCTACACCGGCGATGTAAATTTCCCCGACCACACCAAGAGGCACCGGGTCCCCTCCCGGACCCAGCACATACATCCTGATGTTCGAGATCGGCCGCCCAATCGGGACCCGCGAGCCCTGATCTCCCGGGTCGCACTCCCAAGCCGTGACGTCCACGGCCGCCTCGGTAGGTCCGTACAGGTTGGACAGCCTAACCTGCGGTAAACAATCGAAGCACTTCCTTTGTAGCGCAGCTGTCAACTCTTCACCACTGCATACCACATGTCGCAAGCTCGTGCATGTTCCCGGACGATGATGGTCCAGAAAGCTCTGCAACATGGACGGGACAAAATGCAACGTCGTCACGCCGGCGGTGTCGATCAACCTGTGCAGATAAGCCGGATCCTTATGACCCTCCGGGCGGGCCATGACCAGACGTGCCCCGCTGAGCAGCGTCCAGAAGAACTCCCAGACTGACACATCGAAGCTGAACGGCGTCTTCTGCAGCACGCGGTCGTCTGGACCAAGTTGATAGCGGTCCTGCATCCATTGCAGCCGGTTCGTTACGCCCCGATGCTCGTTCATGGCGCCTTTGGGTTTGCCGGTCGACCCCGACGTGTAGATGATGTATGCCAGATGATGAGAGTGCACCCCTGTCGCGCTAGGGTCCAGATCGTCGCAAGACTGCCGCGCAATCACGCTCCAGTCCTCATCCAGCGCGATGACCTCCGCCTTGGTATCTGGCAATCGCTCTCGCAATCGCTGCTGAGTTAACAGCACTTTCGGTGCGGCGTCCTTCATCATATATTCAATGCGCTCGGTCGGGTAGCCTGGATCGACGGGCACGTAAGCACCGCCAGCCTTGAGAATGCCCAACAACCCAACGACCATCTCCAGGCTGCGCTCCACGCAGATTCCAATTAGCTGATCCGGCCCGATCCCTTTGCCCCTCAAGTACGCTGCCAGCTGATTGGCTTTCTGGTTGAGCTCGATGTATGTGAGCGACTGCTCTTCGTAGAGAACCGCCAGTGCTTGCGGAGTGCGCCTGACCTGCTCTTCGAAGAGTTGGTGGATCAGTTTATCTTGAGGATATTGGGCTTGGGTGGCATTGAAGAACTCGATGATTTGTCGCCGCTCCTTCTCAGGTAGGATCGATAGAGCCAAGGCCGGCGTCTGTGGCGCTTGCTCCAACGCTTCCACCAGCGAGCGCAACGCCATGTGCGCATACCCAACGATGCGCTGAGCGTCGATCCGCTTGTCCGTTCGCGCCGTCAGTGTAAATCCGTCACCGCGATCATCCACCGAAAGCGCAATCGGATATCTGAGACGATCGTGGCGGGTGATCATCTGAATGCCGTAGGTGCCATCACAGTGCCCTTCGCACTCCGGCAGACTGTGTCGGTAGTTCAACAGGGCGCTAAGCAGCGGCGTTGATCCCGGCACACCACTGCAGCGTCGCGCCAACGCCAGGGTTGCCTGTTTATGAGCGAGCAGAGCGAGAAGCTCTCGCTGCGTCTGCTCCACCAAGAGTTCAGCAGTAATGTCGCGCAATTTCAGCCGCAACGGCAGTGTATTCGTGAGGCTACCTAGGGTGGCTTGCGTTTCTGCGTCGCCGTGAATCCGATCGGCTAGTACGCTGCCGAAGACGATGTCATCACGTGTACTGGTCTTGGCGATCACCAACCCCCAGGCAGCGTGGAATAGCGTGGCCGAACCGATCTTCAATCGATTCGCTTGCAAACGTGTGCGCTCCGCCAATTCCGCGTCGAGCGCCTCACAAGCCTCATCTAACTGGTTGTCAGTGCTCTGGATGTCCAACAATCCAAACGGCACGCTCGGCTCATCCACGTCGGCGAGCTTGTCGCGGAAGAACGCCTCAACGTCCTGACTGGACGCACACGCGAGGGCGCGCACCACGTGGTCGCGATACGGAACAGTTGGGGGCAGTTCGCGTACACGCCCTTGGATATGAACGGATATTTCAGTCAGCAAGATGTCCAAGGATCGATCGTCCATCACCAGTTGGTGGGTCTGCATCAGCGCGTACCATCGGTCGCCGTCCGGGTCTGGTGCGATTTGCAATCGCATCACTGGAGCCGCCTGCAAATCCAGCCGCTGCCGCCGCATTCGCTCCCATAACTGCTCGAGCGGATCTCGATCCAGATCCAGGATGATTTCCTCTGCTGGCAAGCTAGCCCGGCGATACACCACCTGGATAGCCTGAGGGAGCTGTTCCCACAGCACCGCCGTGCGCAGCACATCGTGCCGAGCTATTACCGCTTGCAGCGCGGCAATCCACTCGTGCAGTTTGTCCAGAGAGGGGGCAGACAGCAGGACCGAGAGGACGTGGGGGCCTCTGCCCTGGTTGTCGCCGATGTGATCGAAGAGGATGCCTTCCTGCAAAGGCGTCAAGGGATAAATGTCCTGGAGGTTGGCGGCCCCGCCTGGGATGCTCTGCAGGATCCGATCAACGTGCCGCGGGTTCAGCTTTAGCCATGACAGTATCTCGGGAGTGATTGCCTCACAACCAAACGATATGTGGTTGGGGGGAGTGTCAGACGTCCGCAGATCCAGGATAGGAGCATCTCGAGATGTTTCATTCATATACTTGTTACGCGAGCGTCCGGGTCATGAATAAATACCCGTGACGCGCAGTGCAAGTCGGCCATGAATCGCTCCATGGTTCGCTGCGTGAAGCGATCGCCGCGATAGGTGCCTAGAGCACGAAGGCCCTCTGCGGTATCAAATATGGTGATTTCGACATCCACCATGCCGGGAGGAACGATCGTGAGATCCTCGCCGAAGTCACGGATCGGGACCCGCTCGACAACAATGTCTGACGGACGTCTCGCGCCGTCCGCACACTCAGGCACCGCATCTTCCGGATGCCATGTAATCCACTGAAATAAAGTTCCCGCGAGCAACTCAGGCCGTTGTAACGCGATCCTGCCGAAGTCCTGATGCGTCAGCGCCCGATAGAATTCGTTGCTGATGCCGTTGAGCAGCTCTCGAAACGTCTCGCGCCCCGTCAGCCTCACACGCAGATATAAGACGTAGTTGAAGTATCCAACCACGGGCCGCTGTTGTGTCTGCCTTCCAGCGACATTGAAGGGCAGGACGAAATCACCCTGTCCGGTCCACCGCCAGAGTGTACATGCATAGGCCGCCAACATGATTGTAGGGGCCAGGACCCTGACCTTGCGGGACAACTCCCGCAGGCTCGTACTCAACTCGCTCCCGAAAGCGCGGCCCATCTTCCCGAGCGAGCCGGGAGTCGCAACAGGCACATCAGGATCTTCAGGCCAGCGAACACTGCTCGCTTGTGCCAGGCGGTCGGCCCAATAACTCCCGTGCCTCCTCCCCCATTCGACGCTGGTATCCTGTTGCCACACCGCGTAATCAACATACTGCGGCGGTGTCGTCGGGAACCTGGATGGATGCGATCCCGCGAGTTCGGCGTATAGTGAGTGGATTTCCTGAAACACGCGCTCGATAGAGGAGCATTCCGCAATGAGCCGATGCATGACGAGCACGAGCCAATGCTCGTGATCGCTCAGCCTGAGCACCCTGGCGATCCACAAGGGGCCCGTGAAAGGATCCACTTTGAGCTCATAAAGCTCCCCCGCCAGGCGCGTGGCGTTCGCTTCGATCTGCGCAGGGGATGAGCCCTCTATGGACACGGTCTCGAGGCAACAAGCGCGGGCGTCCTCAATGGATTGCCCACTGCGGCCCTTGAGCGAGACCACCCGCGTCCTCAATGAGGCGTGCCTGCGAACGACTTCCTCCAGGCTGCGCCGCAAGAGGTCGAGAGACAACACTCCTTTTAGCCGGAACGTGCAGCCCGAGGCGCAGTTCCACTGCGGATTCCGGCACGCCAGATCCAGGAGCCACTGCTGTTGAAGGCTCAGAGGTGCGGCCATCTCTCAACTCTCCAATAGCTCTCTGAGCCGCTCTACACAAGGGTTCTTGAAGAATTCCGCGAAATCGATCTCCTTGCCGTACTTGTCGGAGACCGTCATCAACATCTCGATCACCTGCATGGAGCTGCCGCCGGCATCGAAAAAATCATCACGGATGCCGAGGCCGGGTCGATTGAGTTGGCTGCTCCACAACTGCAGCAGATAGCTCTCGCTGGAGGCGTGGGTGGCGCCGTTGTTTTCCATCATCATGTCACTTCTCCTTGTTGCGCTCTGTGAGCTAGAATTTTCAGCTAGATCCGGACGGCTAACAAGATATATTCTAGCGCCGCAGGGCGCATCCGCTTGTACGGCCCCGCTAGTTGGACCACCACCCCATACTCAGTCCGTATAATGGATTCAACTTCAGGTGTGGCCCGGCAACGGGGATGCAGCTTGTCCACGGATGATCTTTCGCAAATGAACGCGCTCGCATTGCCCGAGTTTTTGTCGTCCCTGCAACGCAGGGGCGTGAGACTTTGGGTAGACGACGGTCAGCTCCATTATCATGCAGCCAAGGGCACTTTGGGCGCTGAAGAGCTCGTGCGTCTGCGCGCCATGAGGGACGAGATTGTCACCGAATTGACCAGGCCGGTCGCGGCCAGTGCGGGTACCCAACTCTTCCCATTGAGCTTTCAACAGGAATGGCTCTTGACGCTCATGCAACGGCATTCCTGGCAACAGTTCCAGCCTTTTGCGTTTCGATTGGAAGGACTGCTGGACGTGCGGGTCCTGGAAAGAAGCATCGACATACTTTTTCGGAGGCACGACTCCCTGCGCGCCAGGGTCGTGAGCACACAAAGACGCTATGAGGTGGAACTAGACACTCTGCGACCGTATCGACTGGACGTCGTACCCGTCGGCGCGGATTTCGACGCCCAGGAAGAGCACAACATTCGCTTGCAGATCTCCGACGTGATTGCACGCCGGGTCGACTCGGTTTCCGGTCCTCTCCTGCACCTGAGATTGTTGAAGATCTCTGAGCAGAGACACTACCTCATTCTGATCGCCCATCGTCTGGGGGCGGACTGCCTCGCACTGGCTCAGCTTTTTCGGGAACTCTGGCTTCTATATGGCGAGGCAATCAAAGTGCAATCGTCCTCCGTCGAGCCGGAGCCCAGGCAATATTACGAATATGCAATCTGGCAGCACACGTCAGATGAACAATGGCAGCGCAAGCATCATACCTATTGGGAGGACCATCTCGCCCATGCGCCGCCCCTGCGCTGGCCGGAAAGTACAGCGGCGCCCGCTTGTGCTGCAACGTCCGACTCCACAGAGTTGGTTTCCTTGCAAGGCAAGTTTGGCATACCCTTGAGTGCCGAGCTCAGGGATCTGGCCCGTCAAACCCAGACTCTTCCGGCACTCGTTCTGTTGACTCTCTATGCCTCGGTCGTATCCCGATGTTGTCACCAACAGGACTTCGTTTTGCCTTTCAACGTCGCCGGTCGACACGCGGCGCACGACAGCGTGGTGGGCTGCTTCTCGCACGTTTTGTATTTGCATCTGACCGTGAAGGCAGATGAGCCCTTCCACGAGCTTTTGCGAGACGTCAGCAACGTATTCTACAAAGCCGTGTTTCATCAGGATTACGGCCGAATGACCCTGAAGCGTCCCGATCTCCTGAAAGGCACGCTTTGCCAATACTTATCCTGGCACCCCGCCGAGCTCTCCGGCCAGGATATGTACGAGATCCCCGCTCGGTTCGGTGTTGCGACCACGCCCGTACGATTTCAGACCGCGCAAGAGCTTGCCAATGTACCGCCGGGGGCAACAGACCTGGACACCTGCTTTTTCGAGAGCGCAGGTGATATCACGGTGCTGTTGATATCGCAGCGAACCCGGCTCGCGCTCGGTACCCTGGAGCGAGTTATGCAAGCGCTGCAGTCCTCGGCACAGCAGATTGTCGACAGCTCGCACTGAGCAGGTGTTACACGAAATAGAACCTTCTGCGTAGGACGTCCTGCAATGCCTCGTGCCCAGCTCCACTCACTTGTACACCCTCGCGATCGCGCGGCATTCCTTCAGCCGACGGCGCGGAGGCCCACCGACCGCATACCATTGACGTTTTCTCAGCAATGGACTTGGAACGTATTGGATCTCCGTCAAGCTCACAGCACACGGTCGGTCGCCGTGGGGCAACGACTATCCGGCCCACTGTTATACCAATCGCTGCTCGAGAGCTTCAGGTTCTTGGTGCGCCGCCACGACTCTCTGCGAACAACGATAGTCGTCTCAAACGGCGTTCCACGTCAGTGCATCGCCGCAGACCACGGGTACGAATTGGAGCTCACTGATTTGAGCTCGCTGCCTAGCGCAGCGCGAGAGTTGCAAGCCAAGGTGCTCGCAGAACAACTCGCTCACGAGTCCGTCGATGTGGCGGTGGGTCAGCTGTTTGCCGCGCGTCTAATTCGTATGGGAGTCGAAGAGCACGTATTGATCGTTGCCATGGATCACATGATTTCAGACGGTGCCTCGGTAGCAATCTTACTAAGGGATGTATGGACCCTGTACGCGCAGTCGGTGCGGAAGCTGCCGTTGTGTCTTCCTGAGATGCCGTTGCAGTTTGCGGACTATGCGGTTTGGGAAAGGGAAACACATCCTTTGTGGGTCGAAAGACATGGTGCATATTGGGACAAGAGACTATCGGGAGCCGCACCTCTGCAACTGTTCCCACGGCTAGGAATCCCCACCACACGCCCGAAAATGGAATTGGTGCACTTTGAGATTGGGGCGAGTCTCTGCAGCCAGCTACGTGAATTGAGCCGGCGTGCAGGAACTACCGTGGCGATGAGCACTTTCACGGCTTATATTGCGCTGTTACTACGTTGGTGCAACACGACCGATGTCGTCGTGAGCTTTGTCTCCCTGGGACGAAATTTCTCGTCACTCAAGCACGTCATTGGGTATTTCGGCTGTTCCACCTTTATGCGTATAGAGTCGCGCGTAGAGGATACCTTCCTGGACTTACTCAGGCGTGTTACCCAGGAATACGCTAACGCTTATCAGCACGCGGATTCCGGCCGTGTCGCGGCTCAAAACCCGACACCGGACTTCGCAGCCAATCCTCGCTTCAATTGGCATCCGCGGCATTTCAACATGAATTCCTCCGGTGAGGTTCATGAGGTCGGCCAGGAAACCACCACGAGTATGCGTCACTCGCCCTTCGAAATGGCTCCGCGCACTGACTTTGACGGACGCGGAGGTGGCCCTGAGCTGATGCTGGGAGATTCGAACGGAACCATTGTGGGTGATTTTTGGTACAGAGCAGATCTCTACCCGTCAAGTGCGGCGGAACGCTTTGAAAGGAACTTGCGGCTCTTCGTCAAGCTGATGGTAACGGCACCTCGGACCCGAATCGCTGAGCTAGGGTGCAGGGACTAGCTGCCCCGCGGAGGCGACACAATCGTTGTCACTGGTAGGGGCAACTGATCGCAGCAACTTGGACCGGTCCGCCGATAGATCGGCTCCGCTCTCGGCGACGGGATACGGTGCATCGCCTTTGAGGCCACGCCACAAGGCATGATTGAAAGCGACCGGATCGATTTGATCGGCGTTCGAGAAATCCTGTCCCGCCATCACCTGGGTCCAGTAGTCGCTCGAGTGGCGGGGAGACACGTGGCAGGCGCTGAGCGCGGGTGGCAATGGCAACTTCGTGGTCCGCAGAATGTCCGGCACGATCGCCTTGTAAGACCAACGGGTGGCGGTGGTATCGAACAGGTCGGACATAGGAGTCTCGAGCGTGTCGTTCAGTCCGATCGGCTGGAGACCGAGGATCTCCTCGATTGTCTTAACGATACTCACGGTGGTGTACCGGGTCGAAACAACCGCATACTGTTTCACGTATGGGCCGGCGAATAATGCAATCGAGCGATGCGCGTCGACGTGATCCGGCCCGTCACAAGCGTCATCCTCGATCGCGATGATCAGCGTGTCTCGGGCAAAGGGGCTGTTCGCTACGGTGTCTACCAAACGCCCCAGCGCGTAGTCATTATCGGCCATCTGAGTGTCTGGTGTGTCGACGCCGTCGAGGGCGTCGGCGAAGGCGCCGAAGTGGTCGTTTCCCAGTCGGACCAACATGAGATTCGGGGCGGAGCCCCTGGCCGAATACGAGGCGAATTCCCGCTGCCACTCCTGGATACGCCAGAAGTCGGGAAATGCAGGAGTAAAATCCAGGTAGTAAGGATCGCTGTTTGGCCGCAAGGCCGATTTGGTAGCAAAGAATACCTGACGCTTCTGAGAGTAAGGGTCGCGCAACAGCGGTTCCTTGGGGGGGTAGTTACGGTTTTCGCCGAAAAAGCCCCAATTGCGCAACGTCTTGCGCGCGCGCAGCGCGGCATCCCACAGATAGCCTTTCCCTTCCTCCGCGTTCGGCCCGTCAGGTGCGGTGATGTCATGTTCTCCCGGCAGAATGTCAGGGTCAGTCGGATAGATCTCCCGTTCGGCGTGACGCTCCTCACTCGTTGCAAGCCCGACGTTGATGTTGCGATTCAGGCCGGAGTCCGCCTCAAGCCCACGGCTGGCGTTGGTGACCGGCTCATCTCGCTCTCTGAAGTCATTGGTCTGCGCGGCGACCGCCCAGTCCCAACCGCTCCAGCTGACCTCGCCAGTCACCAGGAAATTGTCGAGTGTTACGAACTGGCGCGCGAGGGCGTGATGGTTGGGTGTGAGATTGCGCGGAAACAAAGTCAGGCGGGGATCGCCGTTGCCGACCTCGAGGTCTCCCAGAACCTGATCGTAAGAGCGGTTCTCTTTGATGATGTAGATAACGTGATGGATGTGTTTGCGGAGGAAGGCAAACAGCTGCCTGTCCCTGACGGACTGACGGGGACGATCGAAGTGATTGTTACGGGCGACTTGCTTTGTGAGACGCGCCAGCTCCAGTGCCGATGGCGCGGGAAGCGTCAAAAACCCGGACTTCTCGAGCTGGAAAACGCTTTGGCCCTGAGAAAGCAGCATCGCAAAACCATTTTTTCGGGCACCGGGTAGCAAGTCCCTCGAGTTGTTGGGGAGGCAGGTCTGGGTCGCGGGATCGAGTTTCCGGCACCAGCTTACATTCGGGCCTGTGGGGTTCTTTCCATTGACAATGTACCATCTCTTGCCGTCTTTCGATGTCGCCACGCCTGTCGGATACCAGCCAGTCGGCACCAGCCCGACCACCGCCGATGAGATGGGACCTGCTTCGCGAGCATCTCCGTCGTCATCGTAATCCTCGTCGTCATTGCCACCGTGCTCCGCGCTCTTGGGCCGCACGGCCGCCGGATCAAGCGCACGATGCCCAAGTCGGATTACGGCAATCGCGTTCTCCCCTCCATTGCTCACTAGCAGCGTGCGTTCATCGGGCGTAAGAGTCAGTGCGTTGGAATTGGCCCCGCCGAGCTTCTTTTTGTTCGCGTAGAGGCTTTGGGGCGCGGTCGCGTCAATCGCTTCGATGAGGGTGTCGCTCGTGGAATCGAAGACGAGCACTTGGCCGGTCGTATCGAGCGTAACGTAGGCGCGGGTGCCTTCCGGGTTGGCCAGAAGCGCGGCGGGTTGTCCGTCTACGGATACTCGTTTTGTCACCCGGATCGAGGGACCGGAGATGTCCAGGGCAAGGATCTCCCGATCGCGCTCGCTGGCTACGTAGGCGTGTGAGGTCGAGGTCCACACGACGCTGCGAGGGAAACTGCCCCCAGGCTCCCCCTGATGCTTTGGATCAATTTTTCCGGGACGCAAGTCCTGCTCGGTGATAACCCGACCACTTGCCAGATCCAGCAGCGAGACGGAATCGTTCTGCAGATTGGCCACGAGGAGGGTCTGTCCGTCGGGGCTGACGGCGAGTGCGCCGGCTTCCGGCGGCGTGGTCTCCAGGCCGACACCTCTCGTGTGCCCGAGCTTCAAGGTGCGGCCAAGAACAAACTTGTCGTCCGTCCGAATGAATTCCACAATTGTGTCGTCCCGGCCGCCCGAGACAAACAGTCGGTCCGACGCGGGGGCCCAGGCGAGACCCTGGAAGGAGTTGGGAACACTGAGGGCCTGGAGTTGCTTAGGCTGTGGGCCGGTGATGTCGAAGAGAAACACATACTCGGTGGACAGCTCAGGGACATAGGTTTTATCCGGCGAATTTGTTTTGCCGTCCGGAAGGAAGTTGCGGTTATATCCACTCGTCAGAATCGCCAGCCGCCGGCCATCCGGCGAGATGGCGAGTGCCGCGGCTCCATTGGCGCGCACATCGGGCGCGTCTGGGTGGTGCGGATTGAGGTCCTGGAACAGCGCGCCGCGGGCGGCGGTTGGCGTGATGGTTTTCCCTGTTGGAAGGTCAGCGGCCGGAGGCTCGCCGGTGGCGGCATACAGGCTAGTGGAGGCCAACCAGGCCAATACCAGGAGGCTCTCGATGCCGATACGGGAAGACGCACTTTTGCGCCATCCGCGAGTGTCTGCTGATCGTCCGTGCGGTCGTGTCATTTTTCGATTCCACACTGGGTGAGTAGGTTGGGGTTAGGAAATTTTGCCAGAAGAGCCGTAAAGCTACGGGTCGGGCTTTTCTGGAGACTTGTCCATCGTTCTATCAGTACAACTTAAGATCGATCTCTGAAAGACCTCCGGGCTATCTGTGCCAAGTGGGCGACTCATTGCAAGGCAATCTGGACTGACATGGACTTGTCATAATCGCCTGAATATCGACTTTCGTCTGATGACACCGCTGAACGTATTTCAGTTGTCGCCGTCCTGTAATCTCATTAGGCTAGTAAAGGCACTGGGTGCCGCGGCGTGAGCGAAGCCGGACGCGAGCACGCTGGTGAGTCAGGCTACGCAAGCCATGGATCATCTGAGTGCTTCTTGCGGAGCGCGCCTGTGCCGTGGAGCGCAGCTGTGCGAACGAGCAACCTAAATGCTTTCTATTCGCGTCCCCGAGCAGGAGCGCTTCAGAGGCTTAACCAACGGTTTCTACGTAACCGCCAACGGTATGCTCCTCGACGCGCAGAGCGTCGCCATTGTCACGAGCGGCGTCGCTGATATTAGCGGCATCCCCACTCTCGCGCCGAGGACGCTTGCAGTCACATCGAAATAGGGCGGCTCGACGAGCCGGAATTGTAACGCCACGTGGCTTGGCGCGCACACTATCTGCGGCGAGCCTTTGAGCGAAGTGGCGGCGCAAGTGAATTGTTACTCTTGCGTGACAGTTACGAATGGCGATCCGACGCTCGCTATTCGACTCGAGTCCACGCCCTCACGCTGAAGCCGATTGATTTCATAAAACGATCATATTTTCTGTAGAGGATTTCCCAACCTAGGTGGTTGTACTACACGTACGACCGCCACGATCGCACCGCAGTTGCAGTCCTATGGCAGGTCACAGGGGATCGACAACAACGATGCTCGTCGGCGGTCGCTTGATTTTAGCGTGCTGGTTGATGTTGTGTGTCGTTGCAACATCCGGCGCTCAAATGCCCAAGGTCTTCGCTATCAACCTTGAGGCGCAAAGCGTTGCTGATGCGCTCAACAGTCTGTCCGAGCAGACCGGAACACCTGTCGTGTTCTCCTACGACCTCGTCAGGAACAGGAAAGCAAATCCCGTCAAGGGACGCTACACCCTGCGGCAAGCACTGAACGCCCTGCTACAGGGCACGGGGCTCTCAGGTGGTCTTTCTGAAAAAGGTGTGTTGACGGTTTCGGCATCGAATCCGCCAATACCGCAACCTGGAGAGAGTTTAGTGATAAGTGATAACAACAATTCAAACACCAACAGGAAGACCACCGCGCACAAGGCGGGCATTGCCGCGTTGTTGGCGTCGATCGGTGCCGCCTTTTCGGTCTCCGCCGCCGAGGACACCGGCGACGCGGCGCCGAACAATTTCTCGGAAGTCGTCGTCACCGCGCAGAAGAAAGAAGAGCGGCTGCTCGATACGCCAGTTCCTGTTTCGGTGATCAGTGCCGCAAGTCTTACTGAAAACAACCAAGTCTTGCTGCGTGACTACTACAGCTCTGTGCCCGGTCTAAATATCCAAGCCGACATCGTAAACCAACAGGAAGTGTCCATTCGCGGGATAACGACAGGCGGCACCGGATCGGCGGTCGTCGGCATCATGGTCGACGGCATACCTGTCGGAGGCAGCTACACCCAGACTGGGGATGGTTTCGTCCCCGATTTCGATCCCGGCGATCTGCAGCGGGTTGAGGTCCTGCGTGGTCCCCAGGGCACCCTGTATGGCGCGAGTAGTATGGGCGGCCTGGTGAACTTCGTCACGGTCGACCCTTCGACCGATCGGTTCAGTGGCCGAGTTGCGGCGGGATACAGCAGCGTCTACAACGGTGCGGAGCCCGGTTTCAATGTTCGTGCGTCGGCGAACATCCCGGTTACCGATCACTTCGCGATCAGGATGAGTGGCTTTTCGCGTCAAGACCCCGGTTATATTGACAATCCGACCCTCGACCTCAAAGGTGTCAATGAGGCGCAGGCCGATGGCGCGCGTTTGGCAGCGTTGTGGACGCCGACCGACACGATGTCCCTAAAGATCAGTGCGCTCTATCAATACTACAAGCAAGACGCGGCGAGCGATGTCGTCATGGCACCCGGCTTAGGGCCCTGGCAGCAGAACTACATTGCGCAGTATGGCGGGGCAAATCAAAAATCGGACCAAGTTTACAGCGCCATTCTGAAACTAAAACTCGGCAATACGACGCTCACGTCAGACACCGGTTACAGTATTAACCGATCGTACACCACGCTTGACTTCGGCTACGTGTTCGGGAAACAGGTTCAGCAAATGTTTGGCGTCACCGGCGCTCCCTATATTCAGCATGACACGCCGAAACGATTCACCGAAGAACTGCGCCTTGCAGGCTCTGTATCGAAGGTGGACTGGTTACTGGGGGCGTATTATTCGCATGAGCACAGTCCGTTTTTCGATTCCGTCTACGCCTCTAATGCCGTCACTGGGCAAATTGCAGGGCTTTATTACCCTTTCGAAAATCCGTCACCGCGCACCGGCGAAGAATATGCCGGCTTCGCAAACCTGAACCTCCACGTGACTGACCAGTTCGATGTACAGTTCGGTGGAAGGGAAAGCCATCTATCTCTGAATGATCCGCCATATAGCGTGACGGGCGGCGTTTTCGGTTCCGCAACTTTCACCCAAGCAGCCCAATCTGCGAGCAACTCGGTGTTCACGTACTCCGTGACGCCGCAATTCAAAATTTCATCCGATCTCATGGTGTACGCCAAGGCGTCATCAGGATTTCGGCCCGGCTATGGCAACAGCCAGACCGCAGCCCTTGGCGCCGGCATTCCTCCACAGGTCGCGCCGGACAAAACAAAGGACTACGAATTGGGCGCGAAGGGGGCGTTCTTCGACCAAACACTTACGCTCGATGGGTCGCTTTATTACATTGATTGGAAAAATATTCAGATCACTTTGCAATCAAACGATCTTACGTATCACACCAATGGGTCCGCTGCGAAAAGCGAAGGTGTTGAGCTCTCGGCAACAGTGAGGCCCTTCAATGGCCTGACGATTGAGGGGTGGATTGACTATGACAACGCGGTACTCACCGAGCCCTTCCCGCCGGGAAGTACAGCGACTACTAACATAGGAGACCGCTTGCCGATTACTCCACGCCGGTCCGGCTATTTGTCAGCGACACAGGAATTCGCGCTGGGGTCGAACGCTAGCGGTTTTGTAGGCGCGGACGTGAGCTTCGTCGGTGATCGTTTCGGGAACTTTTCTAAGGGAGCCCGGGCTTTTTATCCATCGTACACAAAAACGGACATTCGAACGGGTGTGAGGAGCCACACATGGGAGGTCAATCTTTACGCCAACAACGTCGGAAATGAGCGAGGAGTTCTCGGCGGCGGTATCGGATACGATCCTCCGAACGCATTTGTGTACATCACACCTCGTACCTTCGGAATCAACGTTGCCAAGACGTTCTGAGCAACTTATGCCTCAGAGAAAGAGCAAATCAGAGAGCGCCATGAAAGCGTGTAAGGTTAATTTGCTGGCGGCAGTTTGTTTGGTAGGTGTGGTTGCGTGGGGCTCGTCCCAGGCCGCGCCTGCCCAATTTCGCTTCGAGGCGCGGCCGGGGCCCTATGCCGTGGGGCTTCAGGTCGTAGAGCAATACGACCATTCCCGGGTCTATCGTCATTTGACTGACGAGTTGGGCAGGCCGTACCTCGGCGAGCGGGCCCGGCCTCTGCAAACACTCATCTGGTATCCCGCCAAGCCTAGCCAAGAAAAGGCGATGACCCTAGGGGACTATCTGGGCTTATGGGCCACCGAGACCAACTTCGGTGAGCCCAGAACACCTTACCGGGCGAAGCAATGGCGGTCGGCCATGAGCGGCTATCTCTCCCAGAGCCTGCGGGCGGTGCGCGATGCTCCGATGGCAGCCGGCCGTTTTCACGCGGTCATTTACTCGCCCGGTCAGTCTCAGCCGTCATGGGACAATGCGGATCTTTGTGAGTACCTCGCAAGCTTTGGATACGTGGTGATCGCGAGCCCCAGCCTTGGGGCCACCAGTCGAGTCATGACCGCCGATCTTGCTGGTGCCAACGCGGGAGCCAGCGATATAACCTTTCTCGTTCAGTATGCCCAGACCCGGCATGACGTGGACACCTCGGGCATCGCGGTGATCGGGACTAGTTGGGGCGGGATCGCAGGGCTGTTCGCCGCAGCGCGGGACAGTCGCATCTCCGCGCTCGTGGCCCTGGACGGCGCCATGCGCTACTTCCCGGGACTGTTTAAGCCCGGAGACATCCATCCGGAGCGGATGTCTATACCGCTTATCTTTTTCGAGCAGGGAGATTACTCAATCGAGTATCGCGAGCGTTGCACGGTGGGCGAGGACAAGTGTTGGTTCAGCGCGGGCGACGGCTCAAGTGGCGGGCCTGAGGAGCCTGGGATATTCAAGTCCTGGACCCACGGTGACCTGATCGTCGCACATATGCTCGGTATGCCGCACGCCTCGTTGAACTCCATAGGGCAGCGAAACGAAGACTACTGGAGTGGATGGGAAGGCTCCCTACTGCAGCCAGGAGACTATGATCGCGAAGATGCAATCAAGAGCTATCCGTGGGTGGCGACTTATACCCTCAAGTTTCTGGATGCCTACCTCAAACACGATGCGACGGCTATAGAGTTTCTGAGAGCATCGCCCATCGCTAATGGTGTGCCCAGGCATTACATGGCGGTCAGTTTTCGCGGGGCTGGCCCGGCGCCACTTTCCTTCGAAGACTTTCGTGCTGAGACGGGGCGGCGAGGTTTTGAGCACGTGGCGGACGTGTATGCTGCCTTTCGCAAGCAGGAACCGGGATTTCGGCTCGATGGGGGTGCCGTGGCCGACTGGGCGGACGAGTTATTGAACAGTGACCACCTATCCGAGGCCATCGCATTGCTGAAGTTAAATGTACAGATGCATCCGGATTCCAGTAACGCGTATGGGCATCTGGCGCAGGCTTATGCGATGTCCGGGCAGATGCAATCGGCGATTTCCACTTACCAGGACGCGGTGGTCAGGGATCCCGGCAACCGGGATGTGAAGCGGAAGCTGGAGGACTTGCTTAGCAATTCTGTTGCGGTATCCCGCAACAACCTAGAACAGCGGCAGGTTCAGTCTCTCGCTCTGAAATAACCGGATTGACCTGGGGTCTTCAGTCACTGATAGACAGGCTCACCAGCGCTCCACTTACGGCGATGGCTGCGCCGAACAGGTAGGCCAAGCCATAGCCGCTGCGGAGGGCAACGGGCACGTCAATTCCCGATCCGATGAGATGGCCTGACCGTGCTGCGGCGATGCTGGTAGCGAGCGCGATGCCGAGAGCCTGCCCCATGACTGCCGAGCTGTTGAAAACTCCCGAGGCGACTCCGCGCTCGCCTGCGCCGACAGATTTCAGCGCGCTCAGCACCAAGGGAGTATTGACGAGCCCGGCTCCGAGACCGAGAAGTAACATACCGGGGAGTAGGTCGCGCACATAGATTGCCTGCACCGGTATCTGGGCGAGAAGAACCAACGCCGCAGCCTCGCATAGCAGGCCGGCCACCACCAGTGGCTTTGTTCCGAACAGCGTTATCAGTGTTGACGCCAGGCTCAGTGGGAATATCGCCGCCAGGGCGGTGGCCGGCAGGTACGCCAATCCCACTTTCAGCGCATCCTGTCCAAGGATTAGCTCCAAATTGAGCGCCGAGATGAAGAACCAGGCCGATAGGGTGGCGGCTCCCAGGGCATTGGCCGTCACACCCGCGCGCAGAGACTGGTGTTTGAATAGAGTAAGCGGGACCAGCGGGGTCTGGGTACGTGATTCGAGCGCCAGGAAGGCAAGGAAAAACAATAAAGCACCGCACAGAGGTGCCAGGACGTCGACCGACCACCACTGCGCGCTTGCAGCAGTGATAATTGCGCTGACGGCGAGTGTCAACGAAGTCGTCACGAGCACCGCGCCCGCGATATCGAGGCGACCGCCCTCCTTTTCTTGTCTCGCGTGGAATTGCAAAGCGCTGCAGAGCCCATAGACGAGAGTTCCGATGGGGAGATTCACCAGAAAGATCCATCGCCAGCTCAATGTACTGGTCAGTACGCCACCCAATAGAACGCCGGCGCTGCTGCCGCAACACAACAGGGACGAGTAGATTGCAAGAGCTCGGGATCGTTCGGCCTCAGCCTCGAATTCCTCCAGAATCAAGGACACCGCAACGGCCTGGACTGCGGCAGCAGCGACACCCTGGATGATACGCCCGCAAATCAGCAGTCCGACGGTACTCGCGAGCGCGCAACCCAGGGACGCCACCGTAAAGATCGCGATGCCGAACGCGAAGGCGCGGCGATGTCCGAAATGGTCTCCCAAACGTCCACACAGGAGCAAAAAGCCACCGTAAGGGATCATGTAGCCATTGACGACCCAGACGAGCGAGCTAGCGGTGAATCCCAGATCGGCTCGGATGGAGGGCAGGGCCACGTTGATGATGGTTCCATCTAGGATCACCATCAGCGCTCCCAGGCAAGACAGGAGCAATACGAACCAACGCGTGCGATCGCGTCCCAAAAGGTGGGAAATGCTGTGCATTGCTGGCGCAATCCACGAAAGCGAGATTAAGCGTGTCTCTGCCTCCAATCACAGAACATCGCCCACCACCCCCTGTAAGGAAGGGTCAGGGCCTCACGCACCGATCTCACGTCACTTTCTCCATCGACCCCAGTCAGCGGAAACTCAGCACGTGACGGATGATAATAGGTCCCGAACAAAATATCCCAGATCGGAACGTAGCCCCCAAAATTGCGATTGTGGTGTTGCACGAGGCGGCTATGGTGAATCCGGTGCTGTTGCGGACCCACTATGAGGCGGCTTGCCCATCCCAAATGAAGCCTTATGTTTAAATGTTTGAAGTCCCCCATGAACTCACTCGCCAATTTCATGAAGATGCTGTATTTCGCCGTTGCAACCGGATCCAACCGGAAAAAAAGGGCAACTGGCATTGTGATGGCAAATAGAGTGATGAATACGTCAGTCAAATTCTCCCGGAAGCGGGTCGACACACTAAATTGCTCGTCCACGTGATGAAACTTATGGATCTGCCACAGCACCGAAAATGTGTGCTGGCTCCTGTGATACCAATAATAAAATAAATCGTAGATCAGCCAAGAGAGCACCACAGTGACTACGAGGGCCGCAATGCCATCTGCGGAATGAAGGCTCAGGTCTAACTGCCTCAGGGCGAAATGACGCGTGACCACAGGGACTAAGAAGCCGGCCGCCGCGCCGGTCAACGTGGCCCCCAGGAGGACCAGGATTCCAATCTGCAGATTCAGAATGATTTGGGGTGAACGCTTATACGGACCGGCAGACGGTAGTGCCCTCTCCACAAACGCGAACACGACAATCATCAACAGACTGACCATCAGGGCTTGCAAGTACTGAAGGCTCAATTCTCGAGTCATACCCTTGGCCGTAGCAGCCAGAAGTAAGGCCCCGAGTGGCAGCAACCAGATCAACGCAGCCAATGCACTCAAACGGCCGACATTATCGACGTGGAGGGCATTCTCGGGGTTACCGGCATCCAGGGTATTCATGTCAAGCTCCTTGCAATGAACCGGCCGTGTTGCTCACCATGCACAGCCGCCTCTCTCGTAGCGCCAGAAAAAGGTAGGCGACATGCAGCGCCTGCGAAAATCCGCCGCCATCGATCATCGCCAGCACTTCGCGGATCGGGACGAATCCGAATTCGATCTCCTCCGTGGCGTCCAGCTGTTGCTCTCGAACCAGTTCGGTATTCAGCGCGACAAAGGAATACATCATGTTCGAGTGGGACGCCGCATTGGGCGACAGCACAGGTAGTAGCTGCAGTGTCTGCGCGATACACCCGGTCTCCTCCAGCAACTCGCGCCGCGCGGCATCAACAGGGGTCTCGCCGACTTCGATCTTGCCGGAGGGGAGCTCGCTGGATATCGTCCCTGCCCCGTGTCGATATTGTTGGATGAGAAGTATCCTGTCCTGGCGGTCGAACGCGACGATCTGCACCCAATCTGGAGGCTCCAGAACATAGTACGGATCGACCATGACCCCACGTCCTGTCTCACAACGGTCTGCGCGGAGGACCATCCAAGGATCGCGTATCAAGTACCGGGAGTCGATGGTTTTCCATGGGGTGATGGCCATGCAGTACTAAACCATATCTGACATCGGGCCGTCTGCCTTCGTCCCCCGTAGTTGGACACGGGTCGACAGGGTGGATTCGTATACTGCGCTACGCGGCGCACGCGAACAGGAGGACCTGCTTCTTTATGAAATCGTCAGAACCGGAGCTTTCCCTATCGCAATACAACATACTGGACCCGGCCCCGCACACTCTCTACGAATGCAGTACTGCGGAAGAGTTCCGTGCACGGTTCGAGACGACGACAGGAAGGCCGTTGCCCCGAGTGACCGATGGTTTGCTCCGGTGCACGGCTCCGAAAGCCATATTCAGTGTGGGCTCCATACCTCTTGGGATGGGAACACGTGGTTCGGATGTGGACATGATAGTGTTAGTTGACAGCAAGGACGTGCTAGAGAACACCAACGCATCTGTCGTCAACGGCAGTCAAGGCGCTGCGTTTCTCAATGAGAATGACCCGCTCGTGGCGGGCAGCTTTCTGCAACTGCACGCCGGAGTGCTGGTCGATATCCAAGTTGCAATCGCTCCTGCGATCGGTGACATCTACGGCCGTTTGCGGCGCAGGAGTCCGGAGCTCGGCGAGAATGAGGTCCGCATCCTGGGCCGACTCAGGACCGGTTGGCTGCTGTGGGAGACCGAGGGGTATCTGGAACGCCATTCGATCAACTCGAACGATCGAACCCTACCTATCTACTGCTGCACGCGCAACTTCGTGACGGCACTCACGCACCAACGCAAGGCGGAAAAGGCACTCGAGCTGCACGATGTGATTCTCGCGCTCCAACTTGGTCGCGCCTGTGTGGAAATGGCTTATCTTGCTTACTTCGCAAGTGAAGGACTGGTGTACCTCGGGGTAAAGTGGCTGGCCCAACTGGGATTTGCCCGTGACGCCCAGGAGAGACTCGTCCGTCATCCGCTGCTGAAGCACAATTTGCGTTTGCTCTTCCCAGTCTTTGGATCCACCGAGACGGAGGCGGCGCTGTACTTGCGAGAGGTTGGGGAATTCCTCGGCTCGATCCGCGCCCTGATCGAGCAGCAGATTCTTTTCCGTATTGCTTTCAGAGCATGCGCGCAAATCGCCGCGGCATGAATTGACGCTGCCCTGTCTGGGTCGGCAGACGCAGGCTGCCGACCCGCCTCGAGACGCTTAGCTCGCAACGTGCCAATCAATCCACGTTCCCAGGCCATCCGCGTGACCAAGTAGCCGCGTTTTTCCGGCGGCGCCCTTTGAGTAGTGGGTGTGCTCGATCCGAGCGGCGAGGCTTTTCTGTTGGATCGGAATACCTGCGGCGCTGAGTGCGGCGAGCCTCGCGCGAACCGCTTGCGGTGGCTCTCCGTCCGGCGTCTCCAAGCCAATTCGATGGATATCGCGATGGCGGCTCGCGGAGCGCAAGATGTCGTTGAGCTTAGCCTCAGCTGCGACAAACCATTGCCCCATACAGAACGAGTGAAGCAGCATAAGCGGCCCCGGCAGTTCTTCCAGTAGCGCCGGCAGGGCCGTCACCGCATCTCCCGTGACCACCCGAATTGGGCGCTGTGTCCGCAGAGTCAAGGCCTTCCTCAAACGCGCGCGCTCGGCGCGCCACTCCGGGAACAGCATGGCCTCCATCCACATTCGTGCATCAGCATCCGAACAGTCCACTCCCACCAGGTCGACGCCGGCTCTACGGCTCACCCGTGGGATCGCATCGATCGGGGGTCGTGCTTTGCTGATCACCTTGCAACTCAACCTGACCGGCGCGTCCTCCCTACCCACCTGTCCCGCAGTGCCATAGTCGTAGTGATACTCGTCAAACAGCAGATTTAAGCCGGCGCTGCAACAAATCTCGACCAGTGTCAAAGGCTCTTTGGTCAGATGAGCTACATATTGGCTCGCTGGCAAAATGGTGCTCGTCCGTTCCACGAGATTAGCATTGACCGTACGGGTGGACAGCAGATCCCGCATTGCCTCCCGCCTGTCCAAGACAAACTCCCGGAAAACGGGAAACGCTTCCTGCGCCGGCTTGGGAGTGTCGGTCATGGAGGGGAAATAGGCTGCCAGATCGGACTGCGGAGCACGAAAGACTAGGTATTGCGCGATCGACAGGATCAGTATCCCGATCGGCTGCCCCGGCCTCACTACGGAACCCAGTTCGCAGATGTCATCGTCTTCGGCACACGAGCGTGACAATGCAGCAAACAGGGGGGACGAGAAGCGCAAGTCGGTACTCTCGAAGAGGAACGATCCTCGTGTCGTATCCCGTTGGGCACTGACGTCAACCATGAGCGAGCTCCTTGTTTTCTTCTCCAACCACGACGCATTTGCCGTTCATTCCCACCCCGCGACGGGCCAAGATGGATTTGAATGGCTGCTTAAAGATTTCCGGGCTAATGTAACCGCAGAATGGGAAGTCCGGCGGTCTGCGGCGGCGGATGCCACGAGTGACCACCTGCTTTGCCGGCAACATCTGAATGACTGACACCGATGATCCAGCGAGCTCCGCGGATAGCCCGGAGAAGAGCGCGTGCGAGGCGGCCTTGCTGCAGCCGTAGGCGATTCTTTGTGGCGCCGGGCGAGTCGCGGCATCCGAAGTCAGAGACACGATGAAAGCTTGCGGAGACTTCAGCAGCAGCGCCAGCAAGCGAGCGGTCAGAATGAACTGGCTCCGGGCGTTCACCGTCATGACTTCGTCCCACTCGTTGTCACAGGTTTCCAGAAAGGTGTGTCGCTCGGGGGCGCCGTAGCTCACGGCGCAATGAATAAGACCGTCGAGCGGCTTCTCGTCCGCCAGCAGTAAGGCCTGAATGTCGGCCGCAACCGCTTCCGGCGTGCGGAGATCTCCCTTGACCCAATCTCCATTCAGATGGGGCACGGGTGGACGCGTACGCGATACGGCGATGACGAAAGCATCTTCCATCAGGGCCTCGAGTGCTGCCAGCCCGATGCCCGCAGAGGCGCCTGTCAGGACGACCGTAGGTTGATCAAACATGACCGCTCATCCTGTGAGGGTGGCCCGGGAGGGCGCCCCCGCTCATCTCAACGACCAGCTTGATGCAATCGAGGCCGTGTGCACCGTGACGCTTCGATTCCGACAGATTCTGAATCGCCTCGGCCGCCTCGCACAATGGCAAAACGTGGGTAATCAATCTCATGTAGGAAGCCGCAGCAGCGTTCAGCGCGCGTAGAGCCTTCTTGAGATGTGCGTGGGCAGTACCTCGATGACCGGTAAAGGCGATGCGGCGGCCCGAGATGTCTGCGAACAGGTACCTGCCTTCTTGCGGTGAGCCACAGACGTTTCCCGACCGCACTTCCCTCAGGGCGGGAGCGAGGACGCCGTGCGGAACGGTGGCACCTTCGGGGTAGTTGGTGACCAGATCTATACACCCGCCATGTTTCACGACCTGGACCGCCTGGCGCAAGGCCGAAGGTGCGCCCGTGCGGGCTGTGCAGATCAAGGCGGCGTCGACGGGATGACCGTCGTTACGCGCCAGAATTCTCTCAGCCACATCGTCGGCAGCCAGCAACGTCCCGACAGGGTTCAAGATCTTAAGTCTTGCCACGGTGTCCAGGCGCGCCTGGGTCGGGTGGACGAGCAGGATCTTCGCTCCGATGCTGCTCAGGTAGATCGTTGCAAGAAGGCCCACCGGGCCCCCTCCGAATACGACGACCGTTCGCAGGTGCGGTACTATGTTGGAGATCAGCTCGTGGGCATAGACAATGGCAGCCAATGGCTCCGCCAGTGCCCCGCAGACCGGCGGATTGCAATCGTTCGCAGGCATCACCAGGCCCTCCTCGACGGCCTGCGAGTCGACGGTGATGTACTTCTGAAACAGCCCGGGGGTGTTGTGACCCAGTATCCAACCTCTCGACAGTTGCGCCGCCGGATTGAATACAACCTGCTCGCCCACCGTTAGCGCCCCGGTCCTGGCGGTTTCCACAATCGTCCCGACGCCCTCGTGTCCCAGAACTTCCGCCGTGTCCGGGCGGCTACCATTGAGGATCTGCAGATCCGTCCCACAGACACCGACGAACGAGGGGGCAATCAGTAGTCCTCCCGCTTGCGGAGGCCTAGTCGGAACGTGCGCAAGATAAAGCACGTTTCCTCGCCGAACCAGCGCCTCATGAAAACCGAGTGATGCCATGGTGTGTCGTTAGTGGGTGTTCAGACTGACCACAAACTTTTCGTAGCTTCGGGGTGAGCGGACTCTCTGGTTCAGGTGGTCCGCACCCTGCTCGAACGTGAGTGGAGGGGCAAAGATAGCGGACAGTCTGCGTGCGAACCGCGGCTCGCTGAGTATCTCGACGGATTCACGCAGATCCGCCGGTGTGGCATCCAAAGTTCCCTGCAGGAAATAGCTCTTGGACCCCAGCGCCCACCGTCTGCGCTGCTGTTGGTTGCGGATCGCGTAGAGCGCGGAGTCGGCCGGGTCGATCGCACCGAACAGGATGATTTCGCCGTGATCGTGCACGAGATCTATCGCCGAGGAGACGTCCTCCTGAGCCAGGCGTGCGTTGGTCAGGAAAACGGTCGAAAAGTTTCCTGTGTACCGCTCGGCTTCCGGAGCGAAAAAAATTCGGCCGATACCCTTCTCGTCAACAGTTTTGCGCAGGTGATCGAGGCGGTCGCGCGTCCGGTTTGCCAGCATTACCGAAATTCCCTTGAATTCCAAGTAGCAATACAGCAGGTAGCCGAAGAAGCCGGCGCCGAAAACCAGCTTCGGGCCGGAATCCATCACCTGGGAGTGCCGCGCCGCGTGGATGACGCACGCCAGCGGCTCTACCGCGGAAAACTCCATATTGTCCGACGGCACCTCCAGCAAAGCTGAGTTCAGCAAGTCATTCGATCCGGCGACATACATGACTTCCGCGAAGGCGGTCTCGCGTGCAACTTTGGCAAAAGGATTTAGTGTAACGCGCTGGCCTCTTGTGTAACTCGCGTGGGTTGATTCCAACACCGAGCCCACGATCTCGTGCCCGAAATCGCATTTTCCCGGGCGCTCTCCTCTTAGCTCCCGGACATCCGAGCTGCAGATTCCTACGAACCTGGGCTCGATCAGCACTATTCCTTCGTACTTTCCTGCAAGATGAGACTTCGAGATCATCTCGTTGGCGATGCTAACGTTTCCCCCGCTGTGGCGATACGCCCGATATTTGATAGGTGTTTCCGCGCTCACGTCCTTTCACTCCCAGGAGACATGGATCTGCGTTCCGATGACCGGCTCTCCGCAGATGGCCGCGCTGACCCGATCTGGATGCTGTCCATTCACGATGACGGTCGGCATAGGTTGCCGGCGAAAGTACACAGAGAATGCCGGGTCCAGCTTGGAAGTCGGCAAGCGTTCGAGCTCATCAACGCTCAAAGACTGGATCGGTGCCCCGGTCGGCATCTCCTCAGGTCGCTTCTCGTAGATTCCATCGACATCCGAGACGATCACGTACCGTCTGGCTCCCAGAGCGCTCGCGAAGTGCAGACCTATGCTGTCCGTAGTCGCTTCCCAATCCGGAACGAGGTAGAGGCTGTTGACTATCGCCCCGAGCGGCGCAAACACCCCGATCTTGCTTTCCACAAAGCACGCCGCGATATCTGTTATAGAGGACACTACTGCGAACTGAGTCGAGTAGGACGCCAGAAGGTGGGCGTTGACTTCCAGGCAGAGTACCCCAGCCCTCCAGCACGTGTAAAAGTGTGTGCCGCTCGAGCGTTGGTTTGACTTGATCCTTTTGGCTGCTTGACCGCCTCCGGTCAGGATGAGGATCCGGTGCTTGCGGGCAAGCTTCGTGATGTGAGGGACAAGCGCAGCAGTCGCGGCCTGGTGGTCGAGGACGCTTCCACCTAGCTTGACGAACACGTCACACAACGCGCCTTGCTCGGACGGGTCCGTGCCGGGACAGCCCCGCAAGAGTTCACGAAAGGTGTGCATGGGCCGTATCGGTCCTGGGAAGGCGGCAGGACTGGTTTTGAATTTCCATCATGAGTGGCGAGCTTGGCTGGCAGAACATGCGACGTCGGAGCTCCCATTCCGCCAGAGTGTCCTTGTCATGGGTCGCCCGTCCCCCAAACTCGCGTTCCGTGAGATCCAAGGCCTCCTCCGCGGAAAAATATCTTGGATCGGTCCCTAAGAGGGCGCGCGCGTGCTTGTAGGTCGCATCAATCAGATGACAGGCCGACTCGATCGCTTCCCGTTTCTCCCGTTCAGTGCGATGCGGTCCTGCTATCCAGGACATGACACCGTCTTTTAGATCGTCGTACAGCGTTGGCAGGGATGCTAACCTACGTACAAACCACTTGGGCCGCGGATTGGTGTTACCGGCGAGGAACATCATTCCGGACACCTGGGAGATGAGATAGCCGCGGGTGTTGTAAATGCAAGTGTCGAGGTCACCGGCGGCCCAGCTTCCCACCAGGTCGCGGAACTCGGCGTAGCCGCCCACTTCATTACGATACTTGAGAAAGCAGAACATGCCGGGGTCGAAAATCCGGCGGGCGTCGAATTCACCTGTTCCATCCTGAAGAACTCGTCCGGTGAGCAGCTTATGGATGAGGTCCTCGTCCTCATGATGCAAAGTCTTTCGATAGATCTGAGTGCTCTGCCTGGATTCCAAGTACAGCGTGCGTAGGCTTCGGGCGAGAGTGTCCAGCTCGCGGAACGTGTAGTACTGGACATCGAGGAGAATGCCGGCGGAGTCTTCGAGGGTGTCGTTGACACGACGTATCGAACCGTCCTCGCGGGCGACGAGCATTGCTGGCGTGTCTGGTCCCTTGTCCGGCAGTTCATCGCCGATCACATACAGATCGAGGTCCGAGTACAGATTTCCAAAGCCTTCCAACAGCGTGCCGCTGAGGACGACGACATCCCGATCCGTTGCGCGGCTGCGGCCGAGGAGCTCGTACGGATTGACGACGACGCGTCCCCCCAAAAGCTCAATTCGAAGCGGCAGTTCGTTTTTCATTCTCAGCTCCTTGCACTGAGCAGCGCAGTGGGGCTCCTTTCTGCGTACAGGCCGGCTCCACGTAGGCCAGCGAAATCGTCCGCCTCTTCCCAATACAGGCGACGTGCCAGGTAGTGCGGATCGCGCTCGCTGATTTGGTACAAGCCATCGCGGATGAACGCTTTCTCCAGTGCCTCGCGATAATGCTTGCCTAGACCATGAACGACCCCACCCGTCATGACAATCCGGTCTATCTCGGGATCCAGAGACAATGCTGCGGCCAATGTGCGGGACAGAGGAGTTACGAGTGCATCCAGCAATCGTGTGGCGAGGCTGTCGCCCTCCTCCAGTCGTGTCTTAAAGATGTTCAGCCGAAAATCGTCGCCGGACTCCTGCCAGAATTCAGGGGATTCGGCACACCAGGCGGTGCCGAGATATGGGTCCAGGCTGGGGAGGATCTTTAAGATCTGACCGATGCCCCTGCCGGAAGAGAACGCGTTGAGGTGATTCCATCCACCGCATTCACACTTGCGATTGATCACCTTTCCGTCGAGCTCGAAGGTGTGGGTTAGATGCCCTATCTCGCCTTGGACGCCATAGGTGTCGTCATAGGGAATGCGCCTGGCCCGATGATCGTACAGGCGACTGCCGATGCCGCTGCTGATTGTGATCAGCAACGTCTTTCTCACTGGCGCCGGCCCGTCCATGTACCGAGCGAGTAGCGCGGTGACATCGTTCACGACATGCCACTGCAACTCAGGCATTTCGTTGCTCAGGGTTTCCTCCAGCGGAAACGGTCCCGCCGTAGGGCCCCAAAGGGGCCCCGATCCTAATACGGTCCGATCGTGAGCATTGACGGGCGCGCCCACTGAGATGCTCCCAACTTTCAAGTTGAGCTTGTCTTTCACCCGCATTTCCCGGGTACGGTGAAGTATGAAGTCGGCCAGTGCTCGCTGCAGCTCGACTGCATTCAGGTCGGGGTGCGAGAGATAACTGATCGCCGGCGCACGCTGGGAATCGACAAGGCCCCCGGACGGCGCGTATCGACCCCACCTGAACCAGGTGCCTCCGAGGTCGAACACGGCAATGGCAGTACACTCTGCGTCAGAATGCATACTGAGGTACCGGCGCTCCTGCAGAATGCGAATCCGATATTGCCGCTCGATGCAGTACGCTGCTGTCGCGCGTCGCGAGGTATTTGGCTGCGCTCCTGATTTCCGCGCGAGTCAGATCGTTAACGAACACGGCATCGCCGATGCCATGAGACAACGGTACCCTTTGCAGACCGTCCCGATGGCTCGTCGAGTCTGCCAGGCCCTTCATGAGTAGATCCTCTTCGCATTGGTGGTGTCTTGTCGGTAACCCATAGGCATCCAGCAGGCCCAGCGCACGGGACAGCTCGGTAGGGGTAATGAGATCCCGTTGTGCGGCCAGGACTAGAGACAACGCCATATCGATAGAGACCGCCTCACCGTGCAACAGCTCCGGAAGAGCTGCCATTTCCAGGGTCGGGCTGAAGGTGTGGCCATAGTCAACGATCCGCTCGAGCACGGTCTCCCACAGGTTCCCAGACAATTCCTCCAACATGCCGACGGTTGCGCGAACGAGGATTTCTCGATAGGCCGCTTTCCCGGAGAATCGATCCGCAATCACATCTGCGACGTTTTCTTCCAGCAACTGAAACAGTCGCGCGTCCTTGATGATCGCCATTTTGATGATTTCGGCGATGCCGTTGGCGATGTGGCGGTCGTCCAGAGTCTTCAGAAAGTGCGTGTCAAGATACGCGCGTTGGGGAGCGAAGTATGTGCCGATGCGGTTCTTGTGAGCGTCGAAGTTAACTCCTGTTTTGACGCCGATACCGGCATCGATGAGACCCATCAGCGTGGTAGGTACACGCACATACGGGAGGCCCCTTCGATATAGGCTCGCGGCAAACCCGGCGACATCCAGAAGCACTCCTCCGCCGATGGCGATCAAGGGGTCGCTTCTTCGATTGACTCCGAACTCGTTGAGCGCGTTTACAACTCGTAGGACGTTCTCAACGGTTTTTTCCGGCTCGGTGGCATCCAGCGGGAGGAATCTATAGTTAACGCGGTTGGCACGGAAGTAGGCTTCAATCTCCCAGCCATACAGGTCGAGAACTCGAGTATCGATGACGATCAGCCGTCGCTGGCACGCAGGCGTCTGTCCGATCCCTGCCCGCAGCAGCATCGTGTTGGTATGAGAAAACAGGCCGTCGTAGAACTGAACGGAATAGCGAACGTTCTGGGTCGCTCTGACTTCCCATCCATATTGGTCGAGCTTGCGGACGTATCCTTGGGTGCCTGTCTTCATACCTTGCATAGAGGGACTCCGAGCGGACGGCAGAATGAGGTCGCGGGCCGTCTGCTGCGTCGTGAATTTGAGGTGCTCAGTCGAGGTCGCGCGGCTCTTTGGACAATCTACCGTGCGATACTGAGACCGATGTTATGATCATTCCGTCACCTAACACCGATACATCGTATTGGGAAGATGCGCCCCGGGGGACGGCGAGTCAATAGAGTACGGTGGCGTACGAGCCTTGGCCCCCCGCTGTTGGACAACGAGGCTGGACAATCGAAGGGGTCGAGGAAGAGAGCCACCCAGCGGGGAATGGATTGGCTAATTCGCTGTTATATTTAGCCTACGTTTTCATGCGCGGACCGCCCAATGTGAGATCTTACGCAAATGCCCCCGTGGCCAGCGTGAAGTAAGCCCGCCTCAGCTGCGGCCCGTCGTACACGCGCTCCTGGCGCTCCTGACTCAACCGCAGTAAGTGTCTCTTGGATTGAGGTGGAAAGCTCTGCGGCGAGATCGCTTCCATCAGGGTGATCTGCCCGATAGGAATGAGATGCGCGTAGAGAATGTCACCGGCCTTCAGCGATGTGGACGCGAGCGTTTCGCTCACAGTGCAAGATGCATCGGTGAACACGTCCCGGGCGCGAAATCCCAATCTAGCGTCGCAATCAAGCACCTCGTAAAACCGGGCCGAGGTGGCGAGGCACGCTTCCCAGATACGTCCGTAGTAGCGGATTCAGCGAAGTGGAGTGGCGGTCGAGGTAGGCGCGCGTGGGGGATACGCCGTAGGGCTTGGTCTTGCAGCTCATGCCCGTGCTCGCGCGCGGGGGCCCACTTGTGGAAGAGCCAGGAATAGAAGAGCTCGGCGTTCGCGTCGTACCTGGAAAAGGGCTTGCCCGTGGTTTGGTGCATGTTGAATTCCTTCCACGCCCTTTGAACCGTCTGCCGCCCGTACGATTCTCCGATGAGCCGGATTATGCCGCCGGCGTATCCGTCTATTGCTGCGTGAAGGCGATGGCCCCATTGCGCCGGAGGCTGTTGTCTTGAGTGCCCGGCCAGCTTCCGGCTGCAGAGTTTAAGCCTCCGGTAGGTTAGGCAGCGAGAAATGCAGTGTTCTTCCCTTCCCATGGTTTTCGATCTTCCCGCTTCGCTGCGACAGGTCGATGACGTTCGACCACCAACTGGCCGTCCTTTGGGAATATTACTGACTGCGACCTTTCTCGAGAGGTCTCGTTAAGTGTCTCATCGCCAATCACTCTCGCCCAGGCCGGTCGTCCGCAGCGGTATTGGAGATTGCAGATTAGCAATCCCGACATCGATTAGGCTGTTCGTTTTGGCAAACCGACGTTGCAACGGCGGCGGTCCAACTTGCGGGTCCTCCTTGATTACAGGCCGGTTACGGAGAAGACTTTCCCACCCCTCGACGGGCCGGGTCACTCAAGTGTTATTGTTGAGGGACAAGTCGCTCTCGGGAAATTGAACGAACGGAGAGCAACATGGATGTAGAGAACGAGGGAAGCAGTCGCCCGCAAGGCAGGAAATCCCATCCTCACGCGGCGATTGTCTTCGGCTCTGCGGCCGCCCATCCGGCGCGACGTCCTGCCAGCGTGCGTGCGACCTGCGAGGCCATCGGGCTGGCCCGTTCGACCTATTATTACCAGTCGCATCGCTCGAGCGAGGCGATCGCGCTCGAGCAGAAGATCGTTCAGCGCCTGCTGGAGTTGCGCGAAGCGCATCCCAACGATGGGTATCGACGCATGACGCAGCACCTGCAATCGGAAGGATTGCATGTCAACCGCAAGCGTATTGCCAGGCTCATGCAGCTCCACAACCTCGGCGTTCGCACAGCGCAGCAGGATGGGGGGAGCCTGCGTTATCACCATCGTTCAATCACCCCTTCTGCAGTGCAGCGTGAGAATGCGCCGCCGACGGCGGCCAACCAGGTGTGGATTTCCGATCTCGCCTATGTGCACATCGGGTCGGGGCTCATCTATACCGCCGCAATTATCGATGTGTGGTCACGGGAAGTGGTGGGCTACGCGGCCTCGACGCACATCAACCCGCGGTTGCCGGCTCTGGCGCTTCATTCGGCGGTTCGTGCGCGTCGTCCTGCGCTGGGGTGCATCCATCATTCGACGTATGGAATGCAATATCTCAAGCGGGGATATCAGGCGTTGTTGCGCCAGTACGGGCTGATTCCGGTTGCCCGGGATGCGGCTG
>CAZBTV010000025.1:0-59288 GCA_964494895.1 uncultured Steroidobacteraceae bacterium | reverse complement strand
GCATCAAGCTGCAACCGGAGCCTGAATACAAGGTGCCACGCAATGCCGAGTGGGCTTTCATGGTCACCGGCTATTCCGAGTGCATCGACAGCTTCTTCGGATTCGGACTGTTCGACCTCGGGAAGTCCACCGGTTTCTTTCCCCAGGAACTGATCGATACCTTCGAGCCGGTGATGCGTGAGGAAGGCAGGCACATCCTGTTCTTCGTGAACTGGGTGGCCTGGTGGCGCCGGAACATGCCCTGGTGGCGGCGCCCCTATTTCGAGCTCAAAGTGCTGGCAGTGTGGATTTTCCTCATCTGGGAGCGGATCGGAACCGCCCGCTCCGTGGGCGGCGCCGAGGACAGCAACTTCACGGTGAACGGCTCGAAGCAACTGGGTGTGGATATCGATTTCAAACAGCTCGCGCGGATCTGCCTGAAGGAAAATGACCGCCGGCTCGCGCCATACGACGAGCGGTTGATCCGGCCGCGCTTCGTACCCGCCATGATGAGGCTGGCATTGCGGTTCATGAAGGATCAGCCACAGGGGAAGGCGTGAGCGCTGCGATAGTGAGCACGCGCTCCGTAATCAGTTCCCGTTCCTCAGCTTCGTGCTGAAAGGGGGGAATATCGCGGGACGCGCTCTCATCTTTTGATTTTGTTCTAAATACGGGACCTGCTCGCGCAAAAATTCGCACGCCATAGTATCTTGCGCCCCGGACGTGCATTCCCCCGCCGCGCCGGAGCGGCCCTGACGAGGTGTTACATGGAAGAAGAGGACACTCGCGAGTACGTAGTTCTGGTCAATTCCGAGGAACAGTATTCACTGTGGCTCGCCGACCTGGATGTTCCGAAAGGCTGGCGCGAAGTCTTTTCGCGCAACAACAAGAAAGCATGCCTGGAGTACGTCAAGGAAGTCTGGACCGACATGCGGCCGCTGAGCTTGCGCAAAGCCATGGCCGAAGCGAATGCGAGACAACAGTCCAGCAGCGACGACTCTCCCGGAGTGGCGGTTGGCGCCGCTAGCGCTGCGCAGAGCGCAAGCTGTTCTGATACAGGTTCAGCCGCGAGCGGATGACGATCAGGCTCGGATCCTCACAGATATACGGATCCGCCTTGCCCGTCGATGTCTGGCAGTCAACGATCGCCACGGGATAGATGGCCGGGAGGTCGCGAATCCAGGCATCGACATCCTCTTGCTTCACGATACCGCTGTACTGAAGTCCCGCAACCGCGGGCTCGATCAGTATACGGCGGCGAGTGTAAGGCTGGATGTCCTCGATCACCTGCGTAAGCGGCCGCCCGTGGTAGACGAGCGGGAGCAGCGGGGAGTCGTACGCGGCCCCCAATGCCGCGCCCGGTGGGAAGAGCCAGGCACTGGCTCCCACCAGAGCGGAAAAACATAACGCGACGCCGGCTCTCATCACATCCCTCAGTCAGTTCACATCCCTCAGTCAGTGCAGCTCCTCCGCGGCCAGGATAGCCTGCCGCAGGTCCTTCAGCGCCTCCGCATACCAACGCAACAAGGTACGCTCGTTTACGCAGATACCTTCGGCCGCGAGCCGCGATTCGATCTCGGCGTAGGGAAGCTCGTCCCACATCCGCCACCTCAGCACCATCCTGCGTGTAGGGCGCAACGCCTCGATCGCCGTACCCAACACCTTGACTCGCTGTTGCTGCATGAGCTGCGGCTCCGGTGACGGCGTCGTGGTCGGGATCTCATGGCGAACGATGCGATTCAGTCTGGTGCGGATGGCGCCCGCCCGGGCGCGGTCCGTCGCGAGATTGCGCGCCGCTCGATATACGTAGGCCTTCAGGTAGCTGATGGTCTCGGGCGCGCGCATTTCCAACACCTGCGCGAATGCCTGGGCGGCGACGTCGCGCGCCTCAGGCCACGAGCCGGTCTTGGATACCATGTAGTGAACCAACTTCGGATACTCGGTACGGAACAGGTCGGCGACCCGCTGCGTATGAGAGCCGTTGAAAGCGGGCTGGGGCTTGGTGCGGACAGAAGCGCTCCCATCGGCCTCGGAGTCTTGCTCGAGCGCAGAATCCAGGTTCATAGACGGCCTTCTTCTATTTTGGAAGGGACGCACCGGCTCGTACCGGCGAGGTCGGGTCGCATACCACGACACCGATGGGATAAGGAGTGTAATAGTTTTGCAATCCGGAGCAACACTTTGCACTACAGAGATTCTGTTGCGAAATGGCAGCATTCAACATAGCCGCCCTCTGTGCTACTCCTGCGGAGTGTCAGGAGTTTGGATGCCGTGCGACGGCTGCGGATCGGTCACGCTGCGTGAGCGGATCAGAATGCGATTTCCATCGCCGTGCGAAACCGTGACGGGGAAAATAATCTCGAGGTCCTGAAGGAATTTCTTGACCTGGGACTCATATACCAGGCCGGTGAACTGCAGCGAGCCGACAGACGGATCCACCTCGATGGGCTCCTCGAAATAGCGCCCGATGTCCGCGACCAGGTAGGCCAGCGGCTCATGCCGATAGACACGCCGTCCATCGAGCCATGCCGTTGCCATATGCGGATCTTCCGACGCTACCGGACTCCGCCTGTCGCCTCCGGCGTAGGTGACTTCCTGACCCTGTGTCAGCTTGGCGTCCGGCCAGCTGACGCTCGGAATCCCTGGATCCTTCGGCCAGGGTATGGAAACCAACGCATTGCGCGGCTGGACATCCACGATGCCTTCCGCAACCTGCACCGTGACCCGGTCCAGCGTCCTCCTCACACTGAACTCGGTTCCCAGGGCAGTGATCGCGCCACCGCCTGCGATCACAATGAAGGGGCAACGAGGATCATGCGCGACGTTGAATAGCGCCTCCCCACTGTTGAGAAGAATCGTGCGCAGACATCGACCGTAGCGCACCGAGAGCTCGGTTTTCGCCCCCAGCGTCACTCTCGAGCCGTCGCGCAGCACTATCTGCTTGATCTCGCCGGAAGTGGTGGATACGACGCGGGCGGCCTCTGTCGAATCGAGGCTCAGCCAACGCATCAGTGGCGTAAAGGAAACCGCGAAGTACACCGCGGCAACCGCAAAGAGGGCGGCACCGAGCACGCGCCTCGCCGGCCTTTTGCAAGGCGTCGAAGAGGGATCGCGCGGAAAAGGCACCTCATCGTCGGATACGTCGGCGGCAAGCTCTTCCGGTGTAGGCAGCGGCGGCGCATCGAGCAGGCATTTCGCCCGGGAGACGAACTGCACCGCGTCGTACGCCCTCTTGTTCTGGGCAATCCGGATCCACCGCGCCCATCGGTCCACCTCCTCCGCCGAAAGGCCGTTGTTGGGAACATCCTGCCATCGCGCGTGCCATGTAGCCGCCTCGTCGAAGCAGCTTTCCGAGCTCGCGCCGAACTCCTCCGAGCGACTCATTTGCGCCAACCTCGCTCCACCACCACCCGGGCCATGTGCCCGTAGGCACGGTTCACCAGCTGATACACAGCCATCTCGGATATGCCCATCTTCGCCGCAGCCTGTCTGACAGTGTGGCTCTCCAGCTCAACCAGCGTGAACGCCATGCGGCACTTCGGCGGGAGCCTGTTGACCGCGTCCTGCAGGCAGGCGCGCACCTCTTCGTCCAGGCACAAGCGCTCCGGTGTTGGATTCTCCCGCTCCCGCTCGCGATATACCTCGGTGTAGACGAATTCTTCACGCTGCTGGCGAACCGTACGCTCGCCCCTGCGGTCGTAGGCGAGGTTGAAGGCTGTCTTGTATAGATATGCGCGCAGGAAGTTGATAGGAGGGGGGTTATCCAACCGGAACACCCTCACGTACGCTTCCTGCACGACTTCTGTCGCTTCCTCCCACGAATGAAGTCGCGCATACACCGCACGAACGAGCGCGTCGTTATGCTCCCGGAAAATGGCATCACAACGCACCCGCAGGTCGCGGCGCCGATCTGCCTGCGGATCTTCGGTCGGCGCGCGCTCCGTCTCGCGCACTGAATTATCCGCGGTCATGGGTTTCTGACTCACTCCTATGACAGATGAAACGCATACATTTTGACACTCGGAATCATGCGCCGCGCCTTAGTTGTTTGTCGAGATGGGCGGCAAGGGAATGCGCGCGACTGTGAAAAGTCACCGCTGTCAAATGCTCGGTTTCCCGGCATGTGTAAAGGCCACCATACACCGCGATGCAAGGTAGACTGCAATAGAAGACAGCATGCGCTTTGAATCAGGAGTGCCAAACAACAGCCTGATTCACCACCTCGGCGGCAACAGCACTCCGGCATTCAGCTCAGCGCAGCAGGGAATCCATCATGGAAACCGCCTGGGCAAGGTATCCACCACCGAACAAGTTGAAATGATTCAACACATGGTAGACGTTGTAGAGGGCCGTGCGCCGGCCGGCCCCCGCATCCAGCGGCCAACTCGCTGCGTACGCCCTGTAAAAATCAGCACCAAAGCCGCCGAAAAGACGCGTCATGGCTATGTCGGCTTCCCGGTCTCCGTAGTAGGTCGCCGGATCGAAGATCACCGGTTGTCCACGCTCATCAGTGGACCAGTTGCCGCCCCACAGGTCGCCGTGAAGGAGCGACGGCGCGGGTCGATAACTGTCAAAGAGCCGATCGAGACGCTCGAGAAGCGCCTCGCCTCGCGCCAGCAACGCCGCGTCAGCCCCATTGCCGGCCGCCAACTCGAGCTGATAGCGCAGCCGGCGCTCGCCGAAAAAGGTCACCCAGTCCTTTGACCAGCCGTTGAGCTGCGGCGTACTGCCAATCGTGTTGTGGCGGTCCCAGCCGTAATCCGTCGCCTGGCGTCGATGTTGTAATGCCAGTTGCTCACCCAAAGCTGTCTCACTGGCGGCAGTCCGCGGGCTCATTCGGATCCATTCGAGCGCGAGCCAGGAGCTCGCGCCGGCCACACCGGTTCCCAACACTTGCGGCACGCGGACGGCAGCGGCCCGCCTGAGCTCCTCCAGCCCCGCGGCCTCCGCCTCGAGCATCGCCGCCAGAGCGGCCGACGACACCTTGATGAAGAGAGTGCCCACGCTGCTTTCCCAGCGATAACATTCGTTGATGCAGCCGCCGTGAACGCGTGCGGCAGGCTGACTACGCAGCTGCCCACCGCCGATGCTTGCCGAGATCGAAGCTGCCAGTTCGTCTGGTACCATACCAAGCCCTCTATACTCCCACCCGGTATATGCCGGCGCGCTCCCCTCGATTGACTTGCAAATGTCCGTTCAGGAACCATTACCAGCGGTAGATTACAGCTCACCGAAGGGGTGGCGATCGAGATGGCGACAGGCTGGGCAGCAGAAGGCGCGGTTCAGGAACAGATCGACGCGACTGTGCGCGATGGGATCAACCGCGCGCAAAGCCGTCTACCGCAGGGTCCGGGCGCGGACCACTGTGCTCATTGCGGCGCTCTGATCCCGGAGGCGCGCCGCAATGCGATGCCAGGGGTGAGACTGTGCGTCCCTTGCCAGGAGGCGGACGATCGCGAAACAAGGAACTTCAGTGGCTACAACCGCCGCGGCAGCAAGGACAGTCAACTTCGCTGACCAGGGAGCCTGCACGCCGGATGATCGCCTGCCCGGCTACCCTTTTGATCGGCCACCTGCGACGCTTGATCGGCCACCTGCGACGCTCCCTCGACAGACCGACGCCTGATCATCGCGCAGCTTGCGGCGGGTCCCAATCCTTCTTGCCTTCATCCTGCCCCGCCACCGAATACAGCACCTGCGCGTTGCGGGTCTTCTGAAACTCTTCCAGCGACTGCCCACGCATCGCGGCGTAGATGTGCAGGTTGGTCGTGCCCACCACCGCCCCCAGCTTTTCCAGCAGGAAGAAAATGACTCCGTAGTGGATCAATGCACGCCAGTCGCGGCGCCGGACCATGTCCCGCTCCTGCTCGGTGAGCCCGGCCTCCGCGAACATCGCCTCCGGCTCGGCGAGAAAGCGCTTGCGCTTCTCCGGCTGAATGAGGTCGTGGAGAAAGTTGTTGAGCCGGTAGGCCTTCACACTGCGATCCAGCGTGAACGGATAAGTGCCCGAGAGCTTTTCGATGCCTGCCCATTGCCTGCCGATCCGGGCGCGATAGGCCTCCACGGTCTCGTCAGATGGCTCGTTGGATTCGTTCTCGAAGATCACGGTCGCGATCGGAGTCATGGACGGCAGGTAGTACGCCTGGTGGAGCTTCTTCACCTTCCTCGCCAGAGCGCCCCGCATGATCAGCCACATGATGACTTCCGAGCCCTCGAACCCGCCACGCTCGGCGTACTCCGCGATCGTCATCTTCGTGAGCGCTTCCGGGTCCTTCTCCAGCAAGTCGAGAAACTCCATGTCCCAGGGCGTGTTGTTGAACCCGGCCCGCTCCCCGTGCACCTGATGGGATAGTCCCCCCGTGCCCACGATGGCAACCTTCAAATCTTCCGGATAGCTTTCGATCGCCTTCCTGAGGGATTTGCCGAGATTGAAACATCGGCGCGCGGACGGAATCGGAAACTCCAACACGCCCACCTGCAGGGGCACTATCGCGCCGGGCCAGGCCGGCTCGTGAGGCCACAACAACGACAAGGGAGAGAAGCAGCCATGGTCGAGTCCCTTGCCTTGGAAATAAGACAAATCGAACTCGTCGGCGACCAGGCCGTTGGCAATGTGCCGCGCCAGCTCCGGGTGTCCTTTGATGGGCGGCAATTTGCGGGGGCCGCCGCCTTCGTCGGCGACGCCGTAGCGGTCACCCACGCCCAACGCGAAATGCGAGTAGTGGTCGAAAAAGAATGAGGTGATGTGGTCGTTGAAGATCAGAAACAGGACATCCGGTTGCTTCTGCTCCAGCCAGCGCTGCACCGGCTTGTAACCCTCGAAAATGGGCGCCCAGACCGCATCCTTCTGCTTGTTGGTATCAAGCGCGAAACCGATGGTTGGGGTGTGGGAGGTGGCGATACCGCCTACGATGGTAGCCATGGACGAACTCCAGGGAAGCTCAGGTCCGGGGGCCGGGCAGGTTCCGCAACGTTCTGCCATCCGGCAGCGTCACCTGCGCGCAAAAGCCGCCCTTGCGCCCATCCTTCAGCAGGTGGACTTCCATTGCAATCTTGTCGCCCGGCTTGAGGGTATGACGACTCCAGCCATTGCGGCTCAGGTAGTTCGGGCTCATGCCCTCGATGCTCCAGGACTCCGTCGTCCCGCTGCTGGGATCGGTCACCTCCATCCAGATGAACGTGTGCGGATTGGTCCAGTCAAACTGCGTCACAGTGCCGTTCAGCTTGACCGTATGCGTCATATCGAACATCGCGGTGGAGTGATGAGCGGACGCAGTGCCGCTGACGAGCAGGAGCGCCGCAACCGTGGCTGCGGCAAACCGTATGGTACGCGTCAATAGATTCACGTTGGCCTACCTCTTGAGATTCATATCCGCGCGGCCCTCAGCGTCGGCGCTATCCCGGTTGTTCTGCGCGCAGATGTATTCCTTGAGCTCCCAATCGGGATGACGCTTGTAGGTGCGGGTCACCGTCCAGGGCTCCGCGAGCGCCTTCGGGTCGTTGATCGTGGTGCGGATTTCCATGGTGTCGGCCGACACCCGGCGGATGCGCTCCTCGATGCGCATCTGATCACTGTGGCTGACGCCTGGGGCGATGAAGGAGTTGGGAATGAGGCCAATGGTATCGACCACCAGCGTATCCCCCTCCCAGTGGCCGATCGAGTCTCCCTGGTACGTCGGGTCGGGATCCTCGGCGTGCGGGCGCCCGTCGATGAAGATCCGCCGCATCTGGCTGTACGCCTCGATCGCGACGGTCACCTTTCCGGGAGTGAACAGAAACTCCATCGGATACGGCTGAGTCATGATCTGCGGCATGCCGGGCGGATCGCAGTTGGCCGTATTGGTCTGTTGATTCTTGCCCGACTTCTGCGCTTCCCGATATTGCTCGAAGCGCGCCGCGTACTCCGGAGTGAGTTTCGGCATCCCGGCACGGGCCGCGGCTAGACCGGTACGCTGCCAATCCAACTCCCACACTCCGCTCCAGTCGGGCAGCCGGGAGATCGAGCGCCAGGTCGTGCCCGGCAGATCGGCCTTCGCTGTCGTTTCGGTAGCGATGGCTACAGTGCCTGCAATCGCGCCGATCAGCACGACGGCAATGGAGCTATGCATGAATCCCCCTCGTGTTGAGCACTGCGAAATTTATGCAAGCATTGCACAGGGCCAGGCCGCTGGCAGCGCCAAAGCTCGATCTGATGCCGTAAAACAGCCTCGGCAGACCGCCTGGCGGGCAGGCCCGGATGGACGCATTCAGACGCACGCCTGGGTTATGGTATTTCGCGCCTAAACACTCGCCTGCAACTTCTCTATGGCCGCACGGCGCGCCAGCACCCTTGGGGCGGTCTCTCTAAGCCCGAGCGCCATTACCGCAGCCACCACGGCCACCGCCAACATGAGCCACAAGGGCGCTTGCAATCCAGCGCGATCGGCGACGGATCCCGCAAATGATGGCGCGAGGACACCGCCCAGGATCTCGCCGGTCCCCATACATATTCCGAGCGCGGTAGCCATATGACGTGTGGCCACGCTCTCGGACGGCACGGTGGCCATGAACAGCGGAAAAACGCCATTCACACCCCAACCGACAAAGAAAATGACGGCGAGGCCCCACACCGAACCGTCGTAGTACATCGCTCCGAGGGGCAGGATCACGGCAATCAGCGGCATCGCGATCAGCAGCGGCCGCCGACCGATTCGATCTGACATGGCCGACACGGCAAACGCCCCGATGGTGGCGGAAATACCGAGCGTGCCCATGAGCCAACCCATGGTCTGCGCGTCGTACCTGCGGACCTGTGTCAGATAGAGTGGCATGAACGCCCAACAGACCACCAGATATGACACGAGCAGCACGCCCATGGCGGCGCAAATAACAACATTCCGCTCCGCCAGCGTATCTTTCAACGTACTCGCCTGCCGTGTACCCACGGCGCCCGAGGCGACCTCGTGAGCCGGCGCCCCCCGGATCAGGTACCACATGAGCAGCGCTGTCAGCAGCCCCGGGGCACCGGCGAGGAAGAAGGCGTGACGCCAACCGAATGCATTGGCAAACGCAACCAGCAACACCGGCGCGACGAACGATCCGAAAAGGTTCGAGCCGAAGTTCTGGGTGACACCCATCGCCAGCCCGCGATGCCGCGGCTCGACCTCGGTGGCGATCATGGATTGGCTGATCGGCATGATGCCTCCTTCGGCGACTCCCATCAGGAGTCGGGCACCGAGCATCATCACAAAGGAGGCGGCAATGCCAGTGAGGAAGGAGCACACCGAGAATGCCATCGTGGCCAGAATCAGCAGCCCTTTGCGTGAGCCGGTCTTGTCCGACACCAGACCGATTCCGAAAGCGGCCATGGCCCAGGTGAGCGACAGTGCCCCGGCTAGAATACCAACCTGGGTGTTGCTCAACCCCAGGTCCGGCTGGATGAACGGCATCAGGAAATTCGAAGCGTTGCGGTCGAAAAACACGATTCCGAAATTGATGCTGAGGAGCGTGGCGAGCATGATCTGGTAGCCTGCGGTGCCAGATGTCTTGTTCGCATCGCCTGCTTCGACGACACCGGAATCCATAGCGCCCCCGTTCGACTCCCGCCGACTACCCTGCCGGCGAACGTATCACAGTGCCGGAAAGGTGGACCTGACGGGATAGCAAAGGTGCCTTCACCGCAAGGGGACTGTCTGGCCGAAGTGCCCTGTCGACTCGAGAGCGCTTGCCGCGGCAGGTGTCGGTGCGCGGCGGGCGTAGCCGGTTTAATCAGTCGGACAGGCTCTTGCAGTCTGTCTACAATCGTCCTCGTGACTCTCCTCATCGACCTCGTCGGCACCTCGCAACGGGTGGGCGCAACCTCGGCTCGCTCGACCAAGCTACGGGAGCTGGCTGCGTTCCTGCGGGCGCTACAGGCGCAGGAGATTGAAACGGCGGTGCATTACCTCTCGGGAGAGATCGGGCAAGGGCGCATTGGCATTGGCTATTCGACCTTGCGAACAGCCGCTTCCAGCCCCGCGGCACCAACGGCAACGCTTTCGATCGGCGAGTTGGATCGCAGACTGGCCGAGTTGGCCGCTATGCGCGGAGCAGGCTCAACGGCGCGGCGCGCACAGGCTTTGCGTGAGCTGTTCTCGCGCACAACATCCGACGAACAGCAATTCCTGCTGCGTCTATTGGTGGGCGAGCTGCGCCAGGGTGCGCTTGCCGGCGTGATGATCGACGCGATTGCCGCAGCCTCGGGCGCGCCGGTGACAGAAGTCCGGCGTGCTGCCATGTATTCCAGCAGCCTCGGGACCGTCGCCCGCGTCGCACTGTTGGAAGGGGCCGCGGCACTCGGGCGATTTCAGCTCCAGCTCTTCGCGCCGGTGTCTCCCATGCTCGCGCAAACGGCGGCGGATGTGGGAGAGGCGCTCAAACAGTTGCAAGGTGAAGTCGCATTCGAGTGGAAGATGGACGGCGCCCGAATCCAGGTACACAAGTCGGGCAGCGACGTTCGAATCTATACGCGCAGTCTCAACGAGATCACTGAAGCGATACCCGAAATCGTCGATACAGCGCGTGGCTTTTCCGAGCACACCCTGGTGCTCGATGGTGAGGCCATTGCCTTTGATGCAAAAGGCCGTCCGCATCCCTTCCAGATCACCATGCGCCGCTTCGGCCGCAAGCTCAACGTGGAAGCACTACGCGGCGAGCTGCCCATCCGCGCGTTCTTTTTCGATTGCCTCCGTTTTGGGGAGCGAAGTATCGCGGACCACACGACCGCCGACCGTTTCGCGGCCCTCGCACAAGCTGTGCCCCCGCGATTGCGCGTTCCCCGGCTCGTCACCTCGTCAGAAGCCGCTGCGCGCGACTTTTACGACGCCGCGCTCGCTGCGGGACACGAAGGAGTCATGGCGAAGGCATTGGGCGCGCCTTACGAAGCCGGCAATCGCGGAGCGAGCTGGCTGAAGATCAAGCGGGCGCATACTCTCGATCTCGTGGTACTGGCTGCCGAGTGGGGACATGGGCGGCGGACGGGCAAGCTCTCCAATCTGCACCTGGGAGCGTTGGAGCCGGCCACAGGCGAATACGTCATGCTCGGGAAGACTTTCAAAGGCCTCACTGACGCGCTGCTTGGATGGCAGACGCGCGAATTGCTCGCTCGCGAGATGGGGCGTGACCAGTGGACCGTGTACGTGCGCCCGGAGTTGGTCGTGGAAATCGCCTTCAGTGATTTGCAAGCGAGCACCCGGTATCCGGGTGGCCTTGCGTTACGCCTGGCGCGGGTGAAACGTTATCGAGACGACAAACGTGCCGAGGATGCGGACAATATGGACTCGGTGCGTAGAATCTACGAGAGCCAGGCCGGTGCATCGCACGAAACGGGTGCGGCGGCTCCCTCAGAAGAGGCCCTGGACGGGCCGGACGAATGAGAGACTGCTTTTATGCCAGACTTCGTTTCAGAGCTCCCCGCTCATCATTTCCGTGGCCGCGACGGCCTCGACCTGGTCTACCGCGAGATGGGAACAGGACGCCCCCTCGTGCTCATTCACGGGTACTTCTCAACGGCTACAGTGAACTGGCTGCGTTACGGACACGCGTCCAGGATCGCCGCTCGAGGCTATCGTGTGATCATGCCGGATCTGCGCGGCCATGGAGACAGCGCCAAGCCACACGACGCCGTCTTTTATCCGCCTGACGTGCTGGCCGACGACGGCTTCGCACTGATCGAAGGGCTCGAGCTCACTGATTATGATCTTGGTGGTTATTCGCTCGGCGCGCGCACTACGGTGCGGATGTTAGCTCGCGGTGCGACGCCCGGGCGCGCGGTGCTTGCAGGTATGGGGCTCGAGGGCATCACCAACACCAACGCCCGAGGCGCCTATTTCCGGAACATTCTGACGAACCTGGGCACGTTCAAGCCAGGGTCAGCGCAATGGATGGCGGAAGCATTCATGAAGACCGTCAGGAGCGACCCCGTGGCGCTGCTACATGTCCTCGACACTTTCGTCGACACTTCTCTCGAAGCGCTGGCGCGCATCAAAACGCCCACTCTCGTTTTGATCGGAGCAGAAGACGACGACAACGGCTCTGCCGAGAGTCTGGCCGCCGCGCTGCCTGATGCCCGCTGCGAAGTCATTCCAGGAAATCACATGAGCGCGGTGACGAAACCCGAGCTCGCTGCTGCAATAGCCGATTTCCTGAGCTCCTGAGTTGAGCGGTCCGGGTAGGAATGGAGCGCCCCGAGCATGGCGGTGAAGATGGTTGGGATCGATGTGGACGGCACTCTGGTGGGCTCGAGTGGCGAAGTGGATCCACGGGTCTGGGAAGCGGCAGACGCCGCGCGCGCGAGCGGGATCCGGCTGGTACTATGCTCGGGACGGCCGGCCTTTGCCCTCGCCCTGGAATACGCGCAACGGCTGGAGCCGGATGGTTGGCACGCGTTCCAAAACGGCGCCAGCATCGTACACCTCGCAACGGGACAATCACGCTCTATACCGCTTCCACGTGCCGACGTAACAACCTTCATTGCCGAGGCACGTGCGAGTGGGTTGTTGCTCGAGCTGTATACCGACAAGGACTGGGCCGCCGAAAGCACACACGCCTGGGCCGTGGAGCACGCGAAGCTTCTGGGAGTGAAGTTCGAGCCTCGGGCTTTCGAGTCGCTGGACGGCGCTGTCGTGCGCGCTCAGTGGCTGGTCACCTCCGCCCAGGCAGAGCAGATCATGTCGGTTCCCCGTATCGGGTTGGAAGCTGTCCAGGCGACCTCGCCGCTCATGCCAGGCACTCAGTTCGTCGGCTTCACGCGCGCCGGAGTGAGCAAAGCGAGTGCGATGCGCACGATCGCCGCGCAATACGGCATCGGCCTGCCCGATGTCATGTATGTCGGCGATTCAGGGAATGACGTGTCAGCCTTGCGGGTGGTCGGCTACCCCGTCGCAATGGGAAATGCGGAGCTGGGGGTGCGCGAAGCCGCGAAAACAACAGTCGGGCACGTCGACGCGGGCGGACTGGCAGAGGCGCTTCGCATGGCGATAGAGATGTGATGTCTCATGGCGGCCGGGTCATATCGAACCGGTTTGCCGGAGTGATCTCCGCGTAGGCGGTGGGTCCGCCGGCGCGCAGAATGATCCCGGCGCCGAACGTATCGAAGACTCCATCCTTCAGCAGACTGCGCAGGATGTGTACGGCGACGACCTCGCCGAAAACCACCCACGCCTGCATCGGCCGCTGCAGGTGATCGTGAAGCTGAACGACCTGCGTCACTTTGCACTCGAAATTCACGGGACTCTCAGCGACCCGTGGCGGTGCGACGTGACGGGAAGGCGCGGGCGTCAGGCCTGCAAGGGCAAACTCCTCCGTTCCGTGGGGAACGTTGGCGCTGGTGATGTTCATGCGCTCAGCCGAATCCCGGGTTGCCAGGTTCCACACGAATTCACCAGTTTCCTGGACGTTGCGCAGTGTGTCCTTCCGGCCGGTGCTGGAAAACCCGATCGTGGGCGGCGTGTAGGCAAAGGCATTGAAGAAACTATAAGGCGCAAGATTCAGCTGCCCTCCGCGACTCCTGGTGGAGATCCAGCCAATCGGTCGCGGGCCGACGATGGAGTTGAATGGGTCGTGCCGCAAGCCATGGCCCAGGGCGGGCTCGTAATAATGGCGATCGCTGTCTGCTTGCATACCATGTGTCACAAAAATCGAGTGCGGGCACGAGAGTACACCGGCCGCGCATGAGCTGGGCGGCGGCGCATACCGCTCGCTGTCGGACGGACCAAAGCGGCGTCCCTCTTCAGGAGGGTTCACACCTCCCTGCCCCTGAGCTTGAATGCACCCCCAATGGTCAATACTGTCACCCCCGCCGCCCGCCCGTTCGTCATTGCCTCGATCATGCTGGCTACCTTCATGGCCGCTATCGAGGGGACGATCGTGGCGACCGCAATGCCAAGCATCGTCGGTCAGCTCGGCGGCTTTACCTATTACACGTGGGTGTTTTCTGCCTTTCTCCTGGCGCAATCCACTACAACGGTGATCTACGGCAAGCTGGCAGACCTGTTCGGACGCAAGCCGACGCTGGTCGCCGGTATCGCGCTGCTGCTGCTCGGCTCGCTTCTGTGCGGCTTCGCGTGGTCCATGCCCTCCCTCGTAGTTTTCCGTGCCCTGCAAGGGTTGGGCGCCGGAGCGATCTATCCGATCACGGCCACGATCATCGGCGACCTGTACAAGCTCGAGGAACGCGGTCGGGTGCAAGGCATGATGGCCAGCGTGTGGGCCATATCGGGCGTCGTCGGTCCTCTGGCCGGCGGGCTGATTGTCGACCATCTCTCGTGGGCCTGGATTTTCTGGATCAATCTGCCGATCGGAGCGGTCGCCATCGCCGGCCTCGTTCTTTTCCTGCATGAATCCGTCGAGACGCATCGTGCGCGTATCGATTATTTCGGGGCGTTGCTCTTCTGTGCGTCCGTCGCCTCCCTGCTCATCCTGCTGACGGAAACCACAGCAGCCCTGTGGGTGCAGGCCGTGCTGGCCGCGACCTTCATGGCGGCCGGTGCGCTCTTCCTGGCTCATGAGCGTCGGACGCCCGAGCCGATCGTGTCCATCGAGCTGTGGCTCCGCCGGCTCGTGGCGACCAGCAATGCGGCCACGCTGCTCGCCGGAATGGCGCTCATCGGCCTCATGACCGTTTTGCCCATCTACGTGCAAGGAGTCCTCGGACGCTCGCCTGTGATTGCTGGATTCACCTTGACCACTCTGATCATCGGCTGGCCTCTGTCAGTAATGCTCTCGGGGCGGCTGTACCGCGCGTTCGGAATCGGGCCCACACTGCGCGTGGGCAGCGCCTTGTTTCCCCTGGGCGCGGCGTTCTTGCTCTTCATCAACCCCCAAAGCAGTCCCGTATTGGCAGGGGCAGGTGCCTTCCTGATGGGGTCTGGCATGGGGCTCCTCAGCATCACCAGTATTGCGCTGGTTCAGGAGAGCGTCGAGTGGTCGATGCGCGGGAGCGCCACCGCATCCCTGATCTTTGCACGCAGCCTCGGCAGCACCATCGGTGCCACCGCAGTGGGCACGCTCCTCAACGCGGGCATTGCTCACTACGGCAGCGGTGCTCTGGCCAGCAAAGTGCACGAGCTGTTGAATCAACCCGCCGGACTCGGCCATCTGGCCGGCAGTCCTCTCGTCAGGTCAGTGTTCGATCAGGCGCTTCGTTGGAGTTTTGTCGGCGTTGTCGCGTTGGCGGTGCTCACCTGGCTCGCGACCTGGCTGATTCCCGTAGGCCGGCCCGCTAGAGCCACCGGCCATGCGGTACAACAACAGCCACAGGCCGCGTCTCATTGACCTCGATGCGATCATGAATTCGCATCCTTGATCACCTCGCAGGAGAGATGCGCCCTGCGCAGCTTCGCACACGCGGTGTTGGCTTCGGCCTCACCCATCGGAGCCGACCGTACCAGATGCACATTCGTAGCGGCATCAGGCACGATCACGACGTTGCCGAGCACGTCACCAAACTTTCCCTGCAAGCGATCGCGTGTCCGCTCGGCCTGCGTCTCCGAACGATACGACGCCAGCTGCACGCGGTAGCCGGTCAGCTGCGCGAGCTTCGCTTTCGCCTGGCCTGCTTCGGGAGTCTGTGGATACTTCTGTATGAACGCTTCGAGAGCTTCGGGCGTGTCAGCTGATGCCGCCGCTGCCCAGGCTGCAGAGCGCTCATTGGCGGCGATGCGGTCCCTGGCTTCAGCGATATGGACTCCGGCGGGCTGCTCTTGAAGGTACTTTTCGAAGGCCGCCACAGTGTTGCTTTGCTGCGCCCCGGCCCACGCTTGCTCATCCTGCAAGGCATGTATCCGGTCACGCGCGACGACAGATTCCGTTGTGTTGGGATGCTTCTCCAGAAAAGCCTGGTAAGCGGCGACGGTATCGGTCGAGCTGGCCTGCTGCCAATCCTTTTGCGCCGAGCTACAGGCGACGACGGTAATCGCGGCCAGAAAACCGGCAGTGCGCAACATCTTCATCGTGAGCTCCAGCTAGAAAATAACAATGTCGCCGGGTGAGAGTTTTTTCGGCAGCGCGGAGCACCTTTTGTTCCGCACCTGACATCAACATATCCGCCCGACGATGCTCCCAGCGCTATAATGCGCTCCGCGCCGTGGATGCGGAAGCATCGGCGGAACCTGACACGCGCCGCCGTATTATTCCAGGTCGGGGTGGCGCGCGAATGCGCCAAAGCGAAAACGAGCCGTGGGCACGCACATAGTCATGCTTCGAACGTTGCTGCTCACCGTCGTGTTGTCAACATCGACGACTCTGGCCTGCGGCGCGGACGTAACGGCGCCGGCGGGCGAGCCGGCGGCCTGGGTGGCTCACGATCTCGTCGTCAGCTTCGACCATCTGCCAAAGGCCTATTCCTGTGACGACCTTTGGTACAAGCTCCGGGATGTGCTGCACGCAATCGGTGCGCGGCCCGATCTGAGGATCTTCGCGTACCAATGCGGGCCGAGGGTCGGCCTGCTGGGATTCTCACCGAAGGTCCATCTGCACTTTTTCATTCCTGAGGCCGGAGGAAGCGCGCGAGCGCGTCCCCCCGCCCTGGATGCCGCGCCTCGCACGGTACGCCTCGCACCCGGGAACCCTCCGTCGATCACTGCCTCCGACTGTCAGCTGTTGCGGCAGGTGAAAGACAGACTGCTGGCGACCCTGCCGGATCGGGTGCTGAGCTTCAATCTCGCCTGTCAGGCTCCGCCGACTCGCTGGCTGTTCGGTGTGTCTGTCCAGGCGCTCACGCCGGTGCAGGGCCAGGGACGGGTCGCCGCCCGCGATGCGCCCAGAGCTGAGATGGCCGACGCAGCCGGAGCCGACTCAGCGTCACGGCGTTGAGGGTCGTCTATGTGCCAGCACTCCGCGAGAGTGCGTCGACCTGCCGCGCCGTTGAGTGCGTGACACCTGCGAGCATTCCAAGCAAACTGCCCTGAGCGCGTCCTTAAGGCGCAGGGCGGGAATCCTTATTTTGGAAATCAACCTTTCAGGGCAAACAGTGCTCGTCACCGGAGCGAGCCGAGGCATCGGCGCGGCCATTGCGCGACGGCTTGCCGCGTCAGGCGCACGCGTCGCCGTGCACTACGGGAAGGAGAAGACTGCGGCCGAGGATCTCGCCAGGCAGATCGGAGCGCGTGCTTTCGGTGCCGACCTTGCGTCGGCCACGGCCTGTGTATCACTCTGGCAGGAAGTCGCTGACTGTTACGGTGTGGTGCACGGCCTGGTCAACAACGCCGGAGTGGCCCTCGGATCGCCTCTGACGACGGCGACCGACACGTGGCTCGCAGATTGGAATCACACTCTCGCTGTCAATCTCACCGCGGCCGGGTTGCTCTGTCGGGCCGCCCTTGCCCACTTCGAGAAACAACACAACGGGAGAATCATCAACATTGCCTCGCGCGCCGCGTTCCGGGGCGACACACCCGACTACCTCGCCTATGCCGCATCGAAGGGAGGCCTGGTCGCTCTCACGCGCTCGATTGCCCGTGGCTTCGGCAAGCACGGCATCAAGGCATTCCTTGTCGCCCCAGGATTTACGCGGACCGACATGGCCCAACCCTTCATAGATCAGTACGGCGAGAAATTCGCCAGCGGCGATATTGCGCTCGAGCGCCTCACCGAGCCGGAAGACATTGCCCCGACCATTGCGTTCCTCCTCAGCGGGCTCGCGGACCATGCAACCGGATCGACAATCGACCTCAACGCGGGATCGTACGTGCGATAAACCCGTCACATCCGCTGCCCGCCTCCGCTGTTCAGGTTCGTGCGCTCGACCGCACGCGCGGGGCAAAAGGCACGCGACAGATTTTCTGTGACCGAAATCGCCTGCCACATCGCCAAGCCACAGTACACTGAGTGCCAAGCTGGGGTGTAATGTGCAAAGTTCCACGGGCACACTGAGATCCGCAGGATGCGCTGTCATGGTCATGGCGGGACTTCCGCTCCTGTTTGCCACGCTCACCCTGCGCGCTGAGGAAATCTACAAATCCGTAGATGCCCAGGGACACGTCGTCTACTCCGACCGGCCCGGTGCCGCGGGAGCCCAGAAGACGCAGGTAGCCGTTCAGCAGGCCGACACGACCGAAGCGGCCCGACTGGCCAAAGAGCACCTGTTGCTCAAGGCCGAAGAGGATCAGCGCAAAAAACGGGAGCTCGCCGAGAACCACGCCAAAGAACAACAGGAAGCCAAAAAGAAAGCCCAGTGCAGCAGCGCGCGTGAGAGCTACAACTTCCTGAAGGATGTGCGCCGCCTGTTCAAGACCGGTGATGACGGCAATCGCGAGTACTACACGGACGCACAACTCGATACGATGCGCGAGGAAGCCCGGCGGAAAATGGAAACCGCCTGCGGTACGTGATGCCCGGAGCAAGCCCCTTGCGGCCCGGTATGCTCACCTTCCTGCTCGCGCTCCTTCATGCCCCGTTGCTGGCCCAAACCGCCTACAAGTACAGGGACGCCAACGGCCAGTGGGTGTTTACCGACAATGCGCCCGCCTCCGTCGCCGGACAGGACACGTTTACTCTCGATCACCAAAGGGAAACCCTGCAGAATACGATCGAGCGTAGCGACAAAGATGACATTACAGAATTCACGGCGATCAACACCTGCCTCTGTGTCGCCACGTTCCTGGAAAAGATCGTCCACTCGGATGATCCTGACATCGCCAACGGCACGGAATTCCGCAAGATCCTCCAGCCGCAGACGCGGGAGCTTCTGATCCGCTTGCATAATGGCCGCCGGGAAAAATCAAGCCTGCAGTACCAGTGGACGATCGCCCTTGGCTCCCCGGACGCGGTACATCATCCGCCAGGGCCATACCGCGCCCCGTTCGCGATTGGCTCGAGCTACCTCATTTCCCAGGCTTATCCTGCGACCTTCACGCATACAACGCCCGATAGCCGCTATGCTGTCGACTTCGCCTTGCCCGATGGAACTCCGGTCTACTCCGCCAGGGAGGGTGTCATCATCAATGTCCGCCACGACGCTTTCCAAGGCGGGGCATCGCCAGCGATGATCGATCAGGCGAATGTCGTGGAAGTCCTCCACGACGACGGAACAATCGCGATGTACGCTCACCTGCACTGGGATTCGATCCGTGTTCACATTGGCCAGCGTGTCGGCCGTGGCGAGTATCTCGCCAATTCCGGCAGCACTGGTTTCAGTACCGGACCGCACTTGCATTTCGTTGTTTTCAGAAATGCCGGGTTCACCCCGGTCTCGGTACCGATCGAGTTTGCCGGGCCCGGGGGCATTGCCGTCACAGCAGTCACGAATGCGACTTTGACGGCGTACTGATCGCGCGGCTCCAGCCCATCTCAACACCCAGAAGTCCGCGCCACGTTCCGCTTCGAGCAACCTGCGCAGCTCGCGCATCCTCGCGCCTCAGTGAGCGTGAGGTAAAGGGACGTTATGCGGCCAGAGCAGCCACAGGCTGCCCTGTTGCCGCATCCTTCCAGCAAGATCGGTCGCCTGCGGACCACTGCCGCAAAAATAGTCCGCGCGTGGAGCTCCGCTGATCGCACCCCCCGTATCCTGAGCTATCACGAGCCGCTGCAACGGAAGGTTGGAGTCAGGCAGTGTCGTCGCCAGAAACACAGGCGCGCCGAGCGGCACCCAGGCGGGATCCACGGCAATGGATCGCCCGCTGGTGAGCGGGACACCCTGCGCGCCTTTTGGGCCCAGGTTGGGATCACCGAGCGGGCTTTCGGTGAAGAAGACGACACTAGGGTTGGCATTCAACACTTCCTGCATCCGCTGCGGATGTGCCTGCAGCCAGGCGCGAATGCCGGGAAGGGTCGCCTCGTCGAGCGTCAGTGCGCCGATCTGCACGAGATAACGCCCGATGGAATGATAAGGCTGCCCGTTCTGGTCGGCATACTGGAGCCGGATCACCTCGCCATCGGGCAGCTGCACTCTTCCCGAGCCCTGCACTTCCAACATCATGGCGTCGAGGAAGTTATCTATCCAGATGATCTCATTGCCGTGGACGGCCGGGTCGGCCGGCAGCTCGGCCCGGGTGTAGTACGGCACGACCCTGTTGCCCTCGAGCCGGCCGCGGACGCGTTTGCCCTTGAGCTCCGGATAGAGCGATGCGAGATCCACAGTCAACAGGTCGGCGGGTGGAGCATAGAGCGGGGCCACGAATCGCGTCGAGGCGACGCGCGAGCCGTGCAGGAAAGGCTCGAAGTAGCCGGTGACGAGGCCCGTCTCCTCTCGGGTGTTCCCCATGCGCTTTACAATCTTGTAGGGCTCGAAATGACTTTCGAAATAGCCTCTGATTGCGCTCTCGGAATCGGCGGCGACCGTCTGGGCCGCCGTACACGATGAGGTCCATTCTGCGCTGAATCGTTGCGCTCGGCAGCTCTCCAGAAACGCGTGCCAAGCCTCATGGACGTTGTCGGCGTCCCAGCCCGGTAGATCCGCCCACCGAGCGTGCTCATAAACGATAGCCGGGGCCGAAGGCTGCGGCGGCCGCTTGCGCGACGGCGTCACACAACCCACGAGCACAGTTGTGAACAGGAAGATGAGAAATGGCAAGGTCCAACGAGACATCATCGCCCGGCAGTTCCCGAAATGGCTCAACAAGGGCGACAAGGTACGCCATCAGGGCAAACTCCTGTATCCTGATTTCTTCGTGAGCCTCGCCTGCGATCACATCGCGGCACCTCCTGACGGCAACCTTGCGTGTTCGTTGGAAAATATTCGCTTTGCTGTTCGCCTTCGGGCTGATGGCTTACGTCCAGCAGCGCGCCCTCTCCATTGCGAGCTACCGGATGATGCCGGAGTTGGGCCTCAGCCAGATGCAGATCGGCTGGCTCGAGTGGGCCTTTGTGCTCGGTTACGCTGCCCTGCAGTTTCCTGGCGGCATATTGGGACAACGGCTGGGCGCCCGAGTCACTCTGATCCTGATCGGTCTGCTCGCCTTCGTGGCCACCCTGGTGACCCCGTTGGCGCCGGTCCTGCTCACAGGGATCGCCCTGTTCGCCACGCTCCTGGGAGCCCAACTTCTGCTCGGTCTGGCTCAGGGTCCCTTCTTCCCGGTCGAAGCCGGCGTGATCGAATCCTGGTTCAGCCCGGATCAATGGTCCGCCGTGCAAGGAGCCCTCAGCCTCGGCCTTGGGTTGGGAGCGGCCGTCACACCGCCGGTCGTTGCGTGGCTGATGTCCTCCTTCGGCTGGCAACGAGCAATCGCCTGGACGACGCTGCCCGCGCTGGCGTTGGTTGGCATCTGGGCCTGGTACGGGCGCAACACGCCGGCAGAGCACCCTGGCGTCAGTACCAGGGAGCTGTCGGAGCTGGATGGGGGCTCGCAAGCGGCAGTGGTCCATCCCATCTCCTGGCGCCGGCTGTGGTCGTTGCTGAAGTGCAGAGATCTGGTCGCTCTGACTGTGTCCTACCTATGCATGAATTACGTCTATTACCTGCTCGGTAACTGGTGCTTTCTATACCTGGTGCAGGAACGACACTTCACCGTGCTCGAGGGCGGCTGGCTGGCCAGCACGCCACCACTTGCCGCGGCCCTTGGTGCCGGTATCGGCGGGAAGCTCGGAAGCGTCTTGAGCACCCGCTACGGCACCCGACGCGGTCTCCAGATCATTCCCTTCATCTCCTTGCCGGCCGCTGGCATCCTGCTGCTGCTCGCAGTCGGCGCCGTCAACGCCTACCTGGCGGTCGCCGCGCTGGCTTTATGCTTCGCGCTCGTCGAGTTCAATGAGGGCCCCTACTGGGCCGCAGTCATGAACATTGCGCGTGGGGATACCATGTCGGCATCTGGCCTTTTAAACACGGGCGCTAACATTGGGGGCCTGGTCGCTACGCCCATCGTTGCCTACCTCTCCGGACAACACGCTTGGTCCGTGGCCTTTGTGATCGGCAGCGCTTTTGCATTCGTGGGCGCCGCGGCTTGGCTCCTCATCGATCCCACGAGGCACATAGACTCTTCAGCCGCGTGATTTTCGTGCGACGTTGTGCGGCTCCCGAAACTCGCGTTACGCTCCTGGCATGCCTTCGCCCACGGCCGATCCGACAGCCTCTCGCCTCGAGGAGGAGGCTTTGCGCCTCGCGCGCAACGACTCGTTGCGGGCGGCCGCCGATGTCTGCCGCGCTCTGACTACCAGATATCCACAGTTCGCCTCCGGATGGCGCACGGCCAGCTCGGTAGCTCTGCAAGCAGCGGATCCTTCCGCGGCTTTTGCTCTGATCGAGCGTGCTCTGGCACTCGCCCCTCATGACGGACGCGCTCTTCTGCAGAAGGCGCAGTGTCTGATGGCTTTGCACCGTCAATCGGAAGCCATCGATGTGGCCAACAGGGCACGCGCGATGCTCGACGACGATGCAGCGGGGTTGGATTCGCTTGGTACGCTCTTCAGTCTTTCGGGCGAGCAACGATTGGCGCTCGATGCCTATGAGCGCGCCTTGCAGCTCGCCCCACGCAACCCCGCCATTACTTTCAATCGGGCTACGGTCAGGCGCTTCCTTGGCCAGCTGGAGGCCGCGGAGGAAGACTACGACCGCGTGATCAGTGCGCGGCCAGACGACTTCGAGGCCTATCTCAACCGCTCCGAGCTGCGCAAACAAACGCCCGATCGCAATCACGTGGCTGAGCTCGAGCGACTCCTGGCAGGAGGTATCGCGGCCTGGCGCGGTGAGGTCCAGATCCGCTACGCCCTCGCCAAGGAATACGAGGACCTGGCGGAATATGCGCGATCGTGGATCCATCTCGAGCAGGGAGCAAAGCTGCGTCGGCGACATCTGCGGTACGACATAGACCGTGACGTGGCGACCGTCGACTGGATCATCGAGGCCTTCCCGGAAAGCCCATCGGCATCCGTGGCCGGATACCCGAGCGAGGAGCCAATCTTCATCATCGGCCTGCCGCGTAGTGGTACCACTCTGGTGGAGCGGATTCTGGGTAGTCATTCGACCGTGCATCCGGCGGGTGAGCTGAACGATTTCCCGCAGGCACTGGTCCAGGCCGTCGCCCGCTCCGGCGACTCGCGCTCGATGTCCCGGCGGGAGTTGGTTGCAGCTTCGGCAAGAACTGACTTCGATGCTTTGGGACGCGAATACGTTGCGCGCACGCGGCCAGCAACCGGCCGGACGCCGCACTTCACTGACAAGAACCCGCTCAACTATCTCTACTGCGGAATCATCCAGCGTGCCCTGCCGAAGGCACGGATCGTACACATGACACGGCATCCGATGGCGGCTTGTTATGCCTTGTACAAGACGCTCTTCAAGGACGGCTGTCCTTTCTCCTATGACCTCCACGAGATCGGCCGTTATTACATCGCATACCGCAAGCTGATGAGTCACTGGCGCGCGACCCTGCCCGGGGTGATCCACGACCTGGGCTACGAGCAGCTGGTGTTGGACCAGGCGGGGGAAACGCGCCGCCTGTTGCAATACTGCGGCCTGCAGTGGCAAGACACCTGCCTCGAGTTCCATCGCAACCCCGCGCCGGCCACGACGGCAAGTGCTCCGCAAGTACGGCGACCGCTGTATGACTCCTCCATGGCGCAGTGGCGCCACTATGCCCCTCAGCTCGAAGGTCTGCGCCGCCAGCTGCTCGCAGCCGGGCTCGACGTCGAGAACTGAATATTCCGGACCAGGATTGCGGTATGGCCAACAAGCTCCAAGTCCCCAAGTTCCGCCGCGAGCCGCCGGTAGCCCGGCGGGAGGCGCTCATCGAAGCGACTCTTGCCTGCCTCCGGCGCTTCGGCCACGAGGGGATGTCGGTCCGGCAGATCAGTGCCCAGGCGGGCGTATCCGCTGGACTCATCAACCATCACTTCCCCAGCATCACCTCGCTCGTTGCGGCTGCGTACGACACGCTTGCGACGTCGCTCCTGCACTCGATCCGCCGTCAAGCCCACGACGTCTCGAAAACTCCCCGCGAGCGCCTCCGCCGCTTCTTCGAAGCGTCATTCGCGCCCGAGTTGCTCGATCCAGGCTTGTTCAGCGCCTGGCTCGTATTCTGGAGCATGGTCTCCCATGACACTGAAATGCGCGCGGTCCACGACCGCACCTATGGCGCGTACCGTGCAACTCTGGAATCCCTCCTCGGCCAACTTCGCCTCACGGAAGGCATCCCCGCATTCAAACTGCGCCCCGCCGCCATCGGCCTGGCCGCCTTGCTCGACGGCCTTTGGATCGAAGCCAGCCTGAACCCCCGCACCTTCAAGCCTTCGACGGCCGTCGCCCTTTGCGAAGATTGGACAAATGCCTTATGCGCGGGTGCCTTCCCCGCATTGCGTACCTCGCCAGGAAGCCGCGCCGCGACACCGCGCAGGGCGGAGTGACGAAGCAATCTGACAACGGTCACTACGCCGCACTACGGCGCTTCAACACGCCGCGCTCAGCGAGCGCCATTTCCTATCCGCATCGATCACGTCGCGCGCAGCGCGGCTGTCACGGGCACACGCGCAGCTCTCACGGCCGGCAGGAGCGCAGCGATTGCGCCTATGGCCAGCGCCCAGCCGAGACCCAACAAGGCCAAGGAAGGCGTCACCGCCATGTGAAAGCTCGCTCCGAGGGGGCTCGCGAGCAGGCCATTGAAGAGCAGCCACGCCACGAGCGCGCCAATCAAAGCGCCTGGGATTGCCAGCAAGATGGACTCCACCACTATGGAGACAACGATAGGGGCGCCGTTGAATCCGACCGCCCGCAGGTTGGCCAACTCCCGACGGCGGCTTTCGACAATGGCGTATAGCGAGTTGGCCGCACCTATGGTTGCGGCCACCGCCATGACCGCACCTATGAAATAGCTGACGAAGTTCAGGATGCCGTTGATCTGCTTCATGTTCTGCTCAAAGATCTCCGCTTCGTGCTGCACTTTCAAGTGAAGCGACGAGCTCGCCTTGAGCGCATCGGCTACTTCCGCGAACGCCGTCGGCGACTGCAGCATGAGATTCGCCTGGTTGTAGGTGTTGCGACCGAAAGCCGACAGGATCGTGTCGCCATCCGCAAAGACGAGACACACGGTGCTCGCGAGGTCAAAGTTCCCAACGACAGACCAGTCGCCGCCGCGCAGGTGCCTCTTGGCGCCGACGCCGAAATCCTCGTACTGCCGTACGCACTTGTTGCTCGCGATGAGCTCATGGAGTCCGGGCTTGAACAGGCGCCCTGCCGTCATGCGCAACTCGGGCTGATAGTCGGTGAGGCCGGGCGTCACCCCGATCAACGGGAAGCCGATCGGGCCGCGGTTGATCTTGCTGCGGGCCTGCACGAACACCGTCACCTGAAAGACAACGATCGGCTTCCCCTGGGCATTGCGCCGTATCCCGGGCAGATTGAGAATCCCCGGCACAGCGTCTTTCGCGATGCTGCTCTGCGCGGGTGAGGGAGCATCGACACTCGTCAGAATGGCTCGATTGGGACTGGCATTGCCCATCGCCTCCCGTCGAGCGCCGACCCCCAGAGCCAACATGGACACCAACACCCCGACTGCGCACGTTACACCGATGACAATCGTGCACACCAGGCCCAGGCGTGCAGGGATTCCCGCCAGATTCATGCGCAGCAGGGCCCAGAACTGTTTGGCGAAGCTGATCATCAGGCGTCACCGGCCGGCAAGTGCGTCAACCACATGAAGCCGGGCGGCCCGCGAGGCCGGCAGCGAAGCGCTGATCAGCGCGACCAGAACGGCTCCAATCACTCCGAATCCTATGACGGCGAGCGGCATGGAAAGCCCGGGTATGAATTTCGCGGCGTATGGAAATACCCCCATGGCCAGAGCAAGCCCCAGAAGAGCGGCCACCACACATACAACCACACCTTCCGAGACGACCAACAGAAACACCGCGCGACCGCTGAAACCCAAGGTCTTCAGCACGGCGAGCTCCGCGGTCCGCTCGCGTATCGTCTGCATCATCATGGTGGTGATGGAGAAAAGAAGTGCCACGAGCACTGAGCTGATGATGGAGCGGATGAGGAAGTCCAGATCGCCGATCGAGCGCATCTGCTGTTGCGCGTTCTCCCTGAACGAAGCCGTCTTGGTTTCGTTTGACGAATTGGCGAACACCCGATCGATGGTGTCGGACATCTCGGCCGCTCGTTTCGGATCCGAGATGATCGCGTAGAAGTTCCGCACCGTGCCCTTGTTTGACACTCGCGCTTCGTCCAGATAGGCGTAGTTGACCACGATCAGACCTGCCTCACCGGGCTCGTGATCCGTGAACGTGCCGACGATCTGGAATGTCCAGGTCCCCGACCCGTCGCTCTTGAGAGTGTTGGAGGTCAGGGGAATCCGGTCCCCGATATGCCACCCGTATTTTTTGCCTATATCCGGGGTGATGAGCGCGCCGTCGCGGGTCCTGGCCAGTGCCTCGAGGTCCTTGGGAAGTATCTGGAACAGCGTCGGCACGGCTGTCACCCACATATCGCTCGGTGGCATGGCCAACGCATAGACAGCCTGGGTTGGCCTCTGATAGGTCCCGAGGAGGCCATCGGCGAACGATACGTCCTTTATGCCAGGAAGCGACCGGATCCGCTCCAGGTACGCGAGCGGCAGAGGCGCTCCGCCGAAATCAGCGGGCCCCACGAACAAGACATCCGCGCGAGTTTCGGCAATGGCATGGTCCATACCCATCTTCATGCCCTGCAAGACCCCGAACAGGGCAAACGCCAACGCAACTTGCAGGAGGACCAGAACCGTGCGCCCGGGCTTGCGCCAGATTCCGGTCCAGATGAGGGGGAGGTACTTCACATCGGATTCCCAGTCGGTGCGAGCCGCAGTCTACCCGGATGCATCGCTGGAGAAGAAGGTTCAATCCGACCGGCCGCGCGTTTTCTCAGACGACCTGTTTTTACCAATGGGCTTCAGCGAGAATACCCGCCGTGCGTTCGAGTAGTAGATCTTGTCGATCACCGTCCTGGGCAAGGCCAGTCCTTTGACGTCAGCCTTGATGGCATCGATGTGCTGCACTCGCGCAGTGGCCAGGTACTTCCAGTCCGACCGCCAGAACCGATCAGCCTCCACATCGAAGCGCGGGCTATCCGTCGGCGGATTTTGCGCGCGCGCCTGCGGGTCCGGCGGGTCTTCCGTGAGATCCGTACCATACAACAGCCGGTCCTGGTATTTGATGAAGAACCGTCGCACCGCCTGGCGATCCGTGTTGGATTGAAACTGGACTTGCGTCATGCGCGCCGCGAGGTCGGCCGTCGCATTCGGATACGTGTCGAGAAACCGCGCGAGCTCGGCGACACTCCACTCCAGGCTCGCCAGGTGCGCGCCAACGAAAATGAGCTTGGGGTGGCGCGCAACGAAGCGGTCACGAGCAGCGAGGAGGCTTTCGTAGCTCGGCTGCTCGGGATGCAGGTACATGTAGTATTCGGGGTGATCGCGAAAATAGCTGCGATCGTTCTCCGTGGTCATGGCCTCGAGCGGCAGCCAGCAGTTCTTGGGCTCGGCCTGGTGCGCGACCAACGGGATGCCCTGAGCCTCGAGATGGCTCATCACACCATCGAAACGCGGATCGTCGAGCATGATGAGCTTGCCCTCCGCGTCCTTTTCCACCATGCCAATGTTTTTCCACACTTTCACACCGACCGCGCCTTGCGCGATCTCGGCATCGATGTGTCGGATCGTGTCCGCGGTCCAGCTCGGGCCGCCGAAGCCTTTCATGGAAAAGGTCGTGAGGAAGTGAAAGCGTTTTGGGTCCGCGGCCTGCAGCTCGTGGGCCACCTTCGCCTGGGTTGTAAGCGGCGGAAAGTCAGGATAGTCGACATTGATGGACAGCAGCTCGAAGCCATCCCGTTTCGCGATGTCGAGGAAGCGATGGTCATCGGTATTGGCATGCACGTGTGCATCGAGCTTGCGAACGTGCGTGAAGTCGGCGACCGTATACGACGGATCGCGACCGGCCGCGCCGACAGCGGTCGCTTCGGCTACAGATGCCCAGAACAGGCAGACCATGATGGTGCGGCAATTGCGCGCGATCAGGCCGGCTCTGGGGACCGGAGCCGTCATGCCGACTCGAGGGGGTCGCCGTGAAGAGAGAGAGCAAGCTCGGTGAGGCTCTCAGGCCTCAGCGCAAAGCCGGCGAGCTTCGCCGCATACAAGGCAGCTCCCGCTGCCGGCGGAAGCTGCGGCGTCAGGAATTCATAACACCGATGACCCGCGCCCAGCGCCGCTTGCAGCATGGGCTGCAATAGTCTCCCTGTACGAAACAGGCCCCCTGAGTACGACACGGGAAGCGGAAAACCGAGTGGAACCTGGAGCTGATCGCGCACCGCATGCACAATTATCGCCAACTCCTGTGCCGCCCGCCCAATCAGTCGACGCGCTTTGCGGTCGCCTTCGTCGGCCGCTCGGAACACCAGCGGCGCGAGGGAGGCGAGCTCGCTCCGTGCCAGGGGCGGCGGTCCGTAGATCGCACTACACAAGTCCAGATCGGCATCCAACCGAAACCGATCGCGGATGAGACCGTATAACGGCCCCCTGGGCAAGCGTCCATCACTCATCTTCGAGAACAGGGTCAATGCCTCACGCGCGATCCAGTAGGCGGAGCCTTCATCGCTGAACGACTCTCCCCACCCGCCCGCGCGCGCGCTGCGCGTCTCAAACTCTCCATATGCGATGGAGCCCGTGCCGGCAACGATGTTGATGCCATCGCGGCCAGCAAGGGCACCTGCCCAACCACACACCATGTCGTTACCGCAGCGATGCCGGTCGGCCGGCAACAGATCGACCGCGATACGGTCGAGGCGCGGTAGCAGGGAGCGGTCCTCGCCATGGGCGGGCAGTCCGATGAAAGCGAAGTCGAGTTGGGCAGTCGGTATCGCGGCCTGTCGTAAGGTCGCCTGGATGCCAGTGATCAGCATGGACTGCAGCGCATCCAAGCCGGTCTCGAGGTAGTAGGCCGATCCTCCACGATGGGAAGCGAGCACCCGCCCCGTCTCGTCGATCAACAGGAAGTCCGTCTTGGTACCGCCTCCGTCGACGCCGAGAAAGGTTTTCAACGGGAAGGCTTCCAGGGATAGATCGACACACCCTGCACAACACGATTGACGACGCCGCGGGCATTGGGCGTGTCAGGCCGCAGGCCTAGTGCCATCGATTGCAGGAAAGCCAACATCTGAGCAAACACGGCGTAGGGGAAACACAGGCCGAGGTTCGACGCGTCCCGCGCGCCTGGCAGGACAATCCCCTCCGCCTGAGTCGATTCCCCCGGTCGCGCATACTCGACATCACCAGAGCTGAGCGTAACCACGCGGGCTGCGATGCCGTCGGCGCGAAGCTCGCGCAGCAGATCGAGGTCGTACTGTCGTGAATACGGATCATTGGAGAGAAACATTACGACCAGTGTCTTGGGGTTGACGACAGCCTTCGGGCCGTGGCGAAAACCGAGGGGAGTTTCACTGAGTGTGACGATTTTGCCGTCGCTGAGCTCGAGCATTTTGAGAGCGGCCTCTCGGGTGAGACCCTTGAACTCCTCGCCACCCAGATACGCCACTCGCTCGAAATTCCGGCGCGCCAGGCCCGCGATGAAGGGCAATCCCGCCTCGAGGACGTGCGTGGCCCAGCGGGCCAGAGACTCCGGGCGATCTCGACCCGCCAGGTCAAATGCCAGCGAAGCGGCGAGCAGCATGCCCGAGAAGCTCGAAGTCATCGCGAACCCGCGGTCGTTGGTCTGCTGAGGCAGCAACAGTACGTGCGCATTACGCAGTCGCCGCCCTTTCTCATACAGTGCCCCTTCACTATTGCAGGTGAAGATCAGATGATGGCAGTCCCGCACATGCTGCTCGGCCAGGGCAAGTGCCGCCAGACTCTCGGGGCTGTTGCCGGAGCGAGCGAACGACACCAGCAGCGTCGGTACGGCGGGATCCAGCCCACTGTCGGGCGCTCCAACCAGGTCGGTAGTGGGGATGGCCTCGACACGCCGTCTCGTGCGGCGCTTCAGCGCCGGGACCAGGCATTCACCGATGAAGGCCGAAGTTCCGGCCCCGGTCAACACGATGCGCAAGTCTCCCCTCTCGAGCAGAGGGCCGAGGAAACCTCGCAAGGCGCCGGCCTCACGGCTCAACATGCCCTCGATCTCCGACCAGATGACCGGCTGCTGACAGATTTCGCGCGCGGTCCACACTCCGCCGGCCGCTTCGAGCTCGGCTTGCGGGTATCCAAGATAGCTCATGCTCGTCCTCGATCGATGCCGGCACCGGCCGGGTCGGCCGGCCGGCATGCACGGTCGTAATTGCGCAGCACCTGCTCGATCCCGTCGAACACCAGCTCGTGTGGATCGTTTTGCAGCAGTCCCTCCCGGATCGCGGCATACTGCATTGGCAGGTATTGACTGATCAGCGTCAGCGGAATACCGCTGGACGCCAGACACTCAAACAATTGCGCGCACGCCCGCTCCACGACGGGCGTACTCCAGTAATAACGGATGCGGTCGCTCAGGCTGAACTGGAGATCGAACGCCTGCCGCCCGGGATTCGTATAATACGATTTCCAGTAGCGTGGATCGCGTTTCATCTCCCCGAGCAGCGTCTGTTTCAGCGACGCCTCGGGCATCAGACCCAGCTCCGTAGCGATGTCAGACAAAGCCCAGAGCATCTCGCGCAGAGCGAAGGTCAACCCGGGGCCGACCTTGAGAATGGCGAAGTGATCCTGGACCAGCTCCTCCAGAGCAGCGGCCGTCTGATAATCGGTTGAATGCGCCTCGAATACCAGGTCGGCCACCGGCTCGATGCTGCGACTCAACATCGCGGCTTTGGAGCGCACATAATCGATCACCTGGTGATGGTCGAACTCAACTCCGGGCTGCACGACCAGAGCCACCACCCGCGACCATGCCGATTCGATGCCGTGGCGCGCGAAGGCCTCGCGATGCGCCTGGATCGTGGCGTGTGCCGCCTCGGGCGTCGTGACTGCCAGGTCCTCCAGGGTCTCGTGCGCCCCGCCCGGGACCGGCACTTCGGAGCCGATGACGTACACGGGCGGCTCGCCCCCAGCCACACGCCACGCGGCTTCAGCGATTCCGCACAACGCCGCGGTTCGTTCCGCAATCAATTCATCGCCCAGAGAACGCGGGTCGTCGGCGCAGGACATCGAGCAGTCCAGATGGATTTTGCGGAAACCCGCAGCCACATATTCCCCGACCATGACTTGGGCCTTTTCCAGGGCAGTTGCCGACGGCAGGTGTTGCCAACAATTCGGGCCGAGATGGTCGCCGCCCAGCACCACACGAGCATGCGGCAGACCCACGGCACTTGCCAGCGCAAGCACCCGCTCACGGAACGCCGCGGGTCGCATACCCGTGTACCCACCATCCTGGTTCACCTGGTTGGAGGTAGCCTCGATCAACGCCATTCCTCCCGTACGGTGCGCCAGGCGCATCGCGGCCTGCAGCACCAGCGGATGGGCCGAACACACTGAGTAGATGCCCATCGATGCACCGGACTTGTGTCGTCGTACAAGGTCCAACATGGCGTTCATGTTGGTTTCTCGGCCGGCTTCTCATCCGGTTCCATAGCGAACAGCGCAGCGGCCAGAAAGGCCAATGTGATAGCGATCACCGTGATGCCATTTGGCACAACGCTCAATACGCTCATCGAGACAATCGCCGTGATCATTGGCGCGCCAGCGTTCGCGAGCGGCGCCACGACCAGCGCACGGCCGTAGCGGAAGGCATACACCAGCGTCAGGGCACCAATGGCGTTCAGGATTTGCGTGATCGCGGCAAGCCCGGGCCCTTGCCACCCATACTCGATGGGAATTGAAAAGTCGGTCATCCACAGCGCCACCGGGATCAGCAAGAGTCCGGTCGCCGTCATGTACAGAAAGATGCTTTCAGCATCCATCGAGATGTTGGCGAGCTTCATGAAATAGCCCTGCACGCCCCAGGCGAGCAGGATGATCAACGCATAGGCAAACCACGTGATGCCCTGCGGGCTGGACACCCCGGCCTCCCCGCCCGGCGAGTAGTTGAACAGCGGTAGCGCGATCAGCGCCAACACCACACCGAACGCGCCGAGCTTGCTCACGCGCTCCTTGAGAAACCACATGGACAAAGCGATGGTGATCACCGGCGACAACGCGACAATCGGGAAGATCAGGTACGTGGGCCCGGTATGCACGGCATGAAACAACAGCATCTGGCCACCGGCCCCCGTGAATCCGATCAAACACCCTAGCAGCATGGACCTTGAGTCGGATTGCACCCGCCAGCCGACACGCCGCATCGCGTAGAGCGCCGGTGGGATCATGATCAGCGCCCAAACCACGTACACCAGCGTCTCGGGAAATCCGTGCCGGGTCGGAAACTCGGCAAATGCGCCCCATATCCCCCAGAACCCGGTGGTGATCAGCGCGTAGATGAGCCAGCGCTTCTTCATGTCAGAAGCGGTACGAAACACCGGCCACGTAGGTGCGGCCGTAGGCGCTGTATCCTGCTCCCACGCCGCTCGTACTCTGCCCCACCAGCTGCCCCGGCGCCCACGCCAGCAACGGATTGCCATCAAGATAGGTCCGCGCAATGGCGTTGGTGAGGTTTCTGGCCTCGACATACACGTCGAAGCCCGTGAACGCCTTGTAGTGCGCACTCGCCGTTACCCAGGAGAACGGGTCGGAGACGGCCGGCCATCCGGGCACCTCGGTGGATTGCGCACTGTATAGGTTGTACCGTGACGTGTAATCCCAGTTCACATCCACGTCGAACGGCCCCTTGTCATAAATGAGGCTGATCGAAGCAGTGGTGGGCGGCGGTTGATTGACGACGGTGATGGCGTTGCCGCTCCACGTGTGCGTGAATTCGACATGCGTCCCCAAGCCGTTGTCGAGGAAGTGCTGCCAGCTGACCTCCACACCTTTATAGACCTCCCGAGCGCCGTTCGCCGGGGCCGTGATTGTCCATAAAAACGGACTCCCAGGCACAGTGCCCGGCGGTCCGCCCACATACTGCAGCGTGCCCAGATCCACGTTGGCAGTCGTCTGATTGAAGATGTCGTTCGTGACCCTCTTGAAGAACACACCACCGGTAAGCGCCGAATGCTGCTGGTAGTACCACTCCAGTGACAGGTCGGCCTGCCACGCGCTGACAGGCTTGAGTCCCGCCGTGCCGGTGTAGGTGATGATCGGTGTGCCGTTGATAGCCTGGTTGGTTGCGTTCGGCGCCAGCTGGTTGAGGTCCGGACGCGATATTGTCTCCGACACTGCCCCGCGCAGTTGCAGGCGGTCCGGAACCATCCAATAGCTCAAATTGACTGACGGCAGCGCGAACGTGTAGCTCGAGCTCTGCACGAACTGCTGCGAGTTGCTGTACTCCACATTCCACGTCTGCGTTGCGTTGTTATTCGACAGTGCCCACAGGGATACCGGCACGGATTCGGCGGCCAGCGCCAGTGTATTCGTGCGTACCACACGTACGCCCAGGTTCCCGGACCAATCCGTACCCCCGAAAGTCTGCTCCACATAGAAGGAATACGTCTTCTCGACGACATCGTAGGAGTTGAACGGGTTGGGTTGCGGCAACGTGGCCGCCAGGTCAAACGTACTCGAACAGGGAAGCGTTGTGCAGAACTGTGGATTGGGCAGGCCGTTCAGACTGGCGAGAAACGCGAGCAGTTGGCTGGTGTTCAACTTTGGCAGCACGGAAGGATAGGATCCACCCGCGCCCCGCAGGAAATTCGGCGGGCTCGTGAACGAGATCACGTTGAAGCCTTGCGAACCAAACGTGTAGGGATTGCACTGGACCGGGCAGCCCTCGGTGTTGTAGAGGGAGCCGTACTGGCCGGAGCCGTTGGTCCAGTCGTTGCTGCTGTCGACGCGGGTCTTCTCGCGATGGCTGTAGCCGAACCCGAACAACAGCTTCTCCAGGAACCCTGCATGCATCTGATACGCGCCATCCAGGGCGAAGCCGGTGACCTGATCGTGAACCGAGTAGCCGTTGAGCCCATCGTAGTGGGTCGACCAATATTTGTTGTTGTTGAGAAATCCCGAGTTCATCAGCGCCGTATACGAGCAGTAGCCCGCATTGGTGGTGCTCGCTGTCCCGCTGGGGCACGCGGCAAGTCCCACTTGGCTGGGCGGCACCATCACGTTGAGGCTCGGCAGGCTGTGAGGCAGGTCGGTGACGGTAATCAGATCCTGTGCGTTGGGTGTGGCAGACACCAGGCCCGCGGTCACGAACGTATCAGCGCCGCCCTCGGGGCGGCTCGCGGTCGAGCGATACACATCGAAATCCAGCTTGAGCCTGTCGGTCGCCCGCCAGCTGGCATTCAAGCCATACAGCGAGGTGACGACATTGCGGCTGAGCGTGTTGTTCACGACCTCCGGAGTGAAGTTGTTTGAGGTCACCGCGGTGATCAACCCGTTGTTGACCGTCGCATTGGACCAGGTCGGGTTGCCATCCTGATCCACGTTATAGGGGAAATAATATGACTGGTTGTAGCCGATCTGTGGATCCTGCAGCTTCGTCCATAAGCCGTCCGCGACCAGCTTGAAGGCATCGTTCGGGCGCCACTCGACACTCCCGGACAATGCCTCCCGCTTCTTGTCGTCAAAGACCGATCCGAAAGTGATGGCCGCGGGTGTGACCGAAACCGGCACGGCGCCCGGGCCGCCGGCAAAGGGGTAGGTAGTCGGACCGTAGATGTTCTGGTTGTAGGCGTTCAGCGAATCGGTGCGGGTATGGTTGTCCGAAGCCACGCCCGCGAGCAGGAACCCGAGCGTATGGTCGAGCATCGTGTCTTCGACAAAGGCCGAGAGCTTCCGGCCATAGAGCTTCGACATGTCGTTGTGGTTGCCCTCCACATGCGCGCCGGCGTGCAGCCCTGAGTTGTCGAACGGACTCGCCGTGCGCAGATTCACCGTGCCGCCAATACTCCCTTCTATTGCGGACGCCTGCGACGATTTGAGCACGTCGGCCGCTGAGATCACTTCCGATGGCAGCACGTCGAAGGCCAGATCACGCGAATCATCGTCGGTGGCCAGTACCCGGTTGTTGAGAGTGACAATGTTGTATTGCGGCCCGAAGCCGCGCACGCTGACTCTCTGGCCCTCCCCGCCTGTGGTCCGGGAGATAGTGATGCCCGGCAGATGCTCCAGGGAATCGGCAACGTCGGCGTCGGGAAATCGACCGAGCTCCTCGGCGTTGATCGAGTCGAGTACTACAGGGGCATTCTTCTTGATGTCGAGGGACTTCTCGAGACTTGCCCGCAGGCCGGTGACGGTGACCACTTCCAGCGATGCTCCCTGATCCGTGCCGCTGATGGCCGGCGCCGACGTTGTCGGCGCCACCGATACGGCCGCTGAAGGCGGAGCGTCCACGGGAGCGGTGTCATGAGCGGTCGCAGCAATCGCGACGGTACCGGCCATGAATAGAAACCCGATCGCAATCGGCGCAGGCATGAGTCGCGGCACGTTTCGTTTCCCACCCTTCAGTTTTTACTTATGGTCATTCACTCAAAAACGAAATAAACAAAAGATTCTGATGCCTAATTACTTACGATATCTTTCTTTTACTCTTATCTATACTTTCGATCAAGTCGAATAAGTGGCAATAGAACATTGATGGTGCTTTTCGAAAGCGTGGGGGGATGCTCCTCTACATCTTCAATCGGCAATCATTGATAGCTGCTTGAGCGCGGAAGCGCGGGGGCGCCGGACTCGGGCTCGGGACTCGGGGCTTGGTGGCTCGGGGCTTGGCGGCATGGCGGCTCGGCGACGCCCAAACACCTCGCCGCGCACGGGCCTGCACAAAGTTGTTTCGTGCCTTGGGGTGAGCCACAGGCTCATGGCAAAACGGCTAGGGGCGGGGCGGTCGATCACGGCGACGCCGACCCCGCCGGCCCGCAAAGGGCGCCGGGGCAACTCGCGGATTCCGATTTGCGGGCGCCGTCAACCGTGCCGCTGTCAAACCAGCAGCACCTCAACTCCCCGCTTGCGCAATGCTTCGACCGCCTGCGGGGGAGCGGCGCGGTCCGTAATGAGGAGGTGAATCTGCTCTACTTTGGCAATCAGCGAGACGTTGCGGCGTATCAGCTTGGAAGAATCGGCAACCACCACGACCTGCCGGGAAATCCGCATCATTTTGGCGTTGAGCTCGGCCTCCTGCAGGTGCGGCGTCATGACTCCGATTTCAGGGTCCAGACCGTCCGCGCCGAGATACAGGCGGTCCGCCTGCAGGTTGGCCAGCGCCGCCTCCGCCATCGGACCGGAGAGGGAGTTGGATTCCTGGCGCAGGATCCCCCCCGGCATGATCAGCCGGACGAAAGGGAGGTCCATCAACAGCACGGCCACATTCAGGGCGTTGGTGATGACATTGAGGAATTTGAGGTCCGCCTTGCGAATGGCCCGGGCGATCTCTGCGGTCGTCGTACCGGAATCCAGGATGATGGTCTCTCCGTCGCGAATGAGAGCGACCGCGGCCTGCGCAATCCGGATTTTTTCCGCGTGATGCTGGAGTTGCTTCACCCCCAGCGGCTCATCCATCGCCTCCTCGCGTGGCAACGCCCCGCCATGCGTGCGGACCAGCGCGCCGGCCGCCTCGAGTGCAGACAGGTCTGCGCGGATCGTCACCTGCGAAGTGCCGAACCGTGTCGCGAGAGCTTCGACCGTGACGCGCCCTTCCTCGAGGAGCAACTCGCAGATGCGCCGTCGACGCTCTTCGATCAACAACCCGCTTTCGACCGGAATGAGCATCAGACAGGTATCGCCTCGAGCACCAGGAAGTTGTTGAAAGTCACCTGCAGCGTGTCCTGTGAGCCGGTGACTTCTCCCAGCTCTCGATCGTTGTAGTAATCGCGCACGCGATACCGGGCAGCACCGAGGCCGCGCAACGGCACCGGTCCGCTGAAGTCGCGAGCGTAGAAGGCGTAATAGAAGCGGCCAGCCTTCTCGACTACATGCGTTTCTGGTTTATCGAATCCGATGTCGTACAACTCGCCGCGGTATGTCCCGAGGGGCAGCTGCCGTTCATTATAAAGTGCAATCCACTTGCGCCATATCGGTTCCTTGGCCGCGGTCAACAGGAAGGAATCCTTGGGCTTGGGATCGCGCGGCCAGGTGAATTTGGTCGAAATGATCCCGCCGACACCCACCGTGGAGGCGAAATCGGCGCCGCCGGTGCTCAGCTCGACATGATCTCCCGCGAAGGCGGCACTCGGCCCCATCAATGCCTTCAGGGTCTTGCCTTTGTGTCGAACCTGCCAGGAAGACTCCGGATCGGAAGCCGGTGCCTGGTTGAAGGACCGGAAGTTGAAGAACGAATACGACGTTCCGCAAGGACACAGCTCGATGACCGCTTCGGGATTGAGCCGCATCGCGGTCTGATAGATCGCGAGAAAAAAGTCCTGGAGCCTCTCGACGGATTCCTCCGGCCGAGCGTGCCGGTGCGCGGGATTGTAGCAAGGCGCTACGGAGTTGAGATGCTGGCCGTCGATCTTGAGGCCCGCATAACCCCACTCGCCGAGGAACTTACGCACGAGGGCCAGCGTATAATCGATTGTCGGCTGGTAAGCGGGGCACAGGTAGAAGCTGTTCCACCAGGAGATGTTCTGCACCGCGCCGTCCTTGTCGAGCAACAACATGTCGGTGTGATCGTGCAGCAGATCAGACCCCGGCGCGGCGCCAAGCGGTGCCCACCACAGCCGCGGCTCGAGATCGTGCCCACGGATGGTCTGAACCAGCTCCTTCATATCAGCTTCGCCGCGCGGGTACTTTTCCGGGTTGACCTTCCAGTCACCCACGTTGGTTTGCCATCCATCATCAATCACCGCCCAACGCAGTCCCAGATCACGCACCTTCGGCAAAGTGTCTTCTATTGACTGCAGGGTACAAGCACGCTCGTAACCCCAGGCGCACCACATCGGCTCGTAGGCAGACTTCGGAGCCGCGGGCGACACAAGGCCACGGACGCCCATGATACGTCGATAAGCGTCGAGCACTGTGAAGTAGTCGCCCGTGTGCGTCGCTACGAACGTTTCGGGGGTGTTGAATTGCTCACCCGGCTGCAGCGCGCGTTTGACCGGAGCCGTCATGGCGAGATCCAGCATTCTGTCGGTGCAGCTCACCGGAATGGAAACCAGTCGCGGCCGCAACTCAACATGCCCTATGGCAATACCCCAATTTCTGCTCCAGACATCGACGATGGGAGTCCCGCCGCCATAGTCGGAAGCCGTCATCCCCATGAAGTTCGTCTGCTGGAATCCCGCCCGCACCGGCTGGACCCAGTCGCGGCGATCTTCGTGGGTGCTGCCGCAGAAAGACCAGAACGGGGGATCCGATGGTGCATGTCCGCCGCTGGCGGCCCCGTGGGAGAGGCGCAGAGCACCCTGAGTCCAGCTATCGATCGTGACGGCGTGAGCACCCAGGTTCCGATAAGACACCTGATAGAGAGCGAACCCTGGAAAAGCCTCAAACAGCTCGACTTGCACCGTTTTTTCAATTTGCGCCGTGGCCACTCCCACCAGACGCAGCCGGACGCCGTGTCCCAGCGGCCCGTCAATGTCCTGCCGCGACCGCTCGCGTAATGCGAACTGATCGACTCGCGATCCAGCCCCAGTCCCGACCCTCAGCGCCTCAGCCGCAACCCAATGAGTGAGCGCGATCCTCTCGCCCTCTCCTTTTGCCCGCAGATGCCGGATTCGCGAGCGCATCTGCGGATCGAACTCAATGAGAATCCGGGAATCTCCCAAAGAGGCCGCAACGCCCCCCGTGCGCGGGAAAGCGACGCTCGTGACAACGCCGACGCCCGCAGCGAGCTTCAGAAAGCGACGTCTGCTGGTGCTCAGCTTCTTCATACGTTCCCCATGGCCACCCCGGGGTGATGCGAACGAATCACGGCCGCGCTCTATCAGGTGTCGTCAAGACTGATTCGAAGATATCCGAAATATACAGACGGGGAAAGTCGCTTTTTTTATTTCGAAAGACTTTCTTTTTGTTTCGTATAAACCCCGAGATCCGACGACGCTGTATTTCAGCGGTTCAGAAAGTTCAGCGGTGACATGGCGCGCGGTAGCCCGTAATAATGGGCATGAAGATCACGAATCGACGGGAGATATCCATGAGCTACCGGACAGCTGCCATCGGGTCGATCATTTTGTTTTTTGCCGCCGCCCTGTCGACAATGGCAAACGCAGCGGAAAGCAAGGCCGTGCAAACCACGGCCGCAATACTGCTGCATTTCCAGCATTTCCCCACCGACAGCGACAAGCAGTCGCTAAAGCAGATCACTGAAGACAAATCAGCGACCGAGGATGAGCGCACCGTGGCTCAGGCTCTATTGGACGCAAAACATACGGCGGCAGCCGCCGACAAGCCGAAACTGGAAGCCGTGATAAAGGACGACAAGGCCTCCAGCGGGGTGAAGACGCTCGCGTCAATCATACTCAATCTGAAACACATGCCCTCTGAAAGCGACAAGGAGAAACTGAAGGCATTGGCCTCGTAAGCAGGCACCTTCTCCGGGGGTGTTTCTGCGAAGTGCGATACGCATTCACCCCCGCTTCGTGATCAGCTCAGCGGCCCGCTCGGCAATCATCAGGGTGGGTGAGTTGGTATTACCCGATGTGATAGTCGGCATCACGGACGCGTCAGCGACACGCAACCCCTCGACACCAACCACCCGCAGCTCGCTATCAACTACAGCGAGAGAATCGTCCGGTGTGCCCATCTTGCACGTTCCGACCGGGTGAAAGATGGTCGTGCCCACATGGCCGGCGGCGGCGACCAACTCCTCGTCCGATTGGAATTGAACACCTGGTGCCACTTCCTGTGGCTGGTAGGCGCTGAGCGCGGGTGCGGCAACGATTCTGCGCGTCAACCTCAGCGCCCGGACCGCAACACGGCGGTCGCACTCCGTATTCAGGTAATTGGGCGAAATCTGCGGCGGCTTGTCCGGATCCGGCGATTGGATATGGATGCTGCCTCGGGAAGTGGGGCGTAGCTGGCACACTGAGGCAGTAAATGCGTCATAGCTGTGCAGATCCTCGCCGAAGCGATCGAGCGACAGCGGTTGCACGTGATACTCGAGATCCGGCCGGTCGATCGCAGGATCGCCGGGGTCGCTCCTTGCGAAAGCTCCAAGCTGTGAGGGGGACATCGACAGCGGACCACTGCGAGTCAATACATATCGCAGGCCGATCGACATCTTGCCCCACCAGTTCGCCGACAGTGTGTTCAATGTCGATACGCCGGTCACTCGAAAGGACATACGCAACTGCAGGTGATCCTGCAAATTCTCCCCAACGCCGGCAGCGTCGTGGATTATCGGAATACCCATCTGTTGCAGGCGAGCCCCCGAGCCTATGCCCGACAGCTCCAGCAGTTGCGGTGAATTGACAGCACCGGCGGCAAGGATCACTTCACGGTTGGCTCGTACCAGGCGGCGCCCACTCGCATTGACGAGCTCAATGCCGACACAGCGCCGCCCCTCGAACAGGATTTTTCGTGCGCACGCACTCGTGACTACAGTCAGGTTGGGGCGGCGAAGCACCGGGCGCAGAAATGCCTTGGCAGCATTCCAGCGCCAACCGCCGCGCTGGTTTACATCGAAGTAGCCGACACCGGTATTGTCACCACGGTTGAAGTCTTCCGTGGCCGGAATTCCTGCCTGTTGGGCCGCCTCCCTGAACGACTCCAGTATCGACCACTTCAGGCGTTGCTTCTCGATGCGCCATTCTCCCCCCACGCCGTGCCACTCACTCGAGCCCCCGTAATAGTCCTCGCTTTTCTTGAAGACGGGCAGCACGGATGCCCATGACCAACGAGGATCCCGCGTGACGCGAGCCCATTCGTCATAGTCCTGTTGCTGGCCGCGCATGTAGATCATCCCGTTGATCGAGGAGGATCCGCCTAGAACACGACCTCGTGGGTACAGCAGAGAACGGCCGTGCAGTCCGGGTTCGGGAGCGGTCCTGTAGAGCCAGTCCGTCCGTGGATTGCCTATGCAATATAGATAGCCCACTGGGATATGGATCCAGTGATAGTCATCCTTTCCGCCAGCCTCCAGCAGCAGCACGCGCCGCGCCGAATCGGCCGACAGCCGGTTTGCCAATACACATCCCGCTGTCCCCGCGCCGACGACGATGTAGTCATAACTTTCAGCCAGCATCGGGCGACCCTGCTCAGATCGTACGTGCGGCGTCGCCGACATGCTGTTCGGCCGGATCGTTGGAGTCAAATTTCAGGGAGTGGGGCCGCCAGTTTCGCGCCAGATCAACATCATTCGCGACCTCGTGGGCGAGCGCCGTAATGTCGATCCACCCGATCCGGGAATAGAATGCCGGGAGGTAGTGCGCATCCCGAATCGCCGCATACCGATTCCATGCCGCGAGGGCGAGTGCCAGGTGAGCAATGGCTGACTGACGCTCTTCCTCGGCAGCGCTGGCGTCGAAGAGCGCCAGATCAGATGAGCCCCGGATCTTCTCAGCGTAGTAGATGCCCAGGTGAGCCATCGCCTCGTTGTCATCGATCGTTTGACGCAGCTCGTGGCCTGGGACGTCTGTGGATAAGGAGTGCAATTCGCGGACCAGAGTCAGGGCGGAGTTGGCGAAACCGGCCAAAGCATCGGCTACCTGCAGTGGTGTCATAGCTTCCATCGCAATGCCGTTTGTCAGCCGGTAACGCCACTGGCGGATGTTCAGGATCTGCGCACCGGGCATGGTGACACCGTTCATGAAGTCAGCGACCGTGTAGAAGTAGGTTCCGAACGCGCGGTCGTAACGGACACAGGCCTCCGGAAGCCAGCCGAGGTCGGTGTCCTTCCAGAAGAAGCGAGTGGCCTGCGGGATGATCTTCGAGGCAATGGTGGTGGCGGAATAAAGCCGGCGCGCGTCTGCTCCCGGAAAACGAGCACCAAAGGCCTCTTCGAAGTGCACGTCAGGTATGGTCGGATCGTAGCTCAGCCGGCCCCAGAGCATGAACGAGTACCAGTGTTTGTCCATGACGAGGGGACGCGAAGCACCGAGGTTTTGGCCCGCCGTCTCGCGGTCCAGGAAGTCGCGACCCCAGGTAAATCCGTCTGGTCCCATGTAGAAGCCAACGAGCTTGTCTGTGGAAGGCATGTTCAACACATATTCCCGAACGTACTCGGGATCGCCCCACCGTAGCGAGTAGATATCGTCATTGCGCACTGTGAGCCAGGTTTTCATTCCAAGCTCTTTCAGGAGGGGCATGACCTCCGCGACGAACGGAGGCTTCACATCCGAATACATGTGTGCCCAGGAGTATTTGAAGCTGAATGAGAACTTGTCGGGCCATCCGGGGTAGCGAACCCAGTTGCGTCGAATCTCATCACCGGATGTCTGCCAAAAGCGATGGATCAAGCGGAAATCTCGGTCCGGCTCGCTCTTCAGCGCATCGCGCACTCCCTCTCCGTAGGTCGACCAGAGCCATTGCTCCTTCGTCACCCCAGCTGTCGTGGGCATGTTCTCGCCGGCGGTAATACCGATACCCTTCAACAGCGGATAAGTCTTCACAAGCTCACGTACGCTAGCGCGCATGTAAGAAACCGTGACCGGATTCGACATGTTGTCGTCGATCCCGTGTTGGCCCTGGACACCATAGGTGAACACATTCCAGGTAAAGACATAGATTTCGACACCCCGGTCCGCGGCCATCTGCATCACCTCGCGCCAGAAGGCAATTTTCTGGTCGATAGTGATCTTCCGGATCACCTCATGGTTGGCGAGAAATCGCGGTGGGATCGCATCTCGGCCCGTTGGATCGAATGGAACCGGGCCGAGCGGCTCCTTGCTACGCCACACGTCATCGAGCGCCACGTCCGGGTATTCCGGGACCTTCACCAGTGAAGGGAAGGGATGCATGCTCCAGAGCGTAAGCACGTTGTATCGGTGCCGCGCGAGTCCGTCGAGGTAGCTGCGCCAGAACTCCCGTGTCCAGATCTCTGGAATGTTCGCACGCGCGGCGGTCGCCCCATCGCCATAACTGGGAGTGCGAAGATCGAGTGGAATATTGAACTTGATCCCACGCCTTAAGACCAATGGGCGGCGAACACGTGGCTCCAACAGGCGCCTCATGGCAGCGGATCCGAGATGCAGAGCTTCGGCGATGTCCAGGCCTGCGTACATCAGGCCCGTGGTGTCGCCACCCCTGATGAGCAGTGTGTCAGCTTCGACCGGACGAATGCGATAGGCCTGCTGGCCGAGACTCGTATCGAGCTCGAAATTCAACCTGGGCGCAGGCGTCTTGGCGGCTCGAGCGGCTGCAACGATCTCTGCCTCCGCGAAACGGAGCATAGGGTCCAAACGGATTTCCGAGGCGAACACCGCCGCCGACAACGTGCCCGCCCGGCTCACAGCCCCGGTCACCGCGAGGCCGCCAATCTGGCGCAGCAGCTCTCGTCGAGTCGAAGAGTCGTTCACGAACTGCCCTCCTTCAGCTCGCCAACTCCACGAAGCTTACTTCGACAGATCCCTGAAGAGCGACAAGAGATAGGTCATCGATGGCCGGATATCCTCCGTCGGAATGCGCTCGTTCAGCCCATGGGCGAATCGATCGCTGTCCTTGATGAAAAGCGGACTGACTCCGTAGCTTGGAATGTGCAGCTTGCGAAACCACATGCTGTCGCTGGCGCCGGCCGACATCGAAGGAAATACCGGCACGCCGGGATAGCCAGCGTGGAGGGCGCGGGCAATAGCATCGGCAACGTCCGGACGCAACGGAGAAGCGTCGGTCGCCACGCTGCCCTCCGACACGTCCCGGAACTCAACGGCCGGGTCCGCCACCACACGCCGAAGCTCTTCCATGACCTCCGCGCGGGAATGCCCCGGAAATATGCGGCAGTTGATGTTTGCGCTTGCCCGCTGCGGCAGGGCGTTGAGTGCGTGGCCGCCATTGATCATGGTCACGACACAAGTCGTGCCGATCTTCCCGATGGTTGACGGGTCAGCAGTCAACGCCGCGATGGCCTTCGGGTCGGCGGGGTTGGCGGCAAACGCACGCATGGCCGTGGCGATCTCCGGCCGCTCGTATTTTGCCGCCGCCGTGAAATACGCGCGAGTCAACTCACTCAGCTCCGGCTTGAACTTGTACTGGCCGATCCGCACCAACGCCGCGGAAAGTTGGTTGATGGCATTGGGCTCGTACGGCCGCGAGCTGTGGCCGCCAGGGGATGTCACCGTGAGTTGGAAGTCGGCGTAGGTCTTCTCCGCGCCAGTCCAGGTGAAGTACAGCGGTTTTCCCTCGGAGTCCAACTGCCCACCCGTGCCGTCCACATTCAACACCATTTCAGCGTCCGAGAGAGCCGTGGCAAGCTTCTGAGTCGTCTTCATCGTGGTCTCCTCGTCGCCCGAAAATGCGAGCACGATGTCACGACGCGGCTTGTAGCCCTCCCGTTTGAGCTCGATGACTGCTGCGACCGCTAGCGCGTCGCCCAACTTCATGTCACTCGCCCCTCGTCCATACAGCAAGCCGTTCTCGGTCACAGGAGTAAAAGGGTCGCGCTCCCAGTCCGTTGCCTTGGCATCGACTACATCCATATGCCCTGAAATTACCAGGGGCTTGAGCGTCCGGTCAGCGCCCTTCCATCGCGCGATGAGGAATGCGGTATCGTCCACAGGTGTGATCGTTACGTCCGACGGCTCCAAGCCGCCCGCCACCAACGCGGACCTGAAGAGCGCGGCCACTTGAGGCGTCTGATCCCCCGGGCCGTGCACCGAGCGCAGCGCTATTGCCTGTTTTGCAAGATCGAGCGCTTGCGTTTCCGCCTGACTGTGGTCCGCAGGCTTCGCGGTGGACACTGTCGTCCATGCCGCGACCATCAATACCGCGATCATAATCGTTCGCACGCTGCCTTCCCCCACCCCCATGGACACCGGGACTAGTGTAGCGCGAGATCCTTATCGTTCCTGGCGAATTGGCTTTGAATCCGATCGCTCGAGCCGCAGACCCGAAGCCGCCACCCGCCATCGAATGGATATGAATTCGCTTTGCGCAGACCTGTTTCCTGGATGAACCAACAGTCCCCGCCTAAGCGCAACCCATCCGCTGAAGCCGCTGGACACGCCCATGGCGACCTCTTTTGCGTCGGCGGAACGGACCAATGTCGCCCGCTGATTCCGCAATCGCAGAACTATTAAGCTTGTCACGGTCGCTGATGATCGGCGTGCGAAAATCCTTGGCTCAGGCGTCTTGCTGACGCAGGTCATCCTTCAAGGCGACCGGAGGCAACACCCGATGTTGGATCGGCTCTCAGACGCAGATCCGGAACTGCGACCGAAGCGGATTGCGCAAACCAGTGAGGCCGGAGAATCGGTCCGGCACCTCACCTACGAGGACCTGGAGGCTTATGTAGCAGGTCGGCTCGCACCGGCTCGGCTGCAATACTGCGGCGCTCATCTGGATTCCTGCGATGCCTGCCGCGCCGAGCTCGAAGACCTTCGGACTTTCAAGAGCGAGTTGTCTGGCTTCCAACGATCGGAGCCTCTTGGGCGCAAATCGGGACGACGCAAGCGCCGCCCTGGAGTCGCATTACCCCTGGCAGCGGCGGCCGCCGCTGCTATTGCGGTGGCCGCAATTTCTGTAGCATTCTGGTGGTGGCGCGAAAAGCCGCGGACGAACAAGGCGCCGGTTGCACTGTCTGTCACACACGCTCCCACCCCAGCGCCGGTTGCACCGTCCGTCACACACGCCCCCACCCCAGCGCCAGTTGCACTGTCCGTCACACACGCCCCCACCCCAGCGCCAGTTGCACTGTCTGTCACACGCGCTCCCACCCCAGCGCCAGTTGCCGCCATACAAACACCGACTCGCGACTCGCAACTCTCTGACGAGATCGCTGCCCTGCCGGCCGATGTAAGGCCCGCTGTCTCGGAAGTCATCCAACATGGCAAGTTGCAGCTTCCCGCTGATGCGGGCCGACTTCGCGAAAGCGCGCCGACCTTCCCTGATGTGGCGAAGGGCAACACGGGATTTGCCTTGCTGGGTCCCTTCGGAGAGGCGATTGCCGAAACACGCCCCGAATTTCGCTGGCAACCGCTCGCCGGCGCAATCCGATACCGTGTTGTGATTGTCGATGCGGGCCTGCACCCCGTGCGACGCAGCCCTGGATTGCGGACGACAAGCTGGCGGCCGCGGCGGTCCCTGCGCCGCGGCCGGACCTATCTTTGGCAGGTGACCGCGACCTTGCGTGGCGGCTCGCGGGTGGTTGCTTCCGGACCTCCCGGGCCGGAAGCCGTCCTTCGAATCATCCCACGCCAACTCGCCGACGAAATAGCGCAGTTTCGCCAAGAGCATGAAGATGCCCACGTCGTGCTCGGCGCACTGTACGCTCAGGCCGGTATGCTGACCGCCAGCGCGGACGAGCTCAGAAAAGTTCCCTCAGGCGATTCCTCCTACGGCATCGCGCAGGCGCTGTTGGCAAGCCTTCCATCCACAAGCGCGTTCTGAGGCGGCGGATCGTCTCTTATCGGCAACGTGTTGCTGTCGAACATCCTCTTGGTAGTATGTTCTGTATGTGACGACCGGGCGCGCGTTCTCGCCTGGCACGACTGGACAGACCGAAGTGGGCGTTCCCTCCGCGCGACGACAATCGAGGCTTTCGGCTTCACGCCTGGGGCTGCCTCCACGACAGCTGAGCCCAGCCCTGCGCGGGTGGGCAATGAAGCGCTTTGTACCCCGACTCCGGTGGAAGCCCCTCTGCATGGTTGCGGCGGGAACCATGTCGGGCGGCATCTCTTTCATTCTGACCTACTTCAGCTCGGCCGAGAGTGACTGGCTGCTCTGGGTCGGAATTTCGTGGATTGCCCTGGATGCCGGTGTGCTGATCGCGATCGGCCTCGTCATGAGAGCGGCACATCGGCGGCGGGGCAGGCAACTGCTGTCACTCGTGGAGCTCGGGACGGTGCGCCATGCTCGAGTCCTCGCCAACCATGTCGACTACGCTGCCCCTGCCAATGGGGTTCCCAAAATCGTCGTGGCGCTGGAAATCGATGGACGTCTCATAGAGATCCGGGCCTTCGACAGCAATGACGCAGACCTCTTCCCACCTGACTCCGAGCTCGAAGTCGTCTATGCCGAAAGCATCCCGGAAATGGTGTTTCCAACTTCCAGGATTCCTGTGATCTGACCTCGAGTCGCTCACGCTCGCGCAGGGCCGGCCTGCGCGGAATGTCCCTTGCTCGGCTGTGGCGCCAGGCAAACTGGAGCCGCCACAATGCACATCTTGTTAACGGGCGCGACCGGATATACCGGTGGCCAGCTCATGCGGACCTTACTGCAGCGAGGGCACCGTGTGCGCGCCTTTGTCCGCTCCGCCGACCAGGCTGAAGCAATCGAGTACGCCGGCGCCGAAGCCTTCGTCGGGCAGATTACCAACGTACGGGACTTTGTCAGGGCCGCACGCGGATGTGATCAGATACACCATATCGCGGCCGTCTTCCGCACGGCAGGACACTCCGACCGCTACTATCGCGAAGTCAACGCCGAGGCGCCGCGAAACGCACTCGAAGCCGTGCGCGTAAACGGATGCGAGCGCCTCATTCACTGCTCGACAGTTGGAGTTCATGGGCACATCGCCGAGCCACCGGCAACCGAGACCTATCGCTTCGCGCCAGGAGACATCTACCAGAAGACAAAGTTGCAAGGTGAGCTCGCCGTAGCCGAAGCTGGCCGGCGCGGACTCCCGACGGTAATCGTCCGGCCCAGCCCCATCTACGGCGAGGGCGATCTGCGCCTTTTGAAACTGTTCCGCGCGATACGCATGCGCCGCTTCGTCATGATCGGCGGGGGCGAACCCAGGCTCCATCTGGTGCATATCGACGATCTGGTGAATGCCTTTCTCCTCTGCAGCCAAAGACGTGAGGCGATCGGCCAAACCTATATCATAGCCGGACCCGAGGCACCAACATTAAACACGCTCGTTGCGACCATTGCCGCCGCGGCCGGTGTCCCGAACCCACGCATGCGCGTTCCTTTCGCGCCGGTTTACGCCGCGAGCTGGGCATGTGAAAAGATTTGCATCCCTCTACACATCGAGCCGCCATTGCACCGTCGCCGCGTGAGCTTCTTTACCAACCACCGTGAATTCGACGCTTCAAAGGCGCGTCGCGAGCTCGGATACAATCCCTCCGTAGGGCTTCGGGATGGAATCCACCGTATGACCGGATGGTATGTAGGCTCTGGCCTGTTGCAGGCTCCGTTGCCCAGGCACCAACAGCAGTGAGCAAGTGCCGCTCGAGCAGAAGTCAGGATTGACTACCGGGGGCGAGGGCGGGCCCGCGGGTACGCGTTGTGCGATGAGGGGCGGTGACTACATACCGCTTTCACACGTAAACCGACGCAAACTTGGGTGCTCAAACCGGAGCGTCCCGCCACATGCGTATCCTGCTAGTCGCGCCGCAACCTTTTTTCCAAGAGCGGGGCACACCACTCGCTGTGCTCCTGCTCGCGCAGGCCTTGTGCGCACAAGGGCATCGAGTTGATCTTCTGACATTCGCTGAAGGCCGGGACGTGAGAGTCGACGGACTGCGAATAGTGCGTATTCCTGCGATTCCGGGTGTGCATCGGGTTCCCATCGGTATATCGTGGAAAAAACTCGTCTGCGATGGCTTGCTGTGTTGGGTTCTTCTGGGACTCGCGATCAGACATCGCTATGACGTGATCCACGCGGTCGAAGAAGCCGTGTTCCCAGCGGTTCTGCTACGCAGCCTGACACGCTTGGGAGTCGTCTATGATATGGATTCCAGCCTGGGCGAGCAGCTCGTCGGCAAATGGAGGAGCCTCCGCTGGATCTCTGGCTGCCTCGTGGCACTGGAAAACGCGGCTATCAGGCGCGTGCAGGCGGTCTTCGCGGTCTGCAAGGACCTCGCGTACCATGCGTCGGCTGTGGCGCCGCAAGTTCCGGTATTCTTGATCGAGGACGTCGCACTCGAAACACTGCCCGAGCCAACTTCGGCCGAGCAACTACGCACGAGTTACCCTATCAGCGGGACACTCGCCCTGTATGTAGGCAATCTGGAGCCATACCAGGGCGTGGAGGAGTTGGTCCGCGCGGCAGCGTTGCTTTCTCCTGAGGCCGGGATCACGGTCGTACTCATCGGGGGAGACCCTCATCAGGTGGCCCGGGTGCGGTCCCTCGCGCGGGAACTGGCTGTCGAGGAGCGGGTTCTCGCGGTGGGGCCGCGACCAGTCGCCTGCGTCGCCGATTACCTACGGCAGGCGGACATCCTGATTTCTCCTCGGCGGAACGGCAACAATACACCGATGAAGGTATATTCATACATGCTCTCCGGCAAGGCCATTCTGGCTACTCGGATTCGTGCACACACCCAGGTGCTTGATGACAGCAGTGCGCTGCTGGTCGACCCTTTCGCCACGGAGATCGCGCGTGGCTTATCGCAGCTGGCGCGCGACCCTGAGCGGCGCAACCAACTTGGCACGGCTGCCCGCAACAGCGCGGCCACCCGCTACTCCCTCGAGCTTTTCCGTGAGAAGGTACGTACAGCCTACGAGTTTCTGGAATCCTCCCGGAGCCAAGGCTCGGGCCGCATCTCGAGAGTGGGTGGCAATTGAAGACATCGGCCCCTGCCTGCCCTTCCGTTCTCGTGCTGGCCGATCACTTGGGCTATCGCGGCGGGATTGCCCACGGAGTCACCAGCTACTTCTTGCAGGTCCTACCCGCGTTGCGTGCGGCAGGGGTTGATCTCACCGTGTGCTTTCTGCGGCAACCGCATCCAGCCGCGGAGCCTCTGAGGAAGGCAGGCATTGAACCGGTCTTTCTGGGCGCCAGCAAGCTGAATCCGTTTATCATCGGCAAGATCGCGTCACTGGCCCGAAGCTGCGGCGCGCGCCTGTTGCACGTAACCGGTTTGAAGGCATCGTTGGCCGGCCGCGCCGCTGCCAGGCTCGTGGACGCGGCAGTCATCGTTCACACCCACGACCTGAAGCTACCGGTGTTGATCCGTCCACTGCAGCGAATGCTGGCCCGTTCCACCGATGTCGGGATCTGCGTTTCCGCAGCACTACGTGAGCTGACCGTTCGCGGTTATCACGTGCGACCGGAACGAACGTTCGTAATCCACAATGGTATCCGGTTGCGCGACATCACGGACGTACCGCAGCATTGCCGGGCTCGTATGCGCTCGGAGCTGAGCCTGCAGTCCCGACATATCGTGATCGGCATGATCGGAAGAATGTACCCGGTCAAGGGACACCGTGCGATGTTGGAGATGCTTGCCTTCGTGGTCAGTCGAAATCCGCTCGTCAAAATGCTGGTCATCGGTGACGGTCCCGAGCGTGTTGCCTGCGAGCGTCTGGCACGGGAGCTTGGCTTGGAAGATCACGTCCACTTTCTCGGCCAGCGGTCAGACGTCGCGCTTCTGCTCGCAGCCGTGGACATTGTGGTGATGCCGTCGCGCTCGGAAGGGCTTGGCCTGGCTGCGATCGAGGCGTTGGCAGCGGGAAAGCCGGTAATAGCATATGCGGTCGGCGGACTTACGGAAGTCATTCGCGACGGCGTCAATGGGAAGTTGGTTACCGCAGGCGACCGCACCGCCTTCGTCGAAGCACTCATCGCTATCGTTGAAAATGAACGGCTACGCACCTACTACGGCGAGCGCGCCATAGCCGACTCGGCCCAGTTCAGCCTGGAAGTGCACATTGAGCGGCTCGTGGACTGTTATTGCCGAACGCTCGCGGCCTACGGCTCCGAAAGCCTATCTGCTCCTGGCGGGAGGTGACAATGACCCGTCTCATCTCCACGCTTCGCGATTCATGGCGCAAGAATTTGCCTGAGGTGCGCGCAACCTGGAACGGCGCGCTCCCAGATTTCGTAACCGCGCGACGTGCACCGTCCAGGCTGGATGGTGTGCCGGTATTCGCATATCACGTGGTCGATCCCGCGGACCTCGAGGCGGACTTGCAGTTCCTCCGCAGCAACGGTTATTGCACGCTCAGCGCAGCCCAGTTCGTCGACTTCCTGTCAGGATCCTTCCGACCGTCGGGTCCGTCAGTCCTGCTTTCATTCGATGACGGACCACGTAGTTTTTACACGAGTGCCTTCCCTCTACTGAAGCACTTCGAAGTGCGCGCCGCCGCATTTGTCGCTCCGGGAATGCACCTGGAAGTCGAGGCCCCAGACCAGACAGCACGCCCCATGACCTGGGAGGAAATGCGTGAGATCCAGGCTACAGGGTTGGTCGACTTCCATTCACACACGCTCGAAAGCCGTTATGTTGCGCGCTGGCCTCGCATAGTACCTCTGAGCGGCTGTGAGCCCACTCTCGAGCTGGCGCGGCGTGGTCCGCCGCGGAGTTTGGCTGAGGATCTCGCATTGTCCCGCGTTATCCTGCAGGGTCATCTTTCGCCTGCTCCATCGGATCAGCTCGCTTTCCCAATGTACGACGGCACGGCCGAAGCGGTCGAGCTCGCACGGGCGATCGGCTTTCGCGCATGTTATTGGGGGTTGATGGCTGGCCGCCCCCTGAACAGGCCCGGCGACTCGCCGTTCCACATCAGCCGGATGAGTCACGAATTCCTGCGGCGATTGCCCGGCGTCGGTCGAATAACCTTGGCCGATCTGCTGGCGACGCGCTGGCGGAAAGTTCTGCTGGCCCGAGACTGGCGCCGACGGTCGCCCCCAGTACCGGGCCACGCCGCGTGAACAAGCTCGCCCGCATCATATTCTCGTTGGCGCTGCTCATAGCAGTGATAAGCCTTGCTGACTGGAGATCGGTCGCCCGGGTGCTGCAAGCACTGAACCGGGAATGGGTGGTTCTGGCAATAGCGCTGGCATTGTCGGATCGTTTGATCCTGAGCTACCGCTGGCAACAGTTGCTGGCTGCCCGGGGTGTCGACCCGGGCTTTGGCCGCGTATTGCGGGTACAACTCGTCGCCGGCTTTCTGGGATCCTTCCTGCCGACCTCGCTGGGCGTCGATGCCGTGCGGATGACAGCGTTATGTCGGGCGGGGGAGCCAGCGCCGGTGGTCATAGGCGCCACCCTGGTTGATCGTGCCACTATCGTTCTCGCGACACTCATCTTCGGCTCCCTGACGATCCTGCTGATCACCGAAACGCGCTTGACAGAGGAATTGCAGCAAGCAGTCGTCGTTTGCACGCTGTTCGCACTGGGAATGCTGGCGCTCATCTTACACCCTCGGGTCAGGCGCTTCGCACGCCAGGCAATCACGCGGCACGTTCCGAAGTCGGCAGCCGAAAAAATTACGCAGATTGCGGCAGCAACGCTCGCATATCGCAGCAACGGTCCTTTGCTGGTGCGAATTGCCTTGATTACCGCAGTGCTCTTCGCTGTCAGGATCCTATTCGTGAAGGCGTTGCTATTGGCCTGCGGTGTCGATGTGCCCGTGCGTGCCCTGGCGCTTACCATCCCGGTGCTATGGATCATACTCATGCTCCCTGTCACCGTTGGGGGCTTGGGCGTCCAGGACGCCGGGTATGTGGCGCTACTGGGGGTAGTCGGTGTCGGCGCCCCGGTTGCTGTCAGTGTCTCTCTGTTGGAGCACGTGATTTCACGCTTGATCAGCCTGCCTGGAGCGTTGCTGGTCGGCAGCAGCAACCCGAGACGACCCCAGGAAGGCGAGATCTGCCAGAGCGTAACGCGGCGCTCGCCTAGAGCGAATCAACATCCGGCCTTGCGCCTGCTGCGGGAGCGCGCCTATCGCACTCACGCCATCCGCTATCTTCTCAGGCTCCCTGACCCACTGTATACCGTCGACCGTGACCTGCTCGAGAAAGTTGTTTTCAGGTACTATGCCGAGCGTAGCGATGTTTGCTCCGTGCTCTTTGTAGGCTGTGACTGGTATACGCGTCATTACGAACGCGCCTATTTCCGCTCGAAGAACTTCTGGACGATCGATCCCGCGCCAGCAGCTCGCAAGTTCGGTGCGCGACGGCACCTGGTCGCCACTTTGGAGGAAATTGGCAATCACCTGCCTCCGGGATACTTCGAGCTCATCATCTGCAACGGCGTCTATGGCTACGGACTCGACTCGCAGGAGGAGTGTGAGCGCGCTTTCGAAGCGTGCTATCGCGCGCTGCGCACGGGCGGCCACCTCATTCTCGGCTGGGACGATATACCGGAGCGAACACCCATTTCGCTGAGCGAGGTCAAGAGTCTCTCTCGTTTCGCCAGGGTTTCCTTCGCTCCCTTCGGTACCTGGCGCTACCTGACCGATACGCCCTACCGGCATACTTACGACTTTTACAGCGTGCCTGAATCGTTGTCGCGAGCGCCCTCTTCAGGTCGCCACCGCATGTGACGTGCCCGGCCATGCTGGGCTGGGCGCTCACCGGCGCCCAATCTTGCGTCCTGGTCGACCGCATTCCTGGAATCAGGCCCACCGCAGGGCCGCCAGCCTCATTCCAGCACTCGCGGTCAGCGCGCCCGCTCTGGGTACGCATTCAGCCGAGCGAAACGCTCCGCTGCACAAACCAACATAGCCCCTCCCCGACCAGAAACGCCGCCGCGACATCGGTAAACAGCGGGCGCGGAATCGCAACCCTGGCACGCATCAGCAGCCAGGCGATCGCCAACGCGCTCAGCACGACGGTAACCTGTCCGATCTCGACACCAAGGTTGAACCCGACCAGAAGCTCCGCAAGCCGGTCGGCGGGCAGGCGCATCTCGAGCAGATTCGAGGCAAATCCAAAACCGTGGATCAAGCCAAACACCAGCGTAACGAGCAGCCGCGCACGGCCGGCGTCGCGCATCTGGCCGGTCAACATCAAGTAACAGAGCGAGAATATCCCGCCACCGATCAGCAGCAGGATGGGCAGGGTAACCCCCACGCCAAAATAGCGGGCAACTGCCATGAGGAACAAGAGCGCACCCAGGCCGATCGCCACGGGAAGCGGATGATGCGTCCCATCGCCAACATTCTCCGCCCCGATCAAGGCGATAGTGAGCGCGACCAGCGCGTCGATGTATTGCGCTTCGGGGCGCAGAATGCCGGTCACCGCAAGCGCAAGCGTCAGGCTATGGCCAAGGGTGAACCCCGTGACCACGAACAACAGATCACGCATACGACGCGAGATCAGCACCAAACCCAACATGAACGACATGTGATCGATGCCGGTAAAGATGTGCATGATCCCCATGCCCACATAGGTCAGGAAGCTGGCGCTCTCGAGCTCACTGCCTTCGGCACCCGCGTCGACGATCGCAACATCCTGATGGTCCTGCGTAAGGATCTGCTCGAAAAACCGGCCGCCGTCTTCAATATGCGCGAAGTTCGTATGCGATCTGACGAGGTCGTAAAACGCTCCGGAGTGAATCCTGATCCTGTCGGCTGACGGACACCTGAAAACGAGGTCGTAGCGAAAGTATCCGGCGGATGCAGCCAGCGCGCGCGGCCCTTCCACGAGCGGACATTTCTCGTTTCCGGCAAACGCTCCGAGGCGGGCAGCCAGGTAGTCACGCAGCTGCCCGCTGGAAGGCAGGTCCCTGCCGGAAGAGCTGAGTCTTTTCGCCTCGAGATCTGGCACGGTGAACTGCAGGCGAACGGTGCCTCCATCGATGTGCCACGTGGAAAGGCTCTCGCTGAGTGTATGAGCACATACGGGACTGGCGCCGGAGACAGCCGCAAGGAGTAACACGAGGCGCAGCATCATTCGGGGAGTGGCTTTACGGCTTGTAATCGGAATAATCACCGGCCACCAGAATCGCCGCTCGCGCGCGCAAGAACTTCATGGTTGCGGCCATCAGCCGCTCCTGCTGCGCGTTCTTCAGATCCGTCAGTACCTGCAGACGCGCTCGCTCGAATGAAAGCGGCACAGGGACCTTGTCCTTGAGCACCTTGACGACGTGAATGCCATCGGACTGCTCCAGCGGTTCCGTGACTTCACCGTCTTTGAGCTCGAGTGCCTGCGCGAACAGGGCATCGCCCAGGTGAATCTTGGCCGCGAAGTAAAACTCGTCGCCGTCGTTGCGCGGCTCAGTCAGGCCGTAGCGGGCGATCACCTCCTCTACGGGAGAGCCGGCTCGTAACGCGGCTACCACCTCACGCGCCTTCTGCAGGCGCGCTTCTGACGCTGCGCTGTTTGCCGGAAGGAGCAGGTGACGCACTGTCAGGATACCGTCGCTGGCATAGCGTGCCCGGTTGTTTTCGAAGAACTCCCGCAACTGTCGTTCCGCGGGCTGACTGGCCGTCACCTCGGCCAACGCCTGTTGGTCCATAGCCATGACCAGAGCATTCCGGGTCGGTTGATCAGTCTCCGCAAAATCCAACTCCAGTCCACGTTGCACGAGCAACTCCTCGCGGATCATCTCATCGAGCACCTTGAGCTTCTCCGCGCGCGTGGCCTGCTCAAAAGTCTCGCCGGTCTCGCTTTCCAACTGGGCAACGAAGTCGCTGCGCAACACCGGGCGCCGGTTCACCAGCGCGATGTCCTCCGGTGGGACTGTGTGCGTCCCTGTGCCTTGCGCGGAGAAAAGTCCAATAGCCGCGATGGCGAGCCCAACGATAGCGCCGATGGCGCACAGAACCATCGAGCGCGTCGTATTCACCTCATTCAAGCTTCACCCCCTTGTCCCTGGCTACGCTATGCCGTTTTGCAGACATCGCGTAGACATAGGTGGCCACGGCGCGAGCAGTCACAGGCGACAGCGTGGCGATCCAGGCCGGGCAGTGACCAGCAAGCCCGTGGGCGACCGTATCTTCGACACTCTGACGGGATCCGTCACCGCGCAGCCAGATTCCATCGGTGAGATCTGGCGCGCCGATCGCCGAATCGCCCTTGCCGTCCGGCCCATGGCAGTCGACGCAATTTCCCTTGTTGGGATCGCGAAAGATCCGACTACCGCGCTCCACCGCAACCGAGTCACTTTGCGGCCGCTGAAATGAAAGGAGGTAGGTGGTTACATCTTCAATGTCGCGGGGCGTGAGAGGCCTCATTGCGTAGAGATTGTAGGGATGCTCACTGGCAAACGCGGGCATGTGCGCAAGATCCCAACCTTTGGAATTGCCGGAGCGAATGCCATAGAGGACCACTCGCTCGATTTCACTCACCCGGCCCGTGCCGTAAAGCCATTCGTCGTCGGAGAGATTTGGAACCGCATTCTCGGGATCACCCTGGAGACGAGCACCGTGGCAAGCCGCACAATGATCCGCATATGCCGACGCACCCCGCGCCATAGCGAACTTCATAAGCTCGGGATCACCCGGAACGCTGTCTGCAGGGAGGATAAGAAAGCGCGCTCGTACGGCGCGGGCCTGTGCGAACAGCATCGCCCCAATGCCGAAGGCAAGCCCAAGGGCAGCGATCATCAGCCACAATCGGCCGGATCGCCATCCGTGGAAGCCGCCACTCCCTTGCCGCGCGGGCCCATCAATGTCTCTCAAGCAGCCTTCACCGGATTCCACCCCTGTCTGCTTGTCAACAATGAATACGTTCCAGACGCTCTGGCACGTAATTTACTGTTATGCGGAGAATTCGTTAACGTTAATCTTGCGCAAAAGGAGCCATGACCGGGTGCATAATGGATGCCGCGCCTACCGCCATGACGTCACAGCCAACACTCGCCACCCTCGCTGCCGATCTTGCCGCCGGCCGAACCTCGAGTCGGGCGCTGGTGCAGGCGTGCCTCGACCGGATCGAGGCCCCCGACGGTGAAGGACGCCTGACCTATCTATTCGTCGACAAAAGCGCGGCACTCGCACAGGCCGAAGCGATGGACCTCCTGCGGTCGAAGGGCGGCGCGCCCTCGCCGTACGCCGGCATTCCGGTCTCGATAAAAGATCTTTTCGACATAGCAGGTCAGGTGACGCGAGCCGGATCGACCGTACTCGCCGACCGACCGCCAGCGTCTGAAGACGCCACAAGCGTCGCGCGTCTCAGACGCGCAGGATTCGTGCTCATCGGCCGTACAAATATGACCGAGTTCGCCTTCTCCGGCCTCGGACTGAATCCCCACTACGGCACCCCGCGGAATCCCTGGCAGCGCGGCCAGAGCCGAATTCCGGGCGGATCCTCCTCAGGAGCCGCAATCTCGGTCACCGATGGCATGGCTCATGCCGCACTTGGAACCGACACCGGCGGGTCGTGCAGAATTCCGGCCGCATTCACGGGCCTGGTGGGCTTCAAGCCCACCGCTCGCCGTGTCCCGCAAGCGGGGGCAATCCCCCTGTCGACGAGCCTGGATTCGATAGGACCACTCGCGCGCTCGGTCGCGTGCTGCGCGGTGCTCGACGCGGTGCTGGCGAACGAGGCGCCCGCGGATTTGAGTGAGCTGACGCTATCGGGACGCCGCTTTGCCGTGCCCAAGACGCTCGTACTGGATGACATGGAGCCTGAGGTCGCGACCCACTTCGAGCGCTCGCTATCGCGCCTATCCGCGGCGGGCGCGCGCATCGAGGAAATCCAGCTTCCCGAGCTTGCCGGCATTCCCGGCATCAACTCGAAAGGAGGCTTTTCCGCCGCCGAAAGCTACGCCTGGCATCGGCGGCTCATCGAATCCAACGCGGCCGACTACGACCCGAGAGTCCTCACCCGAATCCAACGGGGCGCAGGACAAACGGCGGCCGACTACATCGACCTGTTGACAGCTCGCCGGGAGCTCATCACGGCGGTCGGCAAGCGCATCGCCCGGTACGACACACTGCTCATCCCGACCGCGCCCGTGCTTGCCCCTCGCCTCGCCTCGCTGCAAACTGACGACGAATACTTCAGGGTCAATGGTCTCGTGCTACGCAACCCTGCGGTGATCAACTTGCTCGACGGCTGCGCGATTTCAATCCCCAACCACGAGCCGGGCGAGCCGCCGACCGGCCTCATGTTGGCCTGCCCCGGGGGTCTGGATCACGTGCTATTACGTGATGCGGCGGCCGCAGAGAAGGTGGTGCGCTCCTGATCTGCTTTTGGCATCATGGTTGTCGATCATGCACTGGCTGACCTTGCTTTTCATCGCTGCGGTCGTCCTCAGCACCGCGCTCGAGCTCTGGCTCTCGCACCGGCAGATCGCCACCGTCACCGCCCATCGCGGCCAGGTCCCCGGACCGTTTGTTGAGGCGATCACCGCGGCTGAGCATGCGAAAGCCGCGGATTACACCATCGCCAAGGCCCGCTTCGGACGCGTGTCGGAAGTCCTGAATGCGGTGGTTACGCTCGCACTCACGGTCGGTGGCGGCATCGCCGCGCTCGACGAGCTCTGGCGCCATACCGGCTGGAGGCAGCCGTGGCTAGGCGCCGCGGTGATCGGTAGTGTGTTCTGTATCACCGGGATCGTCACCTTGCCGCTGTCCGTTTGGAACACCTTCAGGCTGGAAGCGCGCTTCGGATTCAACCGCACGACACCGGCGCTTTTCGTGGCTGACCTCCTGAAGAGCCTCCTGCTGAGCGTGGCGCTCGGCGGCCCACTCCTACTCGCGACTCTGACGCTCATGGAGCGCGCCGGACGATGGTGGTGGGTTTGGGCGTGGCTGCTTTGGCTGGTGGTGATGTTTGTAATGACATGGGCGTATCCCGCGTTCATTGCGCCTCTGTTCAACAAGTTCTCACCCCTGAAAGACGAAAGCCTCAAGACGCGCATCGAGGCCCTTCTTTCCCGGTGCGGCTTCAAGTCACAGGGCGTCTTCGTGGTCGACAACTCGCGCCGCTCCTCGCACGGCAACGCGTACTTCACCGGTATCGGCAACAACAAGCGCATCGTCTTCTTCGACACGCTGCTCGAACGCCTCGCCCATCCGGAAGTGGAAGCAGTGCTCGCTCACGAGCTGGGACATTTCAGCCTGAAGCACGTTCGCAAACGTCTCCTGCTCTCGATCGCAACGACGTTCGCCGCTTTGGCAATACTGGGGTGGCTCACCACCGAGCCGGCTTTCTACACGGCCCTTGGTGTCACCACCCCCTCCACTCACGCGGCCTTGCTGCTTTTCATCCTCGCGACGCCTTTTTTCACCTTCTTCATCACGCCACTCGCATCACTCTGGTCGCGCCGGCACGAGTTCGAAGCCGACGCCTTCGCACTCCAACACGCCGATGGCGCGGAATTGGCGGAAGCGTTGGTGAAGCTTTATCGCGACAATGCCAGCACGCTGACGCCTGATCCAGTGTACGTCGCCTTCCACTACTCTCATCCGCCCGCCCTGGAACGTATCAGCCGATTGCGCGCGGCAACCGCGACATCCTGAGGTCAGCGCGGCTGCGGGATGTAGTACAAGTCGATCGTTTTTCCGATCCTTTCCATAGGCCGGTAAGAGTCCAGCCACGCGTACCCTTTCGGATCGTGCACTTTCGACAAGGCGGAGATGGCCACCCAGCCGGTGACCGGCTTCCAGGGTGGCATCACCACGAACGGCGGCAACGGCTCATGTGTCAGGTCCGCGGTTCCCCGGTAAGCGAGATTCAGCTCAGGGATCTTGATCGCCGCCGCGCGCCGCTCCAGGCGCCGCAGGTCCTGGCCC
>CAZBTV010000024.1:0-59598 GCA_964494895.1 uncultured Steroidobacteraceae bacterium | reverse complement strand
CCGTCACACAGAACGTGTGTCGTCAGCAGTTGTGGGGCTGCCGCGAGCGACATCCCATGAAACGCGCTACCCCAGCAACCGATGAAAACCCGGTGCGTATTGAAGAGCGTGATCTGCTCCACCAGGGAGAGCTGTTCCGGGTAGACGATACGTACTCCGCGAGTGGCCAGAGCCTGCTCGAGCTCCGGCTCGTGTCGCGTCTTGCGACCGAAGCCGAGTTGGGACCGCGATAGATAGACGGGTTGCGTCGAGGAAGCGACCCGGTACGCGCAACCTGACAGCCGTGCGACTTCCTGTGACGGTAGCAGGTGATCTTGAAATGCCTCGGCACGGTCAGTGAAGGAGACGCTCGGAATAAAGCAGGTCTCGATTCTCACTGTCTCGGTGAAGCGCTCGAATCGCTGAGCGGTCAGGCCGAGTACTTTGAGATAGTCCGCAATCGGCCGCGGCGCCGGATAGCCCAGGGAGCTGAAGCAACGAAATGCACGGATCTGCGGATGGAGATTGCGCGCCCAGAGCCGACTGATTCCCTCGGTGAGAAAGTGCCCCCAATGATCCTGGATCCAACCCAAATAAAGCATCGGCTCGCGAATGGTTTTGCATTGTTGTGGCACCTCGATTTCCTCGGGTCCAGCATGGAGCAACCCGGGCCTGCGTCGTAAGCAGCTCTCGATGATGCGCTTGCCATCACGGTCATAGAGGCTGAGGTAGCGAGGAACGAAATATGCCGGAGCACGTTCCAGGAGTGCCGGTGGATTCGCGACTATGCGCATGCTGCCGAACCTTTCATCCATGGCGTTCCGAAACCACCGATCATCGGCCCAGCGATGGCAACTGATGTTGGCTCCGAATCCGGAAAGCCATTCTGAATTTCGGACCACCACGAATCTTGCGCTGGTAGAACTCATCCCAAGGAGCTTGTAGTTCTGTCCGCAGGAGGACCGTGCTTCGTTTTTCTTGATACGATAGACCGAGCCGACGTGTCGAGTGGACCGGCGCGCGTAAGGAGATCGCCATCGAACCCGAGGACATCGAAGCCTACGACAAGTCGAGAAACCTTGCCGATAAGGCCGTAAGAGCGATGTGTTACGCCCCGCATACCAACCTGTTTTTCGAGATGCAGGGCCGAGTCCTCGCCTGTTGCTGGAACTGGCGCCATCCGCTGGGCAATGTACAGAACCAGACTCTCGATGAGATATGGGCCAGCGTCCAAGCCGCGCGGCTGCGCAGAGCGATGGAGAACTATGACTTCCGCCTCGGCTGCGTATTTTGCGACAACCAGACGCGAGACGGCTGGACGGCTGGATCGGTAATGCGCACTTTCGATCAGTTCGCAGTCCAGGGCGCGGACCCGCAGTGGCCGCAACGCATGGAGTTCTCCATCAGCAACTCCTGCAACCTCGAGTGTGTGATGTGCTCCGGCACGTTCTCCTCCTCGATCCGCGCGAACCGGGAAAAGCTGCCGCCGCAGCGCTCTGTCTATTCGAGCGAGTTCATTGAATCGTTGCGCAAATACCTCCCGCACCTTTCGGTGGCCAAGTTTCTCGGCGGCGAACCATTTCTGATCACGGAGTACTACCGGATCTGGGAAATGATGGTGGAGGAAGCGCCGCAGGTGCGTTGTCATGTCACAACCAACGGCACCATATTCAATCCGCGAGTAGCCAAATTCATGGAGAGGCTCAGCTTCTCCTTCGCCGTGTCGCTGGATGGGGCAACCAAGGAGACCGTCGAAAGCATCCGGGTCAATGCCGACTTCGACACACAATTGCGCAATCTGCGGCTGCTGCGGGAGTATACGAACGAGCGCGGCACGGATCTCTCGCTGACCTTCTGCTTCATGCGGCAAAACTGGCACGAGTTCGGAGATTTCTGCCTGTTCGCCGACGACTGGGGCTGCCAGGTCGGTGTCAACACGGTCAACAACCCACCGCAGTTTTCGGTGAACAGCCTGCCGGCCGGGGAGCTGCGCAAGATCGTGACCGCCATGGAATCTCAGGCCCCGCACCTCGAGTCACGTCTCAATCGGAATCACAAAGTGTGGTTTGGTGAGCTCGAGCGCCTGCGCCAGAAATGCGCAGCGGCCGAGCGCAACAGCTCACAGTGAGCATCGCCGCTCATGACGAGCCCGCTTGTCATCCCGTTCGCACCTCATCGAGGCTGAGTTTTCGCTCCTCTTCACGATAACGCCGCTCCCATTCCACTGAGCGAGCGTCCGCCTGGCGATGGAAAGCCGGCGGTGGAATCTCCACGCCACCTGCGGCAACGTCGAGGAATGTCAAGACGCGCGTGACCGTTCCTCGGTAGTCCGCGGCGAGATCTTCGTAGGTCAGGGAGAGTGTGATAGAGGAGGAATCGGCGAGAAAGCCACGCCAGCCCGCATCCTCCGCTTCCGCTGTCGTGACAAAGTCCTTGATAGCTGCGAAATCGTACACGACCTCCGGGACCTGGCCCTGTCGGGTCGGAAGGTCACGGACCCACCGGTGCCAGGCACCGGTCCGGGTCGCGATGTAATGGGAAATGCCCTGGGCAACCTTATTCTCGCGCCGCAGCCAGACATACCGAAGTCCGGGAAAGAACGCGCGCAGTCCGTCCGGAGCCGAGCCCAATGGCGGGATTTCACACGCGCGGCTCTTGCCGACAGCGGCACGGAGGCGGTCGAGATCCCACCAATGTACCGTCGCTCCGAAAACGCCATTTGGCGTCGTGCCCCCCCGCAAGATGGCTTCGAGCCTGGCCGCCAAGGCCTCCACATCGACGGGACCGGCGGATAAGCCGAGCTCCTTTAGAATTGCATCGTCGTTCATCAGATCGGTGTTGAAGTATTCGAACGGCAGGCCGCAGATGCCCGTGCGTCTCAATGCCGAGGCTAGCAAGTTGCTCCCGGTCCTCGCGCCAGCGCAAAGGAGATAACAATTCCGAATGGCGCGGGAAGGCGCTGCCGCGGAAGGACTCCTCGCCCATCTGCTCCTTTTTACGCTCTCCCCAGGAATTCGGGATATACGATCCGGTGTCGCCTGCCTTGAGCGCTGGGCCGCCGGATGTTGGCTTACCTCCTCCAGGATCGCGAACTCATGCCAATAGGCGTGACAAAAGTACGCATCGCTCGCACCCACAACGCGCGTCGCCAGATAGAGGTCCATGGGAGTGCGCGCGGGCTCCGACGCCAGCAGAGTGAAAGCGCATTTTTTTAGAGGCACGTCGACTCGAAGCCAACCGCTGAAGTTCTCGGCCTCACCGAGCTCGGAGGCACTCGCGGCCGGTGCCGCGGTGGGCCGCGCCCAAACACCGAATTCGATCGGGTGTGCCTTTTCATGCTCCACCGACACAATGCAACGTACGCCGCGCGACCCGCGTGGAAGCACGCTGGGCACGCGCACGAGAGAAAGTCTTCCTGCCAATGGATGCAGCAGCGTTCGCACACCCGGAACGAACACCGGGAAAGCTACCTTCGACACATCCGTCAGCAGTTCGCCACCTATGAGGAAATCCGGGGGAAGCGGTGTCGCCTCGATCGCTGTCTCAATGGCGCTTGGTGTGACGTCGCCCGTCAGACACACCTGCGCAGTGATCGCCTGCCAGGTTACGCAAGCCTGCGCGCAAGGCTCCGCCTCTGCCCGGCGCACAATGAGGTAGAGGTCGTACAACTCGCCGCAAGGCGACGCCAATTCGATAGACAACCGGATTTCTGCGCCAGCAGTTGACTCACCCCAGCCCGACCACCACACCGAACCGTCTGACACTATCCCGGTGTCCGACAACACCGGCCGTGACCACGAACGGCACTTGACTGCGGCAAGTTTCAGAACCGGAACTGACTCGGCCGTGGCTGCCAACTGCACGGCCAGCGCTCCGGGTGGGCAAGCCGCGGAGATTTTGACGATGGAATCCCCAGGTTCCACGTTGTATTGGAGCCCGCCGTCCGCAGAACGCCGCAGATCTTCACGGCGCAAACGGTAAAATGGCCTTGCACGCGCGAAAACTTCCTCGGAAAGGTTGACTCTGTGAATCACATCGAAGTGTCGCGATCGAATGACATTCAACGCATCCGACTCACCAGCGCGGCTCATGGCCGTAACGGTTTCCGGCAGGAATGTCACATCGTTATGCAACGCGAAATCGAGTGCCAGATCGAGAGCGCGCCGCTCACAACAATATTGTGCGAATAGCCGGCATGCTTCCTGGCTGCTGGGTTCCAGCGAGGCCAGGCGCAACGCCAGGTCGCGGGCCGGCTTGCTCACACCCTCAAGCGCACTGTGCATCTTGCGCGCATTCTGAGCATTGACCTGTAAGTTGAACTCAGCCAGCCGGCTGATGCTTTCGATGGGCGCCTTGCGGTAAAGTTGTAATATCCGCCGATGATCCTCGACCGTGCGCTCACCATCGTCGATCGCGCTGTGATGGTCGCTCAGCCGTACGACCGGTACCGGAACGACCTCGAGCATCGCCCCGCTCAGCGCCGCCTCCGCGAGGAACAACCAATCGAGTATCGGACCCGCGCACTCCTCATCGAATCCAGGGTGATCGGCGAAAAAGCTGGCTTTCACCAGCAGGACGCCTTGCCCGAAGCAGTTCTCGATCGCACCCAACTCGGTGCAGGCTCCAATCGGCAGCTCCCATGCCCGTGCACCCGGCTTTGGAAGTTTCTGTCCGGCGTCCAATTCCCGAAAGCCCGTGACGATATCCGCCCCCGTGCGGCCCGCAGCCGCCATCAACACCGCAAGAGCCTCAGGAAGCAGCGTCGCCGCAGCTTCATCGACAAACAACACGTAATCGCCTCGCAATCGTCGCACCGCCGCATTACGGGCAGCGCCGGGACCGGAGAAGTTGCCGGAAACAACTGTGACCCCAGCATATTGGGCCATGGGCAATCTGCCCCGCTCACCAGCCTCCTTCGCATCAACCGCAACGATGATTTCCAACGGACCGTGGGTCTGCTGACGCAGGGAGTCAAAACACGCCTGAAATCGTTTGGACTTCGACCAGAATAGACAAACGGATACCGATCGCGGAGCTCCCTGGGCGGCCTCGGGTGCGAACGCGCTGCAATCCTGTTCCGTGTCGGCCGATGACACTACAGGCGCCGGCGAGGAAATATCCAGCAGGCGCAGCCACTGCGCCAGCGCGTCCGCCTGCGAGAACGCCGGCCGAGCTGGACGATGGCCGATGCGCAACGCCTCATCGAGTCGCCGCGCCAGTGCCCCAGGCTCGGGGTCAAACAAACAGAGGTCACGATCCTCGGGCGCCACGAGCTCCGCAGTGCCGCCTGTGTTGGTCGCCAGAAAAGGCAGTCCGAGCTGCAGGCACTCGGCAACGACACATGGAGAGTTTTCCGCGCGTGAAGGGATCACTGCGAGCATACCGGGCCGGCGCAGGTAACTCAGAGCCTCCGACTGATCGTAGACCGCGAGCACGCGCACGGTAGCACGCCAACGTCTCGCCCTCTCGACCACGTACACCCCCGAATGCAACGCCCCAATACGCCCGAACTTGCCGAGAAATGTGACTCTTCTCGAGCGCAGGTCGCTTGTTCGATCCAACATCTCCAACGCGTCGCAAAACAGCGAGAGCCCCTTGCGCGTCTCCTGGCGTCCGAAGAACACGATCTCGTTAATAGGCTCTGGACCTCGGTCCGCACGTGGCGTCGGCTGCATCTCCTCGAGCCCCAGTAGATTCTGCAGGACGCGACCGCGGCCGTGAGGTATCCAGCCGCGATTCACCATCCAGTCCAGGAGGTACTCGCTCGGGCTCACAAGAACGTCGGCAAGGGCGGCGCTGCGCCGCTCGAGATATGACATGACCACCGGCATGCGCGAGTAATACTCCAGAGCATTCAGCTCGTGCACCCAATCGATCGGGCCGTGGGCGACCACGCACATCAGCGGCGGTCGTGCAAACACGCCAGTGTGCTTGGCTAACAGCGAGTAATAGCCCTGGCCACCATTGTCATTGAATAGCACGACGTCAAAGTCACCGCTCTGTAGATATAGTAGAATGCAGTAGCTCGCGGTGCGCGGATCGTCGAATGACCCGCCGATATGCGGGTGCGGTCGCACATAGTCGAGAGTGATCCCCCGCGCGGCCCAGTAGGTTTTCAACTCCGCGAAGTCGCCGACTTTCAGCCGCGGTCCCGACTCGTCAGAGCTCGCGATGGCGACCGTAATGTCGTACCCATTCGCCGCGAGGGCTACGGCGAGCGCGGTGTTGGCCGTGCCGATCCCGCCGTTCTTGAACAGGCCGTGAAACTCCACCGTCACGAAGCAGACTCGTAGACGTTTTTGCATAGCTACGGTGACCGACACAGTGCGTCCTGCATGCCAGATGTTAATGATCTACTGCTTCCACGAGCGCCGTCACGCGTTGGATGAGTTCGACCGTCGTTTCCGGCCAGTCAGGCACTCTCGCCGACGCAGCGCCAATCGTGGCACGCAATTCTGGGGTGTCAACCAGCAGTGTCAGCATATCGAGCGCCTGTTCGACCGCATTCTCGACGTCAACCAGGAATCCTGTACGCCCGGGTACGACGATCTCAGACAATGCCCCTACGTTCGTCGCGATCACACAGACGCCGGCCCGTTGCGCTTCGAGCACTGTCAACGGGACGCCCTCGTAGTCTGACAGCAGGATCATCACGTCAGCCCAGCAGAGCAAATCGTTGATCGCCTCGGCTTCCAACACGGCCGGCTCCACGAACGCGGCCAGCGCCGACGGGACTCCCCCCTCATCGGTCACCGCGCTCCCGACAATACGCCATGCGAGCGGCAGCCGCAGCCGTTGGGTACGCTCGATCAACAGCGCCAAGCGGTCGATGCCCTTTTGACGATCCAGGCGGCCCAGGTAAAGGATGTTGAGCTGTCTGCGCATCGGCCGCTGACGCTTTCCCAGGACCTTGCTGCGCATCGCCTCATTGAGCTCATGGCCGGGTGCGTTGGCTACGCGGAGCAGCTTCTCTCGTGGAATGCCGGCCGCGTGCATCCATCTCGTGAGCTGTTCCGAGTTGCAGAGGACCAGGTCATAAGCATGCTCGTACGCGAGCGCGATCATCGAATGACCCACCGACCGCCCGAACGGACTGTGATCGAGCAGGTGGAGGTGCGTCAGTGTCTTCACGCCCTCCTGGCGCAGCGCGGCAGCCGCAACGTTGAGAGGGCCGCAGTGACAATTTACGACTGCGTCCAGCCAAGCAAGGCTAGCCACGATTCGATTGACGCATCGGCTCACGCCACCTCCCGCGGGCAGCGCCGTGCCTTGGTATTGATTCTGTGCTTCCCAGCCGTTGAGATCCTCGTCCAGGATGAAATTGACCGAGGTCATGATTCCGGCGAATTCGTCCGGCAGCTCCAGGGCACCCGTGCCGAACAGGAACAGGTGCGCCTGCCATCCCAACCGCACGAATTGGCGCGCAACGTTGTAGGCCACCCGCTCGACACCCCCGAAACTGCCGATGGAGATGGCAAACCCAATCTGCCGACCGGTACCCCGGGCGCCCGCATAGACGACTTCCCCGCCGAAAGCATCCCGCACCACATTGAGAAGAGCATGAGCTGGTGGAACGCTCGTGTCGCGCCAGAGCCACCTGTATTGGATGCCCTCTCTGTACGGCGAAGCACGCCAGGCGAGCACTCGAAGAAGAAAGGAGAAAACGACGCCACTATCGACTTCAGCGCAGCGCGACCGGCGCGGTAGCAATAGTGTCCTGGTCGCCACCTTCATCGCGGGATCTGGCGCCTGGACGTTTTCAATCCAGCGGGTCTCGGAGTCCTTGATTACGGAGCTCACCAAGTCGCGCGTAGTCGCCAGCAGGCCACTTTCGCGAGGACGGCCTCCATCCCGCACTTCATATCGGCAGCCCTCTTTTCGGGCGATGGCGACACAGGCGATGTTCATCTGCATCAGCACCCGCTCACAGTCGTGCAGCACCCAGGCCGCGAGGCCGAGCCGGGTCAACTCCTCGAACAGGACACGAGTGGTGAATACGAAGATCGGTGGAATGTGTTGCCAGTGCGGAATCAATAGGTTGCGCCAGAGGAGCTCATCGAACTCGGTCAATGTCAAGATACGCCCGCCCGGCACACCGGCCGTCACGAGGGCTTCGCCAGTGTCCGTGAAGAAAACAGCATACCGCGGCGCTTCCAAGGCCTCCAGGCGCATAAGATTGCGCTTGCTGAGGAGCATGCGGTGCTTTGTCTGCAGATAGGCGGAAATCTCGGCGTCCTCCCGCTTGGACTGCGTCAACATGCTCTCCGCGCGGTTGCGATAGGAAAAGCCGAAATGCCCGAGATGCACTCCCCGGAAGCCACGGGACATCGCACTGAGCCAGAAATCCCAATCCTCGTACCCGCGCCGCATCGATTCATCGAAGCGCACCCCGGCCTCGAAGACGCGCCGATGAACCAGGCTTCCGGCTTCACAGATGTTGTAACGGGTATGCTTCAAGGATGAGTAGGGACCGCCATAGTCGAAGTGCCTGCGCAGCCCGAACATATCGATGTTCGGGTACACCCAACTCGCCTCCGGATGCTCCAGCAGCTTGGTGTAGGCGTTGTCAATCGCGTTGGGCTGAATGATGTTGTCGGCATCCAGGAAATAGATAGCCTGCAGCGCTTCGAACGAGCTGAGCGCATAAGCGATTCCCGTGTTGCGCGCTGCGCTCAGCCCCCCGTTGGGCTGTGCCAGGTATCGGATCCGCCCGGAATTTGACGCGACGATCGCCCTGACCGTCAGATCCGACTCGACGTAGCGGCAGCCATCGTTGATGACAACGACCGCGAAGGGATATCGGCTGTGCTGGCCGATGGCTGCCAGCAGAGCGTCCGCGACGAGGACGCTATGCCCGAAGAGAGGCACGAGAATGACAATGATTGGAGATTCAGGCTTGGACATCGGGTAACGCCACCAGCGGATCGATCCTACACACCCGCCGCAATGCCGACCGATATAGGCGAAACATCACGCTCGGCATCGTCGCCACTCGCGGTTGATTGGCGCAGCCCGGGCAGGGGCACATGGGTCGAGCCGATGTCGAATTCGAACCTGTCGAAGCGCGCCCAGGCGAAATCGGGGCTCGAGTCCGGCGCCTGTCGGGTCAGAAGATAGAGCGACAACATGTTGCCCTGCCTCCGCTCGGGGAGGAAAACTGACATCCTCTTTTGCTCGAGCGCGGCAAGGCTGCTCCATCCGGAAAACCCGGCGATGCTCTTGCCTACACTCTCGAGCAGCGAGGTTGGAGATACGTCCTCGTCCGCAGTCGCGGCCAGTAGCGCGAATTCAGTCGGCCTCGCCAACTCATGCTGGAGCGCTACGCGCGCACTGAGCCGATAGGCATCGCGGGGAACGGCGAGATGGATGCGGCCGACTGTCACGGCGCCGCCTTCACGAGGGTGCACCGTAATGCTCTCCAAAGCCTCATCGTAGAAGACGTGTCTCGATCCAAGACCTTCGGGAGGCGGAAAAAACTGCAGCACACTCGCGCCGACCGAGGGAGGAACGTACGCCACACACGGCCTGGCGACATCCACAGGAGTGAACGCCGATGTAGCCGTTGGCACACGCACGCCCGGCAAGCCACTGAAAACCCGGAAAGCAAGCGGCGCTTTAAGACTCTTGCCACCCTCGATCCGGGCACAAAATTCCTCATAAGGATGTGGTTGCGCGATTGACAACGCGAGTCCGTCGGCAGTTGCAGGGATCTCGGCAGTGACGACCAGGCTCAATGCTGGCACATCTATGGCTCTGGTAAGCAGCAGTTGCAGCCACCCCGTGTCGGGCAGATCGTCTGGCTGGATAGACCAGGTGCCAAAGGTCTGACCGTTCTCGGGCGCGTGCAGATGCACACGCAGTGGAAAATTGCCCAATGGACGCGCACGCAACGAGAGTGCCAAACCCGACACCCCAAGTGAGTTCACAGGCAACCTCTGTTGCACTCGGACCGCTTGGTCCCCATTATAGTCGTGCGCCGCCACCGCGGCTCCATCCCCCAGACCCACCGGACATTCGAACACGACATGCAGCTTTTCAGGGAAGTGTTCGCTGACATATGCTTCGAGCCGGGCGAAGCTCATCTGCAGTCGGTCGAACTCGCGGCGGTAACCTGCAAGGTCCAGGGCGGCCTGGCCGGCCAGATGCCGCTGCTGTGCCAGACTATCCGCCAGCGAAGTCATGGCGGCCGCCATAACCGCCTCCACATCGGCCTTGAGGACAAACAGGATGTCGAGTCTGACAAAAGGGAAACGGGTCGCCCAGCTATCGTTGAGGAACCGATGGCAGGCTGCATCGCTTACAACGATGATGGCGATGAGCCCTGGCAGGTCGAAACGGGCGCGGCCGAAATCCAACTCGGACACCGTGCGGCCCCCTTCCATGAACTCGAACCGGCTTTCTGCGACTCTGGCGCACGTCAGCCACCGCAGTCCAGGTACCGCTGGCAGCTCTAGTGGCGCCGCATCGCTTTGCACCACTGCGATCTGAAGTTTGATGTCGGAAGACGTCGTGATGTCCATTGCACGTGTAATGAGGTCCAACTGATGCTACCACTGGTGTTTCGCGGGCTGGAGGATGCGGGATTCTTCGTCCATGCCCTCACGGTCGGTGGCAACACGGACTTGATCGACGTCCTACAGGGGAATCAGCCCAGGCACGACGGCGGTTATGTTTGCGTCATCCCTGTGCTCGACTACTGGCGCCTGCACCCTGGCCATTGCAGTGCCGCGAACGTACCCCATTTTTCATTGGCCGTCGAGCCTTCGATCCTGGAGCATGCCCGGCAGGGGCGCGCTTTGCTGTTGTTCGACCTCAGCAACGAAGGACCGGCATTCGACAGTACGCTGTTCGATATCGTCCACGGATACCTCGAGAAGCACGCTATTCCCGCCACCCAGGCGGTTTGGCTCTCGCAAAACCGCGCGATCGAGGCCAAGTATCGGGCGCACTATCGCGCGGCACGGGATTCGTTCATTGGTTTCGAGTGTTATGACTTCTTCTTGAAGGTCATGGCGACCCGATTCGCCGACCCCGAATACGCCGCGGGGATCGGCAGCGGCATCGAGGCATTGTGCGCAGATCAATATGACGTAGGGGTGAAGGATCGCACGTTCCTGTGCCTCAATGCGACCCCGCGTCCACATCGTGTGCTCGCGATCGCAGCGCTCCTCTTCAACGATCTGATGGGCGACGCGCTGGTCTCGTTTCCGGGTCTGGCGTATGAGAAGGACGGCACAAGTTTACGCAACATATTGGCCCATATGGAGGCGCATCCGGGACTCTCCTATCTCAGGGAGAGCTGCGAGGCGGTGACGCGGCTGCCCGCGCTTCGGGTGGATCGCTTCACCGAACGAGGCAACAGCCTGTTCGATCTGATCGATCCCGAGCCATATCGGCGCACATTCTTCTCGATGGTTACGGAAACGGATTTGAGCGATGGCCGTGTCGCGCGCATTACCGAGAAAACACTGAAGGCATACAGCCTGGGCCACCCTTGCTATATCCTCGGCAATCCAGGGGCTACTCGCTTCGTCGCGGAACTCGGCTTCGAAACATTCGGCGACGTACTCGACCTGAGTCACGATGAGGTTGCAGATCCCGCAGATCGCTTCAACGTACTGTTGCGCAGCGTAAAAAAAGAGGTGGCTCGCATCAAACAGGCCCCTTCCACATGGCTCGCCCGGGTGTCTGGAATGGGTGCCGCCAATATACGGCACGCGTTCAGCGGAAAGCTTCTGCAACGCTACATAACGCAATACGACCGTCCAACGGTGGCCAGCCTGGAAAGACGCCTTGCCGGAGGTTTCCGCAACCTGTAAGTGCGACTCAGGAGCCTGTGAATGACTTGATCCTCGCCAGCAGCGCATCGATGTTGACACTCCAGTGCCGGTGCTCCTTCCGGGTGTCATCCGGGTCACTTTTACCCACGAAAATGCCGTATTCCAGCCCGAGCGAGGCATACATCCCGGTATAGCTGTAGATCCATTGCGGCTCGGACTGGATGTCAATGACCTTGGTGCCTGGATGGCAGAACATCGTGTTGTAGAGGTTGGAGCCGGAGGGACCGACCACCAGGGCGGCAGACGCAAACACAGCGATCTGCTCGGGTATGCTCAAGTGCTCGGGCGTCACAATCTCGAAACCCACTCCGGCCAGCCTCTCTATGAGCTCGGCCTCGTTGGTCATGACACGAGTCGACCACCCCGCCCTATTGAGGCTCAGGCGCGAGACATAAATCCGTGCTCCGCGTGGGCGGTTGCCGTACGCCGCACGCATCTCAGCGAACAATTCACAGCTCTCCGGATCGATATAACCATGAACATTTCGCAGGCAGGGAACGATCGCACGATCAATGTGAGTGATCGCGTCCATGTCGTGCAGCACAATGCTGCTGTCCGGCAGCCCCCCTAACAACAGGAGATCGCGGTACGCTTTCTGGTGCGCAAACGCGATACAAGGCAGGTGTGCCAAACCCAGCCGGCGTATCGTCCACACCTTCGGCAGCACCCGAAACAGGAATGAGCCGTAACTCAGTGGCTCGTCGGAACAGACGACGAGCGCCGGTCCCTCGATGCGCACAGTGCGACGTTCACCTGGCTCGAACCGGAAGTACGCTTCACGTGAGGTCGGTACAAGTCCGGTCGCCTCACGTGAGAACGAGTCAGCACCAGCGCGACGCCGCAGAAAACCGGCCAGGACGGCAGGCTCGGCAAATGCCTCGTCCGTAAAGAATTGGCTCTGCGATGTCAGCAGCGTCCGATAGCCCACCAAGCGGCAGGTATCGGCAGCCGCCGTGAACGCGGGCGGGTAGAGATAGGCTATGCGTCCCACCTGTTCGGGTCGGAACAAGCCGACAGCGTCAGGATCGTCGAGAAAGGCTGCGGGATAGCGATAGAAACGGCGCGTGGCGCTGCCCGCCTCGTAGTAGCTGCCAGTACCCGCTCCAACCTTGTCGAGATCCTCGGCTTCGAGGGAAGGCAGCTCCGCCGGATTGACGAACTGAAAGAGAGTGTCCTCGTCAGCGTTCGCGTGATCGACGTCTAGCACGATTGCTTGTCCCTTAAACTCCCATCTCGTGCGCCCCCGGACACAGACTATCCGCTCGCATGCCAGGATACAAGGTTGCGCGTGGTGTTGTGCCTGGGCGAGCATTGGCAGCGGCCTAATCGGAGGATATCTCCTTGCCAGGAAAGCAGCAGATACATCTCTATTGTCTGTGTTGGAACGATGCGCGCATGCTCCCCTTCTTCTTCCGGCACTATGACACGCTGGTAAATCATTACTTTATCTTTGATAACGGCTCCACAGATCAGTCTCTGTCCCTGCTCCAAGCGCATCCAAACGTCTCGGTTCATCACTTCGAGGTGACAGGCGATTCGTTCGTCGAGGAGGAGCGCCGGCTCAGCGATCTCATCTGGAAGGACAGCCGCGGCCGCGCCGACTGGGTCATCATCCTCGACATCGACGAACACGTTTTTCACCCGGATCTGGCGCGTTACCTTCAGCGATGCACCGATGAGAACATCACTGCCTTGCAGGGCATCGGGTACGAAATGGTTGCCGATCATTTCCCGACCGGAGAGGCAGCCCTCGTGCAATGCGTGACACTCGGGGCGCGCTCTGCGGGCCACGACAAGCTCTGCATATTCAATCCCGACGCGCTGACGGAGACCCGCTTCCGGCCGGGGCGCCACGTGGCCGCGCCTGAAGGCAACGTCAAGTGGCCGGAACGAACCGAATTGCTACTCCTTCATTACAAGCAGCTCGGAGTGGAATATGCCATCCGGCGCAGCGCGGAGCTGCGTACGGGGCTACGCGCCGGAGACATCGCCCAACACTGGGGCGTGCAGTATTCGTGGAGCCCAGCGGAAATCGCAGCACGATGGTCGAAGTTGCGTGCGGATGCCGGTCCGGTCCCCGGACTGGGAAGCCTGCACCATATTGTGCCAGCGTTCTACGACGAAGAACATGTCGTTGCGAGATCTGGTCTCCTGGACGTTTCATGGTATCTGCGGACGTATCCCGATATCCGCGCGTCGCAGGTCAATCCCGTGTCGCACTTCTGCATCCATGGATGGAAGGAACATCGCAAGCCCAACTTTTATTTCGACACCAGTTGGTATCTCGAGAGCCATCCGGAAGTCAAGGCCAGCGGGCAGAACCCTTTGATTCACTACATCGTGACCGGCGAGTCGGGCGGCGCTGCGCCCTCACGTTATTTCGATCCGGAATGGTATCGGGCTCGGTATGCGGTCCCACGCGGCGAGAGTGCGTTGGCACATTATCTATCGCAACGGCATACCGGATTGGTCAGCCCTCTACCGGATTTCGATGTTATCGCATATCTGCATGAGCATTCGCAGCCTCAGAATGGATTTCAAGATCTGTTCGAGGAAGCATGTTGGCGCAACACTCAGGATCCGGAGCCGCAGCAACTGCCACAGCCGCCGCCTCGCTACGAGGACGTCGTCTCGATATTGGGAATCGACCCGCGTGCATCCACATGCACCGCGACTGTGCGCCCGGAAATGTTGCTGAAAGTTATAAATAAGTTCCTGCAAGCTGTTGTAATAAATGAGAAGGACTATCAGCGAGCCTATCCGGATGTAGCAGCCGCCATTGCGGCGGGCATCATCGGATCGGCGCGGGAGCACTTTATCAAGTCCGGTTATTTCGAGGGCAGAAACCCGAATCCGCCATAGCATTGCGCGTCGTGCCTGAATCGCAACGATCCTGACGATGGAGTATTAAATATTTTTTGCCGGATTCGTGAGTCAGGCGAATGTCCTATACAATCAGCCTACAATCAACAAAGGGGCTGGGTTGGACACGGAGGATCGATGAGCGGCAGTGTATCGCTGGAACTCAGCTCCCAGAGGCGATCGATCCCATCGGCAGGCGCCGTAGAAGCAGCCAGTGCTCCTACCTCCTCATCTCCGGCGGTGCAAGTGGATTTCGCACAGGTCTTCGGCGATTGTTTGGTGGTGTATGGCTGGATTTTCGGCTTCGCGACGCAAGTCGCCCGCGCCGAGATCCGCCACGGAGATGCGGTAATCGACCTGTTGAGCGTGGGAACGCGCTTAGCCCGGCCTGATGTCACCAAACATTTCACTTCCCGAACGGGTGCAACCGACGACGAACACGGATTCTGCCTATTGCTCATTTCGAGTGAACTGCACGACCGGCCCGACTCCCTGGCGCTATCGGTCACTTTGCGCTCCGGCGAATCCACCGAGAGCAGGTGGCCCGTCGGCAAAGGGGCGGCACCGGTAATTGCTTTTTTTCAACAGCATCAGACGGCACTCCAGCGGCTGCTGTTGTGCCTGGATCCGACCCTGACGCGACCACTACGCGAGCTGCTGTCCCCGACATTGCCGTTGGCAGCAGCCCTCCCGACGAGCACTACGCTCCTGCCCTTCCAGTACAGCATCGACCTGTGTTGCATTCTCGGCAACCGGGTTCTGCTCATTGTAGGTTGGCTCATCGATCCCGACGGAAGCCTGGAGGCGGCTCACGTCAGGATGGGAGCGGTCACCTGGGACTTTTTCGATGCCTTGCAGCGCGGCCATCGTCCAGACATTTCCGCGGAGCGCTCGCCCGATGTGAAGCAAGAAACCGGCCGGATTGGATTCACATTCGCAGTGGCGCTGGCTGATGTGCCGCCCCCAGCGGACGAGTTGCTCTTATCAATGCGAACGCGATCAGGAGTCGTGTGGCTGCGCCAACCGCTTTGTGCCAATCCCGCTCGCGCAGCCGACGAGTTCGTCAGTTTGCTGGGAAAGCTCGAACCCGATACGGCGATCGATCTCATCGAGCACGTGGTTGCCTCTTCCGACGGAGCGGATTCGAACCGGCTGAAGCAGTTCCTCCTCGCGCAACACGGTCTCGCCGTCATGCGATTGCCGATCTCACTCGAATGGGACCAAGCGCGAATTTTCCTGCATCTTGACCGAGTGGTACCGATTGGCACCGCGGGCATCTTCCTTAATGGATGGTTCAGCTCCGAAACCGATCGGCTGGCCCGGGTCGCCTGCCACAACGGCCTTTCCCACCAACTCATGAGCGACAACTGGACGCGTCATGCCCGTAAGGATGTAGCGACACATCTGGCGAAACTCGGCATTGCCTGCGCGAACAACGAGCACGGTTTCGCCTGTTACGTGACCCTGAAGAACCAGGGAACACCCTACTTCGTCTCGGTCACTACCGCGACTGGCAGGGCTCGCCGCCTTCGGTGTCCCACGGCCACGCCACTTACCACGCCGCTCGAGACGGTCCGTGCCGTCCTGACATCTTTCGATATCAGACACCGGGCGCTCCTCTCCTTGTTGGATGCGCACGTCGGTCCGGCGGTGCGAACGGCCTGGGCGAGCCGTGACACTAGTGCTCGCAAGCTGGCTTTGCAGCGTTACGGGCCGCAGCCTCCAAAGCCATCTCTGTCGATCATCGTGCCACTCTACGGGAGATTCGACCTGGCGGAATATCAGCTCGCCCAGTTCGCGAACGATGCGGAGCTGCGCGAGCTGGAATTGATCTACTTCGTCGATGATCCGGCGATCTACGACGACTTTCTCTGCCAATGCGCAGACCTGCATGAGCTCTATGAAGTCCCGTTCATGGTGGCATTCTGTGGAATCAACCTCGGCTTCGCGGGCGCTAACAACTCCGCGGCTCGGATTGCATCCGCGCCATATCTGTTGCTCATGAATTCCGATGTCTTCCCGCGACGCCCCGGCTGGGCGCTGCAGATGCTCGAGATCTACAAGGCGCTCGAAGCGCCTGGTCTCCTGGGATGCAAGCTGCTTTTCGAGGACGGCAGTGTTCAGCATGCCGGCATGTCCTTCCGCCGCCATGCGCCCTGGAGCAACCTTTGGATCAATTCCCATCCGTACAAGGGGCAAACTGGTGCGGGCTTGTCGGGCGTGCGCGAGGTTGATGCCGTCACCGCGGCCTGCGTGATGGTAGAGGCGGCGTTGTACCGCCAGCTGGGAGGCTTTTCGGAAGACTACATCGTCGGTGACTTCGAGGATTCGGACCTTTGTCTGCGAGTAGCCGCCGCGGGACGCCGGAACCGTGTAGCGCTCGATGTCGAGATGTACCACATCGAGCGGCAGTCCCAGGATCGCATCGGCGATGTACAGTGGCGCACGAATCTGACCGTATACAACTGCTGGCAGCACAACCAACGTTGGGCACGGCATCTTGCGGAAGAGCGCCAATGAGTGCTCAAAGGGTGCTCATCGTGTCCCACGGACACCCCGATTTCAGCCTCGGCGGAGGCGAGATCGCTGCTCATGCACAGTGGCAGGAGCTGCGACGCCGCGGTATCGAGGCGATGCTCCTTGCCCGTGTCGGCCAGTCGCCCCGCCATGCAGGAACTTCCTTCTCATTGCGCTCGGCGGACGGCAGGGAAGTACTACTCAGCGCCCCGCCCGTCGATCACTTCCGCCATTCACAGCCGCAGCGGAGCGTGGTGCACGATGAGTTCCGGGCGCTGCTCGAGCGGTTCCGGCCCACCGTAATCCATTTCCATCATTATGTGCATCTCGGGTTGGAGATGATCCGCGAAGCGCGCAAATTCGCGCCGGACGGCATCATTGTCCTCACTCTGCACGAGTATCTCGCAATTTGCCACGCGCAGGGACAGATGCTGAAGGCCAACGGATTGCTGTGCAACAGAGCCGCTCCGCTGGACTGTCACGGGTGCTTTCCGCAGATCGCGCCTCAGGAGTTCTTCATGCGCGAGCTGTTCATCAAATCCTTCCTGGGCCTCGTCGATCGATTCGTTTGCCCAAGCGCATTCTTGCGCGATCGATACATCGAGTGGGGACTGCCGCGCGAACGGACGCTCGTGCTCGAAAACGGCCAACCGGTGCGGCCGCGGACCGATATTGGCCCAACACAAGCCGGCGACCTGAGAGCAAGATTCGTGGTTCTCGGACAGTTGTCCCGTCTTAAAGGCACATTCGTATTGCTGGATGCTGTGCGCCTCCTACCCAGACGCCTACGCAGGCTCGTATCGGTAGAGATCCATGGCTCGATGCAATATGAAGTCGATGATTTTCGCGTCCGCTTCGAGCGGGCGCTCGAGGAGGCGGGGCACGGGGTGCGCTATTGCGGCCCTTATCGCCCCGCTGACGTGCACGGCATTATCCAACTTAACGGCTGGGTGATTCAGCCATCGATCTGGTGGGAAAACTCGCCGTTGGTCATTCAGGAAGCCTTCGCGGCAGGTCGGCCGGTCATCTGCAGCAACATCGGCGGCATGGCCGAGAAGGTCGCCCACGGTGTCAGCGGCTTGCATTTTCGCGTGGGCAATGCGGGGGATCTTGCCACCCGGATAGAGATCGCAGCGACACAGCCGGGCTTGTGGGAAAAGATGAGCGCCGGAGTGCCCAACCCGCCGAACATCGAGCAAACCACCACAGCCCTATTATCCCTCTACGACGGCGCGCTTAAGGACCAGGCAAGCCCATATGTCGCGTGAAACGGAATCACAGGTCGAAGCGTTCTACCGCAACCGCAAGGTCATGGTGACGGGCGGCCTCGGATTCATAGGCTCCAACCTGACGCGCCGACTTCTAGAGCTGGGATCCGACGTGCTGGTGGTGGATGCAATGCTACCCAACTTCGGCGGCAATCGGGCCAATCTCGCCGGGTGTGAGGACCGATTGCGGATCTGCATCACCGATCTGAACGAGCGCGAGCGCATCGCAGAGCTCGTGCGGGGCTGCGAAATCATCTTCAATCTTGCGGGTCAAGTCTCGCACCTGGACTCAATGATCTATCCCCTGACAGATCTCGATGCCAACGTGCGGGGCCAGATCATTCTCCTCGAAGCGTGCCGGCAATACGCACCCGAGGCCCGCATAGCCTTTGCCTCCACCCGGCAGATATATGGGCGGCCTGGATATTGGCCGGTGGATGAGCGTCACCCGCTGCGGCCGGTGGATGTCAATGGCATCAACAAGATGGCAGCCGAGGCTTACCACACACTTTATCACCAGGTTTACGGCATGTGGACCGTATCCCTGAGACTGACCAATACCTACGGCCCGAGGCTAAGGATCAAGGACGCTCGCCAAACCTTCCTCGGGTTGTGGCTTCGCCGGGTCGTCGAAAACAGCGTATTCGAGGTGTGGGGCGGTGATCAAAAGAGGGATCTTACGCATGTAGATGACGTCGTTCAGGCGTTCCTGTGCGCGATTGCGTCCCCGGCAACCGTGGGGGACGTGTTCAACATAGGAGGCTGCCCGCCTGTTAGCCTGATGGAGCTAGCCGAGCGACTGGTTATGGCGGCGGGTAGCGGCAGATTCGAACGGAGGGAATTTCCTCCGGAACGCAAACGTATCGACATCGGCGACTACTTCGCCGATGACCGCCGGTTCCGCGAGCTCACGGGTTGGGCGCCCAAGGTGACGCTCGGGGATGGTTTGGCGCAGTCGGTCGAATACTATCGGCAGCATTTGCAGGACTACGTGTAGCTCATGGACCCACATTCCATTCGCCAAACCGATCCCGGTGCCTTCAATCGTCAACATCGCGATGAAGTGCTCCAGGCCCTCACAAGGGTCCTGGACAGCGGCTGGTACGTGTTGGGCTCCGAAGTTACCTGCTTCGAGCAGGAGTTCGCGCGGGAATTCGGCCTGAATCAGGCGATCGGGGTGGCGAACGGCACCGATGCCATCGCGCTTGCCATGCGCTCGCTCGAGATCCCTCCCGGCTCGCTCGTTGCTACGGTGTCACACACCGCGGTCGCGACGGTCGCCGCGATCGAGATGGCCGGCTGTGTGCCGTTATTCATCGATATCGACCCCGCGACTTACAATATGAGCCCGGAGGCCCTTACCGCGGTACTCGAGAAAATGCCCGGTCGCGTTGCTGCGATCCTTGTGGTGCACCTCTACGGCCACCCGGCTGATCTGCCGGCTCTCGTGCAGATCGCAGACCGATTCGGCATCAAGCTCATCGAAGACTGCGCACAGGCTCATGGCGCACGGATCGGCGCGCGATATGTGGGCACCTTCGCCAATGCGGCAGCGTTCAGCTTCTATCCAACCAAGAATCTAGGGGCTATTGGCGATGCCGGGTTGGTCGCGGTGCCGGACGAAGAGACCGCAGCGCGCGCACGGTCACTGCGCGAGTATGGTTGGAGACAGCGCTACATCAGCGAGACCCAAGGAATCAACAGCCGACTCGACGAGTTGCAGGCAGCTTGTCTGCGAGTGCGCTTGCGCTACCTGCAAGACGGTAACCTGAGGCGCGCGACGATCGCTGCGGCCTACGATCGAGGCCTGGCCGACTCCGGATTGATCCTGCCCACGCAGCGCCCCGGAACGACGCACGCGTACCATCAGTACGTTGTCCGGTGCCACGATCGAGATGGGCTGCGGTCACGCCTGCAGCAGCGAGGGGTCGCGACCGGTATTCACTATCCCCTTCCCGTCCATTGCCAGCCGGCTTTCAGGGAGCGCTACAGCCCAGGCCCCGGTGGCCTCGAGGTCACCGAGAGAGTCGCCCGCGAGGTGCTGAGTCTTCCGTTGTATCCTGAGTTGGACGACGCCTCGGTTGCGAAGGTGATCGAGACGATCTGGAACGTTATATGAGTGGAATCGACGGGCAACGGGTGGATGCGACCGACGTCGCGCAATGCTTCAACTTGTTTCTGGGTAAAACACCCGAACCCATCGTCCTGCGGCGGTGCCTCGACGCGAGACTGCATGCCATAGTACAAGAGGTGATCAACAGCGAGGAGTTCCGGATAGCCGTACTCAAGCCGCTGCTGCTACGCGAACCCCTTCCACATGAGCAGATGGCTCAAAGTCCGCCTCTGCGCCTGATCGATTGGTCGCAGCGCCGACTGCCAATCGGGCAGGCGGCACGCAGGATGGCGGGCGCGGCGCGCTCCTGGCCACACCTGCTCGAATCACTGCTTGCCGATGCGACCTTGGTTGCGATGGCTCCAGCGCTCAGGGCGGCGGAAATCGACCGTGTACTGCGCGAACGACTTGAAGGGCAACCCTGGTCGAAGTTGGAGCGCGCCGTCGTCGGTGCGGTGGATGCGGCATCGGCGGTCGAGATCCGCGGTTGGGCGCTCGACCTCTGCAACAAACAAGTTGCGGTAACCGTGGAGATCTACGCCGACAACCTGTTCATCGGCGCCGTGCCATGCAGTGATTCGCGGCCTGACGTAAAAGAGGCTGTGGGCGGCGACGGGATGTGTGGCTTTACCTACAAAGTGCCAGCCGTGCATCGGGCGAGTTTCGCGCGACAGCGTAGGCTTACGGTGATCGACTCCATCTCTCGCCAGAGTATCGCCGGTGAGGTCACGGTGAGCGCCGACTTGATGGTGGGGCTCGACATACTCGCCACCACGCGTAACGATGTGGCAGAGTTACGTACGCTTCTCGAGCGAATTGCAGCGCGTTTGCCCGATCTCAACCGCCTGGCCAGTGTTCCACTGGAAGCGTACGGTGATTATTGGGAACGTTTTTATCGCCTTGCGCCGGATCTTCTCGCCGAGCAACGCCAGCAGGCGGCAGCTCTCGCGTCTCGTCCGCTCATTTCTGTCATTCTGCCCACCTGGAATCCGGACGTGCGCCTGCTCGAGCTGGCCATCACCAGTGTGATCCGCCAGACCTACGATCGCTGGGAGTTGATAGTCTGTAACGACGGTTCGGGGCCGAATGACGATCTGCAGATCCTGGCGCGCCGCTATTCAAACGAGTCACGAATACGGTGGGTTCACGGATCCGAGCGGGCAGGCATCGCCGACAACACCAATCGAGGCATTGCAGTCGCCACGGGCGACTATCTCGCGTTCCTCGACCACGACGACGAGCTCGCTCCCGACGCATTGTTTGACGTAACGCGCGTTTTGCAGGAGCGCTCATACGGCCTCGTGTACTCGGACGAAGACCGCATCGAGCTCAACGAGCTGGGCCGCTGGGTCCACCATACGCCTTTTTTCAAACCGGCATACGACCCTGATTTGCTTTTATCAATGAATTACGTCTGTCATCTGCTCGTAGTGCGCCACGACGTCGTGACAGCGGTCGGCGGGTTGCGTGCGAAATTCGATGGCGCTCAGGACCACGATTTTATTTTGCGCATCACGGAGCGCCTGCAGCGAGCAGACATTCGCCATGTGCCAAGGATTCTTTATCATTGGCGGGTGACCGAAAACTCCGTATCACGGACACCAGCCCTGACACGAAGGATTCAGGACAACATTGTCCTGCTCGTGCAAGAGCACCTTGGCCGCCTTGGGTGTGCCGGCACTGTCGAATCACACGCGGACCCGTTGGGAGCTTCACGGCCGTTCGCAACCCGGATCCGGTGGGGACTGCCTACGGCGGCACCCGCGGTATCGGTGATCATTCCGACTCGCGATCGCATCGATCTCCTGCGCCCCTGCATAGACAGTATTCTGAGCTCGGCCGCTCTTTATCCCGGAGCTCTCGAGATCCTGGTAGTCGACAATGACAGCGTTGAAACCGCCACACTCGATTATTTCGCTGCTCTTGCGGGCGTGTCTCGAGTGCGGATCACCCAGTTTCATGGAGCTTTCAACTGGTCTGCCATCAATAACGCAGCGGCGGATGAGTGCCGAGGTGAGATCCTGATCTTCCTGAACAACGACACGGTCGTGCTGACGAAGGATTGGTGCACGGAACTGGTGGCGAACGCCATCCGGCCCGATGTTGGTGCGGTCGGCGCGCGCCTGCTTTATGCCGACGGAACACTCCAACATGCGGGAGTGGTGCTGGGAGTTGAGGGAGCCGCCGGCCATGATTCCGTCGGTGAATCCCCGCAGTCGGGAGGATATTTCGGCCGCACTCACTTGCAACGCAGCGCGGCGGCCGTAACCGGAGCCTGTCTGGCGACCAGACGCACTCTTTTCAAGCAACTCGGCGGCTTCGACGAGGCGCGGCTCAAGATAGCTTTCAATGATGTGGACTACTGTCTGCGGCTACGGGGCGCGGGGTATCGAGTCATCTACAACCCGTTCTGCACACTCTATCATTTCGAATCGAAATCGCGTGGGTTCGATCTCTCGTCCGCCCAACAGACACGGCATCGCTCAGAAGCGGCAGCCCTGCGCGAGCGTTGGCAGTCGCAAATTGACTGCGATCCCTACTACAACCTCCATTTCGAAAGGTATGCACGCCCCTTCGATCGCCTTTGCCCGCCTCCGTGACGGACCTTCACCCGGAAGAGATGAAGTGATACGTTCCCCAAGATGGACAAGGAGCGGTGATGCACGGACACTAAGCACTCCGTGCGACACTGCGAACCCGGCGGAACCACGCGGCAACGCGTCAACGGAAGGATGACGAAAAGGTGCATTACACCAGCACCGCGGTTGCCGCACTCGTGCGAATCGCTCAACACTACGGGTTGACGTTCAGCGTCGATGAGCTGATCCGCGCCCATCCGTTCACCGGTCCAGAGCCAGGGCCAGCCTTGCTGTTGCGTATGGCCGAGCGCACCGGTCTACGTGGCCAACGCGTACAAATAAAGCGAGGCGAGCTGGGGACACTCGCCCGCTCGACACCCGCCATCCTCGTGTTGAGCGATGGTCGCGCTGTTTTATTGGATCGCGTTCACGAGCGTGACGGCACGCATCTCGCGCTGATCGAGGACCCGGTCTCGGACCGGGGCATCAGCGCGCTGATCGATGAGCCGCGCCTGTTCGACAACTGGAACGGCGAGGCGCTGCTGTTGAAACGGCGTTGGCGACTGATGGACGAGGAACAGCCGTTCGGCTTCGCTTGGCTGATCGGGCAGGTCGTCAGGGAGCGCAAGCTGTTCCGCGACATAAGTGTGGCAGCATTCATGATGAGCTTGCTGTCGCTCTTTCCGGTGATCATGTTCATGGTCATGATCGATCGCGTGCTCTACAACAAGAGCGTCGCGACGCTGGGCGTACTGGGACTTGCACTACTCGGGGTCATTGCATTCGATACAACCTTCGGTTATCTGCGCCGCTACCTGGTGCTGCTGGCCAGCTCACGCATCGATGCCCGGATCAATCTCTATGTTTTCGACCGGCTCCTCGATCTGCCAATGTCTTTCTTCGAGCGCATGCCGACCGGAACGATCAATGCCAAGATCGGGCAAATCTGGCACATTCGCGCCTTCCTGACAGTCCAGGTCTGCGGCACGTTGTTGGACGGCATCACCCTGTTCGTGCTCTTGCCGGTGCTGTTGTTTCTGAACTGGAAGCTCAGTTTCTTCGTTCTGACGGTAGCCCTGGCCATCCTTGGGGTGTACTTGGTATTTCTCCCGCCTCTGAGGCGGCTCCACGGCGCGGTCACCGTCGCCGAGGAGCGGATGGGCGCTCATCAGGTCGAAAGCATCTATGGCATCCGCACCGTCAAATCATTGTCGCTGGAAGGACTGAAGCGCCACGAGCGCGACGTGCGCGTGGCGAAGGTGGTCGAGGCGCGAAGGGATTTTGATCGCCTCGCCAATGTGCCACAGACCATCGTCGCACCCCTCGAACGATTGCTCTACATCGGCAGCTTCTTCCTGGGCTGTTATATGGCGTTGCGGGATCCCGAGGGCACGACGGCTGGCACGGTAGTCGGTTTCACCATGTTGGCGGGCCGGGTTGCGGCGCCAATCGTGCAGCTCGCAGGCATGTTGAATAGCTTCGAGCACGCCCGCGGAGCCTTGCATGAAGTCGCCTCGGTCATGAACCACCCCCCCGAGGAAGGGCGGTCTGGCACCGGCCTGAAGCGGCCTATTTCAGGGCATGTTGCCTTCGAAGAGGTGCGCTTTCGTTATCGACCCGGCGCACCGTACGCTTTGAATGGTGTCTCCTTCGAGATTCCTCGCGGCACCATCTTCGGCGTCATGGGGCGCAGCGGCTCCGGCAAAACGACCGTCACCCGCCTGTTGCAAGGATTGAACCGCGATTACGAAGGAACGATCAAGATCGATGGCATGGACCTGCGGCAGATCGATCTCGACCATCTACGCACCAATATCGGAGTCGTCCCGCAGGAAAACTTCCTGTTCAGCGGAACCATTCGGGAAAACATCAGCGCGGCCCGGCCGAATGCACCATTCGACAAGGTCGTGCGCGCGGCGCAACTCGCGGGCGCCGAGGAGTTCATCGAACGCCTCGAGCGCGGCTACGAGACTTACGTTGAGGAGGGCGCGGTCAATTTCTCTGGTGGGCAGCGGCAGCGCCTGGCCATCGCGCGCGCTCTGCTGGTCGACCCGAAGATCTTGATCTTGGATGAAGCGACCAGCGCGTTGGACGCCGAAAGCGAAGCGATCGTCAACGCCAACCTCATGCGTATCGCCCAAGATAGAACCGTCATCATCATCTCCCATCGCCTCTCTTCGCTGGTGATGGCGGATGCGATTCTGGTGTTGGAGAGAGGTAAATTTTACGACGTGGGGCGACATCACGATTTGCTCGCGCGTTGCGATATCTACGCCTCACTTTGGCACCAACAGAACCGTCACGTGGATGCGCACGCCGATGCCAGCCCGGCAACTCTCCCTGAGACCGCCGCCTGAGGTAGGGCTGCGGCCTTTTCCGGCGTTCGAGTCGGCCACCGCCGAAGTGCTGGCCCAACCACACCGCCTGCCCGAGCGTGCCACCGTGTACGTTCTCGCCGGACTCATCGTGGCGACGCTGGTTTTCTGCTCGATCGCCAAGCTCGATCGCATCGTCAAGGCACCGGGTCGCCTGTTACCCATCTCCGGCACTCTGACGGTACAACCGCTCGAGAAGGCCATCATCAACCATGTGCTGGTCTCAGTCGGTGATCGCGTGAAAAAGGGCCAGATACTGGCCACGTGTGATCCGACATTCGCCCAGGCAAACCTGAGGCAGTTGGAGCAGAAAATCGCCAGCCTGGAGGCACAGCTCGCCCGCATGAGAGCTGAGGATGCCGGCACCCCGCTGCCACCGCGCAGCGCCAACGACTACGACGTCGTGCAGTCTTCGATATGGGAGCAGCGGCGCATCGAATTCGATGCGGCAGTGAAAGATTTCGACCAGCGGATCAATAGCACGCGCGCACAGATCGAGGGCTTGCGGCAGAGTGTTCCCGAGCTGCAGGCGCGGTTGGAGATCGCCCGCAAGCTCGTAGGCATGAACGGCGATCTTGTCAACAGCGGTTATGTGAGCCAGCTCGAGTACCTGAACGCCCAGAGCCAGAGTGCACAGGCTTCAGTGCAGCTCGTACAGAGCAAGAGTAGCCTGGACTCCGCGCAACACCTGCTGGAGTCGCTGAGACAACAGCGCCAGGCATTCATTGACAAGTGGCATGAGGATAATCTGAACAACCTCGCGAAGGTGCAGGATGATTTGGACGCCGCCCGGCAGGACATCGAAAAGCTCCGGAAAGTGAGCGAGCTCATCGATCTGCGCTCCCCCGAGGACGGCATCGTGCTGCGCGTACCCAATCTCTCCACAGGAGCGATAGCTGGGGAATCCCAGCCGCTCTTCAGCTTGGTCCCGATCAATGCCCCTCTGGAGGCAGCCGTACAAATCGAGTCTCAGGATGTAGGCTTCGTCAAGGTCGGCGATCCGGTCGAAATCAAATTCGACGCCTATAAGTTCCTCGAGCACGGCACGGGCACGGGTGTCGTGAAGAACGTCAGTCAGGATTCTTTCACCGAATTGCCCACTCAGGACTCGGTCACCGCGGGAGGCGGCACCCAGACGCGCTCGCCCTACTTCGCCGCACGAATCAAGATCACCTCGATCAAGCTGCACGACGTGCCTCGGGACTTTCGTATTACTCCCGGAATGACACTGCAAACCGACATTGTCGTGGGGCGCCGCACCATCATGTGGTATATGTTGGGAGGGGCGCTGCGCTCGGGCTCGGAGGCAATGCAGGAGCCATGAGTACGCTGGGCAAATGGAGAGCCCTCTTCGCCAGGCTGGCGCACCGGGATGCCGACTCGCGCCTCGCCGCCGTAGAGCGTTCACTTGCAAAAGGCTGGTCACAAGATGCTTTCGACGAATTGCGCATGCTGGCAACGGCCGGCAACGCCGCCGCCCAACACCGCCTGGGAGTGATGTATGAGCGCGGCGAAGGTGTCGTGCAGAGCCTGGCCGATGCAGTCCGCTGGCTACGCCTGGCCGCGGAGCAAGGCCATACGGCAGCCCAAACACGGTTGGGTTTGATCTTTTTCATCGAGCCGCCGTCGCCGGCGAGCGTGACTATGCAAGGCGGCGAGGTTGCCGCACCGGCAACCATCGAATTACAAGGCGCCCTATCCTCCTTCTTTCCGAACGGCGTCTCAGTCGGCCAGGACTTCGTGGAAGCCCTACGGTGGAATCGGCTGGCGGCCGAGAGCGGCATTGCGGAAGCCCAAGCGCGCCTGGGACATCAGCTTGCCCTTGGCCTGGGTACCACAAGCAATTCAGCCGAGGCGGAGCGATGGTTCGCGCGCGCGGCTGGGCAAGGCGACTCCGCAGGCCAGGTGGGACTAGGCCTGCTCTACGCCGGAGCCTACCAGACCGATCCAGACTACCCACGAGCCGCAGATTGGTTCCGCCTTGCTGCCGAAGCTGGCAACCCGATCGCCCAATACCACTTGGGAAGATTGCTGTGGCATGGCGAGACCGGCGTGCCACGGGACGCGGCGGAATCGTTACGACAGATCGAAGCGGCGGCGGGCCAGCAATTTGTGCCTGCAATGTACTTTCTCGGCATGATTCACTGGCGTTCTCCAGAAACCGAGCGGGATGAGGTGGCCGCCGAGACTTGGTTGCGCCGAGCCGTGGCACGCGGCCACCGGGAGGCAGGCTGCGCACTCGCGCAAATGATGCTGGAGCGTCCCACCGACGACGGTGTAGAGGCCGCGGCCTTGCTACGGCAAGCTGCGGAATCAGGTCACAAGGGCGCGGCCGCGACGCTGGCGGAGTTGTACTTGTTCGGTCGAGGGGTCCCACGGGATGCCGCGGAAGCCTCGCGTTGGCTCGACGTCGCAGACTCGGCCAGCCGCCCCGAAGCATTCAACGTCCTCGCCTCTTTGTACGCTGAGGGACTGGGAGCTGCACAGGATTTCGTTTCCGCCGCAGACTGGCTGCGACATGCGGCGAGCCGCGGAAGCGTTGACGCACTTTATAACCTCGCACTGCTCACCGCCGAGGGAAAAGGTGTTGCACGGGACCGGACGCAAGCGATTGCTCTGTTGGAGCAGGCCGCGCGCGCTGGTGAGATCAAGGCGCAGAGAGCCCTGGGCCATCTGCTGTCTGACGAGTCCGATGGAACACCTGATTACGCGACGGCACGCGCATGGATGGAACAGGCCGCAGTCGCCGGGGATGCGCAGGCGCAAGCGTGGATGGGCGACTGCTGCCGGTTGGGACTGGTTGGACCGCCGGATTATCATGAGGCCGAGAGCTGGTACCGCCGCGGCGCGGCGCAAGGTCACATCGGTTCGATCGTTTTGCTGGCGGCCGCGCTCGAAAGCGCCGGTGACCGCGCCCCGCATGTTCAATCCGAGCTGTTTGGACTGTGGCTCGCCGCAGCCTCCGTCGGCGATGCACGCGCGCAATACAGTGTCGGACGTTGTTATCTCGAAGGCCGTGGGTGTTCCGTTGACGCGGAAGCCGGGACGCGCTGGCTCAACATGGCTGCGGAGCAGGGATACGCTGAAGCGGAATATGAGCTCGGGATGTGTTACGCGCGTGGCATAGGCGTTTCGCAGAACACACAAACAGCACGACATTGGCTCGAACGTGCCAACGCGCAGGGGCATGTTTCAGCGCGCGCCGAGCTCTCGGCTTTGCGACGCTCGCAGCGCGCCCGCCGGCGGAGCCAAATAACTTCATGATGACCGTGAATTACGATCTCCGGCGCTCCAAACTGGCGCGCAGCCGGCCGGATGCGCTCCGAATCGGCACAAAAAAGTGCACGGCCGGGCCCGGCTTGTTAACGTTCCTGAACGATTTCTGACACATTTGCAACCTATAATGAAGTCCGGTTATCTTCGATCTATGCGCACGTCCGGCGCGGGTTGGACGGCGCGCGGTGTCAGATCTCAATCAACACGTCCAGGCTGTTACAAGGGAGTTGCTCATGGCCGATCTAGTTACTGTTCCGGGTGGTACGAAAGCCGGTATTTCCACGTTGAGTCCAGCGGAGCATCAGGCCGCTCTGCACGCATTATCGAAACTCAGTTCCGCGACAAGTGCTACGCAGGGTGTAGCGTCCGTATTCGGCGGCAGCAGCCTGTCAAGTGCTACGCTCAGCGGCGGCTCCGTGCACGGCAAGGTCGGGGCAGACACCTTCGCCGGCGGCGTTCACAGTGGTGTGAGCCCAGCATTCGGCGGCATCGGTAGCGACACGGTTCTAGCCGGCTCCGCGTTCTCCGGCAAGTTCGAAACCAGTTCAGCTTCGGGCGCCGCGCACCCTCTGACTCTGAGCGATACAATCAACGTCGCAGGCACCACCGCTGCCAGCGTGAAGAGCGTGACTGGTCCCGAGAGCAAGACGGGCGCCCTCACTCTGTCCGACAAGACGACGATTACATTGACCGGAATTTCCGCGCACGATGTGACGAAGCCGCACTGATCGCGTGACGGAGATCCGGTCGCATGGAATCGACCGGATCTCCGTGCCGCGTGAGTGCCTCCGCGGAAGCGGAGTGGCGCATGAGGAACGGTACGTCAGAGAACAACGAGACTCGACTGGCGGCCTTGTTCAGGAGTGCGGCGGCTGCGATCGAGGCCGGACGATACCCTTTAGCCGAGAGGCTCGCGGATAGCGCGCGGCGCTTCGCGCCGGCCGATGCAACGGCGGTCCGGCTTCACTCGAGATTATTGCTGAAGCTAGGTGCGATTCGCGCGGCTGGCGAGCTGTTGTTAGGGCGAGAGGAACCCGAGAGCGTGGTACTGCGAGCCGAGGCCGCACTCGCTGCCGGATCACCGGAGCTGGCGCAGCAGCTATGCGAGTCGTTACTGTCTCGATTCGCTGTCGACACAGTGGAGCACCTCGCACGGATGGCCTCGGATTTGTGTGCGTGCGACCTCGACCGATTTCCGGGTTGGGTCGGAGTGGATTCCGGGTTGCGGCTCGTGGGTGCGATCCGTCGTGACCGGATAGCCACGCTCGAGTGCGATGGCCGGAAGTTGGCGTCCATCACCACGGGTGCTGGATTTGCCCCTTTGGCCGATTTTTCCGTGAGCCTGCCCTCAGGATGCGCGGGCGTCGTCCGGCTCGCAGTGGAAGGAACAGCCCTGCTCGGATCGCCCCAGTCTTGGCCTCCCGACTGTCGCGCCGGCGGATGGGTTGTCTGGGACACTGCTACATTGTCGGGGGAGGTTTCGCTTGGCTGGGCGCCTTCCTCCGGAGTGTGGATCCTCTGCAGCCACCACCGCAGCGAGTCGACCTTCGAGGTAAAACCAACTCAGCGCGGCGACGTAGGTTGGACTTTCGCAATACCTTTCGAACAGCTTTCATCGGACGAGGCGCTGGAGGTGTTCGCCCTATCACCCGACGGCCGGCGCACCCCGCTGTCCGGTAGTCCGCTGAAGATGTCGAAAGGCTGTATTTCGCAACACGAAACACGCACCCGCGGCCATGCTTTGTCGGCACCGATTCCCGAGGCGACAGTGTCGCCCAAAGTTAACATCGTCATACCCGTATACTCTGGAACATCCGAGACATTAGCCTGTTTGCGCAGCGTGCTGAGCACTACCGACCCGGAGCTCGCGTCCATAACCGTCGTCGATGACGCCAGCCCGGAGCATGCATTGATCGAATCTCTCGTGGCGCTTGGGCAGGCGGGACGAATCACGTTGTTGCGTAACCCCCGGAACCTCGGTTTTCCCGGAGCAGCCAATCGCGGCATGCGCGCGCATCCCGATAAAGACGTGGTATTGTTGAATTCGGACACGGAGGTTTTCGGGGGCTGGCTCGAGCGCTTGAGAGGAGTCGCCTACTCCTCGGACGATATCGGCACTGTGACCCCTTTCGGCGAGGCCTCGGCCATTACGACCTATGCGGACCTCGAGAATCGACCGTATTCCCCGCTCCAAGCCGCCGAGATCGACCGGATCGCACACTCGGTGAACGGTCAACACGCGATCGAGATTCCTGTCGGTGTGGGGTTCTGCTTATACATACGGCGCCGATGCCTGGAGGACACGGGCGAGCTCGAGGAAGAAGCTTTCGGCAAGGGATACGGGGAAGAAAGTGACTTCTGCCTGCGAGCCCGCCGCTTGGGGTGGCGCCACATGGCCGCCACTGGAATGTTCGTGCGACACGCAGGCGCGCGCTCGTACGGACCCACCAAGCAGGTTCTGACGGCCCGCAACTCGCGTGTCATCAATCAACGCCATCCGGGCTACGACCGCCTCATAGCGGAATTTCTGGCCACCGATCCGCTGTTGCAGTTCCGGCGGGCCATAGATCGGCAACGGCTGCTGACGACAGCCGCGAACCCCGTTTTGCTTGTCAGTTCGGATTTGCCAGGAGGTGTCGAGCGGCACGTCGAGCACAGGCGAGAGGTTCTGGGCGGCAACCATACTGTCCTGGTCCTTCGTGGAGCGAGCTCATCGAATGGGCAACATCGGGTCCGGTTGAGCGTGCCGGGTTCCGACTTCGCTCATTTGAGCTACGAGCTTCCGCAGGATTTGTCCGAAATGAAGACGCTGTTCTTGGACTTGGGATTGCGTCATGTCGAAATCCATCACTTTCTCGATATACCGGGTGCCGTGCTGGAGATGGTGGCAAGCCTCGGAGTGCCTTATAGCGTGTTCGTCCACGACTATGCCTGGATCTGTCCGCGTGTCGCGCTTCTGAACGGGGCTGGAACGTATTGCGGCGAACCGCCGATCGAGGCCTGCGAGGTGTGTGTGCGCGACAACGGTTCCGCCCTGCGGGAACCCATGACAGCGCGCGCACTTCGAGCGCGCAGCCTCAAAATAATGAGTGGCGCCGCGCGCATCGTGGTTCCAACACTGGACGTCCATAACCGGCTGGAACGCTATTTTCCGGGAGTCTCGATCGAGGTGCTTCCTTGGGAACAGCCTGGCTCGAAGCGACTGCGTTTGCCGCGCCCGCATCGAGATACAGTGCGCGTTGCGCTGATCGGCGCTATCGGAACTCCCAAAGGTTACGCCGTCCTGCTCTCATGCGCGCGCGATGCTGCCGCGCGCAACTTGCCGCTGGAATTCGTGGTCATCGGATATACCCGAGATGACACCCCTCTGTTGGAAACCGGACGCGTATTCGTCACAGGTCCCTACAAAGAAAGCGAGGCCACGGCGCTCCTGCGGCGTGAAAAGTGCGACATTGCTTTCTTTCCGTGCCAGGCGCCGGAAACGTGGTGTTATACGCTCTCGTACGCCCTGGCCGAAAACCTCCCTATCGTCGCTATCGATCTGGGGGCCGTGGCCGAGAGACTGCGGGCATCCGGCGCAGGCGCCCTGTTGCCTCTGGCGACGGCGCCAACCATGATCAACGACACGATACTGAGCACCTTCAAAGCCGCAAACTCAAACAATCCCTTCGCGGGGAACAGGGGTGACCCCATGCAATCCAACCATCCACCAGCCAACGGACAGAACCAACAGGAGCTTACCGCGGCAGTGCAGGTCATCGCGCTGCCCGTCGGCATTTATGCTTTCACCGTCACCGACGGCGGCACACCGGATCAGGACGGACTGGCCCTGCCGGCTCTCCTGGTGGCTCCGGCTCCGGTACGCTCCGCGGGAGTCATCGAGTTTCTGGAGGGACCCGCTACGGTCGGCCACTGGCTGACGCGGACCGGGGACGTCGTCATGGTCAAAATCTCACAACAAAGCGCCAGCCTCCTGCTCACTTCTCTGCGGGCTCCCGACAGCTCTGTTCTGTCTATCGACATCCGCAAGCTGGACGTCCAAGCAACACCCACTGCGGCCGCCAACGGCGCATTGCCTCCTAACGGGGAGATCGACGTCCCGAGCGCAAGAACGTTTGTCCACGTGCGGAACGTTGGAGATCTGGAGTTTAGCCAGGGCTGGGCAGGACGCGCCGACGACAAGCTGTGGATCGAAGCTTTCGCCGTTATTGCACAGAAGCCTTCCAAAGCGGAGTTGCTCGAATACAGTGCTGTCGATAATCAGGGCACCGAGTTGGGCTGGCTGAGCGGCGGAGCGCTGTGCGGAACGCGTGGCCAGGGAACCCCGTTGACGGCGTTCGCGGTTCGTGTCAACCCTGCGGAGGCTGCGGAATATTCCTGTGCATACACTGGCCGATTCTTGAGTGGCGCGGTGGTCGGTCCGCTTCGTGACGGGACCCTGTGTCGCTCCGAGTCGCCGGATGACCCGCTGGTCGCCATCGAGGTGCAACTCGACCGCAACTCGGCGGACCGCGGATCGACAGTCAAGTGACGCGCGAACGGCCGTCCGATCAAGAGCGATGCTCACCGATGCAAGCTGGCACCGAACCGCCGCAGCCGGTCGTCCTCAACGCCGGCAGTGGTGTTGCTGGAGGGACTGGCCTGCCGGCTTACTTCGGGAACTGGCGCGAGCTGCGGGTGGATATCAATCCGCTCACCGAACCCGACGTGGTCGCGAATATCGCCGATCTATCAACCATCCCGGACGGCAGCGTAGATGCGGTGTGGTCCGCACACTGCATTGAGCACCTGTTTCCACACGAGGTACCGCGCGCCCTGACTGAAATTCGCCGCGTGCTGTCTGCTGATGGATTCGCCTGCCTCATTGTTCCGGATCTGCAGGCGATCGCCGAGTGGATCGCCACGGACCGGCTACACGAGCCGATCTACGAATCGGCCGCTGGACCCGTGACCGCACACGACATGCTGTGGGGCTTCGGACCGGCGATCGCGCAAGGCAACACTACAATGGCGCATCGTTGCGGCTTCACGCCGACTCTGTTTCTCGAGCGTCTGAGTGCCGCCGGATTTGCGGAGATCGTGCTACGACGACGCAGTAACCTGGAGTTGGCGGCGCTCGTGCTCACCCAGCGATCCGAAAGCAGCTCACGCCGGGAAACGCTCCTCGCCGCTCTCGCCCTCTGAAGCTAGTCTCGCGCATACTGTGATTGTCGTTTTCATTCACCAGAACTTCCCTGCGCAATACGTCCATGTGGCACGTCATCTGGCCCGGTTGCCGCAGAACACGGTCTTCTTCATCACCCAAACCCCGCACAGTGAGCTCCCGAGAGTCATCAAGCTCGTGTATAAGCCGGACAGACCGCCCGATTCAAGCGGCTGCCACGCTTACACAGCCTCTTTCGATCTCGCAGTGCGTACCGGCGTCGCTGTGGCAAACGTGTGCCGCACGCTGCTTGCACAGGGCATACGGCCCGACATCATCATTGGGCACTGCGGCTGGGGCGAGACGCTGTTCGTCAAGAACGTGTTTCCGGATGTGCCGTTGCTCGCGAATTTCGAGTTTTTTTATCACCCTTATGGAGCCGATGTGGGATTCGATGCGGAGTTCGCGTCGGCATGCGTCGATGACAGCTCACGGCTGCAGGTCCGCAATGCCCTGAATCGCTTGAGTTTCGCCAATTGCGACTGGGGACATACCGCCACGCGCTGGCAACGCAGTCTCTTTCCAGCGAGTATGCAGCCACAAATCTCACTGCTGCATGAAGGGGTCGACACGGCTCGGGTCAAACCGGACCCGGATGCGTGGCTCAAACTGGCGTCCACGGGAGTAGTGTTGAGACGCCGGGATGAGGTCATCACCTATGTGGCACGTAGCCTCGAACCTTACCGCGGTTTCCATATTTTCATGCGCGCGTTGCCACACATTCTGCGGCGACGTCCTCGCGCCCATGTTCTGATCGCAGGCGGTGATGGGGTCAGCTACGGAGAGCCCCCGCCGGGGGGCGGCAGCTTCCGGCAGTTTATGCTCGCCGAGGTGGGTGAACGTCTCGATCACGAGCGTGTGCACTTCCTCGGTCATCTGCCCTACGACGTGTACCTGAACCTGCTGCAGGTCTCCTCGGTGCACGTCTACCTCAGCTATCCATTCGTCCTGTCCTGGTCCTTCGTCGAGGCCATGTCTGCAGGCTGCCTGCTCCTGGGCTCGGCGACCGCGCCGGTGTTGGAAGTTTTACGTGATCGCGAGAACGGGCTTGCGGTGGATTTCTTCGCCATCGAAGCCATTTGCGATCGCATCGACGAGATCTTCGATCACCCGGATCGCATGCAGGACCTGCGTGAGGCTGCGAGGGCGACCGCCATTCGGGATTTCGATCTCGACAGCTTCACCCTGCCGCGCTGGCTGGACCTCATAAAGACGCTCGCGGCCGGCGACCAACCTTCCCCGCAACCGCCTCACCCGGGGCTGGGTACGCAAAGACAATTGCGCTAGGGAGCTGCCGCATGGCGTTAGAATGTCGAGGCTCTGCTCAGGATGCGTTACTCTTCGCGTTCGGGCTGTTCATGACGGCGGTCTCAACTGTCGCGGCAGCCGGCGATATATTCAACACTCAATCGCAGATCTCGCAGGGACCTGCGACGCCGCTGCTGCCGGATGCCGCCAGCGCGTGCGAGCAGAAGCCCATTCCCGTGCCATTGCCTCTGTTCGCAGCGATTGAGCGCTCCTTGTGTGGAAGCGCAAAGACGCACGCGGCCTGGGCGAGTGTCAAAGCAGCGATGGCGAGTGTGGGCGAATCCAAAGCGGCGTACCTTCCAACAATGGACGGCACAGCGGAATACGCCGCTGCTCACGAGGACACCACGGTCAAAGGGCACCCTGAGTTAAGCTTCCGGTACTCGCAACCCGTCACCACGGAAGCGCTTTCCTTGAGTTGGCTCCTTTACGACTTCGGCGGCCGCGAGGCAGCACTCCGGCAAGCCAAGCAGCTAGCGGCGGCCGCGCAGGCGAACCAGGACCTGGTGTTACAAGCGGTGTTCGCTGAGACTGCCAAGGATTACTACACCGCCCAGGCGGCACGAGCCGCGGTGGACGCGGCAACTCTCATCGAGTCCAATGCGCAGCAGACGCTGGCTGCTGCCACGGCGCGCTACAAGACGGGCGTCTCACCCATCACGGACCAGCTACAGGCCAACACCGTATTCGCCCAAACAGTCTTCCAGCGCACCAGAGCGGATGGTGCTTTGCGCCTAGCCACAGGAACGCTCGCCAAGGATATGAGCTTACCGGTTGATGCTGAACTGCAGTTGCTACCCTTGGATCAAAGCGTCCTCCCGGACACGAGCTTCGTGCACGCCATTCACGACTTGATCAATGAGGCGCTGCAATCCCACCCGGGCATCGCCGCCGCACGGGCTCAGTCGCAAGCAGCGCTCGAAGATGTCCGCATTGCGCGCATCCAGGGGCTGCCGAAGTTGAGCCTGGCTGGCAATGCCAGCCGTATCGACACGCCATCAAGTGCAATCTATGGAGGGCCGACATATCCGGCGATCGAGCACCAAGCTTCGTTCGGTATCGGCGTGACGATACCCTTGTTCGAAGGCTTTTCCCGCCAATACAAGATTCGGGAGGCTCAAGCTCACGCCGAGGCCAGCACCGCCGCTCTACATGACACCCAACAGCAAGTGGCACTCGATGTCTGGACGAGTTTCCAGGCCTTGCAGACGGCGACGGAGAACCTGCACAACACGGAGGTCATCCTGCAAAGCGCGCAGGGCTCTTTCGAAGCTTATCAGCAGCGGTATCGTTCCGGGCTGAGCGGCATCCTCGACTTGTTGAATGCGCAGACCACTCTGGCCAACGCAGAGTTGCAGCAGATCCAGGCACAGTTGGACTGGCGCACGACACGGATCGAGTTGGCACAAAGCCTGGGTCAACTGGGGCTATGGGCCGTCCAATAGAGCTCTGACATTGCGCTATAACGATTGACCGATATGACATAATGCGCCTCCTTATATACGGCATGCAATCGAGCGGCGCGTCGACGTTCGCGTACCTGCTGGCGCAAAAGCCTGATTGCGCGGCATTCGTGGATATCTGGGCGCTTTACGCAGCACCGGCGTTGCAGGGCGACGGTGATGTGGTCGCCAAAGTCGTCGTGACAACCGCCTTCCCGTTAGCGCTTCACAAGGAGCGCTTTCGACCGGATCACACGATCCTCTTCCTGCGTCATCCAGAGGCAAACTACCGCTCGCTCTCCACCAAGAGCTACCGCCACCACTGTGGTTTTCTGGAGGAGAAGTTCAGCTTGCTCGACGAAGTGTTCATGCGCAGGGAAGGCTTCGACACGCTGGTGTATTACGAGGATCTGCTCATCGACCCTCTGGCAACACTGTCACAGGTCACCGCGCTGGGTTGGTCGTGCAACCCCGAGTTCCTGCGCATGGCGCGTAAGCCTTCAGCTCTCAAGGAGCTCAACGAGCTTCGCTATCCGAGCATCATCGGTCGGCTGGAATACGACATGGGAAATCACCACGGCGGCCGGCTGACCCGGGAATGCGCGCAAATGGCGGATCTGCCGGAGGCAGGACAGGAAGTTTGCAGATGGTGTCCTACACTGACCCGGCACTATCAGATGTTGATGCAAGAGCCGGAGCGTAAGTGGAGCGAGTTGCAATCGGCGCGCCAAGATCTCCAAGCTCAGCCAAAAGCGCGATAAGGATTCATATGCGTCGCGCCGCCCAGAGCTACGCTCGCCATCGTAAACACGATTTCCATCAGAATCGCGCACAACACGACGGTGGTGGCATAGCCCCATACCCTGTCTCGCGGGGCCTGCATCAACACCCTTAATCCGAGAGACAGCAGGTAGGTATGATAGATCACCGCGAGCACATAGAGCGGCGCCCATAGGCTAGGAAGGGCAGCGAAGGCAGTTGTTATCCACACGGGTGTGGACGCGTAGCATGCGGTTGCACAAGCCCTGCGCTGGCTGTGGGAAGCTCCAAAGAACGAGGCGAGCGCGTCGATGATCAACGTGGCGAGAAAGACTCCCAGCAGCCCGAAGCCGAAAACCAGTCCCGCGATCAGCAACCCCGCATGCAATGGGGAAAAATGTATGGCGCGCGCCAGCGGCCCGGCATCCCCAACAATGGATACATCGACAAATGAGGCCGCCGCGGCCAGTGCCGCCAGAGGAAGGATGAACCCCCCATACATGCGCGCGTGCGAAGGGTCCTCGACGGCAATGGCCGCCCACTCCGCCTTGGGATTCAGCAGCATTCTCTTCATACGTCCCAGGAGCCCGGGCGTTGCGCTCGATTGACGAGCGCTCTGGCCAAACTCGGTCGGTATATCGGGAGTGGCGGACATACGCTACCTATGACGGACGGTTTATCCTATATAGCCTGTATAACCAGAAAGCCCTTCATTTCCCGCCAACGGACTCTCCAGAAACCCGTGCATGAGCCACGCCGATTCCCAAAATGACGACTTGTTCGAGCACAGCGCGGCCCCGGCGGAAGTACGCCGGATCGCGGCGGAATTGCTGCCGAGCTTCTACGAGCAGCTCAAGCACATTGCGCAAGGTGCCCGCGCTCGCTGGGGCGGAAGTTGCACGCTGCAGACAACGGCGCTGGTGCACGAAGCGTATCTACGGCTGCGGCGATCAGACGGTTTCGTGGACGAGGGACACTTTCTGAGAGCGGCAGCTTTGGCCATGCACCATGCTCTCATCAACCACGCCGCCGCGCGGCTTACTGCCAAAAGAGGCGGTCGCGAGCCACACGTCAGCCTTTCGGTAGCCGAAGCGTTCAGCGTGGATACGGACGAAGGTCTGCTGATGCTGCATGAAGCGCTGCAGAGACTATCGTCCGAGATGCCGCGGCTGGCGGAAGTGGTCGAGTGTCGATTTTTCGGAGGCTATGGAGAAGAAGACACGGCACGCGCGCTGGGCCTATCCCTGCGAACAGTGCAACGTGACTGGCTCAAGGCCCGAGCTTGGTTGTTCCGGGAGCTCAGCAGCCTATCTGATCAATGATCCCTGCTGCGGTCCTGCACGCTGCGCGCGGTTGTGCAAGGAGAGAGCCCGCTGTGCGCGCAAGGTCTCGGAGTTAGCGCTACCAAGCTGCTCCTTGAGCGCAGTGTAAGCTTGCTCCAGCTGCTCATGAGCGCCTGCATCGCCGTCAGCCGCCAACGCTTCACCCAGCCGCTCCCGGGCCACAGACAGCTCCCAGGTGAAATCGCCTGACCGCTCGCCGAGCACGACCGCCTCCCGCAACGAAACCACGGCCTCCCGAGTCCGGTGCTCCATAACCAACACCTCGCCGAGAGCCTGGAGCGCCTGGGGCAACTCCTCCACAGTCTTCACGCCATTGCTCCGAAGCGCCGGAATAATGGCAAGCAACTCCGTCCGGGCTTGCGTAGCATCTCCCTGCGCCAACATGACTTTCGCAAGAGCCAATTCAGTGCGCAGCGTGAGCGGGTGATCGGGGCCATACTGCGACTTCGCGGCCTCGTAGTCCGCGGTCAACGTGGCACGCGCCGCTTTCGGATTCCCCGCCCCAAGTTGCGCCTCGCCCAGAAACAACCGGTTCTGCACGGCGACCGGGCTGGATGCCCCCGCGTATCGGGCACCCAGGTCCGCGGCCTCGGTCAAGATCTGAAGCGCTTGGCTCCGGCGGCCGGTAATGGAGAAGATCCTGCCGTAGTTACCCAAGGCCGACGCCACCGCCGCCGAATCCCCCGCGAGCTCACGCTCATGTTGGATAGCGTCTCTCAGCATCGCTTCGGCCTCTCGCAGATGGCCAGTGCGGATCTGCAGAATGCCGGCGTTTGCCGATACGATCTGTGCATCGAGCTCATCCCCGAGACCGAGCGCCCGATAGATCCCAAGAGTTTCGCCGTACGCCTCGAGTGCCTCACTCAATCGATGGTTCGCCGCCAGGATGAGCGCATATGAGTTGTAGAGTACGGCTGTCTCCCGATGTGCGCGGCCCGAAAGCGCGATACGCTGCTCGATAGCAGCCTTCATCGTGTCGATGGCGCCGGCGAGATCGCCCGCCGCGCGGCGCTCGCGAGCACGAATACCAAGTCCTTCCAGGCGCTCTTCCGCATACTGCGAGGGGACACTCGCCCAGAAGCTCTCAGCTTGGGTCAACAACTCTCCCGCGTGCTGCACGCGTCCGCGGTAGAGCTCGATGCTGGCGAACTTCTGTCGAGCATCCGCCACATCAACAGGGTCGAGCTTCGGATCTGCCTCCTTCAGAAAGCCTTCGAGCAGAGCCGCGGCTCCTTGGACATCCTCCAACGTAGCGTAGAGATCGGCCAGGCTGTTGACGATCTCACCGGAAAGCCGCGGGTCGCCCCGATACTCCCGGAGCACACGCTGCGCACTGCTATCGATCATCGCCTTCGCGCTGGGATGATTGGCGCCTCGATCCGCGATCGCCGTCCGGAACAGGCGTGTCAGCTCGTATCGGACGGCCTCCTCTCGAGCCGCGTCCCGGCGAGCCGCATCGCGTTCGGCCTGCGCCCTCTTTGCCTGCCACGCGGCCGCGCTCAGCCCGATGGCGAGCGATACGACGACCGCGAGGACCGCACCCGCGCCCCACCGATATCGCCGCAGAAAGCGGCCGAACTGGTACATGCGAGCGCCGCTTCGCGCCGCGACGGCTTCGCCGCGTACCGCCCGCTCGACATCGGCCTTGAGAGCGTCCACCGTTTCGTAGCGGTGCGTGGGCTCCTTACGCAACGCCTTCGCAACGATCGCATCGAAATCTCCTCGCAGTACCCGCGACGGAAACGGCGGATAAGGCAGAGCGGCCGCCGTCGCACTCGGTGCGGGCGCCGGTCTCTCGAGCACAACACGCATTGCGTGGGCGATGGGCTCCCCGGCAGGAGACCATGGCCGGACTCCCGTCAGGAGCTCGAACAACAGCAAACCCAACGTATAGACATCCGTCTCCGTGGTCACGGGCGCACCGAGCAGTTGCTCTGGAGCAGCGGAGGCGGGCGTCAACGGTGCCGCGGCGGCGCGTGTCAAGTCCCCATCGGCACCCTCGATGAGCTTCGCAACACCAAAATCGAGCAGCTTGACCTGCCCTTCCGAGGTGACCAGGATGTTCGCAGGCTTGAGATCCCGGTGCACCACGAGGTTGCGATGAGCGTAGGCAACCGCGTCGCAAACTTGCCTGAAAAGGCGCATTCTCTCCTGGAGGGTTGCTCGGGTACGCGCGCAGTAGTCCGTGATAGGCTCTCCCGCGATGAGCTCCATCACCATGTACGGTCGTTCATCCGGAGCGATACCGCCATCGTAGAGTCGTGCGATACCTGGGTGCTCCAGCCGAGCCAGGATCTGTCGCTCCGCGTGAAAGCGCTCGAGCTCCGCGATGGCTTCGCTTCGTAGCAGCTTTACCGCTACCCGCTGTTTGAAGTCGCCGTCCGCGCGCACGGCTTCATAAACCACACCCATCCCACCTCGGCCGATGTGGCGCGTGAGCTTCCAAGCACCCACTCGCATATCAGGGAGTATCGACTCGATTGGAGCCTCCTCATACAGCCGAGCGGGCGTGGCCAGGAAATCGCCACAATCCTGAGCAGCCCGCAAGAGGCTTGCCACTTCGCTCAGGACAATCGGGTCGTCATCGCGTCTGCGGGCGAGATAGTCCGCGCGCGCACCCGCGGGCAGCTCCAACAGGATATCCAGCAACTCATCGGCACAAACTCGCTGTGTAGCGGACAGAGCGGACATCGTGGTGTGCGCGGACATTCTGACAAGCGGATCAGACGGGTAAGCTGGCGCCCGAGGTGCTCTCCCCAGTCTCAACAGATTGAGGCCTATTGCACCTTCGTGGCAAGCTCCTGAACGGCGAACATGAACCGACCGTCGCCGGTTACCGACACTACCGGTCGCCCCGGGAAATTGCCGCGACCGATCCGCACCGCCAACCCGTCGGGCCACACTAAGGAATGAAGGCAATGGATATGAGATCTTTGACAATCGGCCGCGCCGCCATGGCACTGTCTACGCTGGCCTACGGTATTGGCGCGGCCCAGAATTCTCCTCACCACGATGCGCCGGCACCCTCGGCACGGGCGGCGAGTCAGTGGGTGCGAGCTGGCATGGGGACCTCAGCCCCCACGGAGGTGCCGTCCTCGCCGCCGACCAATGGCGCAGACCGCGGATTCGATTCCATTCCCACCCGGATCGCCAACCGTGAGTTCCCTTCGATATTCGCGCCGTGGAATGTAGCTGAAAGGCTGCGGGAACCCGACGGACGGACGATTCCGCTCTCGACCACCGAGAGCCCGGCTGCCATCAGGGCGCGTCACGATCTGTTCTTCTCGGGCTACGAGGGCATAGGATTGAAGCTCGCGAGCGGACGGCAATACGTAGTGTTGACGCCCGAATTCACGCCCGAGAGCGTCCAGGTAGCTCTAGCGAACCGGGCGAGGCTCCTGGCCGCCAATCCCAACATGCTGATCCTGACTGAGCTGCGTTATTATTCGGCGCCGCGCACCTGGCTGCCACCCGACTCGCCCTGGTGGCGACAGGATGCCCGGAATGCGCAATCCGAAAGCAACAACATGGAATACAAGTTGTCGCGGCTGGACTTCTCCAACCCGCAGCTCCAGGACAAAGTGGCCGGAATGTGCGGTGCATTGCTGAAGACCGGCGTGTATGACGGATGCATGCTCGACTGGTGGCACGACGATGATGACATGGGGACCGACCGCCTGACCCTGATCAGAAAGATCCGGGCGGTCATCGGTGAGAAGCCCATCCTGCTGGGAAACGTCAATGGCCGTCTTCCAGCCCGCACGGCAAGCTACCTGAATGGCATGTACATGGAGGGATTCGGAACCAGTTTGTTCTCTGACTGGCGTACCGCGGCGGCCAACATGCTTTGGGCCGAGAGTCACCTGCGCACGCCGGCATTCACGGCTCTGGAGGGATGGTGGCGAACCGGACGGGATCAATATCCCTTGATGCGCGAAGTCACGACGCTCTCGTTGGTGTTCTCCAACGGTTATGTCCTGTTCTCGGATCCAAACGAGCTGCCGACGCCGGATCATCTGCACGACTGGTACCCGTTCTGGGACAAATCACTGGGCCGCCCCGTCGGACCGCTTGCGGCTCTCGACCGCCCCGATCTCTCCGGGGCGTACACGCGGCAGTACGAAAAAGGCGAGGCGGTCTTCAATCCCCCCTCCAACCAGCCGGTCCAGGTCAACTTTCCCGAGCCCCGCCGCAGCGCTGCGACCAACGCTACAGGCCGCTCCTTCACCGTGGCGCCCGGAGACGGTGACTTGTTCCTCAAAGACACCGCACGAACGCGGTAGGTTATATGACTCTAGCCGTTCGATCGCGAGGCGACCCGGTCGAGCGCCCGACCTCCATTCCAGGGGGAGGTTATGGTTGCAGAGCCCTTGAATTGAGGCTCGCGGAACCCCTGAAAACCTCCTAGAATCGCCGCAGACGCTGGTCGGCCCCACCACGGCGCCCTCCCGATCTGCTGCCGGTTTGTGTCCCGTTGACGCCGCGCCTTGCAGCGCTCACTGAGTCTTTGTCCATGCAAACCCGCTTCCTGCGCAACGCCATCACGCTCGGGCTGCTGTCCGCCATCGGGCCCTTTGCCATCGATATGTATCTGCCGGCTTTGCCGGATATCGGCCGCAGCCTCCATGCTGATACCGGCGCGGTGCAGTTGAGCCTCACGGCCTTTTTCATCGCCCTGAGCCTGGGCCAGTCACTCTACGGTCCGCTCTCGGACATGGTCGGCCGCAAGCGGCCGCTCTACCTCGGCCTGACGTTGTTCTCGATCGGGAGCTTTGGATGCGCCCTGGCGCCGAACATTGGCGTGCTCATCGCATTCCGCTTTGTACAGGGCATCGGTGCGTGCGCGGGCATGGTGATTCCACGAGCCATCGTCCGCGATCTGCATACGGGGGTGGACGCCACCCGTCTGATGTCACTTCTGATACTGGTCTTCAGCATTTCCCCCATTCTTGCACCGGTCACAGGCAGTTTTCTCATCCGGCTTGGAGGCTGGCGCGCGGTGTTCTGGGTAGTCCTCATTGCCGCCGTCCTGGGCTGCCTCATCCTGCGCACGGTCCCTGAAACACGAGGACTCGCCGAGCGCGCCAACAGCAGCATCCGTAGCGCCCTCGCCGCCTATGGCCTGCTCCTGAGGGACCGACATTTTCTGGGGCTCGCTTTGATTGGCGCATTCGGCATCTCGAGCTTTTTTGTTTATCTGTCGAACTCGCCATTCGTGCTGATTGAGCACTATCACCTCTCGCCCACGCTCTACAGCGTTTGCTTTTCCGCCAACGCCGTCTCATTCTTTGCGATGGCCCAGCTCAATGCCTGGCTCGCTTCGCGCTTCGGGTTACGTCGTCTCGTGCGTGGGGCGGTCACCGCTTACGCGGCCTTGATGCTCCTGATGTTTGCCCTGTTTACCTCGGGTGTTGACCGTCTCGATATCCTGGCCGCCTTCCTGTTTGTAGGATACGGCTGCCTGGGCCTGGTGATTACCCCAACATCGGTGCTCGCGCTGGAGAATCACGGTGCGATTGCCGGAACGGCGTCGGCCTTGATCGGCACGGTACAATTCGTCACCGGAGCGATCATCATGATGTTTGTCGGAAGATTCCTGAACGGCACGGCGCTTCCAATGGTCGCCGGCATCGCCGGCTGCGCGGCGCTGGCCCTGATCCTGGCACAACTGACTTTACGCTCGTCCAATCCGGAGCCGGAATCGGCCCCGGTCGAAACGACAGCGGACTAGGAAGCTTCTCGGGCGCCAAGAACATCCTCGTATATCTCCGCCAGCGGCACGGACATCCCTACCGACCGAAGCTCGGCGGTCGCATCAAGTCCACTCACCAGTTGAGGTATCCAGTTCTCGGCACGCCGATGTATAGTGAACTGCGCCGTGTGCTGCGCGACTATGACATATTCTTCGATGGACTCTATTCGCCGATAGGTGGTTGCCTTTTCGCGGCGATCGATGTGTTTGGTAGACGTCGATAACACCTCCACGACCAGGCACGGATTCACGATCCACTCCTCGAACCAGCCAGCACGGTCGCAGGACACCATGAGGTCCGGATAATAGAAGAACTTGTCGGAGCCCGGAGTCAGTTTCAGCTTCAGGTCCTGAATGAAGGTTTCGCACGGACTTCCTCCAAGCCGCTTGTCGATCGCCTTGTGCAATCGGGTGACGATCCGATTGTGCGTCAGGCTCGCGCCGCTCATTGCGTGGACAACGCCGTTGACATACTCGTGGCGTGTCGGACTTCTCTCTTCGAACTGCAGGTATTCCTCGACAGTCATGTAGGGCGGCGGCTCCACCGCATAGACAGCTTTGCGCTCCTGTACACCCAGCGGAACATTTACCTCCTCGTCCTGGTAGCCCTCGAGCCAGCTCGCAACGAGCTCGCGCTCATCGAGGGTGAGGAGCCTTAGCGCGCGGTGGATTTCCTGGATGGTCTGCATGGCGAGACACCTACACGAATCCGATGGACGACTGCACACAGTCTAGTCCGCTTGCAGCGCAACATGACAGAGCAAAAGACTCTGTGCTCATACAGAAATTCGTGGAGTCAAATGTTACTCGTGATTCCACTCCGACGGTTCGAGAGCGTCGGATATTGCCGTAATGGACACCACGCCCGAAGCGACGTGTCCCGGCCTTACAACGAATGTGCGGCGGCACCCGCCGGAGTTGCACGCAACACTTACGTCGGGAGACGCGCGAGATAACAGACGAGGAGCGGCAAGTGTAGTGAGCCCCACGCGCCCAACCCTGCTTTCCCTTTGACACCCAATAGACCCAGGGCGAAACGCGAACGTCTCGATGCACGTGAGAATGGTCGGCTCGAGTGCCTTATGAGCGGCGGAGCATATGGCGAACTTGCGTTAGTGACAGGAGCCTTGTCTGGCCCCTAAGCCGCGGCGGCCGTTTCGGGTCGTGCGGTGTTGGATCCGACTGCATTCGCGGACTGGGCGCCACCCAGGACTTGCACCAGGTTATCCAGCATTTTCGCCAACTCGCCCGCCATCACCGCGAAATCGATATCGAATTGCTCATCCTTGTCGATCTCGTCGCCGTCGGCCGTGTCCTTCGTCATCTCGAGAAACTCCAGCCGCTTGATCTGGAGCTTTTCGGTCAGCACGAAGGAGATCCGCCCGTTCCAGGTCACTCCGAGGCGTGTCGGATACTTGCCGCTGGACAGATGCGCCTTGATCTCTTTCCCGTCCAGTGGATGGCGAACGTAGCGGATCGTCGCTTTGTTCGGGTCGGCGGTCGTCAGCTCGAGATCCTGGTCGATACTGAACGGACCCGGGGCATCTCCGTGCGTCAACCACGCGGCCATCGATGTGTGGGGCGTGCGTTGCGTTTCAACGAACTGCACAGCGAACGAGCCCAGCAGATCACGTAGAGCCTCGACGAGCTCCTCGGCTTTACCCAGGCTGCCGGAGTCAACGACAAACCAACCGTTGACCGGATCGATCCACGCCCGGGTCGCGCGGCTGCGCGTGAGAGCCCGCGCCCGAAGCTCTTCAGTCACCCGCATCTTCAGGTCGCGCATCTGCCGTCGGCCGACTGGAAAACCCTGGCTGTCAGCAAGCACCTGGGCGCGTTTTGCCGTCTCCTGTCGGATGATGGAGGCCGGGAGAAGCTTCTGCTCCACGCCAAGCGCAATGAGGTGCTGCTGATTCACGGTGTGCAGCATCCGGCCCGTACTCGAGGGAGCCACCCAGCCCCGGCTCAGCATTTCGAGCGGGCTGCAGGGCTGCAGCGTACGCTGGCTGAGCTTCTCTTCCAGCTGCGCGGCGGAAAGGCTCCAGTCGGCGGGCAAACGGTAGATGACGAGATTCTTGAACCACATCGGTTGGGGGGAACTGAAAAAGTCGCGCAGTATATCGCTCCTCGCCGGACTGAGCGCGCAAAAAAAACCTGACGCAAACCGCACTTGCGTGCCGTTGTGTGCCCCAACCCACCACGCGGTTCCGCACGCCAGATACGGCCGGGCCCAACCGTAGTACGCTTGGCTCTGATTACATTCGCATATTCACGAGGTACAGAGCTCGATGGATTTCCGTTTAGCCGCCCTGCTGACCTGCATGGTCGTGGCGGGAATACTACCGCGCGCTGCGCACGCCGAATGGTACAAGCGCACCGACGCGATCATGGGGACCCGCATCTACGTGGAGCTGTGGGACACCGATGGGACTCACGGCGAGGCCGCCATTGATGCGGTGATGGCAGAGATGCGGCGGATCGACGAGCTGATGAGTCACTACAAGCCTGAGAGTGAGCTCTCGAGCATCAACCAGCATGCGGCGGATCATCCGGTCGAGGTGGACAAGGAGCTGTACGATCTGATCAAGCTCTCCACGCACTATTCCGAGATAACGGAAGGCGCCTTCGATATCACATACGCAAGTGTCGGCTATCTGTACGACTATCCCGCGCACGTGCGGCCGACCGAGGCCCAGATCAAAGCCGCATTGCCCGCCGTGAGCTGGCGCAATATGAAGTTGGACGACGCGCACCACACCGTGTTCTTCGAACACAAGGGCATGCGCATCGATCTGGGCGGTATCGGCAAGGGATACGCCGTCGACTGTGGAATCAACATCCTGCAGAAGCGCGGGATCCAACATGCCGTCGTCACGGCCGGCGGCGATACCCGGATCATCGGCGACCACATGGGACGCGCGTGGCTGGTCGCCATTCGTCATCCGGACGATCCAAACAAGGTCGTCACGCGGATTCCGCTATCGGACGCGGCGATGTCGACCTCGGGCGATTACGAGCGCTACTTCGATGAGAACGGTGTCCGCTATCACCACATCATCGACCCTAGAACGGGGCACTCGGCAAGCCGGGTCCGTAGCGCCACGATCATCGGACCTACCGCCACACAAACCGACGGAATGTCGAAGACAGCCTTCGTCCTGGGCCCCGAGAAGGCGCTCGAGATCATCAACCGCATGCCTGAGTACGATGCGGTATTCGTCGCTCCAGACGGCAAGGTGTTTTATTCGGACGGCCTGCGCCCAGCCGCGCCACGCCCGCAGGGGGCGCCGTCGGCAGGTGCGCAACAAGTGCCCGCAAAATAGCCAGCGAGGATTCGGCGCGGCCGCCCACCAACCCCACCCTCCTCCGTCTGGTTGGGATCTGCCTGGGCTACTGCGCCGCGCTTCCCTGCGCCGCCTGGAGCAGGGCGTCGACCTCCGCTTCTGCCATGAGCCAATCCTCCCTTTCCTTCTCCGGCCCGCCAGTGAACCCACGTCGCTCAGCACGCAGGTAGGCGGACTCGGCGATCATCGCCCGACGGGCATCATCCGATATCTCGATGGGCAACTTCACAGAGGCGGTCTTTTTGGCACGCGGCGCCCGAGCCTTTCCGGCGGCGGCCGTCTTGGCCGCGGATGAAGCCTCCGGCGCAGAGGCAGAAGCGGCTGGAGCGGGAGTGGTGGGGGGAGTGGAAGCGGTAGACGAAGTACGGGAAGAAGAATCGGTAGGACGGCGACTGGCCATCAGTTCCTCCTTTGAAAACTAGCCAGAGCTTGCCTTCCAGTTGGTCACTCATGCAAGCCAGGCCAGAAGCGAGAGCGGTGAGGGGCGTTGCCGCCGCAACCCGGGCCCGTCCGCCGGGACGTCCGCATAACCGTCCGGTGTCCGGCGGCGGACACTCTTCACGAGCTGTGTCAGCCAACTCGAGCCCAAAAACACATTTGACTTCAGAAACTTAGAACGCTCCACACACCCTGGCACGCCGGCTGCACTGTGGTGATCACGGAAGGGATCACCATGACCATTACTCAACTCAAACGCACCGTCGGCTCCGAAGCCACCACAGTCCGAACCACCTCCGGTCAGGACACGACCGTCCTGGACCCGAGCGCGACTCGTCGACGCCGTCGCCTTTGGTCGTTGCTCGCAGGCACCACCACGCTTGCCCTCGCCGGGATTCTCGCGTGGTTGGCCCACGCCTGGTCGAATTCCAGTCACCTCGTGTCCGCGGACAGGCTACACATCACCACAGTGCGGCAAAGTCATTTCGTTCGCGACGTGGCGGCTCAAGGCACCGTAGTTGCCGCAGTCAGTCCCACGCTGTTCGCAGTGGCTCCCGGCACGGTCAGCTACCAGGTCCACGCCGGAGACCCGGTGTCGAAAGGCATGGTGCTGGCGACCCTGGACAGCCCTGAGCTCAACAACGAATATCAGCGTGAGCGCGCCACGCTCGACAGCCTCAATGCCGCGCTCGCCCACCAGGAGATCGAGATCCGCCGTCAACTCCTGACCGGCCAGCAGCAGGCCGACCTGGCGCAGGTCGCCATCAAAGCCGCGGAGCGCGAGCTGAAACGCGCGCAGTGGGCATGGGACCAACATGCTATGAGCGAGCGCGACTACCAACACTCCATCGATGACGTGGCCACCGCGAAACTGAACTTCGAGCACGCTCGTGACACCGCCGGGCTCGAGCGCGACAGCGTCGTTCTCGATCTGCGCACGAAGCGGCTGGAGCGCGATCGCCAGGCCTTGGTGGTGGCCGGCCTGAAGCAACGCGTAGACGACCTCACGATCCGCTCTCCTGTGGACGGCATGGTCGCCAACCTTGCGCAACCGGAAAAAACCAGGGTGATCGAAAACACCCCTCTGCTGACGGTGGTGGATCTCACAGCCCTCGAGATCGAGTTCCACGTCGCGGAAAGCTACGCCGGAGATATCAAGCCGGGCATGGCCGCCGAAATAGCGCTCGGCGGCCGTACCCTCGAGGGCACCGTAACCGCGATTTCACCCGAGGTGCGCCAGAACGAAGTCGTCGGACGCGTAAAGTTCAAATCCGCGCAACAGCAGATCGGCTTACGCCAGAACGAGCGCGCTTCCGTCCGGATCGTGTTGGACGAGCGTGACAACGTGGTCAATTTCGAGCGCGGAGCGCTCATCGACGAGGCCACGCGGGCCGTTTACGTCGTTCGCGGCGATCGCGCGATACGCACTCCCGTAGTGTTAGGTGCAGCATCCGTTTCGGATATCGAAGTCATCCGCGGCCTCGCTCCCGGAGACAATGTCATTGTCTCGGACACCCGGGATTTCAACGATGCACCCGAGCTCCTCATAGGAAAGTAAGGAATGACGCCTGTTCGATGCCCCTCGTGACACACACCGTAGCCGCGACTGCCCAACGTCAATAAGGACCCCGCCATGCTCAAAATGCGCAACATCAGCAAGATCTATCGCACCGATCTCATCGAGACACACGCGCTGCGCGACTTCTCCCTCGAGGTGAGCGCGGGCGAATTCATCGCCGTAACCGGCCCGTCGGGCTCGGGCAAGACTACCTTCCTCAACGTAGCGGGCCTGTTGGAGACCTTCGATACCGGAACGTACGAGCTCGACGGTGCCGACGTGAGCCGCCTCTCCGACGACAAGCGCTCACGACTACGGAACGAAAAGATCGGCTTCATCTTCCAGAGCTTCAATCTCATCCCGGACCTCGACATCTACGACAACGTGGACGTGCCTCTACGCTACCGGCGCCTCAAGAGCACCGAGCGTCACGAACGCATTACCAGCGCACTCGAGCTCGTCGGGCTCGGCTCGCGCATGCGACACATGCCTTCCCAGCTCTCGGGAGGGCAACAGCAGCGGGTCGCAATCGCTCGCGCCATTGCCGGCGATCCGGCATTCCTGCTCGCGGATGAGCCCACCGGCAACCTGGACTCGCTCATGGCACGACAGGTCATGGAACTGTTGGAACAGATCAACGAGATGGGCACCACGGTCGTCCTCGTGACGCACGACCCCGAGCTCGCCCGCCGGGCGCAACGGAACGTGCACATCGTCGACGGCCAGATCTCCGATTTCAAAGCCTATGAGCCACGCATTGCGGCATCCGCGCAACAAGCCAATTCTCTTCACGCCTGAAGCTGCTGACCCGACGCGACGGAGTTGACATCATGCTGACCTATAACATGCGGCTCTCGGTGCAGAGCTTCAAGCGGACTCCCGGACTGACCGCGCTGATGATAGGGGCCATCGCGCTCGGCATCGCCGCTTGCGTCATCACGATGACCCTATACCACGCCATGTCCGGCAACCCCATCTGGTGGAAGAACGATCGGCTGTACGCCGTGACCATGGACAACTGGGACCCCAACCGGGAATTCGATCCGACGCGCCCGCAACTTCCGCCTCCGCAACTCACGTACCCAGATGCGTTGCGCATCGGCGAGTCGCACATACCTTTGCGTCACGTGATCATGCACGCGGACCGAGGCGTGCTCACCGGGGGAACCGCGCATAAGCAACCGGATTCGGTCTCCACGAGACTGACGACGGCCGATTTCTTCGCCATGTTCGACGTCCCCTTTTTATACGGCAGCGGGTGGAACGCCACCGCGGATCGCGGCGCGGACCCGGTCATCGTGCTCAGCAAACGGGAGAACGACTCACTGTTCGGCGGAATCAACAGTGTGGGACGCACCATCCGTTGGAATGACTTCGAATTCCGCATCGTCGGCGTATTGGATGAATGGCACCCACGCCCGAAGTTCTACGACTTGAACGGCGGTGCATTCTCCGCGCCGGAAGATGCTTATATCCCGCTGGGATGGACCGAGGTTCTCCAGCGCCCGCCCACGGAGGGCAGCCACTCCTGCTGGAACAACAGCGCGGGCCAGAGCTTTCAAGACTACCTCAATGCGGATTGTGTATGGCTGCAGATGTGGGTCGAGTTGCCCGACGCGCGCAGCCACGAGCGCATGCAGGCTTTTCTCGATGGCTATTGGGCGCAGCAGCGGAAGACCGGCCGCTTCCCGCGGCCTCGCAACAACCGCCTGACCAACGTCGGCCAATGGCTCCTGGACCAGCAGGTCGTAGGGACCGACGACCGTCTGCTCGTAGGAATGGCATTCGCCTTTCTGATGGTATGTTTGATCAACACCGTGGGCCTGCTGCTGGCGAAATATCTGAATGGCGCGGGCCTTACCGGTATACGGCGAGCCTTGGGAGCGAGTCGCAAGGACATCTTCACACAACATCTGGTGGAGACCGGAATATTGTCAGGAGCGGGCGCGCTGCTCGGCCTCGGCCTTGCGGCGCTCGGCCTCTGGGGTCTGCGCACGTTGTACTCCGTTATGTCGGAGCTGGGCGACACCAGCTTTCAGGCACTGGCGCGGTTTGACACCGCCAGTGTCGTGATCGCGATCACTCTGGCTGTGGTGGCGGCCGTAGCGGCCGGCTTGTACCCGGCCTGGCGGGTAGGGCGCACGCCTCCAGCCATCTATCTCAAGAGCCAGTAGGCCAGAGCCGGCAGGCCGACTTCCTGCCCGAAGCACCCACGGCAAACAGGATCCCTTTACGACAATCCGAGGAGTTTGGTATGAACCTCAACGTGCGCCCGATCCTATCGGCATTGCTACGCAACCGCACTGGAGCCTTGCTCGTCGCAATGCAAATCGCACTCGCGCTCGCGATACTCGTGAATGCCACCTACATCGTCAAACAGCGTATCGACGACATCAACCGCCCGACCGGAGTGGACGAGAACAATCTCTTCGCGATGGATGCGGTAGGATTCACCTCACGATATGACTACTCGTCGGCGGTACACGACGACCTCACCTACCTCAGAGGCTTGGATGGGGTGATAGCCGCCACGGTAATAGACAACGTACCTTTGAGTCACAGTGGCAATGCCTCCCCGTTGTTCAAAACGGCCGACCGCAAGTCATCGAGCATGGTTGGGGCCTATCTCTACGAAATGGACGAGCAAGGACTGCTGACCCTGGGATCCCACATCATCGAGGGTCGTGGCTTCCGGAAAGAGGAAATTCTCCCGCCCATGACTTCGAGCACGCAAACGCGCCCGTTTCCGCAGATCGTGGTCACAAGGAGCCTGGCGCGAGCCTTTTTCCCGGACGGCAACGCGCTCGGCAAGACCGTCTACGACCCCCTCGGACGGCCTGTCACCATCATTGGCATCGCCAGCGATATGATGGGCCCCTGGCCTTGGGCCGAGCTCAAGTTCATACACGGTATGTATTGGGTCCCGCAGCAGCCATTGATGTACGGCTTCCATTACCTGGTACGCACGAAACCAGGCCGACGCGATCAGATCATGCGCATCGCCGCCGAGCATCTTGCGGAGTCGAACCCGGACCGGGTGATCAGGTCGGTGAACTCCGTCGAGCTCTATAAGAAGGCAAACTTTCTACCCAGCCGGGTCACCGCCATCGCTCTGGCAATCGTCACCGCGTTGCTGCTCGCCGTAGCGGCGCTGGGCATCTTTGGACTTGCCACATTCAACGTCACCACACGCACGAAGCAGATCGGAACCCGCCGCGCCGTCGGCGCCCGCAAGAGGGATATCATCCAATACTTTCTGGTGGAGAACGGGCTGGTGACCAGCGGAGGTATCGTGCTCGGCTGTGTCCTGGCACTGGGTGCAGGCTACTGGTTATCGCTGCGATATCAACTGCCGAGGCTCGATCTCTACTACCTCGTGGGAGGCATCCTCGTCCTGTGGTTGCTGGGGCAGTTCGCCGCCTGGCAGCCGGCACGACGGGCTGCTGGCGTACCGCCGTCAGTCGCGACGCGGACAGTGTAACCCCGAGAGCGTGCGAGCACCCTGCCAGCGCAGTCACCCGGCGACGCCCGCCTCGCGGACTGCTAACATCCAACGAGAAGCCAGCACAAGGAACCATGAGTAGCCCCGCCGGAACCGGCCTACGCTCCAGCCTCGCAAGCCGGACCACGCTGGTAATCGATGACAGCGAGGCCGTGCGTACAGCCTTCGATGTGCTGTTGTCGTTGCATGGTGCGCGAGTCCTCGGTGCCGCCACCCCGGCGGAGGGGCTGGCAGCGTTGCGTAGCCACGCTGTCGATCTGGTGATTCAGGACATGAACTTTCGCCGCGAGGCCACGAGCGGGGAGGAAGGCATAGCGCTATTCCATGAGATCCGCCGATGCTTCCCGGAAATGCCCATCATCCTCCTCACCGCGTGGACACACCTGGAAACCGCAGTGGATCTCGTCAAGGCCGGAGCAGCTGACTACATCGCCAAGCCATGGGACGACGATCGTCTCCTGACAACCGTACGCAACCTTCTCGACCTGCGTACCGCACGCGATGAGGCCCAGGAAATCCGTGCCGAACGGCACGAAGCCCGAGCCGCGCTGGCTGAACGTTTTGATCTGTGCTCGATCGTTTACGAAAGCCAGTTGATGCACACCCTCGTGGCCATGGCCACGCAGGTCGCGCACGCCGAAGTGCCCGTGCTCATTACGGGCCCGAACGGCGCCGGAAAGGAAGTACTCGCGGACATCGTGCAAGCGAACTCCGCGGTACGCGACAAGCCCTATTTGAAAATCAATCTAGGCGCCCTTCCCAACGATCTCATCGAGGCCGAGCTGTTTGGTACCGAGTCAGGTGCCTTCACCGGTGCTCGTGCACGGATCGGACGGTTCGAAGCTGCTGACGGTGGAACTTTGTTTCTCGACGAGCTCGGAAACCTGTCCGGCAGCGGACAAGCCAAACTGCTGCGAGTCCTGCAAACCGGCGAGTTCGAGCGCTTGGGCTCGAACAACACCAGGCGTACGCGCGTACGTGTCATCGCGGCGACCAACGCCAATCTTCGCGATGCGATCCGCGAAGGCCGCTTTCGTGAGGATCTTTTCTATCGCCTGAACGTCATCGAGCTAGAGGTACCGGCCCTGGCAAACCGTCGTGACGACATCCTGCCGCTGGCGCGGCACTTCCTCCAGCCGGGGTTCTCGTTGACGGCCGAAGCGGAACGCGCACTCATCCGATATGCGTGGCCAGGCAACGTGCGAGAGCTGCAAAACGTCATGCGCCGTGCATGCCTGCTCTCCGCGGAGCCGCTGATCGGCATCTCCGCGCTGGGCCTTCCACCCGCAGCTATCACTCCTGCCGTGGATGAGCCTACATTGGACCGCACCACAGTCGAGCAGGCTCTGGCACGTGCGCAGGGAGTCGTTGCACAGGCTGCACGGGAGCTCGGGTTATCGCGCCAGGCGCTATATCGCCGCATGGAGAAACTGGGTCTGAAGGCATGATGCCGTCCTCCCTCGTGAGGCGCGTCACTGCCGTCATAGCGCTGACCGCGGCGTCAGCGTCGTGCGTTGCTGTTATCACTGCCCGCTGGGCGCGGTCCCCCGTGGCCGGCATGCTTACGGGAGTTTTGCTAGGTGCCGCAGTGTCAGCGTGGGGAGCCAGTCTCGCTACTGGCTCGTGGTCCCGGGTCGTGCGTGCCGTGCGCGACGGCGTTCTCAGCCTGCGTGATCACGATTTCAGTGTCAGCATCGCGCCGGTCCCCGCAGGCGAGTTGCACGAGCTCGTGCAGGCCTACAACTCCCTCGGAGATCTCCTGCGTCGCGAGCGCCTCGACCTGTACCAACGTGAGCTGCTGCTCGACACGGTCATCCAGACCACGCCTCTCGTGATGGTTCTGACCAACGCAACGGGACGGATCGTCTATAGCAACATCGCTGCGAAGCAGCTCTTTCACGGCGGACGCAAGCTCGAAGGGCTGGACTTCACGCTGCTTCTCGAGACCTCTCCCACCGCCTTGCGGGAAGCGATGGAGGCTGCTGGAGACACGCTGTTTACGATGGAAATCGCGGGCGAGCCGCAGGTATATCACCTCTCCCGGCGCGACTTCCTGCTCAACGCGCAGCCGCATCGTCTGGTGCTCCTGAAGCAGTTGACTCGCGAGCTGGCAGCCCAGGAGGTCCGGGTCTGGAAGAAAGTCATTCGCCTCATCGCCCACGAGCTCAACAACTCGCTGGCGCCCATCTCGTCGCTGGTGCACTCCGCCCGTCTCCTTGCGCGCGGGCTTCCGGAGCACTCAACCGATCCCTCACAGTTGGAACGTGTCTTCACCACCATCGGCGAACGCACGGCGCACCTGATTTCATTCATCGACGGCTATGCGCGGTTCGCCAAGTTGCCCCGCCCGCAACTCGCGCCCGTCGCCTGGCCGGACTTTTTGCGCCGTCTGGAGGGGACGACGCGCTTTCGAATCGAGCAACCGCTTCCGAGCCGGCAGGCGAGCTTCGATGCCGCGCAGATGGAGCAGGTCATGATCAATCTGCTCAAGAACGCCGCCGAATCGGGCTCGGACCCGGCGGAGATTGCCGTACGTGTCTATGAAGAGCGGGAAGGCTTCGCGATCGAGGTCGCGGATCGTGGCAGCGGCCTGACACAAAGTGCGCTGCGCGACGCCTTGCTGCCTTTTTTTTCCACCAAGCCCACGGGCACCGGACTGGGGCTCACCCTCTGCCGTGAGATAGTCGAGGCACACGCCGGGCGATTGAGCATTGTCAATCGCTCCGGAGGAGGTGCCTCGGTAAAAGTATGGCTACCTGGGAGCCCGTCCGAGCACTGACTCAAGCCGACTGCGCGGGACGGGCCGATTTACGTCGGCCACCGGCGCGCTTTCCCGCGCCGTTGTGCGCGTGACCATTGACACGCCGGCTACGCAGGCTAGAGCCCGCCGGATGGGCGCGCTCCTTCACTGCAGGGTCGTCCTTCGAGGCGACGGTGGTCAGGTTGAGATGTTGCAGGTACTTGCGGAATTCCTTCCCCAAGGCAGGGTGTGCCAGCGCGTATTCGACGGTGGCTTGCAGGTACCCGAGCTTGCTGCCGCAGTCATAGCGCTTGCCTGCGAAGCGATGCGCATACACCGCCTCCTCTCCCATCAAGGCCGCAATGCCGTCTGTAAGTTGGATCTCCCCGCCAGCACCCTGACCGAGCTTTCTCAAGTGCTCGAAAATAGCGGGCGCCAGGACATAGCGTCCGACGACCGCGAGGTTTGAAGGTGCTACAGCCGGCTTGGGCTTCTCGATGATGTTACGGACGCGGCTCGTGGATGACTTGTCCGCCTCCACCGCAACGATGCCGTACTTCTCGGTTTCCTGATGGGGCACGAGTTGTACGCCCAGAACACTGGCGCGCTTGGCCTCATATACCTCGGCCATTTGCTGCAAGCACGCTACATCACTGCGGATGAGGTCGTCCGCCAAATGCACGAAAAATGGCTCCGCGCCGACGGCTGGCTCCGCGCACAAAACAGCGTGCCCGAGACCCAGGGGAGCGGGCTGCCGGATGTAGATGCATGAGGCGTATGAGGGCAGTACGCTGCGAAGCTGGTTGAGAAGGTCGCTTTTGCCTTGGGCCTCGAGCATGTGCTCGAGCTCCTGGTCGGAATCGAAGTGATCCTCGATTGCCCGCTTCGAGGCGCCGGTAATGAAGACGAGGCGTGTTGCCCCGGCGGCAAGGGCTTCCTCGACCGCGTACTGGATCAGGGGCTTGTCGACGACGGGCAGCATCTCCTTCGGGCTCGCCTTCGTGGCAGGAAGGAAGCGTGTGCCACGTCCTGCTACCGGAAACACTGCGGTACGAATGACCGACTTCGGAATCGTCCTCATCAAGCTCCTCCAGCCGCGAGTATGCGTGCCGCCAAGTTTAACGATGCAGGTTGAGCAAGGTACATGCCAGTCTTCACCTTATTTAAGTAAATCTCATGACACACCCATGCGCTCTGCCCATTTGAAGACTGCAGGATGCATAGTGTCCCACGATCGACATTTGGGACACCTCCAATACCAGCCGACGCTGTGAAGGCCGCAGTCATCACACTGATAGCGGCCGCTCGAATCTCCCATCCTCGTCAGCAAAACGCCCAGCGAAGCCGCATCGGACGCGCTCTCCATACCAGCCCCCAACCCACCCGTCAGCCCCGGAAGCCGGCGCACGTCGTGCGGAGGAAGGGCTGTGGCGAGCAACCAAACGAGCTGGCGAGCGCTGACGCGGCCGGTCCGCTGCAGCCTCTGGGCCAGCTCACCCAACATATCGGCCTGCCCGACCTGTTTGGCAAGCGTGAGCACGCGGGGAATGATCTCCAGAGCCAGGCCCGGAGAGGCCTCCAAGGCCTTCAAATACAGCAAAAGCGCTCCGCCCGGATCACCACCGCTCTCGGTGATGCGAGCGGTCAGGATGTCCGCTCGCGGCAGGTCGGGATGGTGAGTCAAAGCCTGACGTAACAGCGCACGGGCTCGATCGGCATCGCCCTGTACTAGTGCCTGCTCGGCAAGCTCGCACAGATAATGAGCGGCAACTCGACGGCGCTCGAGCTGCACAGCCGGGGGCAACTCGTGAAATATCTTGAGGGCATTGGCCCAGTCACCCTGCGTCTCGTAAATCCTCACGAGGTGATCGAGAGCGGTCTTGCGATATTCGCGCGATGCCGCCAACTCCTCCAGAAGCCTCTCGGCCCGATCCATGAGGCCTGCGCTGAGATAGTCGAGGGCCAGAGCGAAGGCTGCCTTGTCCCTCAGAGCGGCGCTTCCCTGATCGCGCAGACGGGAGTGGATGGCGATAGCCCTGTCGACTTCGCCGCGTCGCCTGAAAAGACTACCCAGAGCGAACTGGATTTCGGCGGCATCACCGTCCGCCTCGGCCATCCGCGCAAAGATCTCGGCGGCGTGGTCAAACCGGTCGTTGATCAGGTGATCCAGGCCGACATAGTAGTCGCGCGGCAATCGGACAGTCCGACCCGCGCCCATGCGGCGCCCCAAAAACCAAGCAGCAACGCCGACGAGGACGAACGCAAGAGCAAGCAGGAGTGGGGGCAGCTCAAACACGCCACCAACGATAGCAGTAACAAGGGCTGCGCGCCGCCCGCCGCAGGCCTCTTTCGGCGATCCCTAATCCCTGATAGGTCTGTCGGCGCCGTCGTTGACCCGCTCGCGCAGGTCTTTGCCCGGCTTGAAGTGCGGAACGTACTTGCCTGAGAGGGCGACGGCCTCGCCGGTCTTCGGATTACGACCTTGCCGCGGGGGACGGAAGTGCAGCGAGAAGCTGCCGAACCCGCGAATTTCGATACGCTCTCCCTGCGAGAGCGCATCGCTCATGATCTCCAGAATCTGCTTCAGCGCAAGCTCCACATCCTTCGCCGGCAGATGCTTCTGTTTCGCCGTGATGATCTCGATCAGTTCCGATTTGGTCATGGTTGTCGTCATAGGTTTTCTTCACGCGCGGGGCGCGGGATTCACGGGACCCGCCCAACCGGCGGGTCCCGTCCAAGTGGCGGCGTGCCGCAGCGCGCCGGACAAGACCGTGATCGAAACTCAACTGGAACGCTCCTGTATGGAACGGTCCATTTCACGCGTCAGCCCCGATCTCCAGAGCCAATGTGCTCCTTCAGGAGGTCGCCGAGGCTCGTGCCACCCGAAGAGGTGCCCGAGTCGGAGCGGTAGCTCTGGACAGCTTCCGCCTCCTCGTGAATTTCCTTCGCCTTGACCGAAAGCGAAATGGTGCGGGACTTGCGGTCCACGCCCGTGAATTTCGCCTCGATCTCGTCACCGGGCTTGAGAACCGCGCGAGCATCCTCGACACGATCACGTCCGAGCTCAGAGGCACGCAGCTGGCCTTCGATCCCATTGCCGAGATCGATGACCGCACCGCGCGCGTCCACGTCCTTCACCACGCCTTTGACGATGGTTCCCTTCGGATTCTCAGCGATATACGCAGAGAACGGATCCTTCGCGAGCTGCTTGATGCCGAGCGAGATGCGCTCGCGCTCGGGATCGATCGACAGCACCATGGCCTCGATCTGCTGGCTCTTGGAGTAGTTGCGAACCGCCTCTTCACCGGGCACATCCCAGGAAATATCCGACAGGTGCACCAAGCCGTCGATGTTGCCCGGCAGGCCGATGAAGATGCCGAAGTCGGTGATGGACTTGATC
>CAZBTV010000023.1:57329-60299 GCA_964494895.1 uncultured Steroidobacteraceae bacterium | reverse complement strand
GGCGTTATCGACAAGGACAATCTCTCGAACTCGAAAGTGGCGATGGTGTACGGCCAGATGAATGAGCCGCCGGGTAACCGCCTGCGCGTCGCCCTTACTGGCCTGACGATGGCCGAGTACTTCCGCGACGAGACGCGTGAGGATGGCGGTAAGGGCCGTGACGTGCTGTTTTTCGTCGACAACATCTATCGTTACACCCTTGCGGGTACCGAAGTATCAGCACTTCTTGGGCGCATGCCCTCTGCCGTGGGTTATCAGCCAACGTTGGCTGAAGAGATGGGCGTGTTACAGGAACGCATCACCTCGACGAAGACGGGCTCGATTACCTCGATCCAGGCTGTCTACGTTCCTGCGGACGACCTGACCGATCCTTCCCCCGCCACGACCTTCGCGCACCTGGACGCGACCGTGGTGTTGTCACGTCAGATTGCCTCTCTCGGTATCTATCCCGCGGTGGACCCGCTCGATTCCACTAGCCGTCAGCTCGATCCTCTGGTCGTTGGCGAAGAGCACTACAACACTGCTCGAGGCGTGCAGGCCGTGCTGCAGCGATATAAGGAGCTGCAGGACATCATCGCGATTCTCGGCATGGACGAGCTCTCGGAGGAGGATAAGCTGGTTGTGTACCGTGCACGTAAGGTGCAGCGCTTCCTTTCGCAGCCGTTCAACGTCGCGAAGGTGTTCACCGGCCAGGATGGCAAGATCGTTCCTCTGAAGGACACGATACGCGGCTTCAAGGGCATCATCAGCGGCGAGTTCGATTCGCTGCCGGAGCAGGCGTTCTATATGGTAGGAACCATCGAAGAAGCTGTCGCGAAGGCGAAAACCCTCCAATAGCAGGTAGGTCATGGCTGAGCAGAACACGATTCACGTCGATATCGTCAGCGCGGAGGGCGAGATCTTCTCCGGCGAGGCAACCATGTTCTTCGCGGCTGCCTCCGAGGGGGATATCGGCGTTGCTCCGCGTCACGCACCGCTGCTGACGCTCCTGAGACCCGGGGAGGTACGTGTTCAGACCCCAGACGGCAAGGAGCAGCACTTCTTTGTAGGTGGGGGCGCCTTGGAGGTGCAGCCAAACAAGATCACGGTGCTTGCGGACACGGCGCTGCGAGCCCACGATATTGACGAGGCTGCGGCTCTCGAGGCCAAGCAGCGCGCCGAAGAGGCGCTCCGGGACAAGCCCGGTCACATCACGGAGGCTGAGGCGCTTGCCGAGCTGGCTCGCGCCGCGGCCATGTTGAAAATGGCCGAGAAGCTTCGGAAGCTACGAGGTTGATCGCTGGACCCTTCCCCAGATCCGTTTTCCCACTCAGCCGGCGCGAGATCGCCGCGTTACCACCTGCGCGCCGGACTTCTCCGTAATCTCGCAGGCGGCTTCAACCTGCTGTTGCTGCGGCGTATGCGGCCGGACGGCTTCGACCGCAGTTTCGACCAGCTACTCGCTCTCGTCCTGCTCAACCTCGCTATCTGGGCTGGTCTGGACACCGCGCATGCGGAACCGGACGCACAGTTCATGCTGGATGGGGTGTATGGCTGGGCCTGCTACCTGCTGCTAGCCCTGTTCGGTTGCGCGATCGTAGCGCGCGCGCAGGATCGTGCGACAGACACCCGCGGACTCCTGGTTCCCACGCTCGCAGTTGCGCCCTATGCGCTGGTCGTTTTCTGGATGGCCGGCGACACGGCTATGGTGGCGGCTCGACCCTGGTCAGCCCTCCTGGTTGCACTGCTGTATCTGGCGGTATTGAGCATACGGATTCTTGGGGCCGCCTACGGCTCTGTCCATTTCCGGACGCGGCTGGTGGCTATCGCACTGGTTGTCCTGTCGCCCTGGGTATTGGCTACTCTGAATCTCGACACTCGCCTCTGGGTACCTGATGACGCGCAGGAGGAAACGGATTCGGAGGACGCCGCTGCCGAAACGGAGCCGCTGTTGTTCGATCAATCCGCGCGCATCGCTGCAGCGGTCGATCGAGTCGCCCCGGGGGCCGGAAGCACGCCCGCGGTGTTCTATGTCGGCTTCGCGGGTGACGGTGACCAGTCTGTCTTCAAGCGGGAGGCGCTGTTTGCGCAGTCGGTATTCGCGGAGCATTTCGGCTCGGGCGACCGCTCGCTGGAGCTCATCAACGATGTCGAGGATCGCGATTCCTATCCGCTCGCCACGGTGTCTGGGCTCACGGATGGACTGAAGCGCCTCGCTTCACGCATGAACCCCCAGGAGGATGTCCTCGTTCTCACGCTCACCTCACATGGGTCGAAGGACGGGCTGGAAGTTAGCAACGGAACGTTGCCGTTGCTGCAGCTCGGACCGGCGGAGTTGCGGCAGGCACTCGACGAGTCGGGGATCAAGTGGCGCGTGCTCGTGGTGTCCGCATGCTATTCCGGTGTCTTTCTCGAGCCGTTGAAAACCGATGCCACGCTGATCGCGACTGCCTCTGACGCGGATCACTCGTCCTTCGGCTGTGAGGATGACCGCGATCTGACCTATTTCGGGGAGGCATTCCTCAAGGATGCGATACCCACGACAAAATCATTGGAAGACGCTTTCAAAAAGGCCGCGGAGCTCATACGGCACCGCGAGGAAGCCGAGCACCTGGAGCACTCCAATCCGCAGCTTTATATAGGTCCGGCGATCCGGCAGAGGCTTGCCTTGCTGGAGAACGGCCTGAAACCCAAGCAACAGGACGCCGTCGTGGTGCGGCGTTAGACTGACACTATGGCTAAAAAACAACTCGCCCCTGGGCCTCGCACGGCGCCTTTTACAGTGGTCATCCTTGCCGCCGGCCAGGGCAAGCGGATGAAATCTTCACTACCCAAGGTGCTGCAGCCACTTGCCGGACGGCCTCTGCTGAAGCACGTCATCGCCACCGCGCGCTCCCTGGAGCCTGCTGCGATCCATGTTGTGTATGGACACGGCGGGGACGAGGTGCGCGAAGCCCTGTCCGGCATCGGTGTGCAGGGCATCACCGTCAC
>CAZBTV010000023.1:0-57319 GCA_964494895.1 uncultured Steroidobacteraceae bacterium | reverse complement strand
GAAGAAGTGCCCGTTCACCTCGACCCCGTGTCCGATCACCTTGCAGCCGCAGTGCTCACAGACCGGCGCCATCTTCTGAATCGCGCACTGCTCGTGCTTTACGGTGACGTGCCGCTCATCAGCCGTACGACGTTGACGGACCTGCTGTCGCTTGCCGGTAGTCAGCAGACTGCCCTCCTTACCGTGGAGTTGGATGACCCGACGGGGTACGGCCGGATCATTCGCGGCAAACGCGACCGGGTGCAGAGAATCGTCGAGCAGAAGGATGCATCGAAGAAAGAGCTGAAAATCCGGGAGTGCAACACGGGTGTGATGGCCGCCCCTGCGCGACTGCTGAAGAAATGGCTCAAGAGCTTGAAGAACGACAACTCACAGGGCGAGTATTATCTTACCGATGTCATCGCCATGGCGGCGAAGGATAAAGTCGCTGTCAACCCGCTCGTAATCGAGAACGTGATCGAAGTGCTGGGAGTGAATGACAAGGTCCAACTTGCGGAGTTGGAGTCGGCACTTCGGCGGCAGGCCACGCGTGATCTGATGGTCGCCGGTGTGACGGTCGTCGACCCCGCGCGTCTCGACATCCGTGGCACCGTCACCCATGGAACCGATGTGTTCATCGATGTGAACGTCGTGTTCGAGGGAAATGTGAAGCTCGGCGATCGAGTGCGGATCGGGCCGAATTGCGTGATACGCAATAGTGAGATCGGGGACGATACGGAGGTCTTTCCCAACTGCGTGGTCGATAGCGCAGTCATCGGAAAGTCGTGCAATATCGGGCCGTTTGCGCGTTTCCGCCCTACGTCGACGCTCGCCAACGAAGTTCATATCGGGAATTTTGTCGAGGTGAAGAATTCAAACATGGGGGATGGGTCGAAGGCCAATCATCTTTCCTATGTCGGGGATGCGACTGTGGGGGAGCGGGTGAATATCGGGGCGGGGACGATCATTGCCAACTATGATGGGGCTAACAAGCATCGCACGACCATTGGGGACGATGCGCATACGGGGTCTAACAGTGTGTTGGTGGCGCCCATCACGGTGGGGGCGGGGGCTACGGTGGGGGCGGGGTCGACGGTGGTGCGTGAGGTTCCGGCGGGGAAGCTGACGGTTGCGCGGGCGCGGCAGACTACGATCGAGAATTGGCAGAGGCCTGTGAAGCAGGCTAAGTAGCTTACGGCCAGCGGGAGTTTGGCGCCGCCTCGGCGGGGGCACCTTGACGAACGGCTCTCCCTGGCCGCCGCGACGTCACCGCTCGCAATCACAGGGGATATACGCGTTAGGCCGAGGAGCTGCGCGTGAGGGTCGGGCTGGCTCCTGGGAAAATGCGCATCGGAAAAAATCGCGGGGGAACCGCAATTTTTTCCGGCGTGCCTTCGCAATCGCACAGCGTCGCGTCCCGGTTGGCCGTGCCAAGATTTTACTTGGTCACGCGCGACGCAATGCGATTGCTCAGCGTTTTCCAAGGAGCCACGGGGGAACTTCTCACGCGCAGCGCCACGGCCTCGCGGTTATTGGCGACATAACGCGTCGCGATTCGAAAAGGACCTGGCACTGATGGGGACTACTCGATCAGGCGGTTGTTTGGTGGGTGGGAGTGCGGCTGCCCCAGATGGCGTAGAAGAGGACGTAGACATAACACGCGGCGGGGAGCAGGTAGGAGAGTTGTAGGCCGATGTGGTCGGCGATTACGCCTTGCAGGGCGGACAGGGCGCCGCCGGCGATGGCCATGATCAGGAGGCCGGAGCCCTCCTCCGTCAGCGGGCCGAGATCTTTGATGCCGAGTGTGAAGATGGTTGGAAACATCACGGAGTGACACAGGCCGACGGCGATCAGGCACCACATGGCCAAGTGTCCCTGGGACAGCACAGCGGTCAATGTCAGGATCAGAGCGCCGATGCTTACGGCGGCCAGGACTCGTTCAGGGCTTACGGTGCGCATGGCGAAGCTGCCGATGAAACGGCCCGCCATGGCGCCTCCCCAGAAAAGTGCGAGATATTGGGCGGCGTCGGCGTGGCTCATGGCGCCGATTCGTGGCAGGGAAATGAAGTTCACCAACGTCGAGCCGATGCCGATCTCGGCGATGAGATAGATGAATATGGCGGGTACGCCGAACACGAGGTTGGGGTGGCGCCAGAGGCTGTGTTTGCTGCGCTCTTCGCGGGCCGCGCGCCGATTCTCCGCGGCCAGGTCGGGCATGCGGACGCGCCATACCAACACAGCCAACGCGACGAGCACCGCGGCTATCAACACGTAGGGAAGCTTCACGGCCTGGGCGTCAGCAGCGCGCTGCGCGGCGGTCAAAGCGACCTCACCAGGCCCAGCGGTACCGCCAGTGCTGCGTCCGAGGATGAGAATGCCGCCGAAGATGGGTGCGACGGTCGTGCCGGCGGAGTTGAATGCCTGCACGAGATTCAGCCGGCTGGAGGCGGTTGCTGGCGCGCCGATGACAGCGACATAGGGGTTGGCTGCCACCTGCAGCAGGGTAATGGCGCTGGCCAGAAGAAACAGGGCGATGAGGAAGACACCGAAGGAAGCGAACGCGGCGGCGGGGACGAACAACAGCGCGCTGGCGGACATGCCGAGCAAGCCTACGATGATGGAAGGTTTGTAGCCGATGCGCTCCAGCAACTTGGCTGCTGGCAGCGACATCAGCAGGTAGCCCAGGTAGAACACAAACTGGATGAGCAGCGATTCGCCATAATTCAGGGAGAACACCGCTTTCAGATGGGGTACCAGGATGTCGTTCAGGACAGTGGCAAAACCCCACATGAAGAAGACAGTGGCGAGCACGGCGAGTGCGGCGCCGTAGCGCTCGCTCGCGACTGGCTGCGCGTTCGCTTGAGAGCTCGCGTGCCCAATGGCCCGCAGATTGACATTCGAGCTTGCGTCGGCGGCCGAATCAATGGGTCCTGCCATGTTCCCCCTCCAGCGATGAGCGCCAGCTTGCGCCGCGCTTGTGAGCTTGCCTGAGTAATGATCGCCTACCCCGGTCACGCTCGCTGCGCACGCTGTCTACGGTAGACGCATTGATCCGCCGTAGCTCACCATGTATTGTCTGAGTAATCAAGAGCAACTTGCCGCCGGCGCGTGCGTGCGCCGGCTATCTTACATAGCGGCTTACGTTGGGCCGCGAATACGCGGGGGAACATGCAGCCGGTTCGTATGGGAATCGTAGGAATTGGAAAGATCGCCCGCGATCAGCACATCCCCTGTATCGCCGCAAATCCGGCATTCGAGCTGCTGGCAGTAGCGAGCCGCAACAGCACCGTCCCGGGGATCGCAACCTATCGCAGCCTCGAAGAGATGCTGACACATGTGCCGCAGTTGGATGCTGTAGCGATCTGCAGTCCGCCCCAAGCGCACTATGAAGCAGCGAAGTTGCTGCTCACGCACGGACATCATGTGTTGATGGAAAAACCACCCTGTGCCTCGCTGGCGCAGCTCGATATCCTGCTGACCCTCGCGCGCCGCCACGGGCGATCCCTGTATCAGACCTGGCACTCGCAACACGCGCGCGCCGTCGAGCCAGCTGCTCGCCTGTTGGAACATCGCAAAGTGCGTCACGTGCGCATTACCTGGAAGGAAGACGTGCGCAGATGGCATCCCGGGCAGACATGGTTGTGGGAACCGGGCGGCTTTGGAGTGTTCGATCCGGGAATGAACGCGCTGTCCATTCTGACGAAGCTCATCCCGGAGCCGATCTATCCGCGTAACGCGTTGCTGTTCGTCCCGGAGAACCGCTCCAGCCCGATCGCGGCCGAGGCGTATCTGACAACAGATGCAGGACTGCCGATTGTGGCCAGCTTCGATTTTCGCCAGACCGGGCCGCAGACCTGGAGCATCGATATCGACACCGATGCGGGCGCCGTGAAACTGTCCGGTGGGGGCGGGTTCCTGACACTCGGAGACGAGCCCGTGCCCGCGGAGCCCGGCTCCCTGGATGCGGAATATGCCGCCCTATATAGACGCTTTCACGAGCTCATCGTCCGCGGTGAGAGCGATGTGGATATGCGTCCGTTACAGCTCGTCTCGGATATCTTTCTGGTCGCCAAGCAGATTACGGTAGAGTCCTTCAAAGACTAGCTCCAGTTGCCGCAGAAAGAAATGTCCAGACCGGCTCCTCCGAATACCGCAAAAGGCTCGCCGGCCGCGAAACTTTCCGCGGTGCCCAGGCCACACCCCACGGTCAGGCCCTTGCGGCTACATGGGACGATCGCACACGAGCTGGGGGTGCTGATCGTCAGCGGTCGCCTGCAATCCGGCAGCCTTCTCGACAACGAGATCGAGGCGAGCGACCGGCTGAAGGTCTCCCGCACAGCCTATCGGGAAGCGGTACGGATTCTGGCGGCCAAAGGCCTTGTGGAGGCGCGACCCAAGGTTGGCACGCGTGTCAGCGCACTCCATCACTGGCATCTGCTCGACCCGGACGTATTGACCTGGATCTTTGTTGGCGAGCCCGATCCGCACCTCATCCGGGCTCTATTCGAATTGCGCCGGATCGTCGAGCCGCAAGCCGCCGCACTTGCCGCAACGAGACGTACTTCGGCCGAACTCAAGGTGATGGAGCGCACGCTCGAGGCCATGGCCACGTATTCGCTGGCGAACGATGCCGGCCGCGCAGCCGATCAGGAATTCCATGCGGCACTGTTGAGCGCAAGCGGAAATCCGTTTCTGGAATCGCTGACCAGCGGTATCGTAGCCGCGGTCAGCCGCACCACTCTTTTCAAACAGCGACACCACCCCCTGCCGCGCGATCCCGTTCCCGACCACACGAGCGTCTACGAGGCGATCAGAGACAGGAAGCCCAAGCGCGCGCAACAGGCAATGGCTCGGCTGATCGAGCTCGCTCTGCGCGACACAACCGAAGCCCAGGGGACCCCGTCGAGGCGAACCGGCACGCCACGTTTGCTAAAATGAGCCCTTTCACGCACACGCCACGGAGCCTGACTGACCACTGATTGCCTACCGCGGTCGCTTGCTACGCGCGCCTTGCGCGCTCGCAGTCGGACCAGCGAGTGCCCTTGCAGCCATACCCGTGCGACGCATGCGTCGTATCCCCCGGACGGGCTGCTTTCGGCGATTGTCAGGCAGGCCCTCCAAGCCACAGCAATCCCTCTCCGACCATTTCCGAGACTTCACGCATGACGGCACCGAAATCCAACCGCTCCATTCCGCTTCGCTCCCGCGCCTGGTTCGACGATCCGTCCAACGTGGACATGACGGCCTTGTACCTGGAGCGGTATATGAACTTCGGCCTCTCGCTGGAGGAGCTGCAGTCCGGAAAGCCGATCATCGGTATTGCCCAAACCGGCAGTGATCTGTCCCCGTGCAACCGCCATCATCTGGTGCTCGCGGAGCGCGTCCGCGAAGGAATCCGCGAGGCCGGCGGCCTTGCGTTGGAGTTTCCCGTACATCCCATTCAGGAGACCGGGAAACGCCCGACGGCGGCGCTGGACCGGAACCTGTCTTATCTGGGCTTGGTCGAGCTGCTGTTCGGATATCCCATCGACGGAGTGGTGTTGACGATTGGCTGCGACAAGACCACACCCGCCTGCTTGATGGCAGCGGCTACGGTCAACATACCGGCTATCGCTCTATCCGTCGGGCCGATGCTCAACGGCTGGTTTCATGGCGAGCGCACCGGCTCGGGCACGATTGTCTGGCGGGCTCGTGAGATGCTGGCCAAGGGCGAGATCGACCGCAAGGGCTTCATCGAGCTCGTGGCCTCCTCTGCCCCCTCCACCGGGTACTGCAACACCATGGGGACGGCCACGACCATGAACAGCCTCACGGAGGCATTGGGAATGTCACTGCCTGATTCCGCCGCGATTCCGGCGCCGTATCGCGACCGGCAGGAATGCGCTTATCGCACGGGTAAGCAGATCGTGGAAATGGTCGCCGCCGATCGCAAGCCTTCGGACATTCTAACCCGCGCAGCGTTCATAAACGCCATCCGGGTCAACTCCGCGATCGGGGGTTCCACAAACGCCCCGATCCATCTGAACGCGTTGGCACGTCATATCGGAGTGCCACTCACACTGGATGATTGGCAGGAGTTCGGACGCGACATTCCGCTGTTGGTGAATCTGCAGCCCGCGGGCGAGTATCTCGGGGAGGATTACTACAGAGCCGGCGGTGTGCCCGCGATCGTAGCGGAGCTCATGCGCGAGGGCCTCATCGAGGAATCCGCACTGACCGTCAACGGACACACCATCGGCGAGAATTGCCGTAATGCCAAAATCGAGGACGAGCGGGTCATCCGCCCGTTCAGTCGTCCCTTGAAGGAAAAGGCTGGCTTCTCGGTCCTGCGGGGGAATCTGTTCGACGCCGCGATCATGAAGGTCAGTGTCATTGGCGAGGATTTCCGCGCGCGCTATCTGTCGAACCCTGCCGACCCGGACGCGTTCGAAGGCCGTGCCGTGGTGTTTGATGGCCCGGAAGATTATCACGCACGTATAGACGATCCGGCATTGCAGATCGATGACCGTACGATCCTCTTCATGCGTGGCGCCGGCCCGATTGGCTATCCGGGAGCCGCCGAAGTGGTGAACATGCGAGCCCCGGCGTACCTGATCAAAGAAGGCATACACAATCTGCCGTGCGTCGGCGACGGACGGCAGTCAGGCACATCCGCCTCGCCATCGATCCTGAACGCCTCGCCCGAAGCGGCGGTCGGCGGCGGGCTGGCGCTGCTGCGCACCGGCGACCGCATCCGTATTGACTTGCGGCGTGGCGAAGCCAACATGCTGGTCAGCGAGGAAGAGCTGGAGTCGCGACGTAAGGAGCTGCAAGCGCGTGGAGGCTATCCCATTCCTCCCAGCCAGACGCCCTGGCAGGAAATGCAGCGGGCGGCAGTGGGCCAACTCGAGACGGGCGCGGTGTTGGAGGAAGCAGTCAAATATCAGCGGCTCGCGCAGACTGTCGGCGTGCCACGCCACAACCACTGATTCACGAGCAGACGCAGTGTCCGCCCGGATGGACCGGTAACGAGGGGTTGGAACGTGGAAAGTTTCAGGGTCGTTCAGCGCTCGACGCGCGATCAGCTTGGAGAAGGACTGCTCTGGTCGGAGCGCCAGAACGCGGTGTACTGGGTCGATATTCTTGCACCGGCCCTGCATCGCCTGTCGCTCGCGGATGAGACGATCGTTTCCTGGAGGATGCCCGAGAAAATCGGCTGGGTGGTCGAGCGCCGAGACCGACCGGGATTCATCGCCGGGCTGCAGAGCGGCTTTCATGAGATCACGCTCGATCCCGTTGCTTGCCGGCCGCTGCTGAACCCCGAGCCGGACTACCCTGACAATCGGATGAACGATGCCATGGTGGATCACCTTGGACGCATCTGGGCCGGAACCATGGATTGCGACGCAGAGCGGGAAAGGGGTTCCCTCTATTGCCTCGAGGCCGATCTGAAAGTCAGGCGGCACGACGACGGTTATGTTGTCACGAACGGACCGGCGTTGACGCCTGCACATGACTTTCTCTATCACAACGACACGGGACGGGGGATCGTATATCGCTTCGCGCTGACGCCCGAGGGCGAGATCCGCGACAAGCAGCAGTTCCTGAAATTTCCCGCCGAGTGGGGTTCGCCGGACGGCATGACCGTAGATGTCGAGGGCGGTTTGTGGATCGCCCATTGGGGCGGCGGGCGGGTCAGCCGCTTTACGCCCGATGGCCAGCTCGACCGGGTGGTTCGCCTGCCGGTCTCGCAGGTGACCAACTGCGTGTTCGCCGGAAGCGGACTTGATCGGTTGTTCGTCACGTCCGCCGCGGTGGGTCGCCCAGAGGAGCCGCTTGCGGGCGCGTTGTTTGAAGTGGACGCGGGCGGCGCCCGGGGGTTGGCGCCCTACTATTTCGCGGGTTGATACGGCCGGCGCGCCGGCCGAGGGTAGCGGAGCGTTGAGACTACGCGCGTTACATCCTTGCCAATGAACCCGCGGCTCACGCCGAGCATGAAATAGCCTTGTGCCGGCGCGAGCGCGATGTGCCCCACCGCCGCAGGTGGCGGAGGCATTGGGGCTACGCGCACGCGCCCGGCAAAAACCACGCTTTTTGCCGGGGCGCGTAGCCCCAATGCCACGCTGGGCCGGGCAGGATGCCCAGACCCAGCGTTACATACTAATGCAACTTCAGTCCAACGACTGCAGCAACGCCTAGCACGGTACTCACCCCGGTACACAGCATCCACACCTTGGTGCGCTCGATGGAGGTCCTGAGCGATTGGAGCTCAGTCCTTATTGAACCGGACTCCTTCGCGGCCTCTGCTCTCACAGCGCCGAACTCTTTCGTCATCTCAGACCTCAAAGCGCCGAATCCCTCGGTCATCTCAGCCCTCAAAGTACCGAGTCCCTCGGTCATCTCGGCCCTCAAAGTACCGAGTCCCTCGGTCATCTCGGCCCTCAAAGCACCGAGTCCCTGCGCCATCTCGGCTCTCACAGCGCCGAATCCCTGCGCCATTTCAACTCTCACAGCGCCGAACTCCTTTCCTACCTCCCTCATAAATTCGTTCAAGCGCTCGCCTAGACTCTTTACGTCACCTTTGAGCTCAACAACATCCGATTCGATTCTGACAATTCGATCTTCGACAATCACTTTGACCTCCTCCGCAATCACCGCACTCATGAATCCCTCCCCAGTGCCATGAACCTGCGCTCTTCACCCTTCAAACCAACTGCGCGACATCGTATCGCAGAGTCACTCGCTTCGATACATGGATTGGTTGTGCGTTTGTGCAGATATTCTCGGATACCGATGGCTGTAGAGCACGTCCAAACACGTGTAGCTTCCGATGTGATAGCCACCTTGTCAGTGCAGCGTGCGGGCCGACACGCAGGAATTACCGAGGAGCCACCGCGCAGAAACGCGCGCGAGCACGGACGTCGAAGCAGTAACACCTATTCGATAGCGAAGGCTGACCGCGACTCGATCGCGAATGAAAAGGCCGCTCTCTAGGACGAGACCGACCGTGGGCTTGATTCCCAGTGGGCTTGATTCCCAGTGGGCTTGATTCCCACCAGAGCCTTTTATTTGGGCATCGCGATTATCTGGCCGTCGAATATTCAGGATAGAATCTTGCCCCATCGAGCAGGCGTGATTCCGCCTCGCACGAGCTTGCGAGCGCAGACATGAGCATCAACTCCCCCGAGCCGGTCACGATATCCGTAAACGACAAGCTGGCTGTCTCAGGACTCTGGCAAAGCGCCGAGCACCCGAAGGCTTGTTTTGTGGTAGCCCACGGTGCCGGCGCGGGAATGCGGCACGCGTTTCTCGAATCGATGGCTGTGCAACTCGCGACACGAAACATCGAGAGCCTGCGCTATCAGTTTCCTTATATGGAGAAGGGCTCGAAGCGGCCGGATCCCCCGGCGCTGTGCCATGTAACGGTAAAGGCGGCGGTCGAGGAGGCCACGCGTCGCACGGATGCTCCGCTGATCGCGGGAGGGCGCTCCTTCGGGGGAAGAATGACCTCACAAGCGCAAGCCAGGAACCCTCTCCCGCGTGTCCGAGGCCTGGTGTTTCTCGCCTTCCCCCTTCATCCAGCCAAAAGCCCGTCTGACACGCGCGCGCAGCATCTCCTGGATGTACGCATTCCGATGTTGTTTCTGCAGGGTACGCGCGACGAGCTCGCCGAGCCGGCGTTGCTTCAACCAGTGGTCACCCGACTCGGTGCGCGGGCAACCCTCAAACTATTCGAGGGCGCCGATCACTCCTTCCACGTCACGGCTCGGAGCGGGCGCCACGATGTACAAATTCTGGCGGAAATCGCCACTGCGATCACGCAATGGACAGATCAGATTCTCCAGGAGCGTGCCTGAGGCATGGCCATCGTAACGAGCCGGCTCGCCAGTGAGAAGATGCCGATCTTTGGCACACTCCCCCACGGCTCGCCCCCATCTGATCGTGTTGTCCGAAGTCCGACGCCACAGTGAATGCGGTGCACCAGGGGCTCGACACAGCTTCGTGCAGGACTCATTACCCGCGCCAGTCGACCGCGCCGAATCGACTGTGGCCCAACAATGTATAGCCAATGTTGAGCGCCTCAGCGGCCCTGTGCAGGAACGCGCCGTGGCCCACAGGCCACGGCGTCATTCCCGTCAGAGGGTGGCAAACATCGCGCCCACCGTCATCCCCATCAGAGTGGTCGCCGCCCACCCGACATTGCGTAGCCGCGAGTGGATGGCGAACGAGCCCATGATCGACCGATCGCTCCCGAGCCGTAGCATGATGGCCATGATGGGCACGGCGATGACGCAATTGATCTGGGCGCTCCATAGCAAGGCCCTGATGGGATCCAGGCCCGTGAAGTTGAGAAGGACTCCGCCGACGGTGGCGAACGCAATGATCCCGTAGAACTCCTTCGCTTCGTGCAGCCGCATGTCCAGGCCGGTCTTCCAATCGAAGCTCTCGGTGACGGCATACGCCGCGGAGCCCGCCAGAACCGGCACGGCGAGCATGCCAGTACCGACGATTCCGAGGGTGAAAACGAGGAATGTCAACGGACCGCCGAGCGGCCTCAGAGCCACGGCCGCTTCGGCCGACGTCTGGATGTTGGTGATACCCGAGGCGTGCAACGTGACTGCCGCGCTCAAAATGATAAAGAACGCGACCGCATTCGAGAACCCCATCCCAAAGCAGGTATCCCAACGGATACGCCGCAAGTGCTCACGGGCGACCTGGCTCGCGTGGGGGAGCACCGGACTTCCGGTACGACCGGCGAGCGACTTCAGATCCTCCATCTCCTGGGCAGCCTGCCAGAAAAACAAGTAAGGGCTGATGGTCGTGCCGAACACGGCCGCCACCATCAGAATGGTATCCCGGTCGAGCCGTAGTGACGGGAAAGCCAGGTGCCTGGCTACATCCCCCCACGGGGCATGGGTCATGAACACCACGGCCACGTACGACAACAGGGCAAGTGTCAGCCACTTGAGATAGCCAACGTAGCGCTCGTAGCGGAGGAACACCTGCAGCCCAAGGCAAAGCAGCCCGAAGATCACGGAATAGAGGCGTGCCGAGCCACCGACGAGCAGGCTCATGGCCTGCCCCATGGCCGCGATATCCGCGGCGATGTTGATGGTATTCGCGACCAGCAGCAGACCGACGATGCCGTAAAGGACGGGGCGAGGGAACAGGGCCTTGATATTCGCCGCCAGACCTCGGCCGGTGATGCAGCCGATACGCGCGCTGATCATCTGGATCCCGACCATGAGAGGATAGGTAAAGACCACAGTCCACAGCATGTTGAACCCGAACTGGGCGCCGGCCTGGGAATAGGTCGCGATGCCGCTCGGATCATCGTCCGCCGCCCCGGTAACGAGGCCTGGACCGAGTTGCTTCACCCCGGGGTGCGCCGCGAGGTCTTTGATGAGTTTCACCATGTTCTCTCTCCCAAGCAGCGGCGATGCGCGCTCAGCGGGCCCGTGCGGTTCGCCCGGACTTGCAACGGGCTCAAGCAAAACGGCTTGGCGCGTGCGAGGCCAGGACCAGAAATGAATTGTGTGGGAGCTTGGAAAGAGTGCTGGCGGAGCCAGCAGCGCTAACCAGACTGACGCCCGTTAGCGCTCGATTCGTGCGAGGCGCTAGCGGGCGTCAGTCAATGCCGCGGTATCCGCAGCTTTGGCTTCCACGTGTTGACTACTACCCACCGATGATGCCTGCGTGACCTAAGACGGGCGCAAAGGTAGTCGCTCACAACTCATCTGTAAAGCAGAATTTCTTGACAACGTGGAGCGGGCGTTGTCCTACGAGTTTGAAGCTCGCGCATGTCACGTTCCGCGCGCCGGGATGCCGCTCTCAACCCCCAACGCACATTGCGCGAGCGCACCTGGGAGCGCCTGGGCGAAGTCTTTCAGCGACGGGCGAAGTCTTTCTTCTAGCGACGGCCGCCGACTTCGTCGAGATGCTCGAGCATGTCGGCAGGATCCTCGTACACGCGATACGCGCCAGCGCGCTCGAGCTCATCCAGGCCATAGCCTCCGGACAGCAAACCCACCCCGAGCGCCTGACACCGGCGCGCCGCGAGCATGTCCCAGATGCTATCCCCCACGACGACCGCGCTCGTGATAGGCGCATTCAACTTGGCCGCTGCTGCGAGGAACAGATCGGGATCCGGTTTTGCATATTTGACGTCGTCGCGTGTGACCACCGCCGTCGTGCTGGGGTCCACCCCCAACACGGACAGGTTCTGCGCCGCGGTCTCCATGCGTCCGCTGGTCGCGATGGCCCAGGGAATATCGGCCTGGGTCAGGGTCTCAAGAAGCTCGCGCGCGCCCGGGAGCGGGCGAATCTTTCCAGCGAAGCGCTTGTAGGCCTGAGCGTGCAGGTGGCGCAGACGCTCGATCCGGTCTTCCGTAATGGCGGCCCTGGTCTCGCGCAACAGTTGGTTGGTGAACAGCCCACCGCTCATGCCGATTTTGCGGTGGATGCGCCATACGGATAGCTCGATACCCTCTGCATCGAGCGCCTCCTGCCACGCCAACACGTGCTCGTACACGCTATCCACGAGCGTGCCGTCCAGATCGAAGATGAAAACGGGCCGGATGGTCGTCATGGCAAAGTCTCTCCTCTTACGCGGGGATCGCCCGGTTGCTGGCCGGCTTCGATTGTGAACGACCTTCATTGCAACCACGAGCGCAGAAATGTCCCGCTTGATTAATTCGTTCGAACGAACAATACTGATACCCATGGCAGACAAGAGCACCCACACGCGGCTGCTGGACGTGGCGATCGATCACTTCGGGCGATATGGACTCGACGGTGCTAGTACACGGGCAATCGCGAAGAATGCGGACACGCCGATGTCCTCGATCACCTATCACTTCGGAGGCAAGGAGGGCCTCTATCTCGCCACGGCCGAGCGCATCGTGGAGCGAATGGGAGAAAAGCTCGCTCCCGTGATCGCCGAAGCCGAGCGCGTCTGCCGACCGACATGCACCCGCGCCGAGGCACGCGAGGCGCTTCATTTCATTTTCGCCCATATCGCCGCTGCACTGGTCAGCCCAGATACCGCACCTCTCGCTCGCTTCATCGTCCGCGAGCAGGCCGACCCGACGGATGCCTTCACCCGCATTTACGACGGCCTGATGGCACCCATGCTGGGCCGCTTTTGTCGGCTGCTGACCATCATCGCCGGCGGCAAGCTCGAGGAGACGGAAGCGCGGCTACGGGCGGTGACCCTGTTCGGGCAGGTTCTGGTCTTCCGCGTCGCTCGCGAGACGGCATTGCGCGCCGCTGGTTGGAAAAGCATCGGTGCGGGCGAGCTGCAGTCCATTCAGAGCATCGTTGCCGATCACCTCGATGCCGTCCTCGAGCGGCTCGCCAAAGGAAGGAGGTCATGACATGAGCCGTCGCAGAATGATCGCCCTCTTCGTGCTCGTGTTGCTCACTGCGTCAGCCGTAGCAACCCGGGGCTTCGGCCTGATCGGACGACACGATCAGCGGCGGCTGGTCTTGAGCGGCAATGTGGACATTCGGCAGGTTGACCTCGGCTTTCGGGTGATGGGTCGTATCGCCGAGATTCCCTTCGAGGAAGGTGCGCACGTTCCTGAGGATGCCATCCTCGCTCGCCTGGACGCTGCACCGTACGAGGCGGCTGCGGCAACGGCTCGCTCGCAGGTCAGCATCGCAGAGGCGGAGTTGCTCAAGCAACGCAACGGCAACCGCAAACAGGACATTGAGCAGGCGCGCGCGCGGCTCACCGAAAGTCAGGCCACTCTGGTCAGGGCGAAAGCGGACCTCGACAGGCGTACGACTCTCCTCAAATCCGGCGCCGTCAGCCAGGCGCTCTATGACGCGACGGTGGAGCAATACCATAACGCTCAGGCGCAACTGGCAATCGCCCAAGAGACGCTTTCCTTACAGCGTGAAGGATCACGCCGGGAAGACATCGAGGCCGCCGCAGCTCAGCACCGGGAGGCGATCGCGCAGAACAACAAAGCCGATATCGATCTCGCCGACACCATACTGCGCGCGCCGAACGCCGGAACGATTTTGACACGCGTACGCGAGCCCGGCTCCGTCGTGCAGCCGGGGGAGACCGTATTGACGCTGACCATCGACCGCCCGATGCGGGTCCGGGCATACGTCGACGAACCGAATCTCCATCGCATCGCCCCAGGCATGCATGTCCTCGTCACAGCGGACGGTAACCCAAACACGTACCACGGCACGATTGGATACATCTCTCCAACTGCCGAATTCACGCCCAAGACCGTTGAGACACAAGCTTTGCGGACCGACCTGGTTTATCGGTTGCGGGTCATTGTCGACGACCCGGACAACCGACTCCGGCAGGGAGCACCCGTCAGCGTCACCGTAACCGACTCCCGTCCAGACAGCGCGGGCGGGCGAACCGGAAAAGCCGTGGACGCGCCATGAGTGCTCGCGCCAGGACTGCTCTGGTCGCGACGGCAGAGGGCGTGGTCAAGCGCTTCCCGCAGTCCCCGAAGCCCGCGCTCGACGGGGTGTCGATCGCGGTCTTGCCAGGGAAGATGACCGGCCTCGTAGGACCGGACGGCGCGGGCAAAACAACTCTCATCCGCATACTTGCCGGGCTCATCGAGCCAGATGAAGGCAAAGTCGTGGTGTTGGGGCGCGCAGCGACGGCCATGGATCGCAGCGACATCGGCTATATGCCACAGCGCTTCGGCCTCTACGAAGACCTCACGGTCATAGAGAACCTGCGACTGTACGCCGACCTGCGTGGTCTGCCCGAATCCGAGCGCGACGCCCGCTTCGACCAGTTGCTCACATTCACCGATCTCATGCGCTTCACTGCAAGCCTCGCCGGCCAGCTCTCAGGCGGCATGAAGCAGAAACTGGGGTTGGCTTGCGCGCTGGTGCGGGCTCCCGCTTTGCTGCTGCTCGATGAGCCCGGTGTTGGAGTCGATCCGCTCTCGCGCCGGGAGTTGTGGAGCATAGTGAAAGAGCTGGCGGGCGAAGGCATCGGGGTGCTGTGGTCCACGGCCTATCTCGACGAGGCGGAGAAATGCGACGTCGTCACATTGCTCAACGACGGTCGCAGCTTGCATTCGGGTCCTCCGGCGGACCTTACCGAAGCATTGCGCGGGCGTGTGTTCAGCATCGCTCTGCCTGCCGGCGTGCGACGAGCCCTCCTGCGGCAGGCTCTGGATATTCCCGCAATCGCGGACGGAACCATCCAAGGCGCTTCGCTCCGGCTCATGTTGAAGAAGGGAGCGGATCGTCCAACCTTACAAGAGCTCGGCGCTCCAGCGAGCGCCGAAATGCGATCGGTCCAACCGCGCTTCGAAGACGCCTTTGTGGATCTGCTCGGCGGCGGACCGCCCGGTACTTCCGCACTGGCGAGCCGTTATCGCCCTATCCCACCGACGGACCGGCCCGTGATCACAGCCAACGGCCTCACCAGACGTTTCGGGACTTTCACCGCGGCGGATCGCATCGAGCTCTGCGTGCCACGTGGAGAGATCTTTGGTCTGCTCGGTCCCAACGGTGCCGGGAAATCGACCACATTCAAAATGCTGTGCGGGCTGCTGACACCCTCGGAAGGCACCGGTACCGTCGCGGGCTTCGACCTCCGCAAGGCAAAGGGCGACGCGCGGCAGGCTCTGGGATACATGGCCCAGAAGTTCTCGCTCTACGGCGACCTGTCCGTGCGACAGAATCTCAACTTCTTCGCCGGAGCGTACGGGCTGTCGGGAGCGGCGGCGCGCGAGGCAATCGAGCAGGCCATCGACGTATTCCACCTGGACCGGTACCTGAAGGAGGACAGCGGCACCCTGCCCCTGGGGTTCAAGCAGCGACTTGCGCTGGCCTGCGCGGTTCTGCACCAGCCGCCGGTCCTGTTTCTGGATGAGCCGACCTCGGGAGTGGATCCCATCGTGCGCAGAGAGTTCTGGGGACATATCAACGGCCTGGTGGAGAAAGGCGTCACCGTGCTGGTCACCACTCATTTCATGGATGAAGCGGAGTATTGCGACCGGGCCACCCTGATCTATCGAGCCCGGCAGATCGCAACAGGCACGCCGGACGAGCTGAAGAAGCTCGCGGGCCGCAAGGAAGCCACTCTGGAAGAGGCTTTCATCGCGCTCATCCAGGCGAGCGATGCGGCTCGCGAGCAGGAGGGCACGCCGCATGCGGCGCGCGCCGGCAATGCATGACGGGCCGGGGCGACGGGCGTTGTCCGGCCCGGAGCGCCCCATGGAGGGCACCCCGAGCAAGTTGGCTCGAGAGCGTCTCGTGCGCCGCTTCCTGGCTCTGCTCACCAAAGAGTCGCGACAGATCGTGCGGGATCCTTCCACTGCCCTGATCGCGTTCGTGTTGCCACTGCTGCTGTTGTTTCTTTTCGGGTATGGCGTAAACCTCGATACTGCTCGCACCCGCATCGGTATCGACCGTCGCGAGGATAGCCAGCCGGCAGCCAGTCTTGCGGATGACTTCACGTTCTCCCGCTGGTTCGATGTCGTCGAAACCGGACCCGCCAGGGCTCTGGGAAGTGACCTCGTCGCCGGACGAATCCGCGGTATCGTGGTGATTCCGGATGGCTTCGCCCGTGAGGTCGCCCGGGGTGGAGGCACCATTCAGGTCATTACAGACGGCTCGCTACCCAACACGGCCGGCTTCGTCGCGGCCTACGCCGAAGGAGTCCGTGCCAACTGGGCCTCCATGCACGGCCGGGAGCGAGGAACCGCGCGCGCACCGCCTGTCAGCATCGAGCACCGCTACTGGTTCAACCCGGAACTGACCAGCCGTTTTTTCCTGGTGCCCGGGTCGATCGCGGTGGTCATGACCATGATCGGCACTCTGCTCACCGCGCTGGTGGTCGCTCGCGAATGGGAGCGCGGCACGCTCGAAGGACTCATGGCCACGCCAATCGGGATGGGCGAGCTCATCGTGAGCAAGGTCGTACCCTACTTCGTGTTGGCCTTGTGCTCGATGGCCTTGTGCACGTTGCTTGCCATTTTCCTGTTCGGCGTGCCATTCCAGGGCTCGCCGCTCGCGCTGCTGGCCATCGCGTCGGTATTCCTGGTGCCAGCGTTGGGACAGGGCCTGCTGATCTCAGCGGCTACCAGGAATCAGTTCGTGGCCAGCCAGGTCTCTCTCATCAGCGCCTTCCTGCCGACGCTGCTGCTCTCGGGGTTTCTGTTCGAAATCGCTTCCATGCCGCTGCCAATCCGGCTCGTGACTTATCTGGTGCCCGCGCGCTATTTGATTCCGCTGTTGCAGACAGTATTTCTCGCAGGCGACGACTGGGGCCTGTATCTGCCCAACATGGCCGCACTGCTGGGATTCGGTACGGTGTTTTTCGCCATCGCAGTCAAGGTGACACGCCGGAGGGTCGCATGACCGGGGCGCGGCTGAAAGCGATTCTCGTCAAGGAGCTGTGGGCCATCCTGCGCGATCGGCGCACGCGGCTCATTTTGATCGTGCCCCCGGTCATGCAACTGTTGGTTTTCGGTTTTGCGACGACGCTCGAAGTGAAGAACATGACGCTGGGGGCTCTGAACCTCGACGCCGGCGCGTGGAGTCGGGAGGTGCTCGAGCGGGTCGCGGGGAGCCCCAACGTGCGACGGATCATCCTGTTGAAGTCCGAGGCCGAGCTGCGCCAGGCGATCGATCGCCAGCGGATCATTGCGGCGCTTCGATTCGATTCGACCTTCTCAGCCGACGTGGCAAGCGGCCGGGGCGGTGTGATCGGGCTCATCGCCGACGGCCGCCGTTCCAATGCCGCGCAGATCGTGTCCGGCTATCTCGATCAGATCGCAGCCTCGGTGGGTGCAGGCGTCGCTCGACAGCCAAGCCCGTCGGCAGACGCGGGGTCGCTGGTCATGAACTGGTTCAACCGCAACCTGGACTATCTCTGGTTTACCCTGCCGGCGCTCATTGCCATCATCTCCGCGGTCTCGTGCATGTCCGTCGTGGCGCAGTCCGTAGCACGCGAGCGCGAGCTGGGGACCTATGACCAACTCATGGTATCCCCGCTGCGTGTGTGGGAAATTCTGGTGGGAAAGATGGCGCCGCCGGTCCTGGTCGGAACCGTCATCACGACCCTCTATGTCGTTCTGATCCCCCTGGTATTCGCGGTGCCACTGCGGGGCTCCGTCGGCCTGCTCTATTTCGCCCTCCTGTTCTATCTCCTGGCCCTGACGGGGGTCGGAATGTTCGTCTCCGTGATCTCTGCGACACAACAGCAGGCTTTCATGGGCATGTTCCTCGTGGCAATCCCGATGATTCTGCTCTCCGGGTATGCCAGCCCGGTGGACAACATGCCCGCTTGGCTGCAATGGGTAGCGCAACTCGACCCGGCAAGCTGGTTCCTGAAAGTCACGGAGGGCGTATTTCTCAAAGGGATGCCCGCACGCGACGTGCTCGATGATTGTTGGCCGCTAGCGGTCATTGCCGGCGTGACTCTGGCCGGATCCGCCGTGTTGTTTCGCTCACGCATGGAGTAGCCCATCATGACTTGCGCCACCCGGCGACGCTTCCAGCTCATTTCCCGGCGAAGTGTCGGGTCGGCAGTGGCATTCGCCACTTTCACAGCGGCGCTCCAAGGTTGCACCGTGGGTCCCGAATTCCAGCGGCCGGCGCTTGCGGATACACGAGGCGCGTGGGTTGCACAAGCCGACACCTCGCCCCTGGACAACTCTCCGTGGCAATCACTCCAGGATCCGATCCTGACCGATCTCATCAAAGCGGCGGTCGCGCACAACCTCGATCTCCGCGAGGCACATGCAAACCTGCGCGAAGCGCGTGCGCAGCGCGACGCTGTCGCTGGCCGCCGGCTGCCCGAGCTGGACGCGGCTGCCTCGGCGACTCAACAGGAGCTGTCTGCCAACGGCGAGCTTCCGGTAAGACAGATCCCTCACTTCGATCGGCGGTTTTCACTTTACGACATTGGATTCGATGCCTCCTGGGAAATCGATCTCTGGGGCGGGACCCGGCGCGCAGTCGAAGCCGCTACGCGACGCGCCGAGGCTGCCAACGCGCGCGAGCGCGACACCCTTCTCCAGGTGGTGGCCGAAGTCGTACGCACCTATGCCGAATTACGGGGTGCACAGGCTAGCCTGGCCGCCGCTCGCCAGGATGCCGACGCGCAAAGCGGAGTTGCCGCACTGGTTCATCAGAGATTTGTCGCGGGCGAAGCGTCTGACCTCGACGATGTCCGCGCTGAATCTCAGGCACGCACTACGGCGGCTGCAGTGGCGGGTGTGGATGCGACAGTCCATACAGCCGCGAACGCCTTGGCTCTCCTGACGGGCCGACCGCCAGAGTCCCTGGCTTCCTTGGCCGCCAACGCTGCCCAAGTCCCGTTGCCGCCAGCCTCTGTCGCTGTAGGATTGCGTTCAGACGTGTTGCGGCGCCGGCCGGATATCCGCGCTGCCGAAGCGGAGCTGGCCGCGGCGACCAGCGATGTTGGAGTTGAGACTGCCAATCTTTTCCCCAGCGTATCCCTCGTGGGATCGCTCGGCCAGCAGGCTGAACGTGCGGGTGATCTGGGAAAGAGCGGCAGCGCGTACTACAACATAGGACCCTCGCTGCGCTGGCCCATTTTCGCCGGCGGAAGTATCCGTGCGCGGATACGTGCGGCCGACGCTCGTGCCGAAGCCGATGCAGCGCGATACGAGAAAACCGTGCTCGGAGCGCTTGCGGACAGCGAGACGGCCATCAACCGTTATGCTGCCGCCCGTGCGAGTCTTGACGATCGGGAGGCGGCACGCGAACGAGCCGTCCGCGCGCTCGAGCTTGCACAGAACCGTTATCACGTCGGCGACGATGACCGGCTTGCCGTGCTGGAAGCTCAGTCTCTTTACGCAGTTGCGGAGAAGGCGCGGGCCGCCGCAGCGCAGGAATCGCTCGAGGACTACGCCGCCATGATCAAAGCGCTGGGAGGTGGTTGGGACCCGGAAGCGCCGTCCGCAATAGCGGCCCGTTGACGAAATCTCCGATGCCTGTGGGCGGGGGCAATCCTGGCGTCACCATGACCGGTCCGGGTGGAGGAGACTCACGCCCCAGCCCCCCGGACCGATCGCACGATCAGTAGATGTGCTCAGTCGTCGTGATCGTGATCAGGCGCTCCGACGAGTTGCAGCGATCCGAACAGTCCGTTCGCCTCGTCATTCGTGCCGGCTGTGAAATAAAGCACATTGGGACTGGTCGCCGCCCCATTCCCGAAGGTAATCGACCACAGTCCATTGATGGAGATGGCGTGCCTGCGCGTATCCCACAATTGGCCGTGGAAGCTGCCGTCAGAGTCGAAGATATTGATCCGGCCATCGCCGAAATTGCCGATCAGGATCTTCCCGCTCGCCGGACCGAAGTTCGCCGGTGCACGTGCGATCCCCCAGGGAGAATTGAGCGCCCCACGTGATGCAAAGCGGCTGATCAGATTGCCGTCGGTGTCGAATATGTCGACGAAGCCATGACCCTGGCCTTTCTGATCATCATGCCTCGCCGAGTCCTGCAAGGCGTAAGTGACAAACAGATTACCATCGATCAAAGCGATGCCGAACGGGGCATAACCGGCCGGAATGTGGGGATCGGTGAAGGAACCGGACAGCTTGACCTGCTGGAACTTCGAGTTGAACACATCGATGGTGCCCGCCCTGAAGTTGGTGGCATACAGGAATACGCCCGTGGAATTCGTGGCGAGCGCCAGCCCTTTATAAACGGCGCCGCTACCCTGTTGGGAGTTGTCGACCTCGAGCGCCGCGGCGTGCAGGTTTGCCGTGGCATTCCAGGCTGAGATGGTTCCGTCCTCCGTGGCAAAAATAAAGAGGGCTGGAAGCTGCGGCGCAACCAGAAACTGCATGCTGTTTGGATTCCAGACAACCCCTGTCGGGGCCGCGGTGGTTCCCGCCGCCGAGCCTTTCGGCGCCGGTATGGTGACGGCCAGCGGTACTATATTTCCGGTGCCGTCATAAAGTGTCGACAGGCCCTTGCCGTTGTCGGCAATCCAGAGCGGCCCTCCCGGAAAGTCCGCGATGCCCCAAGGATTCTTCAGCTGTGGATCGGTGGCGGCCGCCGGAACCGCTCCGTCGGAGACGAGGTTCGTCTGTTTGTATGCTACATCATCGTTGTCGGCGAGGCGCACTGGATCGTTGGCGTGCACGACACCCGTCATACACGCTGCTACCGCTACGATTGCAACAATCCGCTGACCGCTAAGCTTCTTCATTTCGGTGGTCCCCTGAAGTTGGTTGACGACGAGTGTTCGCACACCTGCCGGGCTTGATAAGAGCGATAGGATCGGCGAGGGTGAGCCGCAGGTAGCACTGAACGGGTTCAAGCGTAGCGTCAGACAAACTTGCCGTTCTCTGTTCCCTCCCGCAGCGCTGAAATCCAGCGCCTCTGAGCGCGGCCCCTGGCGGTCGCCGCCGCGGCGAGGTGTCGATCAGTCCGGCATCCGGACAGCCCAAGGGGGGCGCTGAAGAGTCCGCGTCGCGAACGCTCCAGCATAATCTCGACCTCATCAGCGTCGATCATTTGATAATGGAATCGCCGGGCAGCAGCGCCTGAAGGTTGCGACCATGCCATGACAGACCGACCCGCTACCGTGACAACCGCCCACCGCCCCCAGCTCACACCGGCTTCACATGGCCACCTTGCCGCGTGGCTCCTCCTGGCGCTGATTCCCGGTCTCACAGGTGAAATTGCCGGCGCGCACCACTCTTTCGCTGTGTTCTTCGATACCGACAATCAGCTACGCAAGATCACCGGCGTCGTGAAGGAATTCCGGTTCACCAACCCCCACGGGGTCGTCACGCTTTCCGTGCTCGAGGGCGAACACGAGGTGATCTGGCGAGCGGAGACCAATTCACCTTCGATACTGCGACGCCGGGGTTGGTCGGCCGACAGCCTGCACGTGGGGGAGAAGATCACCATCGAGGGTTGGCTGGCGCGTGACGGCTCGAACTATCTGCGGTTGCGATCGGCGACCCGAGCGAATGGTGAACCCGTCGGCACCGCGCCCACACCTCGAGGCGAGAAATAGGCGATGAGCCCGGTCACGACGGCTCGGACGATCGCGTTATTGGTCTCATTGGCCGCCCTCCTGGCGTGCGGGCCGCACGAGAAGCTCGCCGCTGCCTCAGCTCCCGCGCCCGCTCACCCTGACTTCTCGGGATTCTGGAATCTGGATACCCGCATTCCACGGGATGAGTCCTTGATGCGACAGGTCGCGCCAAACACTGCATTCATCGACGACACGGGACCGAAGGAGCTGCCCGCCGGAGATTTCGGTGGGCTGAGATTGAAACCCGCCGCATTGCAAGCGGCTCGGGCCTGGAACCCTTATTCGCAGTTGACGCCCGAGAATGCATGCAAGCCGCCCTCGATCGTCTACGCCATGCAAGGTCCGTTTCCGATCGAGATTTTCCAGAGCGATAAGCTCATTGTCATGAAGCTCGAATATTATGACATGGTGCGCGTGATCTTCCTGGACGGCCGTCAGCCGGAAAGCGACTATCCGGACTCCAAGGTGGGATTCTCGAGCGGTCACTGGGAAGGCTCGACACTCGTTGTGGAAACGACGCACCTGGAGCCAGCCACGATTACCAACAACGGCCTCGATCACACCGCAAAAGTGCGGGTGCTGGAGCGCTTCAAACTGGGGCCCGGCGGCAAGACCTTGCTTGCAACCCAGGAGTTTGAAGATCCGGAGGTCCTCGAGAATCGAGGGGTACGATTTATCGCCTGGCGCAACGAGCCGGGCCAGCACGTGTTCCCATACGAGTGCGATCCCGGCTTCGCAGGCAATTACTCCCGACCCTCCGACAGTGGATCGCCAGACAAAACGCCGGTGGCGCCAAAGCGCGCAAAGTAGTTGCCCACGAGCCTGCGGCTCACCCCGAACCACGCCAACCCCGAAACACGCTATCGGCGGGTGCGCACCATGGTCCCATCGAGTCGAAAAAGCGCCACGGTGCCGCAACGTGCCTGCCAACTGCGACGGTCCATCCGGCGGCCAAACTCGAGCACATGCGCGCAAGGCTCCAGGCCCCGCGCGACCCGCTCCTCATTGATCGTCGGTGCGGCCTCTTGAGCGGACTTCAGCGTGGGGAAACGCGGTCCGCACGCGTTTGGATTATGGGCGGGTCCAATCAAAGCCAGCCGAAAATACGCGATCGGCGCCGCAGCCTTCGCAGCGGCGGATGTTGAGTCCTGGGTTTCCGTCATAGCCTCGCGCCGCGTGGCTTGTTCAGCATTTGAGTTTGTCACAGAGGGCCAGGGAAGTTGCCATCGTCGAGGGCGCTTACGATGAGAGTCTCGCCGCGAATTGTGCTATCCGGGATAATGCGTATCGCACCGCCTCGAGCCTCCAGCCCAAGCTATCGATCAACATCTCCCGAGCTCGAGCTGTCGCCTTGCTCCGGGGAGCAAGCTCGAGCGACAAGTCGGCGGTCCCGGGGGCTCTCTTGTGGGCGCGCACGGCACTTGCGACCGTCACGTGTTGGAAGTCGCTGCCGAGCAATGATGCGGAGCCAAGTGTGCGTTCACGAATCGTCCCACGAAACCAGCGCAGGATACTGTGCGTGTTTCCGTCCTATGCGCCAGCCTTCGGTACGTTCTCCCACGCCTTTCGCTTGACAGGCGCCAAGGCGTTCATGCCTCCACAGGGGCTGCTGGTGATCGCTCATTACCTGCCGGAAAGCTGGTCGGTGCGCTTCGTGGATGAGAACATGAGTCGCGCCAGGGCCGCCGACTTTTCCTGGGCGGATGCGGTATTCGTCACGGGTATGCACATCCAGGCCCAGCAGATTCATGACATCTGCAGGCGCGCCAAGGCCGCCGGCAAGGTGACCGTGCTCGGCGGCCCCTCGGTGTCGGCCTCACCCGAAGCCTACCCCGACTATGACTATCTGCATGTCGGTGAGCTGGGCGATGCGACTGACGCTCTGATCGCCCGGCTGGACGAAAGCATGGCGCGCCCTGCACAGCAGGTTCGATTCAACACACGCGAGCGGCTCCCGCTCACCGACTTTCCATCCCCCGCCTATCACCTCGTGCGGTTCGAAAAATATCTGCTCGGCACGCTGCAGTTTTCCTCTGGATGCCCTTATCAGTGCGAATTCTGCGACATACCGCATCTGTACGGCCGGCAACCCCGCCTGAAGACTCCGCAACAGTTGATCAGCGAGCTCGACCTCATCCTGCGCCAGAAAGCCAGTCCGGCTTGTTTGTACTTCGTGGACGACAACTTTGTCGCCAACCGCAAGGCGCTTCGCGAGATGCTGCCGCACCTGGTCGCCTGGCAGAAGCGCAACGACTACCCCGTGACATTCGCGTGCGAGGCCACTCTCAACATCGCCAAACAGCCGGCGATCCTCGAGCTGATGCGCGAGGCGCGCTTCGACACGGTATTCGTGGGCATCGAGACGCCGGAGCTCGAAGCGCTGGAAGCAATGCGGAAACGGCACAACGCGACGCTGCCTATGTTGGAAGCCATCCATACTCTCAACAGCTACGGGCTGGAAGTCGTCTCAGGAATCATTCTCGGCCTGGACTCCGACACAGCCGACACGGCAGCCCGCCTCGAGGAATTCATCGACCGGTCGAAGATTCCGATGTTGACCATGAATCTGCTGCAGGCACTGCCCAAGACTCCGTTATGGGAGCGCCTCGCCCGTGATGGCCGGTTGATCGAGGAGGGCACACGTGAAAGCAACGTCCAATTCCGGCGGTCCTACGAGGAGGTCATTGCCACCTGGCGCCGCTGCATTGCCTATGCGTATGAGCCAGAGCGGCTGCACGCACGTTTCAATCATCAATTCCAGGCTACCTACCCCAACCGCCTCGTCACGACCGGACGCGGCCTTCTGACCCGCTCGAATGTGAAGCGCGGCCTCCGGCTGTTGTTCAATCTCCTGTTTCGGGTAGGCCTGTTTGCGGACTACCGCCGATATTTCTGGCAAATGGCGCGTGTGGCCGCCCAGAACGGGCAGCTCGACCGGCTACTCGGTGCGGGCCTGGTGACCTACCACCTGATCGAGTTTTCCCGTGAGGCGCTGCGGGGTCAGCAGAATGCGTCGTTCTACTCGGCCCGCAGTCGCGGGCTGCTCCGAACGCAGCAGGCGACGCAGGATCCGATGCACCGTTCAGCCTGAAGCATAGCCGACCCTCTGCATAGCCGACCCTCTGGCTGAGTGGGCGTGCGGCTTGCTATGACACCCATCGGTACACTCGCCGGCCGACGTATGCACGACATACCAGGTCCCGTTGATGTATGGCTGAAGTCGGGGATGCCAGATATGACTGTCGTTGCACGAACTCTGTTAGGCCTTGCTTGTGGAGCAGCGGCCATGTATTGGCTCGATCCCTCCGCGGGCCGACGCCGACGTGCCGTGCTTCGTGACAAGCTCACGAGCGCCACCGTCGACCTCGGTGAAGCCATCGGAGTGGCGAGACGCGACTTGAAATACCGCACACGCGGCCTTGGAGCGCGCGTGCGAGCGATTTTCGCGACCGATCACGTACCGGATGAAGTGCTCGCCGAGCGCGTCCGTTCCGCTATGGGTCGCATCGTGTCGCATCCGGGTGCCATCGAGGTAGCCGCTGTAAACGGCATGGTGAGATTGAGCGGCTCCGTTCTCGCGGGCGAGCATTCCGCCCTTGTGGACGTGGTGAGCTCGGTGCGCGGCGTCGACTATGTTATCGACGAGCTCGCGGTATATGCGGACGCCAAAGGGATCCCAAGCCTCCAGGGCGCGCGACGCCAGCGGCGATCTTCGCTCGCTGGATACGAGAGTTGGTCTCCGGCGAAGCGACTGCTGGCGGGTGCGGTAAGCGGTACGCTGATCTACACAGGAGCACACCAGTATCTGCGCGTGCACAATCGTGCGCTTGGCATGCTCGTGGGTACGACTGGCGGTTTGCTCCTGGTACGGACCGCGACCAATGCTCCCGTTCTGCAGCTTGGTCGTCCAATCGTCGAGATCCGTAAAGCGATTCAGGTGCGGGCACCGGTCGAGGAAGTGTTTGATGTCCTCGCACGATACGAGAGGCTGCCTGGCCTCATGCGCAACATCCGTAGCGTGCAACGACGGCCGGATGGCCGATCCCATTGGGTGCTGGCCGGACCGGCAGGGCTGCCCATCGAATGGGACGCGGAAACGACCGCCAGCAAACCCAACGAGCTTCTCGCTTGGCACACCGTCGGGAAAACAACGTTGGCGCACGCGGGGATCATACGATTCGAGCGCGCCCGCGAGGGCACCCGCATCGACATACGCATCACTTATAACCCTCCCGCCGGAGTGTTAGGACATGTGGTGGCGAAGCTCTTCAGCCTGGACCCGAAGACCAAACTCGACGAGGATCTGGTACGTTTGAAGACCTTTTTCGACACAGGAGTACCGGCGCGGGACGCCGCGGACAGCTCGAGAATCACGCCGGAGAGGCATGAAGCTCGGAATCCCGCACGGTCTGCAGAGTATCGTTCGTCGGCGTCGCCGACCGCGGAGCAGGTGGCGTCGCGGGCTCGCGGTTCGGGCCCGGAGCCGGCGTAGGTATGGAAGGTGCCGTAGGATGCTTTTGGGGCGCGGGCCCGCAGGCAGTCAACAACAGCAGACCGGCGATCATGCCGAGGGTAACCCGCACCCGCTTTCTGGGGCTGTATCCGTGCGGCTGGGGCGGTCTGCAACGTACGTATCCGCGAATTTTCATGTCAGCCTCCATGAGGCCTCGAGCTGCTCGAGATCCCGTGTTCGGGCCCGCCGCTGGATCGAGCGGCACTCGCGCCACACCATGGAAGATCGGGTTCGCAATCAATGTTCCCAAACGGCGGACCTCCTGACGGGTAAGATCCAGCCCGCTGGAGCTCGTTGTCCAGGAGGCCCGCCCGGAAAAAGCTCACCCTCCCCGGCCGCGGCTACAGCAGCATCTCTTGCAAGACCCGCAAGTCAGCGGGCTTCACGAGGTGCGCATCGAATCCAGCACGCGCCGCCTTCTCGCGATCGGCTTGTTGCCCCCACCCTGTAAGCGCGATCAGTCGTACCCCCGTCGACCATGGGCGCTCACGGATGCGGCGCGCCGTCTCATAACCATCGAGCCCGGGCATTCCGATGTCGAGAATGACGACGTCGGGCAGGAACTCTTCCGCCACCGCAAGAGCCTCCAGGCCACCGTGGGCGACCCGGGTGTCATGTCCCGCGTTGTCAAGTAGAATGGACAGACTGACCGCCCCGTCCACGTTGTCGTCGACAACCAATATTTTGCGTGTGACAGGTGGGAACGGGCTCGGCGCTGACGGAATATCCTCTGTTGCGGGCGGGTCGCACGCGGGCAAGCGGACAATGAACTCACTGCCGCGGTCGCGTCCGGCGCTGCGAGCCTCTATATGTCCGCCATGCAACTCGACGAGCCGTTTGGCGAGGGTCAAGCCGATGCCCAATCCGCCACGAGTCAGTCGTGATGAGGGGTCAACCTGAGCGAACAGCTCGAATACGCGTTCCAGCATCGGCTCAGAAATTCCAATTCCCGTATCACGCACAGACACCACGACGTACCTACCCTCCCGACGGGCTTCGATGTCAATACGTCCACCGTCGGGTGTGTACTTATTTGCATTCGTCATCACATTGGCGAATACCTGCATCAGCCGTGTTCGATCCCCATGCGTGTACAGCGGCTGGTCCGCGAACGAGACGGTGAGGGTTTGACTCTCGGCGCTGTAGGCCGGCTGTAGCGATGCGGCCATGGTGTTCAGAAGCGCTTTCACGTCGACCTTTTCTCTGACGAGCTGCACGCCGCCTGTGGCCACTCGTGATACGTCGAGTAGATCATCGACGAGCCGGGTCAGCTGCCGAAGCTGCCGATCCATGATTTCGCAAGCGGTGCGCAGCGTCGGCTCAGCGTGCTGCGCCCGACACAACACATGCGCGGCATTGCGGATCGGCGCCAAGGGATTGCGTAGCTCATGGGCGAGCGTCGCCAGGAACTCGTCCTTCCGACGGTCAGCTTCCCGTAGAGCCCGCTCGTGAATTTTGCGATCGCTGATGTCGCGCGCAATCTTGGAAGCACCGACGATATGTCCGTCCTCATTCCTGATGGGAGAGACAGTCAACGATACTTCCACGCGGCGACCGTCGCGCGTGACGCGAATCGTTTCAAAGTGCTCGATCCGCTCGCCCGCGCGCAGGCGAGCAAGCACCTCCCGCTCCTCCGCATGCCGCTCGGGGGGGATGATGAGGGTGATGGACTTGCCAATCGCCTCCTCGGCGGAATATCCAAAGAGAAGCACGGCCGCGTGATTCCATGAGGTAATCTGGCCGTCGAGCGTCTTGCTGATGATGGCGTCATTGGATGAATTGACGATCTCGGCCAGCCAGGCCCGCTCGTGATGGGCGCGTCGTTGCGCACTGACATCGCGAAAAACCAGCACCACACCAAACAATTCTCCCGAGGGAGAACGGATCGGCGCGGCGCTGTTGTCGATAGGAATCTCCCGGCCGTCGCGTGCAATCAGCAATGTATGATTTGCCAAGCCTACAATGGTCCCGGTACGCAGCACTCTGACTACGGGATTGACGACAGGCTTCCGGCTGTATTCGTTCAATATGGGAAAAATCTCATCGAGAGCGCGACCCTTCGCGCTCTGGGTCGCCCACCCCGTCAGGGCCTCGGCCGCGGGATTGAGAAACGTCGCCCTGCCTTCCGCGTCGGTTACAATGACCGCATCCCCAATGCTCGCCAGAGTGACCTCGAGGATATGACTCTGACGGCGTAGCGAGTCTTCGGACTCTCGCCATTCGTGCAAGGATGCTCCATTGGATCCGGGAGGGCTGCCCGCAGCGGCCGATTCGGCCCCCTCAGCCGTGAGGCGCAGGAGAATCTGTGACACCGAGGGCACCGAACGTGGGGGATAGGCTATCCCACGTGCCTGCAAGGCAATGGTTTCCGCGCGCCGCCGTAACAAGAGTGATCCCTTGACGGCCTGCTGGCTGCTGGCGCACGCGCGTACATACTCCTCGATGGCTACCGCCGACATCGCCGCCAGCGAATCCAGCCGCGCGCCCTGCAAGCGCTCCGGAGGCAATGCAAGTTGTTCCGCGAAGGGTTGGTTGAAAGAATCTATAGTGCCATCGCGCCTCACCAGCGCCATCGGCTCAGGAAAGAAGTCGGTTCCTTGCAGCAGATCTCTGATCGGCATGGTGGCCTTTTTCGTATTTGCCCGCACGTTTGGACGGAAGATATTCGACAGTCGCCAGGCTGTGCCAAGTCAGCCTCGGTGTGGCGATTGCACCTGTTGCGGGGGGACCGCAAGCTGAGCTTGGGCGTTCGAGCGGACGCAACTCGACATCACCCCGCCCGTCCCTGGCGATCACATGCAAACCCGCGTCCTCTGCCCCTTGGCTAAAAGGAGAAAAGGTCTCACATGTGCCACGTTCAGTGCAAGGCACAAGCATGGCTTGGAAGCAACAGAGCGCGTCGAGCGGGGATTCGCACGAAAGTCCTACGAAAGTCGCCGCATCGATACTCTCGAGCATTGGCCGTGGCAAGCACGAGCTATGCACAGATCCGCGTTCAGCGACCAGTCCGTTCAGCGCGGGGCGCCGGTGGGTACAACAACTGCTGCCTGTCAACATCTCCTTTGAATCGTTTCCGGCAACCATCGCCATTACCCACCCGCATGCGGCGGGCTTCTGCAGCTCGCGGAGATCGCTATGCCACTGACAGTCACGGTCCAGGCATTCCAACCGAACCAGCCGATTCCTGATCGCTTCAGCCGCGACGGAGACAACATCTCACCCTCGATCCAATGGCAAGGGGCTCCCGCGGGCACGCGAAGCTACGCTCTGATCGTGGAAGATCCCGACGCGCCGAAGGGCACTTTCCGACATTGGGCGGCCTATGACATCCCTCCCGACCTGCAGGGCCTGCCCGAGGGCGCTGGCTCCGGAAAGCCAGACCGGGCAATCCATGTGGCGGTCAATGATTTCGGAAACCGACGCTACGACGGGCCACAACCGCCGCCGGGGCACGGCACACACCACTATCACTTCAGGCTATTCGCCCTGGACGTTCCTCAGTTGCGAGTTCCGGGCAACAGCGGCGCCCAGGAAGTCCTCGAGGCGGCTCGCTCCCACGCTCTTGCGGAAGCCGATGTTGTAGGTACATACGAGCGCTGACCTGCTCGAGTGCCCAACCGAACTATCAGCTGTCCGAAGCGTTCCCATTATAGGGCACAACACTTGAAGATGGGGGCCGGATGAAGATCGCACAAATCCCTCCATTGTATGAGTCGGTGCCGCCCAAGCTGTATGGAGGCACCGAGCAGGTTGTGGCGGATCTGTGTGACGCATTGACCGAGGAAGGACACGAGGTCACGTTGTTCGGGCCAGCCGACTCGAGAACGAAGGCTCGGCTGTTTGCAGTAAGGGATCAGGCGCTCCGGCTGGATCGCAAGGCTTCGAAAACATCCGCTCTGGCGGCTCATCTGCGCATGCTGTGCGAGGTGCGCAAGCACGCGCAGGATTTCGACATCCTGCATTTCCATACGGACATGCTTCACTTTCCGGTGTTCGAGGCAGAGGCACACCGGACTGTGACCACGGTGCACGGACGTCTGGATCTGAAGGACCTTGCCTCCGTGTACCGTCTCTGGTCGAGCTTTGGATTGGTGTCCATTTCCAACAGTCAGAGGACGCCGCTCCCGGATGCACTATGGCTGGCGACGGTTTATCACGGGATACCGCCACATCAATATCCATTCCGAGGGCATGCGGACGGTGGCTATCTCGCCTTCCTGGGCCGTATGGCTCCCGAGAAGCGGCCGGACCACGCCATCCGGCTGGCGCGGCGGGCTGGAATTCCCCTGAAGATCGCGGCGAAGGTGGATACGAAGGACGCCGGTTATTTCGAGTCAGTCGTAAAACCGCTGCTGAACGATCCCACGATCGAATACATCGGAGAAATCAGCCATGAACGGAAGGCGGAATTTCTGGGAGCAGCGCGCGCGCTGCTTTTTCCCATTCGCTGGCCGGAGCCTTTCGGGTTGGTCATGATCGAGGCGATGGCTTGCGGCACTCCCGTCATCGCGTGGGACCGAGGCTCCGTCCCAGAAGTCGTGGACGACGGCGTCACAGGCTTCATCGTGAGATCCGAGGACGAGGCGCTCGCAGCCATTCAACGCGCGTCGGAACTGGATCGCCGGCGTGTCCGCGCAACGTTCGAGCGACGGTTCAGTGCGGCTGCCATGGCGAAAGCCTATGTGAACGTGTACTCGCGGCGGGCAGCGGTCACGCTCAGAGCAAGTGCTCCGGATCTGCCCGCTCGGTCAGGAAGTCGATCTCTTCCTCGGCTGTCGGATCCTCCCACGCCTCGGTAACGCCGGTCCCGGTACGCTGGGACAATGGGTCATCGCAGTCGTCCATCGCAGTATCGATCGCTTCACTCCAGTCCTCCGGCGGCTCCACCAAAGCCACCGGGATGACTCGCCACTGTTTCAACTCAATCTCATCGAGATCTCCGTCGCGGGTCTGGACTTCGACTGTTCTCGAGCGCTCATCCAGACCGGTCACCTGAAAGACTTCGCGAGTGTCCCTGCGCGCATACCACTGGCCGATGCGCGGGCGACGGTTGCGCCGTCTCATAACACCTCCGCCTTCAGCGTGTGCATCATCCAACGAGATGAACTGTCCAACTCCCTGGACAACCGGCGCAGCAGCTTGTTCCGGGGTCGCCTCGACAGATCGCGTGCATCGCGCGGTCATGGACGGGGTGTTTGACTAATGCTCCTGTCGATCCAATTGCGCGGCATCGGTCACCCGGTTACGGCCGTCGCGCTTGCTTTGATACAGAGCGGCGTCAGCGGCGGCCAGCATGGCATCGGGCAGGTCAGTGGGCTCGGGTGCGGGGGATTGCACGGCGCAGACCCCAAAGCTCGCAGTGACACTCAAAGACTGCACCGAGGTCGCAAACTCAGTCTGGCCGATGCGATCGCGCAAACGCTGGGCGACCGCCAGAGCCCTGAAACGGCCGGTATCCGGCAATACGATCGCGAACTCTTCCCCGCCAATCCGCGCGACCCAGTCCTCCCCGAGGCGCAGCCCATGTGTGAGCCGCCCGCCAACCTGGCGCAAGATCTCATCGCCGAGCTGATGCCCATGGACATCGTTGATGTCCTTGAAATGGTCAATGTCACAAACCACCAGCGCGAGCGGCCGCCGCAGCCGCGCGGCTCGGGCCACCTCACGAGGAAACTGCTCTTCGAAATAGTGGCGATTGCCACAACGGGTGAGCTCGTCGATCGTGGATAGAATGCGATTGTCAGTCAACGCCGACTGCAGCGATGCGGCGAAACTGACAATACGGCGTGCAATGGTCAGGCGCGCCCAGAACTGGTCACCGCGAGCATCCTCCGGCATCAGGTCATCCGCACCCGCACGTAACGCTTCCACGGTCATACCGGCGCTCTCCGGACAAACGAGCACGATATGGGTCGCGGAGCCCGCGCTCAACTGACGCGCCTCCCGGATCAGATTGATGTCATCAGTGAACAGGAGAGCGTGTGTACGCTCGGCCAGTTTGACCCTCGCATCCGTACTGTCAGTAGAGATCTCGGTGTCGATGCGGGCATTACGGAGAATTTTGACGTAGCGCTCGCGCACGATATCGGATCGGATCATGACGAGCGCCATGGGAGCCGGCGGACTGCGGCTGAGAAGGCTTGCCAGACTCGAACGGTCGTCGTGTCTAAGCGCTCGATCCAGAATCGACCTGCGCTCGAGCAGAAAGGACGCGGTATGGCTCAGGTCGGGGTGTTCCTCGAGGCGCTCCGGCTGGTCGGTACTGCGACGCAAGGTCGTTGACCGGCGTCGCAACACTGCTCGTACCTGATTTGCCAGCTGGCTCAGATCGGACTTGCTGACATGACCCGCCGCGCCGCTGGCATACGCTCGTTGCGATGCAACGTCATTGTGGCATCCGGAGACAAAGATGAAGGGAGTTGCGGGACTCTCGGCTCGCGTGATGGCCAACGCCTCGAGTCCGTCGAAACCAGGAATATTGGAATCCGACAAAACAACGTCGGGACCTCGCGCCAAGGCTGCGCGAAATGCCTCTTCCGTGGTGACCCGCTCGCACGCGAAGGCGAGCCCATCCGCACGCAGCGCCTTGAGCGTAAGCTCGGCTGACGACTCGTCATCTTCCACGAGCAGCAGGCGGATCATAGGTAACAATCGAATCGCACCAGACGACAAATTAGCAGTGTTACCGCCAAAAATCTCGTCTGGTGCTTTCATCCGCCGCCCGCAGGCTCGAGTGACAGCTCAGGTGACCCTGACTTGAATACCAGGAGCCTTTTCAACGTAGAACGCCACGCGCCCCTTCAAGTCAGCATGCTCGTCGTACGGCTCCTCGTAACTCCAGGCTGCATCCTCGAGCAGCCTGCCATCCATACTCACACTGAAGTAGTGGGCAGAACCCTTGAAAGGGCACTCGGAAGTCGTTGCCGAGGGCTGCAGGAGACCCATTCTCACGTCCTCGCGGGGAAAGTAGAAGCGGGCCGGATTTCCGTCCTCGTCGACGCGAATGACGTCATCCGAGTCGGCGAGCACCTCATCGTTGAGTTGCACAATGACCTTCTGATCGAGATGCTGCTCGCTTACGTGATGATCCGGCCATTTCTGATGACCTGGTGACTTGCTCATAGCGACCTCCAATCCGGTTCCCGCGTGAAGATAGGCGCAGTCCCAGCAGCGCTGCGGTCCGAGTTTCCGCGAGACCCTGCTCAGCTTCGGGCTGCGCATTGATTGCGCTTCCGACTTGCGGAGTCGTTCCTGCGAGCAAACCCTGTGCCCCTCAGAGACGCCTGAGTCATCGCATCGGCTACCGGGACCGCCCCACAGTATGTTTCGGCGATCGATTCGCGCTTTCGACATCAAGCCCGATCGTCTCGGCCAGCGCCGCCAGCGAGCTTCTCTCCGGAACCGCTCTGCCTGCTTCCAAAGCCTGCTGCTCCTCCAGGCGCCGCTGTACTTCTTGTGCAAAGCGTCGAAACCATTGCGTTCGACGCTGTGCGGCAATCCGTCGTGGCCCCTCCTCCAACAAAGCTGCATTCACAGCGGCGATCCGCGCTTCCGTCCAGACCGGGTCATCCAACAGGGGAGACACCAACTCAAAGATCCGGCCGGAACCCGGGGAAGCGGTGTGCGGACTGTCGCTGACTGTCTGCCCGCGACTCGTTGCCTGCGCGCGATAGCGCTCATGGTTCCGATCTCGAAACAACCGGCTCGAGTACGCAGCGACGACCAGGGTGCCGAGGACGGCCAAGCCGAGCCCGAGAAGCCAGGCGGGCAGGAGGTGCGGCGCCTGTGGGGCAGCCGGGGGCACGGGAAGTTTGTTTGGTGCGGGAGGTTCTGAGCTTCCCGTAAGAGAATCCAGAAGCCGCGACCTTACCTTGCGGTATGCCTCCAGAGTCAGGCGCCCTTGCGAATACTCCGTGGCCAAAAAGCGCAGCCGATCCGCGAGGTCTTCGCTCGTGGGCCTCACAGGGTATTCCCTTGGCTCATGCAGACGCGTTCATGAACTGAATTCAACGACTATGACCGATACGTTGTCACTACAGCGGCCTGCGAGCGCACTGCTTACGAGCGCGTTGCACGCCCCGCCCACATCGGGCCGCGAGAGTTGTTGAATCAGCTCGGCCTCATTCAACTCTCGATGAAGGCCATCGCTGCACAGCAAATACCGGTCGCCGTGCCGCAACGGCCGCAACTCGATGTCGAGGTACAGCTCTGGAGCGCCACCAACAGCCCGCGTAATGATGTTGGCAGCCTCATGTCGAGCCGCGGCCTCCGGGTCGATAACTCCCTCATCCAGCAAAGCCTGCACCTCGCTATGGTCCCGTGTGACACAGGTCAGTGATCGATCCCTGAGGCAATAGATGCGACTATCTCCGGCCCAGACGCTCAGGGACCAGGCATCGAATGCAAGCAGCGCGGCTACGGTGCTTCCAATGGTTCCGCGGCCGGGTCCCAGCGAAGATCGATACAAGTCGTCGTTTACAGCACGAAGGCGGTCCTCGACGCCGTCAAGCAGCTCGCTGAGGCGGTGTGGCCGTCCCATGGCACACAGCGCCTCGACGATCATGCGGCTGGCGACATCGCCGGCACTATGTCCGCCCATCCCGTCAGCGACGACCCACAGCCCTGCCGCCGGGAGCTCGAGGACGGCATCCTCGTTATGAGATCGTACGTTGCCCGGTGAAGTAGCCGATGCCGAACGCCAGGTAAATGCCGCCATGGCCGGTCGCCGCGCTCAGCCGGAAGGCGCTGCCGCAACCAACATCAATGGGAGATCCTCATGAAGATCCACTCCCTGCCGCCAAAGGCGCCCTATAGATGACAATGCAGCCTCGTCAGCCGTCCGATGCGCGGCCAGAACGGCTGGCAAACTCGCCAGCAACTGCGGATCCGACAGCAGGACTCCTGACAGCACCCAGCGGTCGCCGTTTCGCAGTGTGTCGTAGTGGACCACAGCGGGCTCGGTGCTGGCAGGCGTGGGGGCGGCGAGCAGATCCAACAGGCTGGCGTCCTGCGCAATCCGCGCAGATCCCTGGTGATCGTCGTCACAGCGCGCCCATTGCGATGTACCCTCGATCGTGGTGACCTCGAACGAACGCACACGAACGGCCTGAACCCGGCCGGCGCAAATGACGGCACACTCGTTCTCACGTCTCAGAAGCACCACGACGCCGGCGTCCACCTCGTCGGCATGAGCGGCCGACCGGCGCCGCACCACCTCGAGGGCCCGCCGAATCTCTTCCACGAAGGAAGTCAAAGAGCCTGATGCGGGGATGTCATGCAGGACGTCCGCAACCATCTGCGCGGCCGTGACTCCTGCTTCCCGGCCATCACTGCATGACAGTCCCCATAACTCGACTTCCGGCCTGGAAACAAAGTGCATCCGTGGTGCCGAATCGATTCGGCGGCTGGCCGCGACGTGACACTCTGCAATTCCAACAGGCTCCGATGGAGTCCCGATGCCGTCCATTCCAGCCGGCTGCCCGGTGTGGCATGACGAATCCGGGCCCACCGGCGGATATTCGTGGTGCGCGGTGGCGGCGGAGCCGACGCTTTCCCAACCGAAGCGATCCCACCCGCCCGCGATCATGGCTGCGAAACTGCCAGGCGGTGGCAGGCCACGGTTGCATAGCCAACACGGTGCGACCGCATCCGAGCCGTCTGTCCACCAGAGCGCGAGCGGACGCAGTGATCGCTCGAGCTCGCGGGAAGCGAACACGTTCGCGGCACGTTGTAGCGAATGAACACTCTGAAGGGGTACCTGCCACTGCCCGGGGCGGCGCCCGAACGGGCTCTGCTGCATCAATTGCCGCAGATGAGCCGACTCGGCCGCTTCAGGCTCGCGCAAAGGCCCTTCCAGGGCAGCAACCTGCTCGTCGAAAAAAGCGAGATCGAAATCATGCGCCTGCAATGCTCCCAGCACCAGCGACTCGGCGGAATCGAACCACTGCCGCACGGCGTCCGAGGCCAGGTCCAGAAGGCAGTCCTGCGTGTTGAGCTGGGCGACGAGTGTCAGCGGAAAATACCGACCCACCCGATCCACGCTCGGCACCATGACTCCGGCATAAGCACCGCTCCCACACACACCCTCGGCGACCGCGAAGCGCCATACGGGACTGGTCAAGTAGGCATCGAGCCAGAGCTCCTGAAGCTGCTCGCGGCTGGCGATCAGACACTGCTGCAGCCAAGAGTCCCACGCGTCCACAAACTCCTGGCTCACCCGCCGGTGCAGGAAGTCCCCCTTGCAGGGAAGCTTGCCATAGAAGCCTGCCGCGGATGCCGTTTGCATACGCCGACTACATCGCGCAGTGAAACCCGGCGAGCTCATTGCGCGCGAACGGGTTGCGTATCGAGGCTGCCTCCATGATCACGCGCATGGACTTGCCGCTTGCGCTGAAAGTGACCGTGAAGCGGCTATCCGAATTGCGCTCGACATGCGCTTGCGAAAGCAACCGGAACCACGCCCACGGCCCCTGGAAATTGGGCCCGGGGATCGGGCGGCCGCCTCGGTCCTCGAATGCGAATGAGGCCTCACCGGTACCCCCTGGCCAGCTCATCGGCCGGGCTCGGGGAGACTCATAACGGTACTCGAAGGGTTGGCCGTCCACGGTCAACGTAAAACGCGCTACCGAGCCATCCAGAGAATCGGCCAACAGGCTGAATCTCGCCTCCGGTCTGCGCGCGCCAGGCGGGAAGTAGATATCGCGGATGCGCTGCGCGCGCTGGAATTGTGCCAACAGGGCGGCGGGCCCTGTCGCCGCGCCTTCGCGCCAGCGCCATTGCGCTCCCGAGGTGTCGACGAGCGAAGCGAGATTCTCGCGATAAAAGGTATCGAAAATTCCCCCGGGGCCGAACACACGGCTGAAGTCCTCGAGCTTGGCGTCCGTTGGACTTGCAGGGTTCAAGGGGAAGAATCCCTCGACCCTCTCGCGGCATTCGGTGACCACTTGCTGTGCGTAGCGGCGCCCCAGCTCTCCGCGAGCTTCGGTGTTGACAATCGCCTCGCTCCGCAGGGCCACTTCAGACACAATGTTTCCGAGCGGCGCCGGCATTTGCTTTGCCATCGCATCGAGGGAGCGCTTGGCATCCGCTACTGCTGCCTGGACGGAAGGATCCAACGCACTCTGCTGCCCAACTCCCGAGCCCGTGGTCTGCAGGCGCCGTGCCTGTTGCTGCAGGGTGGTGAGCATCTGATCGATGGGGGCCTGCCCCGGCGGCCCGTCCACGAGCTTCCGGATCGGCTCGAAATAGGCGGTCACTTTCGCGCCCGGTTGCGCCGCTCCTTCCGGAGGCTCCCCCAGAATCTTTTTCAAGCCAGCCAGTCTGGCCTCGAGTGCCTTGTCGACCGCGCCACTGGCCTGTCCGGTGGCCGAAGTATCCTGCTTGAGCAGATCCGTGTTGGTCGCGACCACGGTCAGAAAACCTTTCAGGGGTGACGCCGGGCTCGAGACGATGTCGAGGATGTCGGCGAACTCCCGGGTATCGGAGGCGCGCTTGATCCCAACATCCTTGACAACCTCGTCCCAGATGCGGATGTAGTCGGCCTCGTATAGATTCAGCACGTCATAGAGGACCGAGCCGCCGCCGCGCAGATCGAAAACGTGGTCGCCGAAAACCCAGGAATCGGCAAGGAACTGCTGCGTGAGCTGATACTTCCCGGTCGTGTTGATTTCGTTGAAGACCGCGCGCGTATACAGCGCTGGGACCGGCTGCGACAGCGGCTTGCCACTGCGGCGCGCGAGCGCCCGATCCGCCCCGGCGCCAGCGGCGATATCCAGCCGCACCGCTCGCTTCGCGTCGTCGAGGTAGTCGACCTTCAAGCGGTCGTACAACAACACTGGAACCGTAGCGTTGTGTAGCGCGACCCGCGCTTGATCGATCGCCTGCTGGTTGAGGGGCACCGAGCGCAGGCGGTCCTCGGATAAGAGCTGCTCGAAGTGTGTAGCGAGGTGTTGCCCTGTGGCCGGATCGCGCGGATAGGCCTGTGGCCATACGCTGCGACCGAGGAAGCGCAGATAGTCGGGATCCCGGTGCCTGGTGTCACCGAGCATCAGGTAGCCCTTCAGATACTCGTACAACCGATCGGGGCTTGCGATGTTGGCCTGCAGAGCCTGTTCGAATCGGGAGCGTAGCGCAGGGACAATCGTCGCATTGAGCTCGCGGGAGTAGGCATCGCGCGCTTCTTCGCCAAGTGCCGTCGTCCGGTTCAGTCCGGCTCGCATACTCCACGGCACTCCGCCCCGATACTTCTCAGCAACGGCGGTGATGTCGTGCAAAACGTCCAGTTCCGGCAAAAACGCTTCCAACGACGCACCCGGAGCCGCCGCGCTCGCCCGTGTTGGCGCGAGGCCCCTGGTGGCTTCGGCCACATCCCCTATATAAGAAGCATTCGCGCTGTAGCTGACGATCAGCCATAGCAATCCCAACAGCAGGACAACTACACAAGCGATGTAGGCAGCCGATCGCGCCGCAATCTTCTGCAATTGCACGCGTCGATTCACGCCAGCGAGCCCGGACTCCTGAAAGATCACGCTTTTCAGCAGCCGCTCGATGAAGTAAGCCTTGCCACGGCCCGCGGTCGGAGCCGCCACCGCGCTGGTCACTCCGAACGCCCGGGCGATGGCTCCAAGCATCCGGTCAATGGGCGTGCCTTCCTGAGTTCCGCTGGTGAAATACACCCCCCGAAGCAGGATCTGCTTATCGAAGCCCGACGCCGTGAACGCCCGCTTCAACAGATCACTCAACAGAGGTTTGAGGGTGGCCATCTGCTGCGGGAAGCCGAGAATACTGACGCGCCTGCGCACGTCACGCTCGCTCTCCATACGGGCCAGCACACGCTGTTGCAGACGTTCGATGAGCTTCGCGAATTCCGGCTCGAAGGAATCGGTCGCGCCCCCGGACTCGCTCATCTCGATCGGGAATGTCGTGCCCCAGACCTGCGCGCGGGCTTCCTGTCCGAGATCCTCGAAGAACTCGACGAAGCCCGCGATGAGATCGCACTTCGTGACCAGAACGTACACCGGCACCTTGATCCGCAGAGTGCGTCCGATCTCATCGAGGCGCTCACGAATGGCTACGACGTGGTGCTCGCGCTCACGCTCATCGGACGCCATGAGATCGCTCGCGCTGATCGCAACGATCACACCATTGATCGGCTGGCGGCCACGGAACTTGCGCAGCAACTCGAGGAATGTGCCCCAGCCGGCCGCATCCGCACGCGCGTCCGAGTCCTGCGTGGTATAGCGGCCCGCTGTGTCCAGCAGGATCGCCTCGTCCGTAAACCACCAGTCGCAGTTGCGAGTGCCGCCGACTCCCCGCAGGGCTTCCTTGCCGAATTTCTGCGCAAGCGGGAAATTCAGTCCGGAATTGACCAGCACCGTAGTTTTGCCGGCCCCGGGCGGACCGATGATGATGTACCACGGAAGCTCGTATAGATTGGCGCCACGCTTGGATTTCTCCAGCGCCGCAACCGCTTCCTCGAAGCGCTTGCGCAACTGAGCGGAGTCACCTGAGGAAGTGGCTCCGGCGGCAGCATCCGCACCCACGTCCGCCTGCCCAGAAACTTCCTTCGCAAGCTTGTCGCTGGCGCGCGCGCTGCGCAGCGATCGCAACTGTACATAGATGGCGTAGCCGACGGCCAGCACAATGATGGTCACGAGACGCGCCACGACGCTCTCGAGCGGCTTGTAGTCGGCAAACGCGAAGTACGGCCCGGCGAACCAGATGATGAGCGCCAGGAGCACCAGGCCCAGGGCTACGAGAAATGCGCGGTTTTTCAACAGTGCCAACATGAAGCTCACAGATCCCGCCGATGTACGATCTCCACGCGGCGGTTGCGCGCGCGGTTCTCAGGCAGACCGACAGGCTTGTAAAGCGGGTCGGAATCACCCTTCCCGGCGGAGTCAATCCGGCCCGCATCCTGAATGTCGTGTTTGAGCAGCTGCGCGACAGATTGAGCTCGCGCGCGGGACAACTCGTAGTTGTCGTGGAACTGGAACGAGCGGACGGGCTGGTCGTCCGTATGTCCGGTGACGATGATCCGTCCGGGTACCCGCTCGAGAGCGGCTCCGATTTCGTGCACCAAGTCCTCATAGCGAGCATCGACTCGCGCACTCCCCGAGGCAAACAACCCCGGCACGGTGATGGTGATCAAGGTGCGATCACCCTGCTCCTGCACGGCCACGACGCCACGGCTGATCTGCGGGGCGAGGAAGCCCGCGAGCCCGCTGGACGGCGCCGCGGCCTGGCTCGGCGCTTCGAGCCGCTCCAGACCCACATTGGCGAGCGCCGCGTTGACCGGGCCGGCAAGATCGTTGAGGCGCGTGTTGAGCCAGATATAGGTCACAACCAACACGACGGCACAAGCCGCTGCGACCACCCACAACGGGACCAGCCGTACGACGGCGTTACGCCGATCCTCCACGCCCTTCCAGTGTGGCGACAGCTCGGGCTCGAAGCCGCCCCGCTGCCGCTCGATGCGCTGGTACAGATCACGGCGAACGTCGGCGAGCCGCTGTGCGCCGTGCTGATCGAGCCGATAGCGTCCTTCGAAGCCAACAGCGAGACAGGCGTCATACAGCTCCAGCAGCGCCAGGTAGCGCTGCGGCTCGGTGAGCAGCCGATCCAGGATCTGGAAGAATTTCTCACCCCCCTGTGCCTCCCGATGGAAGGTGACCAGAAGCGACTGGCCAGCCCAGCCGCTCTGGGCGCCCCAGGGGGTGTTGAGAACGGCCTCATCGATGACCGTACAAAGCGCATAGCGGGCCGCGAGCACATCCTCGGCGGGTACATTCGCCAGGCGTACGCGGTCCTCGAAGGCACGGATTTCCTGAGCACACTGTCGACGCACGCTCTCTACATCGGCATTGGCAATCTGCCCGCGCAAGCGGCCGGCCAGCACCAACAGCGGCACGGCTGCTTCCAACAGCGGATTGCGTCCGCTGGAGGAAATAAATTCGGCCACGGCGGGCCCGCCGCTGCTCGGGTATCGCGCGGGCGGAGGTGGAGGTAACGGCTGCGATCCCGGAGGCGCGCCCACCGCCGGCCCTGGACTCGGTTGGGCAGCGCCAGGGCGACGACCCGGCCTCGGGCGCAGAATGGTGGCGTCGTTGGGCGCGAATGGATCATCCGGAGGAGGAGGATTGGCCATTGATCAGCTCCGAATCGCCCAGAACTCGAGCGCGAGCCCGGGGAACTCTCCGGACTGGTGGATAGCGATTCCGCCGGAGGACTTCATCACGCGCCACAGGTCATTCGCGCGGTCGAGCTCGAAATAGACGAACCCGGCGTGATACGGAATCTGCCGTGGCGCGACCGGCATAGGCTGGATCGCGATCCCCGGCAGTTGAAGATTGACCAGGTCGCGAATCTTCTCCACCGGACCGATCTTCAACTGTTGCGGGAAGCTGCGACGCAGCTCCTCAGCGGGCATGTCAGCGCGCGCGGCGAGCACGAAGCCGGCCGTATCGAACAGCGTCCGGTCGGAGACCGTCCCCACACTGATACCAAACTTCTTCTGCGCCAGCGGAATCGGAATGGCGTTCTCCTGCAACGGAGTACTCAACAGTGATCGCAGCGCCTGAAGGACCGGCTCGAAGCTGGCCTGCAGCGCATCGTGCCGATAGCCAGGGAACTGCGGAGGGCGACGCGACGTGGTGAGGAGTGTCGAGAGGTCGCCGGCGATTTCCAAAGCCAGCCGGTACAGACTCTCGGGATGACAGCGCGCGGTGGTTGCGTAGTGAGCCACAATCGGCTCATAGCGGTTGACGGATTGCAACACCAGGAAATCCGCGATCTCGGCCGCGCCGCCTCGCCCGCTCGCTACCGCCCGCGCGGCCAGCGCCTCGCCGCGCTGGTGCAACATCCCTTGGAGCTCGGAGAGAAAGGTGGCCAATCGTGGCGCGGCCCCGCAACTCATCACGGTCGGAACGAACCGATCCTCGAGCACCACCTGTCTATCGGCGCGGCACTCGATGACGTGAGCGATGGGAATCTGCGCGAAGTCCTCGGCTGGCTCGCTCTGCGGCATCAGGCGTGAGCTCAAAGCCGCGACCTCCAGCTCGGTCACGGAGGCCAGATCCGACATGACATCGCGGGTTTGATGATCGCGGCTACGATAACGCGTGCTCTCGGCGGCGGCGTCTGGGCGCGTCGAAAGCGTGGCGCCGGGTTTTCTGAGGGGAATGGCCAGATAGATGACCTGGTCGCGAAGCTGTGTCCCGATCTCCAGCGGCGCGGGCAGCGGATCTGCGTCAGGCATGGCAAAAGGTGTCCCGTCGGGAAACACTCCCCGCGCCCGCCGCAAGCCCAGCTTGCCGACACCCAACAGGTCGCGCTCGATCTCCAGCTCGGTGAGACCCCACGAGTAGGGTTGCAAGGCCGCCGCACGACCCTCGACGTAGGCTTCGAGATAACGCTCCTGCTGCTGGAAGTGTTGCGGTCGAAGGAACAGCCCTTCGGACCAGACCACGCGATTGTTATCGGACATGGATGAATGTGCCTTTTGCCGGAGAAGTCCGCGCGGTCACTTCTTTGCCGACAAGGTGACCGCGTCCTTGCCGACTCGGATAGTGATCCGTTGCGTCGCCAGCATTTTCAGCAGCGATTTCTCCGGCGCTCCGATGAGTGCCCGCCAACGGCTCGCGCCCAGGTCACGATAGGCCGCCACCGCGCCTACAAAGCGCGCCTCGGGAGACAGGGGCATATCGGTCTCGAGCTGCTGGCCGGGAAAGAGGGTCTTTTCCTCACGCGCAATCAGGCTCGCGCCCAGTATCTCCTTATCCTTCTCGTACAGCGCGAAAAAGTCGGCATTGTTGAATTCCGTGTCGCCGCGAAGCTGGTAGATCCGTACCACGACAGGTGATGGCCGGCCCGTGGAGTCGGGATTGACATCCTCGCTGGCGGACAGGACCGCCTTGGTCTCGACCGGCTTTGCCGGTTTCGCAGCGCAGCCCGCGAACGCGAAAGCCGCGCAGGCAATCCAGGCGCCCAGGATACGACGTGACAACATGCGCGGCCTCTCCTCAGCGCGGTGGCTTGCGCCGGTTGCGCTTCAATTCTTCCAGTTGCTGCTCGTATGCGCTCCCGAACACCTCACCAAAAAGGCGTTTGAAAGCCTCGTCCGGGTCCGCGGTCAGCTCGCGAAACTCATCGGCGTACAACTCCCAATAGCGCGATTTTGTCGACATCTGCAGAAGGCCGCCGCGCTTGACGCGCTTGTCGAACATTTCCCGCAGCCGATCGGGGTCGAAACGCTTCAAGGCGTGCTCAAAGCCCGCGCGCATCCCAGCGAGCATTGCCATCTGATGGAAACGGATATCGTCAAAGGCGTCCTCGAACGCCTCAACCGGCGCGAGGTAGGCCGAATTACGCCGACCCAACAATGAATTCAGCGCGTCCTCCGCATTCACGGCGAACTTCAGCGGATTGTTCTCCGCGGTCTTGATTCTCGTGAGCGGCACGCGGAATTGGTTTTTGACCTCCGCGCGGGCCTGCAACACCTCGACGACACCCTGCACGACGGCGCGCAAGATGAGCCCCAGAGAGGTCGCTGTCTCCGGTGGAACAGTGGCCGGATCAACGCCGGCTGCCCGGAGGAAATCGGTCAGATCGAGGGTACCGGTCGCGCCTGCTGATTGCTGACTGGGAGTGTGGGCGGAGGGTCCCTGTGGTACGAGGGTGGACGGCCCCGGTGCCGCCGGTGCGGGTGCCGATGTCTGTTGTTCCGGGCTCGCTGGAGTCTGACGGCTCTTCTGGGGCTGGGGCGAAGTGCTTTGCATGAGAGCCGGGTCGATCCGTGCCGGCCGCAAGGGAAGTGGCTCGCCGCGCGTGCGAGACACCGGCGGAGCATCCGTCATGCCGGTGACGGGCGCGGACGGAGGTGATGCCGGCTGACGCGCTGGTGCTGTCGAGCTGGCGGACCGACTGAAACTCGTCTTGTCCCAATCATCGGGAATGGGCACAAAGCCGCTAGCCCCGGTGCCGGAGCTGTCCGCCGGCATCAGAGGATCGGACACCTGGCTGTTTGATACGGAGGCGCCGGATATCGGAGTGGCCGGCCTCGGCGCGCCCGGCGCGGCGCTGCCCGGACGCCCGAAGCTGGTCTTGTCCCAGTCATCTGGGATGACCCCAGCGGATGCCGAAGGAGAAACACCAGGAATGGCCGGCGGCGTGAATTGATCCAGTACTCCCGGCGTATGGTTCCATTTTTCTTCCGGTCGCGCCGCAGGCGTGCCGCGACCGGGCGAGCCCCCTGTAAGGTGCTTCAGCGGATCGAGATCATCGTGCGAGAGCCCCAGAGGATCGCTCAGGATCGGCGACCGGGCCGTCGCGGCCAGGTCCCCGAGGGGATCCGCGATGGGCGCAAAGCCCCTCGTCCCGGCGGCCATGGTAAGGGGCGCGGCGGATTCACCCAATCCGCTGTCAATGGTGACCGTAATGTCGTATTCATCGACAAACAGCCGATCACCGTTCTTGAGCGCACGCCGCTCGCGCATCGGAATCATCGCCTGAGGGGTGTTGAGGGCAACGCCGTTCTCACCCATGCTTTCGATGTAGTACGTCCCGCTGATCCAGCGAATGGTGGCGTGATGGCGCGAGACGTATGGATTGGCGAGTACCCACTCGCAATCGGGCGCCCGGCCGATCCGCCCGCCCTCGGGTCCAAACACCTTGCGGCGCGCCGCGCCGAGGCTCTGGCCGTTGGCACTGATTATTTCGAGGGTGAGATTCATTGCAGCGCCAGCGCGAGTCAGATGGCGATCTCGCCCGGGATCGCGAAATTCAGGTCGTCGAACTGTCCCTCGAGCCGCATCTTCACGCTCTCGTGCACGATCACCGCGTTCACCGACTCGGCAAGCCGGAACATCAACAGCCCTCTCGCTTTGCTCTCATCGACCACCAGGGCGTCGAAATCCACGTCCGCAATGGGCGCGCCGTGGGCGACGTACCGCGAGCCCTGCAGGTCCGCCGCAGCCACCAATCCGAGAATGTTGACCGCTTTGTAGTTCTCGTAGACCGTTCCGTTCTCCGGGTCGCTTACTGCCGCCCTGTAGAGATCCAGGTTGTCCACCCCACAATCGCGAAGCATCGCGATCAGATCGTCCCTGAACAACGGGATGGTGGTCCCCAGAGTCGAAGGCAGGTAAGGCGCGTGGTCCTCGGCGTCACGGCGTATGCGCTTCAGCTTGTATTGCAGGGGCTCGGGCACCGAAGCGGTAATCCGCGCGCCTTTCCAGAAGGAGATCCCGCGAAGGAATGGCTCCTCGTCAATCCAACGCCGCGGCTTGCCGTTTTTGGTGAGAACGAAATACATCGATGCTCCAGGTCAGTCAAAGTGCGGCCGGCTCTCCATGAATCGCAACGAGCGCGAGGAGGTATAGATATTCTTTTTCCAGTTCATCGTGGGCGCAACGAGCATACGGCGCATCCGTGCGGATATCGTGTTCAAGCGGGCCACCAGCGCGCGCAGTGGTGGCCGCTCTTCGGGGCTCGGCTTCTTCTTTTGTTCTCGGGCCTGCGGACAAGCGACGCAGTAGACGTTTTCGATCTTCTCGTAGACTTTGGCAAGCGCTTCGAGCACAAACTCGCTGTAGGCCTCGTGTGCGTCGTGGAATTGGGCGCGCCATCTCTCGATGGCCGACTGAGCGTATTGCTCCTTGAAGGAGTCGAGCTTGCCGCTCCAGCCATCGATCGCGTAGTTGCCCGGCAGCCATACGCCATTCTCGGCGGCATTCACGTTGTATCCGATGTTGCCCTTCTTCTTGCCATCCAACCAGAGATATTCCTCCGAGCGGAACAGCTGGGATTTCTTGAGGGAGGCGTTGCCCGGAATCAGGTGATGGGCGGCCACCGTGATGTCGAGCTCCTTGCCATCGACGCTTGCCCGGTGTTGCCCGGGGCTGGCGCCAAGCGCCTTGCCGAGCTTCGACGCATCGTTCTTGAAGCCACCATAGCCTTCGTCATCGTCATCGGCGCTGGCCTCGAGGTCGTTCTGGATCTCCTCCGGCTGCTCCTTCGCCTTGCAAAAATAGCAATCCTCGTCGTGACTGGTGTCTCCGACGACGACCGCTACCGCTTCTCCCACTTCCACCGGTGCCTCCGATGTCGCGTCATCCGCGACTCAACCCATCCCGTTCTTGTCGTTATGAAAGAGCGGGTCAGCAAGCCGACAGACGTTCTTGCCTTCGAATTTGACATCGAACGAATACATCATGAACTCGCACGGCCCCTTGACCTTGCTGCTGACGACTCCGCCTGCCGAGCCTGCCTCATCGCCCGTGCTCATCATGTATTTCGCATCCTTTGTCATCGGCATCTGGCCGCCATCCAGCGTGACCGTGGTCGGACCCGAAGAGGTGTCGGCGGCCTTGCCAACATTGGGATAGGGGATTGGAACCGGCCCGCCAGGGGTCGGCGTCTTGCACACGTCGGGGAAGATCGGACTCATCCCGCCACTTCCTTTGTGTGCGATACCCCGGCAGTTGGCGAACACTGTCCCCGGCATTGGATCACCTCGCGAGAACGGCTAGGACCGGGACAATAAAGCACAGGCGCGGGATTCGCCATCGGAGGCGGCCCAGACCAGCGCAGGACCGACACGATCTCCTGCCGCGAGCGCCTGGAAGGCCAGACAGAGCAGGATGGCACCGGTGGCCGCTCCGGCGTCTCCAAAGCAATCGGCCGGATGCTCCAACGCCATCCCGGTCGCAAAAAAATCGGCATGGCGCAGACGCGCAACCCCCCAGGCTTTGGCATCAAAGCTTTCACCGTTGAGGCCAGCGAAAGTAGTGCCCACGGGGCCGACCGCCCCACCTAGCCGGCCGCGCAACAACTCCAAGGCTTGCGCCAGTCCGTCTCCGCGGGCTGGCTCAGTCCCACCGCGGTGCCCCGGATCCGAGGCGGAAGCCGCCGCTACTACAGTAACGGCCGGGCCGGCCACGCTCTGCCCAATGACGGATGAGTCCGCGAGCACCACAAACCCCGCGCCCTCTCCCGGGATGAAACCGTCCATCACGCCACTGCCGAGAATGCGCCCGTCGGCATCCAGCGATGCCAGCAGACGCAGATCCAGAAAGGTATCCACTCCTCCCACCACAACAGGCCGACCCGGATCACGCTTCAACCCCTCCAAAGCGAGCTCGAGCGCGTTGAGAGTCGCCGCGCGTCCCGCGGGGACCACGCGGCTGTTCGGGGCATCGATCGCCACTCCCGCAATGCTGCTCAGATGAAGGGCAAACCCCTTGATCCATTGCGCCTCGGCAATCGCCAACGCCGGCATTCCCAGATACAAACGCACCGGCGATACCCCGATGCTCTCCTTGAGCGTCCGCAAAGCAGGCGCCGCGAGCCGCAGCATCCGCCGCGCGCGGGAGGGCAGCGGCAGCAATTCCAACTCCGGCGGTAGCTCCGCCTCCAGGGCATCCTCCGGCACGAGGCCCATGCGGACCGGCTCGAAATTCCGATCCATGACGGCGGAGCTGCCAATCCGCGCGATTCCGGCCCGAACCGCGGCCCAGAGCTGCTCCGCGCCCCGTCCAGCCGAACACAACACACTGCTGGCAACGATGACCGCGGCCATCAGGCGCGCGCTCCGGGTCGCCGACGCGCCACCGTGACCTTCTGGATCTTCAAAACCCGGCGGTCACAGGGCAACCCGGCTCGCCAGGTCAGACACAGCCGGTTCTCGTCGGGCTCCAGGAGAATCGTCTCGAGGTTCACGGGGGGACGCTCGCTGGCCCCGTCGATCCTGACATCCACCTCGAGATGAGCCGGTGGCAGCGTCAAGGCAATAGGGCCTTCCGGCGTCGCGCCGTGGACTTCCAGCGGCTCATTGCCCTGCAGGTAGCGATCAAACGCCATGCCCGAGGCGCCACACATCAGAAAGCGAGGGTCGAAATCGACAGGAAGATAGGGCGCCCTGGTCCGCTGCCAGCGCTCATCGTAGGTCCCGGCAAACGCACGCCGCGGCAGCCAATGGGGAGCGCAGGGGGCCAGGCAAGCGGGAGTGGCAAGTTGGCCCAGCCGCTCGAGCGGTGTGGCGGGATCCTCGAGGTTCGGGACAGGATACCCGACGAGCTCGTCGCCGCTTCGAGTACCGGCGAATCCAACACCGACGGGATTACGCTCCTCAGCGAGCACGCGGTCCGGTAGTTGTTGTATTCCACCAAACGCGCGCTCCCAGACCAGCGGCATGGCCTCGAAAGGCTCGGGAGCCGTAGGGGTGCCGTCGCGCCCCCAGCTACGATCGCCCAGAACCCGGAGGGTCTTGTGCCGCTCGGCAACGGCGATCCGGACGGAGGTCTCTGCGACCGGATGCCCCTCGGGAGCCCAGGCTCGACCGACGAGCAGCACGTCCGTGCCGGGCTTGCCGATATGCAACTCCGAGACCTGCTTGAGACTCGAGTCCGTAGGGTCGGCATAGTATTCATCGGCCAGAGTCACCGGTATCTGCTCCGGTGCCAGAGCGAGCTTCGGCCGCAGCACCAGCGTCGCCTTGATGATGACATACAACGTATCCACGCCCTCGCGGTTCGGGAGCACGGACATGACAGCATAGAAGGGTGTTTGGTTGTCGAGCTGCAGCATGTCTGACAGGGAGATCCCTAGCTCAACGCGGCGCGTCCGGCCAACATCATCCGGCGCTGGACATGCGCGAATGCGCGCGGCTCCACTTCATAACGCCCTCCGGTACGGATCGTGAGCTCAGTGATCACATCCGGCCTACGCAACATTGGACCGCTCTCGATCGCGGCCATCAGCGAGCCCAGATCGACCGGCTTACCCAGAAAATGACGGGCGCCGCGCGTGAAGCGCGAGCTGATGGCTTGCCAGTGGGCGCGCACTCGAGCCTCGTCCGGCAATGGCCATACTTCATGAGGTGCGGGCACCAGATTGGCGTCGAGCGGGTCTGCTTCGAGCGGCGGAGGTGAGTCGCCCTCGTCTTCTGCCTCCGCTGCCGCAAGACGCTCACGCTGCAGGTCGGCGCCGGTGATGGCGCAGTAGGCTTCCCCGGCGCTACGGGCGAGTTGGGGATCGCGCATCGCTGTCAGGCAGATCTCAACGGCCTCTGGTGTCCCAATGTAACCGAGCGCGAACAAACCTGCGCGCTGCAAGGTTGGCTCACGAAGCGCTCCGATGACCAGTCGTGCCTCCTCCGGGGAGCCCAGGGAGGCGAGCATTGAAAGGAATGGGGCCGACTCAGGATCGCGCTCATACGCAAGCCTGCGTGCCGTTTCCCAGGCATTCTCCTGGCGCTGGCGCACCCCACACTCGATCGCCGCCCTGCGCACCACCGGGCTGCCACTTGCCAGTCCCGCTGCAACGTACTTGCGTGCAGAATCGTCTCTCGCGTGACCCAGGAGACGCAGGGCCTCGACCTGTGCCAGTGGCTCACCCGTTGCGAAAGCTTCGGCGACCTCACGCCCGGGTGAGGAGCGTCGGAAAGCTTTCAGCCGACACAACGCGGCCAGGTGTTGCGGGCCGGAAGACAAGAGTACTGTGGTGACCGGCGCAAAGCTCGAATCCAACTCCGCCGTTTCGATGCCGCGCATCATGGACCCGAGCCGCTTGCCCGTCGCCTCACGGATGACGTCGGCAAGGTGTGCGCAACCTTCTGCCGGACAACGCGCGGAAAGCACATGGGCACAGATCGTGAGTAGTGCGGGTTCGTCCGTATCAAAGGCGGATCGCGTCAAGCGCACAACTTCCTGGCGAGCAACCCGAACGCCGTCCAGTGCACCCTGGAGTCGATCTTCCGTCCACGACCAGACCTCATCGAGGCTACGCGTCGCGCTCGCGAGATCCGCTTCCCAGCGCTTCCAGAGAAAAGCGGCCTCGTCCAGGCTCTCTTCGATCAGATCCCAGAATGGCGCTGCGGTGCTTCGCGACATCAATTGATCCGGACCTGGCCACCCTTGATGCGGTTGGTGCCCTCCGAGCAGGTCTCGATGTAAGTACCCTTGATGACGATGCGGCCGTTGCGCCGCAGAGTGATCGACGCGCTTCCACACTCCAGGACGATCTCGTCCTTTGCAACGACTCTTACCCGTCGTCCATCGATATCGGCTTCAATCGTTAGCGACGCGGCGTGCTCTGCGGGCGAAGTCCCTTCGGCTGCTGCTGCCGAGGTGCCGCGATCGGCCGGCAAGGCGGCTCCGGTCGGCCCTCTCAGCAGCGAATCAAACTCACTCGAAGGCGCATCCAGGGTACTCCCGCCTCGCGCCTGAGTAGATTGGGCACCCGCCTGCATGTCCGTGTCCGTTTCCACGACGGCCACCTGATCCAATACTTTTGCATTCATGATTGCCCGGCTCCCGGCCGACTTCCGGCGTCGTAGTCAGCGACGCGTGTCAGTTCTGCGTGACTTTGCTGCCCTTCAGGATCACATCACCCGATGCTTTCGCGTTGATCTTCCCTCCGGCATCCAGGGTGATGTCCTTGCCCTTGATGGTGATCGTGCCGTCCTTCTTCATCGTGATGCTGGCCTCGCCCGCCTTGATCGTGATTTCGTCTCCGGCATCGATCAGGAGTTGCTTGCCCACCGAGAGCGAGTCCTTCTCCCCCACGCTATGCGTGCGGTTTTTGCCGATCGTGACTGTCTCATCCTTGCTGACCTCATCGGTCCGGTTGTTCGCAACCGAAACCGCTTCGTCCTTGCCGATGCTCACGGTGCTGCTGCCGCCGATGCTAAGCGATCGATCCTTGCCGATGTCGATGGTTTCCCCGCCAGCAACGCTTTCCGAGCGGTCCTTGCCAACCGAGATCTGCTCGCTCGCACCGACCGACTCGGTCCGGTTGTTGCCAACCGTCGTCGTTTCGTCGTTCTTGACGTCTTTCTTGCGATCGTGGCCCACGGCGTGGCTCTCGTCGTTCTCCACCTCGATCGTCTGGTCCTTCTCCGCGTGCAGATAGACCAGCTCCGAGCCCTTCTTGTCCTCGAAGCGCAGCTCGTTGCAGTTGTCAGCCGTCCCTTCCAGGGAGCTGCGCGAGCGGATTCCGCTCTGGGTCTTGTTGTCCGGAAGCGCAAAGGGAGGCTTGTTGGCTCCGTTGTAGACGCTGCCGATCACCAGCGGACGGTCCGGATCCCCCTCCAGAAAAGAGACGATGACTTCCTGGCCGATGCGCGGGATATGGATGCTGCCCCAGTTCTTGCCCGCCCACGTTTGTCCGACCCGTACGAAACAAGAGCTTTTGTCGTCGAGCTTGCCGTAGCGGTCCCAGTGAAACTGCACCCGGATGCGGCCGAGCTCATCGGTATGGATCTCATCGCCTTTGGGTCCCACCACGACAGCGGTCTGGGTTCCCTGGATGAGGGGCTTCGGAGTGACCCGCGCCGGCCTGTAGGGCTCGCGGACGTCCACCGCTTCAACCGCCACTGAGAATTCAGTGCCGGTCGCACCGCCCGCGGCATGGTAGCTGTCGGAAACCAGCTCGATCGAGGTCGACGTGATCAGGTATTCGATGTTGTAGGTCTTGCGGGGGTGGCCGGCGAGCTTGAACACACTGCCGACGGCAAGTCCCGCCGCATCGCCGCCCCCGCGCACCAACATCTGCGATGACTGCAACTCCTGTATGCGCAGCTTGGCCACGCGCTCGACACCGGCGGAAGTGAGCTGCGGGGTGTCAGAGGGAAAATCGAACACCTCGAATTTGTCCGCGTCGTGCTTGCGCGAGACCGAAGCCGTGCCCGCGAGAATCGGGGATGGCGCCTGGAAGTTGTACTCGCGCGTGGCGAAATTGCCGGTCTGGAAGGTCTTCTGCACCGACCAGGACCGCAGGTGATCGCGCTCGCGCCGCGTATCGGCTCCGGCCGCCGGATAGAACGGCACCGATTCGTAGCCGCCGGTGGGCCGGCACTTTCCCACATCGTCGGTGAGAACGAGGACGTGTTTGTCCGCGGAATGCTCGAAGAAGTAGAAGATGCCTTCCTGCTCCAGCAGCCGGCTGAGGAAGTTGAAGTCCGTCTCGCGATACTGCACACAATACTCCAGGGGTGAGTAGCTCCCCAGGCGCATCTGCAGATCGTGGAAGCCGGCCTGCTGGCATACGGCCTTGAAGATCTCCGGCACGCTCTTGCCCTGAAATATGCGGCAATCGGCGGTGCGGGTCAGGAACCACAGCCAGGAGCGCACGACGGCCCGATATTCGTGGAAACGCTCCTGATAGCCGGTCTGCTCGAATTCGGTGACCAGCCCGTGGAAATGGCGCACGAAATGCCCGGTATCCAGCGAGACCGCCAGCGGCTTGCCCAGAATCTCGTCCGCATCCAGATCGGGCTTCTCGCTGAAGAGGGTCAACTCGCCATGAAACGGCTGGCTCATGCGCTCGACAGCCGACAGGCGCGCGAACAGCAGGGCATTCGGGCCAAAGGGACTGGAGATCTTGACCGAGCGATTGTCCTGGTAGTTTGCTGCCATGTTCGGTTCTTGTTATCGATGCCCGGATCCAGCGTTGCAAACCAGCGGCTGGCGCTACTCGATGGCCTGCAGCCTCAGACACCCCTCGTCGTTCTTCGAATAGAAGTATAGACCGTCGGTGTCCAGGCCTTCGTCAATAATGACAGGCACCGCGCTCTCGAACTTCTGGCGGGCGATGGCGGTCGCGGCCACTTCGTTGATTCCGTTGGCCTTAATATAGGCCGCCCAGCGCTGGGTATCCGCCTTGTCGATGCGCTTGCCGGCGTCGGTCGCACGACGCATCACGCTGATGAACTGGTAGTAGTCGAACTCGACTACCTTGGAGCGAGCCATGCCTTGGAACCCCGCCTAAGGTTTCGGCAGTAATAGCAGGAAAACACGAGGTTTTTCAACCGAAGAATCCCGCTTGGCCAATGGGAGAAGCCGCCTGCGGCGCTTTTCGATACCCTACACTGTCTCCGGCCGCAAAAAGCGTGGTTTTTGCGGCCGGCTCAGTCAGACAGCCCACCATCCGTCCGAGCCAACACCAGGTGGCCAACGACGTCCTGGCCCCGTTCACGGCGCAGAACATGTGACTCCGACGTGGCGGTCACGAAACCGGCCCTCAACGCCGTATCCCGCACATATGCCTCGGAATGGCTGTAACGCCCGTGTGGCTCCAGGCGGTAAGGATCGCTGCAGAGGGCTGGATCGAGCCGCTCTACCGTGAAGACCAGAATACCGCCCTTGCGCAAGCAGCCGCGGGCTGCCGCGAGCGGCTCCTCGAGGGAGCCGAAGTAGACCAGCGTATCAGCGGAGGCCACCACATCGAAAGCATTCGGGACCCCGCGCATGAATTGCGACAGTTCCTGCACGACGAGCTCGTCGTAAACCGTGCGAGCGCGCGCCTTGTCCACCATCCCCTGCGAGAGATCCACACCGACAAGACGACGCGCCATCGGTCGCAACAGAGGCCCGCACCATCCCGTGCCACACCCCGCGTCAAGAATTTCACGGCTGGCGTCGGAAGCAACTTCTCTCTTCAACCGCTCTGCGATGAGCTCAGGCGCGCGATACCGGAGCGCGCTCAGGTTCTCATCGAAACTCTCCGCGAAGTCATCGAACAGCTGGCGGACGTATCCGTCGTTGGCACGTGCTGGCGCGGCCTCCCCCGTTGCGGCAGCCAACAGATGCATCGCCATCGGATTACCTGGATCATGGACGAGCCATTCGCGATAAACCTGCGCGGCCTCGGAATAATTGCCGAGGTAATGCAAGAGCGTCGCCAGCGAGACGTATGCCGGCACGTATCCCGGCTCCAGCTGCAGAGCCCGGTGCAACGCCGAAGCCGCCTCGTCCGGTAGCCGACATCTGCCAAGGCACACGCCCAGGTTAAACCACGCAATAGGCAGATTGGGCGCGAGCTCAGTGGCCTTCCCGAACGCGGCGCGTGCAGCGTCCTTATCGCCGTTCATGAGCAACACGTTGCCCAGGTTCAGCCACGCGTGGGGGTTGGACGGATCGACTTCCACCGAACGCTGCAACAGGCCGGCGGCTGCTTTTGGATCACCCGCCTGGCAAGTCAGCATGCCCAGAAAGTTCAGCGCATCGGCATTGTTGGGTTGCCGCCGCAGGATGCTCCGATAGGCGGCCTCCGCCTCGACGAGCCGGCCACCCTTGTGGGCTTCGATAGCGGTGCCCAGAGAGGGCTCGTCAGCGGCCATTGCCTGAGGCCCCGCCGTCGAACGTATATTGAAACTCGTTACCCTGCACGGAAATCGCGACCTCCCGGGTCGCGGTCGCCGCTGACATGCGCGCGAGAAACTCGCTGCTGATCTGCGGGAGCAGCGTGTTGGTGAGAATCGCATCGATCATGCGCCCGCCGCTTTCCGGCTCGGTACACCGCGAGGCGATCAATTTCACCACCGCTTCGTCGTAGCGGAGCTCGGCGCCGTGGTTCTGGCGAATCCGCGTGACGATTCGGCTCATCTGCAGCCGGATGATGCGTCCGAGCATGTCGTCGCTCAACGGATAGTACGGAATCACGACGATGCGCCCGAGGAGCGCGGCCGGAAACGTCTTCAGGAGGGGCTGGCGCAGTGCCTTGGCAATGCCCTCCGGGTCGGGCAGCAGCTCAGGATCCTTGCACAAGCCCATGATGAGATCCGTGCCTACGTTGGTCGTGAGGATGATGAGCGTGTTCTTGAAATCCACCAGCCGCCCTTCTCCATCCTCCATGACACCTTTGTCGAACACCTGGAAGAAGATCTCATGCACGTCCGAATGAGCTTTTTCGACTTCGTCGAGCAACACGACGCTGTAAGGCTTACGCCGCACCGCCTCGGTCAACACGCCACCTTCGCCGTAGCCGACATATCCGGGAGGCGCCCCCTTGAGGGTGGAGACGGTATGCGCTTCCTGGAATTCGCTCATGTTGATGGTGATGAGGTTCTGCTCCCCGCCGTAAAGCGCCTCGGCGAGCGTGAGAGCTGTCTCGGTCTTGCCGACCCCTGAAGGGCCGGCGAGCATGAAAACACCGATGGGCTTGTTGGGGTTCTCGAGTCCCGCGCGGGCCGTCTGCACGCGCTTTGCGATCATCTCCAAGGCATGATCCTGCCCGATGACTCGCTGCCCGAGTGTCTTGGCGAGATTCAAGACCGTGGCGATCTCGTCCTTGACCATCCGTCCGACGGGGATGCCCGTCCAGTCCGCAATCACTGAAGCGACGGCCTGCTCATCGACGCTCGGTAAAACCAACGGGCGCTCGCCCTGCGCCGACGCGAGCTTCTCCTGCAACTCGCGTAGCCGGGCGCGCATGGCATCCTTGTCTGCTTCGGTCAGCAGCTCCGTCGCTGATTGCGCGGGCTCGCCGGCCCCGGGTGAGGGCATCACAGGCGCCGGATCAGCTGTGCCGCCTGATCCTCGGAGCTTCGCACGCAACGACAGAATCTCATCGACGAGGGACTTCTCCTGCGCCCACGAGGATCGTAACTCCTCGAGCCGCTCTGTCTCCGACTCCAACGCCGCCTCCGCGCTGGCGCGACGATCCGCCGTGTCGATCCCGATGGCCGCCTCGCGACCGATAATTTCCAGCTCCGTCTGCAGCGCCTCGATGCGGCGTTGGCAATCCTCCACCTCCGGAGGTGTGGCGTGATGGCTGACAGCCACCCGCGCGCAGGCCGTATCCAACAGGCTGATCGACTTGTCGGGCAGCTGCCGATCCGGAACATAGCGGTGGGCGAGCTTGACAGCCGCCTCGAGCGCTTCATCGAGCACCTGCACCCGATGGTGTTGCTCCATCACCGACACGACTCCGCGCATCATCTGTATCGCTTTGGTTTCAGTAGGCTCATCCACCTTCACGGTCTGAAAGCGGCGAGTCAGCGCCGGATCTTTCTCAATGTATTTCTTGTACTCTGCCCAGGTGGTAGCGCCGATGGTGCGAAGCGTGCCGCGTGCGAGCGCAGGTTTCAGAAGATTCGCGGCGTCACCGGTGCCAGCCGCCCCTCCAGCACCGACCAGCGTATGTACTTCGTCGATGAAAAGCACTATCGGCTTCGGTGAGGCTTGCACCTCATCGATGACCTGCCTCAGGCGTTGCTCGAACTCCCCTTTCATGCTCGCGCCTGCTTGCAACAGCCCGACATCCAACGCACGCAACGAAACATCTCGAAGAGACGGTGGGACGTCTCCCGAGGCGATACGCCGTGCGAACCCTTCCACCACCGCTGTCTTGCCCACTCCCGCCTCGCCGGTGAGGATCGGATTGTTCTGCCGACGCCGCATCAGAATATCCACGATCTGCCGGATCTCGTCGTCACGCCCTACCACGGGATCGATCTTGCCGAGGCGAGCCTGTTCCGTGAGATCCACGGTGAAGCGCTTCAGGGCCTCCTGTTTCCCAAGCTGTGCTGGTGGTACGGCACCGCTGAACTCACCCGGGGCCGCCTGCTGGGCCAGCTGCGAGCCGTCGGCAGCGCGCAGAGCTCCTTCCGGAGAGCCGGCGACCATCTTTTCGAAGTCGTCGAGGAGCGGGTCGACCTTGATCTTCTCGAGCTCGCGCGACATCGAGACCAGCGCGTTCTTCAATCCCGCGGTCTTCAGCATCGCAATCAACAAGTATCCCGTGCGGATCTGCGCATCACCGAATTTCAGGGTCGACCACACCCAGGCACGCTCGGTGGCATCCTCGATGTGCGCCGACAAGTCGGAAATCGAGGTCGCGCCACGCGGCAGCCGATCCAACGCATCGGTCAGATCGCGCGCCAGCCGGCCCGCGTCGATTCCGCTGGCGCGCACGATCAGATGCAGATCCGAGCTCTGCTGCTGCAGGATCTGGTGGATCCAGTGGACCAGCTCAACGTAGGGATTGCCCCGCAGCTTGCAAAAAACGGTAGCGCTCTCGATCGCTTTGTAGGCCAGGCTGTTGAG
>CAZBTV010000022.1:0-60858 GCA_964494895.1 uncultured Steroidobacteraceae bacterium | reverse complement strand
AAAGAGAAGACGTGCGGCCGGGCGAGCCAGTGCACGAGCGAAACCGCGATGACGGCGAGCCCGACACCCACGGCCAACAGCAGGGGAAGGCGACGACGACGCATGTGGGCGAGCACGAGCGAGCAGCTCAGTGCGATCAGACACACTGACAACAGAGGAGTCCTGTTGCAGCAGATTGCCGCGGACGCGAGGCGTAAAGTTGACCACGACACTCACCGCGTGCTTTCTGCGTGTGGTACCGACGGCACCAACAGCATCCGCTTGCGTGCGCGCCATTACGGCATCCGACACGTCGACATACAGTTCGATGCCGACGCGGCAGCCCCTTGCATAATGTATCCGCGATTCGCGATACATGTTCCGCCTCGCCAGGTCGTGTATGCCGGACGTCTATCGGCACCCGCAATCTGTCCCTTCTCTCGGTTTTTTTATCAGCGGTGTGCCCGCAGTGTGGCCTAGATTTTGCACCGCGCCATATCATTGAAGTCGCAGAGGTTTCTTGCTCTGAGTCCTTCCAGTCCATCATGGGAGCGACGGATAACCTACGATCGATCGATCGCCTTTTTTCGGACAAAACGCCTATTTTCCCTTTAGCCCGCCGCTTTGCTCTCCGGAAGGAGGAGACGGACAGCTGGGTGTAGCGGAAGCGCAGCCTCAATTCCGCGCGGCCGGCTGTAGGATTCTGTGGCGCTCTTTCGTCGTAAGAGGGAGGGCTCACAAACTGACGAATGAGGAGAAACCGACGATGGCCAAGAACGTAATTTGCCTTTGGTACGACGGCACAGCAGAGGATGCCGCAAAGTTCTACGCCCAGACTTTTCCAAACAGTGCCGTGACCGGGGTCCACCGCGCCCCTGGCGATTACCCGAATGGCAAGCAGGGACAGGTGCTGACGGTCGAGTTTACCGTGGTGGGAGTAGCCTGCCTCGGCCTCAATGGTGGTCCGGCTTTCAAACACAGCGAAGCTTTCTCGTTTCAGATCATCACTGAGGATCAGGCGGAGACCGACCGTTACTGGAATGCGATCGTCGGTAATGGGGGAACCGAAAGCCAATGCGGGTGGTGCAAGGATCGATGGGGCTTGTCATGGCAGATCACCCCACGGGTGCTTCTGGACGCGATGACCGGTCATGATCAGGCGGCTGCCAAGCGCGCGTTCGAGGCGATGATGGGAATGAAAAAGATCGACGTCGCTGCAATCGAGGCGGCACGGCGCGGCCCGAGTCGCGCTTAGCGCGCTAGCTCTGCCGGCACTTGGGTGAAGGGTCCGCACGGCGTACTGCCGGCAGTTCGGCGGTCGGTCCGCACGGCCTGCTGCCGATAGTTGGGCGACCGGTCCGCACGGCCCGCTGCCGGCTGTTGGGCGGTCGGTCCGCACGACCTACCGCAGGCCGGCGCGACGGACACATTACTCGCACCAACACCCTGCCCCTCGGGAGCAACGCGCTCATGCGGATCGCTGGATCTTAAGTCACATTCCGGAAGCGGCGTGTCGGAGATGTGAACTCCATTCCAGTCGCGTCGTGCGGCGCGGCAACTATCTCAAGGACGCGCCAAACCCTGTCGATACACCCTACGCCGCATTGAAGTGGGGACGACCAGGTCGAACAGGGGCTCTAGCTTTGATCAATTCAAGACCGGCCGCGGTGCACAGCCCAGCGGTTTCCTCCGCGGAGTATGCTGTGCGGGAAAAGGTGGTTTCCGAGGCACTTCCGATCTGGGCAAAACAGATCGAATCCGCACGGAGCCAGACAGAGGACGCGATTGTCGCTCTGAGCGCCCGCTTCGAGGGCATCGTCAGCCGCCTGGATCGGGCGCTGGGTGCCGTGGGTTCCGATTCTGGTACCAAGGCCATTGCAGAGGACGCCGCCGAAGGCGAGCGTCACCTCGCCGAAGTCATTCAGGCCCTGAAGCTCATCCAGCAGAGCCGCGATGCCCTGGCGCAGGAAATCCGCACTCTCGTGAGCCACGCCGAAGAGCTGCGCAAGATGTCCAGCGACGTCGAGTCGATCGCATTCCAGACCAACATGCTGGCGTTGAACGCCGCGATCGAGGCGGCTCACGCGGGGGCCGTAGGCAAAGGATTCGCGGTTGTCGCCCAAGAGGTCCGAGCCTTGTCCGAGGCGGCCCGTAGTACCGGCAAGCGGATCTCCGGCACGGTCGGCATCATCAACGCGGCGCTCGTCAAGATCGGGACGGAGAATGAGAAGGTCTCCAGTCGTGACCAACAGGCCATGGCGGACTCCCAGCAGCACATCCGCACGGTGTTGGAGCGATTCAACCAGCGCACCACCAGCCTGGCGGAGGCGGCACGTCAATCACAACGGGCCAGCGAGACCATCAAGGGAGAGGTCTGCGAGTCCCTCGTGCAGTTGCAGTTCCAGGATCGGGTCGGACAGATCTTGCAGCATGTCATCGACAGCATGCGGCAGGCTGAAGGATTACCGGAAACGGCGGAGGCCGGCGCGAGCGTGCAGGAGCACGTGCAGCGGCATTTGGACAAGATGGCGCGAACCTACACGACCGAGGAGCAGCGGCGGCTGCATCGCGGCCTCGAAAGCCAGGTGATCGCGCCCCAGGAAGTTACTTTTTTCTAGCCCAGGTGAGCGTACATGGCGAAGAAAATACTGATTGTCGACGATTCCTCTTCGGTGCGGACCGTCGCGCGCATGGCACTGCGCGAAAAGGGCTACGAGGTGGTCGAGGCGGGCAACGGCGCGGAAGCGCTTCAGGTGCTTCAAGGCGACCGCTGCCATCTCGTGATCAGCGACGTGAACATGCCGGTGATGGATGGAATCTCACTCCTCAAGGAGATCAAGGCACTTCCCAACTACAAGTTCACTCCGGTCATCATGCTCACCACGGAAGCCGGGGAGGACAAGAAGCAGGAGGGCCGCGCCGCCGGCGCAAAGGCCTGGATCACCAAGCCATTCCAGCCACAGGTCCTGCTGGACGCGGTTTCCAAGCTGGTCATGGCCTGATCTCCTGGTGCTCCTTCCGTGTCACCCCCTTCCCCCGTTCGTTATGAGAGCCGTTGTGTCCATATCGATGGCGAGATGACCATCTATACCTGCGGGGAGCTCAAGCGCCTGTTGCTGGAAGAGCTCGCGGCTCACCCGGATGCGACGCGGCTCGATATGTCACATGTGGTCGAGCTGGATACCGCGGGATTGCAATTGTTGCTGACCGCACACCGTTTCGCCAGCGAGGCAGGGCGCGAGCTGAGTGTTGCAAACCCCAGTCGTGTCGTCGCGGACGTGTTGGAGTTGTGTCGACTCGCCACGCTCATCGCCCCACCGGTTGATGCGGCTGTGGAGGCGCCGTGAACGTCCAGGAAGCACTGCCGGGATTCGTCGCAGAAGCCACTGACCTGTTGCGCGAAATGGAGTCGGCGCTCCTCGACTGCTCGGGAGGCACCGCGGACGCGGAGAAGATCAATCTGATCTTCCGCTCCGCCCATACGATCAAGGGCTCGGCGGGGTTGTTCGGACTCGACCCGATCGTGTCATTCGTTCACGTGGTCGAGACTGCTCTCGACCAGGTAAGGCTCGGCCGGGTCGCGATGAGCGACGAGCTCGTGACACTGCTCCTGCACTGCAAGGATCACATCGAGGCGTTGCTGGAGCCCGTTGGTTCCGGTCGAGAGCCCGACGCCAGCCTCGAGGGGCGTGGTGCCGAGTTGTTGACGACTCTGCGCCAGATGGCCGATACGGGTGCGCCAGTCGCACGATCGGAAGCCGGGAAGGGTCAGAATCGGACGGCGCAGGCCAATGCAGGAACCGAGGATTGGCGCGTCGGCGTACGCTTTGGTCCGGGCGTTTTGGCGGCTGGAATGGACCCGCTCGGTTTCATCCGCTACCTCCAGACATTCTGCGAGATCCGTGCGCTCGAGGTTCTCGACGACCAACTGCCTCCGCCAGCGCAGATGGACCCCGAGACTTGCTATCTCGGTTTCGAGATGGAGCTGCGGACCGCGTCCGGGAAAGCGACGATCGAGTCGGCCTTCGAGTTCGTAAAGGAAGATTGCACACTCGCCATTACCCCGCTGGCCACCAAAACGGCGTCGGGCGAGGAATCTGCGCCAACCTCGGCGCCAGCGGCCCGGCAAGGCGTCGCGGAGAGTGCCTCGAAACGTGCCAGCTCCGAAAGCTCCGCTGCAGCGGCGTTCATTCGCGTCGATGCCACCAAGTTGGACTACCTGATTTCGAGCATTGGGGAGCTGATCACGGCGGCTGCGGGCACGAATCTGCTGGCGCGGCGCACGGGCAGCAGCGAGTTGGTCGAAAGCACGTCCACTCTGTCGAGCCTGATCGAGCAGGTTCGCGAAAGCGCATTGCAGCTGCGCATGGTCAAAATCGGGGCTACGTTCGACCGTTTCCAACGCACCGTGCGCGACGTCTCGCGGGAGCTCGGCAAGGAGATTCAACTCGTCATCCGTGGCGAGGACACGGAGCTGGACAAGACGGTCGTGGAGCGCATTGCCGATCCGCTCACCCACCTGGTCCGCAACTCGATGGATCACGGCATCGAGTCCGCGGAGGTACGGCTCGCACGGGGCAAACCCGCCGTCGGCACGGTCACACTCAACGCCTACCACGACTCCGGCAGTATCGTCATCGAGGTCAGTGATGACGGCGGTGGCCTGAAACGTGACAAGATACTTGCGAAAGCGATACAGCGCGGGCTGGTCGAAGAAGATCGCTCTCTTACGGATAGTGAAGTATTTGCATTCATCTTCGAGGCCGGATTCTCTACTGCCGATAAGGTCACGAACCTCTCCGGCCGTGGTGTCGGGATGGACGTTGTCAAACGTAACATTACCGCGCTACGCGGCACCGTGAGCATCAGCAGCGAAGAAGGACGCGGCACTACGGTCACCGTGCGCCTGCCCCTCACACTGGCCATCATCAATGGATTTCAGGTCGCGGTCGGAAAATCGACTTTCGTGCTGCCCCTCGACAATATCGAGGAGTGCATCGAGTTCTCATCTGAAGGCAGTCACAACTTCGCCAATCTGCGCGGCACGGCCCTGCCCTTCATACGCCTGCGCGATGTGTTCGGCACGCGCGCGCCACCGCCTCGCCGCCAGAGCATCGTGGTCGTGAATCACGCAAGCGAGCGTACCGGAATCGTGGTCGATGCCCTGCTCGGAGAATTCCAAACCGTCATCAAACCGCTTGGAAAGCTGTTCCGCAAGGTCGACTGTGTCAGCGGCTCCAGCATCCTCGGCAATGGCGAAGTCGCTCTGATCCTCGACGTTCCAACGCTCGTACAACAGGCTCGAGCACGAGAGCAGGTCGCCGGTACCGCCACCGCCTGAAGGGGAGCCCATGAAGCAGTCTTTTTCGAAAAATTGGAGTTTTGCGATGTTCCGGGATATGAAGGTGGGCACGCGCCTCCTGTTGGCGTTCACGGCGGTGTTGGTGCTTCTGGTCGCGGTAATCGGCGTGGGTCTCATACGGATGGCGGCCATACGTGCGAATCTGCACTCGATCACCGAGGAAAACATCGTCGCCATGCGCCATGCGGCCGCGATGAGCGCGGAGGCGGCCCAGGTGTCGACCAGCATCCGCGACGCACTGCTGATGAAGGATGACGAGAAGTTGAAGGCAGCCGCCACGGCCGTGGAGCAGGCGGAGAAAAACTTCGAGACACAGATTGCCGAGACAGAGCATATACAAGCCACCACAGCCTCCACGACGAAGGAGGAAAAGGATACGGTGGCAAAGCTGAAGAAGCTCTGGAACGGCTTGAAGGATGGCGTCGCGCAGACTCTGGAGTTCTGCAAGCAGCACGACAGCGACACGGCGTTCCGCTGGTTCTACAAGAGCACAGACGCATCGATCAAGAACGCAGAAATCAGGAATACGCTCGCCTCGTTGGAAGACCTCGAGCAGAAACGCACCGATGAAGCCGCCACCGCCGCGCAGGCCTCATACGAGAGTGCGCGCATGATGATGTTAGGTCTCGGGGTGGTGGCGATCGCGCTTGCCGCCGGGGCCGCTTTGCTGGTCACGCGCAGCCTGCTGAAGCAGTTGGGCGGCGAGCCCAGCTATGTGGCCTCCGTCATGCACTCTCTCGGCAACGGCGATTTCAGCGTCACGGTAGCCACCAAGGACGGTGATCGGACCAGCATGCTGTACGCGGTCAGGACCATGGTCGAGAAGCTGGCCACAATCATCGCCGAGGTCAATTCCGCAGCCGATGCGCTCGCGGGGGCCGCCGAGCAAGTCAGCACGACTTCACATTCGCTCTCACAGGCGGCCAGCGAGCAATCCTCGGGCGTGGAGCAGACGAGCGCCTCGGTCGAGCAGATGACGGCCTCGATCGCGCAGAACACGGAGAATGCGAAGGTCACGGACTCCATGGCCACGAAGGCGGCAACCGATGCCGCCGAAGGTGGCGAGGCTGTCAAGGCAACCGTGACGGCGATGAAGCAGATCGCCCAAAAGATCAGCATCATCGACGACATCGCCTACCAGACAAATCTGCTCGCCTTGAATGCGGCGATCGAGGCCGCGCGTGCCGGTGACCACGGCAGGGGGTTTGCGGTAGTCGCTGCCGAGGTGCGCAAGCTGGCCGAGCGCAGCCAGGTAGCAGCCCAGGAAATCGGCACCGTGGCCTCGAGCAGCGTGGAGTTGGCGGAGCGCGCCGGCCAACTCCTCGGAGCAATGGTTCCGAGCATCAAGAAGACTTCCGATCTGGTGCAGGAGATCTCGGCGGCTTCGCAGGAGCAGTCGCAGGGCGTCGGGCAAATCAACGCCGCGGTAGCGCAACTCAGCCAGACCACCAAGCAGAACGCTTCTTCAGCCGAGGAGCTGGCCGCGACCGCCGAGGAAATGACCACACAGGCCGAGCAGCTTCAGCAGACCATGTCGTTCTTCAAGAACGGCAAGACCGAAGGTACGTCGGACCCGCCGGTGCAGCAGGCAGTACGGCAGCCGCCCTCCTCGCCAGCCGGCAGGAGCCGTGCGGTCGCGAAAACTCCACGCAAGTTGCAACCCGCCATGGCAGCCAAGGTCGCCGGCAATCTGGCCCTGTCCGGGGAGCCGGACGAAGCCGAGTTCGCCAAGTTCCCTTGACCCGCTCGGAGAGTTGCAATGGCTCAGGTCAACACAAACACCGCCGCTGCGGAGATTAGAGCCGGGCAGGCAGGGCAATACCTCACCTTCGTGCTGGGGACGGAGACCTTCGCGATCGGCATCATGGCCATCAAGGAGATCATCGAGTACGCCAGCCTCACCGAGGTGCCAATGATGCCGGCGTACGTTCGCGGGGTGATCAATCTTCGCGGTGCCGTCGTCCCGGTGCTCGACCTTCCCGTCCGGTTCGGGAAGGCGTCAAGCGCGGTCACCAAGCGTACCTGTATAGTCATCATCGACGTCGTGTTAGGAAGCGAACGGCACGTCCTTGGACTCGTGGTCGATGCGGTGAACGCCGTGCTCGATATTCCACCCGCCGACATCGAGCCGCCGCCAGCGTTCGGAGCGAGTATCCGCACCGAATTCATCCGGGGAATGGTGAAGATCAACAGCAAGTTCGTCATTGTGATCGATGTGGACCACGTTCTGGCGGCCGACGAGGTACAAGCCCTGACGGAAATCCCGCAAGACCAGGTGACCGACGGCCAGCCAGGAGCCCGCGGCGTGTAGCTGAAGTGCTCAGGATTTCGGATACCGAGTTCGGCCAATTCCAGCGCTTCATTTTCGAAGCGGCCGGAATCACGCTTTCGAACGCCAAAAAGGCGCTGGTCAGCGGCCGTCTGGCCAAGCGGCTGCACGCGTGTCACGTGAAGACCTACGGCGAATACTTTCGCCTGCTGATGAGCGGCGAGTCGCCGCTGGAAGTGCAGACCGCCGTCGATCTGCTTACGACCAACGAGACCTACTTCTTCCGCGAGCCGAAGCACTTTCAGTTCCTCAAGAAGGAGATCACGGGCGGTAGCTTGCGCGGCCTCACGTCATTGCGCGTCTGGAGCGCGGCAACCTCCACCGGCGAGGAGGCTTACAGCACCGCAATGGTCCTGGAGGATAGCCTGCCGGGCCAGCGGTGGGAGGTGCTGGGCTCAGATATCAGCACCCGCGTGCTAGAGCGTGCGCGCGCCGGACATTATTCGATGGATCGGATCGGCCAGGTTCCTCCGGCCTACCTGCAGCGCTTCTGCCTGAAGGGGCGCGACGCGCAGGAGGGAACCCTGTTGGTACAGCGTGCGCTCCGTAACAAAATGCAATTTCTGCGGGTAAACCTGAACGCGCCCTTGCCGCACCTGGGGACCTTCGAGGTGATCTTCCTTCGGAACGTCCTCCTCTATTTCAGCCTGGAGACCAAGCGCAAAGTCGTCGCGCGCGTGTCGAGCCTTCTGAAGCCCGGCGGGTACCTGTTTGTCGGCCACTCCGAGAGCCTCATCGAGGTAACCGACGCCGTCGATCTCCTTGCTCCGGCTATCTATCAGAAATCCCGATGAGTCGCATCAAGGTCATGGTCGTAGACGACTCGGCCGTGGTGCGTCAGGTGTTGGTCGAGCTGCTTGGAAGTGACCCGGGTATCGAGGTCATCGCCGCGGTAGCCGATCCGCTGTTCGCCATGCAGCGAATGAAAATGCAATGGCCCGATGTCATTGTGCTCGATGTCGAGATGCCGCGCATGGACGGACTGACATTCCTGCGTAAACTCATGCATGAGCGCCCTACACCGGTCGTTATCTGCTCCACACTCACCGAGACCGGTGCACCGACAAGCATCGAGGCATTGGCGGCGGGAGCCGTTACGGTCATCACCAAGCCGAAGATCGGACTCAAACAGTTCCTGAACGAAGCCGTCCACGAGCTGACCACCGCAATCCGAACGGCAGCTCGGGCGAACGTCAGGCGGCTCGGGACGCGGGCCGAGGCTCCTGGTCCGCTCGAACTCAAGCATAAGAACACGGCTGATGTGATTCTCGCTCCGGCCAGCGACCGTGCAATGACGCGTACGACCGAGCACGTCGTCGCCATCGGGTGCTCGACAGGCGGAACTCAAGCATTACAACAGGTCTTATCAGCTCTGCCGTCCATATGCCCAGCGATGGTCATCGTACAGCATATGCCGCCCACGTTTACCGCGGCCTTTGCGAAGCGCTTGGATGGATTGTGCAAAATCGACGTGAGAGAGGCACAGGACAACGACCGTGTCGTCCCCGGATGCGCGCTGATCGCGCCGGGAGGCAAGCATCTGCTGATCCAGCGCAGCGGAGCTCAGTATTTCGTCGAGGTTCGTGAGGGTCCGCCAGTCAGTCGCCATTGCCCTTCCGTAGACGTGTTGTTCAGATCAGCGGCAAAAGCGGCGGGACCCAACGCCCTCGGAATCATCATGACGGGGATGGGCGACGACGGCGCGCGCGGCTTGAAGGAAATGCGTAACGCCGGAGCGCATACTATCGCTCAGGACGAGCAGAGCTGCGTCGTGTTCGGAATGCCGAAGGAGGCAATTCGCATGGAGGCGGTCGAACGTATCATGACGTTGGACGAGCTCCCAAGCGCGATCCTGCAGGCCTGAGATATTCACCGAGGCAGCAGTAGGCGCAACCCACACCCAGGTCGAAGTGCGCAGACTCTGCATAGTACGCGCCCCGGCACCAACAGGCGGCACGACAGGGGATCGCGCGCGGCAACCTTTTGCAGATACTAGCCCAACCGGCCCATTCCAGCCTTCCCTCACGACGTCGGATTTGACGACGTCGGATTTGCGTGTAGGCGCGGACGCGGTTGCGCACAGTAGTCGTCTCCGTCGAAATCACGTGTGCGCCTTGCACGCACTGACATTTTGCACCGAACGCACCCCAGGATTCCGCCTCGTCAGTTTTCCATTGACGAAACAGAAACCGCGGCTATGATGATACAAACTCAACATTGATCACCTGATACATCGTGACGAACAAACTGGAAATACTGATTCCGCAGACAGCCGTCTGGCTGCTCCGGATAGAATATGGCTCACGTCCGACGTCGCGCGTCTACCCGATGACACGATTGCCCGATTCGTATTTCACGCACCGCTGAAGAAAGCAGCGCGAGAGGCGCAGGAACTTGCGATCCGTAAGCGTCTGCAGAAGCTGCGCCTGAGCAAGGCAGCTACCGCGGAGATCATGAAACTGGATGGCGTGTCGAGCGCGCAGCTCGAATCGGCGGTCAAAGCATCGCGACTCGTCAACGCCACCACCAAGGCCGAGCGTGACCAAGCTATTGTCCAGGCAATCCGCCGAAGCCAGCGCGCCCTATCCCGGGAGCTGACCGAACCCTTCAAACCTTCGGTGACTCGTTACTCGCTCGAGTACCTGAATACCTCCGGACGATTCAGCCCGGAGCAGATCGTTCAGAGCTTCCGGCGCCGTCCCAAAGGCTCCATGCTGCTATACGGGCCGCCGGGTACGGGGAAAACCCAATTCACGGAGTATCTGGCCAGTGAGCTCAACCTGACGCTGATCAGCAAGAGCGCCTCTGCCCTGCTCAGCAAGTGGCTGGGCGATTCCGAAAAGAACATTGCGGCGGCGTTTGAAGAAGCTGCCTCGGAGGATGCCATCTTGTTCCTGGACGAAGGAGACAGTTTTCTGCGCAGCCGCGAGCGCGCTCAACACAGTTGGGAGGTTACACAGACGAACGAGCTGCTGCAGCGAATGGAGCGCTTCGACGGCATCGTCGTCGTTGCGACCAACCTCTTCCAGGGTCTCGACACCGCGGCACTACGCCGCTTTACCTTCAAAATCGAGTTCCGTGAGCTCGACTCGACTCAGCGCTGGAGGATGTTCGTCACCGAAGCGGGCCTGAAGGATACAGTCGCGACGCTTGACCCCCAGACCCGCGAAGCCTGGGAAAATCGGCTGCTATTCATGCAGCACCTCACCCCAGGTGATTTCGCCACCGTCAAACGGCAGTGTCTGGTGCTGGATACTGTCCTCACCCCGGAAGAGTGGCTGGAGCAGCTCGAAATCGAGTGTCAGATCAAAAGCGGCATGCCGCGGCTCGAGGCGAATCCTCGCGCTGCGTAGGTCCGAGCTGCCTGCCTCCGAGGTGTCGGACCGCTAGCCGACCTGGCGGCGATTGTACGGATCTCCCGCCCATTCGTCAGCGGTGAGACAGTCGCTCTCGAGCGCCAGGGTGGGATTCTCCAGCATGCTCAGGAGGTCGCTCGCCTTGATTCGGGCGAAGACTCCCGTCGCCATTGCCCATTCCCATACGGCATTGCCGCGTGCGTCGTGCGTGACTTTGCCACCACCGGTGCTGGAGGAGGGCCTACCGTTATCCGTCGTGGGTGAGTTGCGTGACCCGATGAAGCTATTCTCTTTGATGTCTTTGCCGCTCATGACGCCCCCAAGAACCGTCAGTAGGTATGCGACGAATATTCGACGCTGATTAACAGGCTGCAAATACTGCACCCACGACTTAGGTATCGGTCTCTGCGCACGCAGCTCAAAACCGATTATTCCGATTTGTGCAGTGCATCTCAGGGGCGGCAATGGTCTGCCGCCCGGGCGGTATCACCCGACCTCATGGCGCGCTCAGTGGCCCTCAATCTTCTGATCTGCCTGACGCGACCGCTTCTGCTTACCTGCGCTGCTACCGATCGTGTCCGCTGCGTACGCGCCTCGCTGGCCCATGGGGGCTGCTGGCCCAACGGTCGTGTCCTTCTTGGTCTGGCGCTCCATTTCGGCATTGATTTCAGCACCCAGCACTACCAGGATGCTCGAAAGGTAGAACCACATGAGGAGCGCAACGGCTCCTCCGAGCGCGCCGTACGTCTTCCCGTAATTGGCGAAGGTGCGCACGTACACCGCAAACAGCCCACTCGCGGCGAGCCATAGAGTGGCCGTAATAGCCGAGCCCCACGTCACCCAGTGCCAGCGTGCCGGCTGACGGGCCGGCGCATAGCGATACACGAACGCGAGTCCGGCAATCGCGAACAGCCATAGCAGAATCCAACGCAGCACACCCGCTGCCCATTGCACCCACTCTGCCGTGCCCAGCACCTTCAATGCCACTGGAATGGCGACTCCGAGCAGAAGCATCGCAAGGAATCCAATCACGGCGCCCGCGGTCAATGCCAAAGAGATCAGAATCTGCACGAAGAAGTTGCGCTTCTCCTGCTCCCGATAGGCGATGTTGGTCGCCGTCATCAAGGCGCTCATCGCCGAGCGCGCGCTCCACAGCGCAATCAACAGGCCGAGCACTGCCGCGATGCTCAACGTACCCTGCCCGCGGCTCGCTATGTTTTGTAACTGACTGCTGAAGACGTTCCAGACTCCAGGCGGCAGGACACCCGAAAATACTCCCAAATGCCTGACCACATCCTCGGGGCTTACAAACATTCCATAGATCGATGCGATCACAGTCAGGGCAGGAAATACCGACAGGAGCGCATACATGGCAAGTCCGCCCGACACGAGCGTGACGTTGTCGCTGCCGAGCCTCTTCATGACTCGCCACAGGATGTCCCACCACCCCTTCGCAGGAATCTGCTGGGGCAGCTCTGCCGTGCGGCCACGATTGGAGTCTGGTGCGCTCAAAGTTCTGCCAAGAAAGAGCCTTCCCTGGACCGTGAGATCACAACACACCGGCGCAGTATGGCGGGGCCTTGCCTTGCCCCGGCTGCAACCGGCTGTCCACCCTCGCGCCGGCCTGGTCGAGCTCCCGCCAGAGGCCGCGTTCGGGGGTGAACCCCGGCATCACCTAACCCGCAAGCCGGGTTGGCCTTCGTAAGTTGTCGGGGCCGCTCTGCCGCAGGCCGTACCATATCGCCCCCAGTGCAACAATGACCAACGAGGAGCCCACCGGGTATCGCTTGAGCAAGCGCCAACCCGTTGGAATGAGCCGTGCGCCGATTTTCACCGCAGCCACGGTTTTGCCGAGCCGACCTAAAGTCGAGCTCGACGGTCGCGCAGCGCCAGCGACGTTTTCGGCCAAGGCCCCTGCGTCGGATGCCATCTGGGCTGTTCTGTCCGCAATACCGATAGTCATAGACGTACACCTGGTGATCACTTCTGCAACGCCTTCGAGGTGATCAATGTTCCGTAGGGAGCGCCCGCCCAACCCCACCGGGTCACGACTACTCGACCAGAGATGAATGGCCACGTCGCCGCCTCACGGCCAATGCCTCACCTTTGCCGCCCAGGGTAACTTGCATCAGCAGTGCCGGCGACGCTCGGGAGCCGCACGAGCCTCTCGGTAACGAGCAAGCATCCGCGGCCGACCGTCACCGCCATTCACGCTCGATTTATGAAATAACCGATCACGAATACACCCAGCATTGCGAGGACAACAGCCAACTTTGCCAGCGCGCCAACAACCATGCCTATCCACGTGCCAAATCCAACACGCGCCGCGGGCTCCAGCTGGCCGCGAGCCATAAACTCCCCTATCACGGCCCCTACGAAGGGTGCGATAAGAATACCCGGAATTCCGAAGAACATACCGACGAGCGTGCCGATGGCAGCACCAGCGACGGCCAGCCGGCTCGCACCAACACGTTTCGCCCCGAGCAGGGCCGCCACGACGTCGATGACGAAGACGAGCACGGTCAGAAAGCCAAGAATAGTCAGAGTGATCCAGCCGATGCGCTGAAAGTCATCAATCCACGCGGCGAGCAGCATGCCACCGAACACGAATACCACCCCCGGAAGTACCGGGAGAACCGTGCCAATAACGCCCGTGACGATCAGAGCGACTGCGACCACCCACCACCAGACTGAGTGCATCGATTTCCTTCATTCACTCGCGATCTCGGGCACGGCGAGGCAGTCCCAGGGACAGACGTTCTCGACGTGCGCCTGGCACGCGATCCTGCTCAAAGTACTCGAATAGCCCTGTCAGGCCATCCGGCCGTAATTGAGCTCCATATTAGCTGGATTCCATTCGGCACACGAATCATCCGGACGCCACCGTTTCCACCAGGTCGGCATGTACAGCAGTCCATAATTATCGGAGTCCAAAAATTATTGCATCGCAAATCTGCCAGGGTGGCAACACCCGGACCGTGGCAGCCGTGGGCAGAATACCAATGTTGATCCACGACACACCGGCCCCGCCCGTGAAGTGGGACACTATTGTTAGGTACTTGTTGTGTCCGCAGACCTACAACCCAACCATGTCTCAGTCGCTGCGCTTTTCGACACGTGAGGTGACGATCCGTGACGTCTGCCATGTCGTCAGCGAGGCAGAAAAGGACATTTCGGCAACTCTTGGGCGCGTTTGTGGCGCTGACGCTGATACCTGCCGCCAACGCGCAAACGCTCGTGGTCATAGTCAATCCGGCGATCGGAGTGCAACATCTGAGCCGGCGCGAAGTGCTGGACATTTTCCTGGGACGTTATCGCACGTTTCCTTCCGGCGCCTCCGCCTTGCCGATCGATCTGGACGTCAGCTCCACCGAGCGCAATCGCTTTTACATGCTGCTCGCACACAAGGACTCTGCGGACATGGCTTCGTATTGGGCGCGCCTGACGTTTTCGGGAAAGATAACACCCCCGTTTGCGGTGTCCGACGCGCGCATGGCCATCGACATCGTGGCAAACAATCCGAACGCCATCGCGTACGTGGACCGTTCGGCCGTCGATCAGCGTGTGCGGATCGCACTTGAAATTGCTCCCTGATTGCTGGAAGCGATGGTTCGATGCGCGGGTGCAAGGCAGCATCGTCGTCCGTACGACGCTGGCGATTCTGGTCCCCGCGATGATCCTCGGGCTGACGTTCACATCCTTCGAGTCGGCGAGTGTGGAGCGTAGTGAGCAACGACGGGCGGAAATCCGCCTGCAACAGTTGTTGTCCACAGTGGAGAGGACAGTACAGATTGCCTGCTTCCTGAAGGACAACAGGCTCGCGGACGAAATAGCACACGGGCTGATCAGGAACCGCGCCGTCGCCGGAGTGACCATCACCTCCGGGACCCTTACGCTTTCCCACATCAACAATCCTTCGACGCATTCAATCGGGAGCCAGAGCGCTGTGATCGCGATGCCGATCTACTCGCCTTTCGACTCTCGTGAGCTGGTGGGGAAAGTCTCGTTGTCCGTGGACCGTGCCGCGATTCATGCGGAAGCCGCGAGCTACAGCCGCGCATCGACCGTGGCAATGAGCCTCGAGGTCACATTGGTCGCAGCCGTGGTGGCGATAGCCGTCTACTTCTTCTCGACGCGACCGATCAAGGCCGTATCCAACGAGCTGCATAAGATCCGTTTCGATACCGGCGCCCGGCTGCACGCCCCTGCTGGTAACCAACTGGATGAGATCGGCACGCTCGTTGTGGACGTGAATGCCCTGATTGCGAGCCTCGCGGACCTCCTGAAAACCGAGCGCCAACTGCGCGTCGCACACCAGATCGGCGAGCGCAAGCTGCGCTTGATCTTCGAGAAGGCAGAGAGCGGCCTGTTCGTACTCGATGACCGCGGCGTTCTGGAATCCTGGAATCCCGCCTTCATTCGTCTTCTGCACCTGGCACCTTCCCAGCTGCCCCAGCCGGGTATGACGAGCCTGCAGCAGCTTCTTCCTTCGCATGCCGCGGATCTCGGCCAACTCATCCGCCAGTGTCTGTCGACCGGCCATTCGTACGACGTCGACCTCGAGTTGCGGACGCCAGGAAACCCGCGCCCGACATGGATAGAAGTCGTCCTGAATCCAATCGGACCCGCCGCGCTCCAGGGTGTCGTGAACGACATCACTGAACGAAAGCAGGAGGAGCTTGCGGCCAGGGAGTTGGCGAGCCTTGCAACCCAGGATACCGTGACAGGGCTTCTCAACCGACGCGGCCTGGATATGGCTCTGAGCGCCGCATTTTCACTGCACGTCGCCCCCGAGCTCGCTCTCTTGCAGATCGACCTTGACTACTTCAAAGAGGTAAACGACGCCCATGGGCACCAGAGCGGCGACGATGTGTTGCGGCACGTGGCCCGCATACTGGAGCGTAACGCCCGCCGCGGAGACCTGATTGCACGCCATGGCGGCGACGAATTCGTGATCGCCCTGGTCGGCATCGCCGATCCGTCCAAGGCCGAGCAGATCGCTCACGGCATCATCGCGGAGATACAACAGCCGATTCGTGTGGGTGCTCACCACATACGGATCGGCGCCAGCATCGGTATCGCATTCGTATTGCCCGAAGGCGACTCTCCGGCGGCGCTCCAACATCGTGCTGATGCCGCGATGTACAGCGCCAAAAGAGCAGGCCGGGGTCGAGTGTGTCTCCAGCTACCCGCGCCGCCGCCTCAGGCCGGCGCTGCGGCATGACGCATTGGCCGCCTGGAATGCGCCGCTCATATCGTTTGGTTCCATCCATCCTTCAATTTGGAGCTCTGATGACAACGCACTCCCATTCGCCATCAGCAAGGGCGCGCCGGCGCTCGAGGCTGTTGCGATCGGCTGCTCTTGCCACCATGGCTGCCGGGGCGCTGATGACGCTTTCGTGCCCTGCACGGGCGGAAGGGGTTCCGGACCGAGCCGCAGTCACGGGCACGCATATCCGGGGCGGAGCGGACTCAGCGTTTCCCATCACCATCTACAACCGGGACGTCATCGAGTCCTCGGGCGCAAGCACCCTCCAGGAATTCATCCAGACGATTCCCCAGAATTTCAATGGGGGCGCCTCGGAGAACACGTTCGGTGCCGTCTCTGGAGGGGGCAACGCCGGCAACACGGTGGACGCGACCGGCGTCAACCTGCGAGGACTGGGCAACGATTCCACCCTGGTCCTCATCAACGGCCATCGGGTCGCACCGGGCAATACCGAAGGAAATTTCGTCGACATCTCGATGATCCCGCTCTATGAAGTGGAAAGGGTGGAAGTCGTGACGGACGGCGCTTCGGCCATCTATGGCTCCGATGCTGTAGGAGGAGTCGTCAACATCATCCTTGGCCGCAACCTCGATGGTGCTGAGACCCGTGCCCGATACGGCAGGGTAACGAGCGGATCCACGCGGGAGTCGCAAGTCGGCCAGACACTGCGGCATAGCTGGGATGCGGGCTCTGTGCAGCTCATCTACGATTACCTGGATCGGACGCCCTTGAGCGCGAGTACCCGCAGCTATACCCAGTCGGCTCCCGAACCTTTCATGTTGCTTTCCGAACAGGTGCGACACGGCACATTCTTTTCAGCGGACGACTCGATCAGCGACGACATTCAACTTTTCACGGAAGGGACCTACGCCCGTCGCTCTATCTACAGTGATCGAACACTTGTTGAGGTTCCTGAACGAACCACCGCAGTCGTCGACGCCTATAGCGCGACCTCCGGGGCACGCATCGATCTTCCCACGGGAGCGCAGCTCGAAGTGGCGGCATCATACTCGGCGAGCGACACGCATTACATGTTCATTCCCGTCGGCACGCCTGACTCTGGACTCGACGAACGGGCCAGATCGCAGGTTCTCTCGATCGACGCCAAGGTGGATGGAAAGGCGTTCTCCCTTCCGGCCGGTGATGTGCGATTCGCCGTGGGAGCACAGTTCCGGCGAGAGGAGTTCGACCAGGCCGATCTGCTCGCAATGACCCAGTTTCAACCCGACCGCCGGGTTGCCGCGGGATTCGCGGAGTTTCGAGTGCCTCTGATGGCGTCCCGGGGGGCTGGATCCGCCGCTATGCTCGAATCGACGCTGGCGGATCGCCTCGAGCACTACAGTGAGTTCGGGTATACCAACAATCCGCAAGTGGGCGTGATCTGGCGGCCGCTCACGCAGCTCAAAGCTCGCGCAACCTATGGCACTTCCTTTCGTGCCCCCCTTCTGAATGATCTGAACCCGGTCCCATTCGAAGTCGTGCCTTTTCCGGTGCCCGATCCCACTACCGGAGGCGTGACCAATACCCTGGCCGTCTTCGGCGGTAATCCGGATCTCAAAGCCCAGAAGGCGCGAACCTGGACAGCGGGCCTGGATTTCGCACCGCATGTTGCGCCGGAATTCCGTGCCGCCGCAACGTACTACGATATCAGGTTCGCCAACGTCGTGACCGATCCGGAATTCAGTGTTGACCCCACGAATGTCCTGAGCGAGGAGGCAATCCTCGGGCCATCGATCATCCAAAGGAACCCTTCCGCGGCCCGCGTCCAACAACTCGCGGCGTCTCCCGGATACGAGAACCCTTTCGGCATCGACCTCGCCACCATCGGTGCAATCTTCGATTCCCGAGTACACAATCTGTCTATCGAGCGCACCCGGGGCCTCGATCTGGACGGGTCCTGGACAACCCAGACAGCCACCACGAACGTCGAGCTGGGCCTGAACGGGACGTACATCTTCCGCTTCGACACTCAGTTCACTCCGACGGCTCCCACGGTCTCGATTCTCAACACCGCGTACAACCCGGTCGACCTGCGGATGCGCGCCAGAGCCATCTTTCGGCGCGGGAGCCTGACTTTCTCGTCCTTCATGAATTTCACCGGCTCCTATCGGGAGGATAATACGATCACCGCGCGTCAGATCCCCAGCTGGACCACGGTAGATGGAACTGTAAGGTATCTCTTCAACAACGAACATGGCCCGCTGGCCGATGCGTCGCTGCTGGTCTCTGGGACCAATCTCCTGAACAAGGCTCCGCCTTATGTTCCCAACGCCCTGTACGGCATCAACTTCGATGGTGCCAACGCCAATGCGCTCGGACGATTTTTATCGGTACAGATCTCGAAGCGTTGGTAGAGAAAGCACCCGCTCCGCCGAGATCAGGCCGCGGCCTCACTGGCGGAGTGGATGGACGTGCGTGCCCAGACTTCCGCAGCAATACAGGCCAGGAGAGGCAACAAGTGCTCCTCCCGGAAGGACTGTCCCCTGACGAGATAGGGTTCCAACTCTGATCGGACAATGACTCCGGCTTCCGCGAGAACACCCTGCAGAAGCAAGTCGCGCAGAAACAGCTCGCTCTGGCGGATCATTTCCGTCGCGTGTGAGACGATGGATCCCTTGTCACGCCGCCGCAGGATCTGTGAGGGTACCCGGTCCGCGAAGGCCGCTCGCGCCAAGCCCCGCTCGCGTCCGCCCCGAAGCAACAGGTATGTCGGAATCTGCAAACAGACTTCCATCAGTGGCTGTGAAAGGAGAGGATGATGTTGAGGCGCACGCTCGAGCCGGGAAATCGGTCTGTGCCGGTTCGCGACTTCGGAGAGGAAGCGAATCTGCATCTGCTTTCCCCGCGGGAGATCTTCCGCATCCGTCGCCCAAGGATGCAAGACATATTCGTCGACATCGTCCGGCAGTGCTGCAGGATCTACGAAACAAGCTACCCGCGCGAGACGATTGCGGGCCCATCCAGCGCGCCGTCGGCGAGAGCAAGCTGACCTCAAGACGAACCAATAGGGCTGTCTCGACAAGCGCGCCGCATCGCGGACCGCCGTAATGAACCCGGGTCGCAAGCCCCGCGTGTGGAGATAGTCGGAAGCGCTCGAAGCGTCCGTTGTCTGCAGGAAAATATGATCGCCCCCCTGCCCCGTCCACAGTGTACGCGCGCCGGTCTCCACGGCAATGCGATTGATCAAATCCATCTCGAGCAGACGAAAGAGCCCCGTCACGGCGGGCTTCGAGGTCTTCGGCGCCAACAGAAGGCGGGAATCGAAGCGATCGGCCGCCAAGCTCATTGGCACCTCGAGGAGCGTAACCCCGGCGCGGACGGCAGCCGCCCTGGCGTATTGGCGCTCATCTTCGTGAGAAGCAGCCGCGTACTGGTTGAGGCAAGTGATTCTCGGGCGAGCGGGCGAGTCATTCAGGCACCCGAGAACGACGGCGGAATCAAAGCCGCCCGAAAGACCATGCAACATCACGTCGTAGCTGTGAGCCCAGGCGTCAATGCATTTCTGGGCCACGTGCCGGAGCTCGGCTATCGCGTCTTCGTATTGGTCGATCCGACGCTGCCGGCAGATGGTGCGCGGATCCCAGAGCGCAGTCTGACACCCGGATCGCCCCTGGACCGTCAGTCGCTCGCCGACCAGGAGCTCCTGGATCTCATTGAATGCACAGGCTCTGACCTGTGACTGACTGGAATAGATGAATGCAGCCAGGTAGCCCCAATTCACCGTCGGCGCGGGCAGCTCCAGCGGCGTCAGATCGTTTATATCCGCAAACACGATCGTGACATCCCGAATCCGCCTGTAGTAGCAGGGAATCCTGCCCGAACAGTCCCGCACCACGTACCCACACCGGGCTTCGCGGTCAGCCAGCAACCCTACATAGCCACCCCAGTAATTCCTGAGCAGGTGCTGCCCCCCGGTCCTGACGATGTCCCATGCGCCGCGCTCGTCGATCTGCTCGACCAGCTCCACGCTGGGCCTGGAGAGATCTGCAGAGAACAATCTCCCCAGCACGACGCCCCTCTTCTCCGGAAGCAAATAGGAGCGCTGGCTCGGATCGCCGGACGGCGACGTGAGGACAAGGATCCCGTCGGCAGTGAGCAGACTCTGCCAAGGAGTGGAGGCCGTGCGCAATCGTTGCGCCAACTGAGTTGCTTCCTCCTTTGCAACGGGGTCGTCAGCGCTCCACAGCAGTCCCACGAAGTGGTACATGCGATTCTTTCCCGTCGGACGGACGCGTTACACGGCCATGATTGGAGTAAAGCCTGACACGCGTTCCACCGTGTCGTTCAGCACGAGGCTGCCCATCTGGACCCAACAGTGGGCCTCGAAGGGATCCGCGGTCACACCAAAGACCCAATCCGGAAACACATGGAAGCGCGCCAGGAAATGGATAAGCGCGAGCGAGTCGAACAGGCAGAGATATGAACGCGGATAGAACAGACGCAGGCGATCGAAAACGGACGTCAGAGAACGAGCGCGCAGAGGGTCGGATGGACCGGCACGGCCAGCATTGCGATCTTTGCGCGCCCGCACAGACTCAACAGTGACCCGAAAGCTCTGGGCACGCAGCTCCCGGGATACCCGAAGGGCGCTCGAAAAAAATGGCCATGCTTGAATGCTGGCCGACCTGCGCGAAGGTCCCGGCAAGTCTGGATCGATAGCCTCGGTCGGGAGCGGATAGAACGTCGGGAGAGCGTCCTTGGCGTGGGTAGTCCGCTCGCTCACAATGCCCTGACTCAACAGGTCATCTGCCAGCGCAATTGCATCTGCGGGCACGGCCGCCGCGCTCTGCCCGCGGGGGCTCGTAAGGTCCTCCCAGCCCTTCAGCAAGGGCCCCAATGCTTCGAACTGACGCCGATCGACACAGAGATATTTGTCGCGATTGACGTCCAGAATGACCCAATGCCGTTTCCCGCGGCAAAGGAAAGCATGGGCTCCTAGGAATAACGGATTGGGCACACTCGAATCGCCACGCATGCGCGCATGGAAGAGTAATGCGTGGCGCCAGGGCCACGCATTACCTATCGCCCGCTATGCGTTCAACCGCGGGGTGTAAAGAAGATTTCCAAACCGCGAGTGAATCCCTTCGTCTCCGCAGAAACCGCTCCCATTTCCACCAACCTGGCCTTTTCGGTGCGGGAACCGCTATCTGTGCCTTGAGCTTCTTCCGAGACGCATTTCTTTTCGATGATCTTATTGGTATCCATGCGGTGCCTCGATATGTAATGGTCGTTATGTCAGGGCTTGTTTGAATACTGCCCACCCCTCCCATTTATGTCAAGGCCAAACGCTCCTCGACATACACGCCCACTCTCACGCGTGCACGCAACGTTGGATATTGTTAGCACTACGGATTTGTATTCATCGATCGTTAGGTAACGCCGAGCCGGGCCGTGGCTCTGCGGGGCGGGCGGTCGTGTCATACACGCAGCGGAGTGCGCCGAATGTCATATATGACTCCGATGGATAGCCACGCGCGTTGTTGACGTACAGCGTGCCGTCGATGCGCACCGATTGATTTACATGACTGTGTCCGTACACATGGATCGAGGAGCGTAACGAGCGGATCTGCTCCTCGAGCAACTTTGTCCCCAACACTGGATGCAGGTAGCGCCTGGAGGCTGGGATATACCCGGGGAGCACATCCAGCCGCGGCAGGAAATGCGAGAAGCTGATGACGACGTCACCGGGCCCGGCGGTCGGCATGCGATTGAGCGAAAGGAAATACCGGGTGAGAGAGCTCTCGTCGAAACCCTCCGGCCATACACAGGCATGAAAGTCCATCCAGGCTTCCAGTAGCGATTCTCCCGGCGTGCCGAACGAATAGTCATACCAGCCGAGCAGCGGCACGAACAACACGCCATCGCGCCTGTAAGGGCCAATCAGTACGCGATGAGCTTTGGCCAAGGACTGGACCATCTCGAGCTTCTCCAGTGAGGTCCTCGTCCGGCAGCGCAGGACCCACAGCTCGTGATTGCCCGGAACGAACATTACCGTCGCGAATCTGACCGTGAGCTGTTGGAAGACCTCCTCGAGACAATGAGGCAGGTCCGACACGTCGCCGGCCAGAAGCAACACGTCATCACGGTAATCGGCGCGCGAGAGGCCGCGTACCCAATTCAAGTTCTCGGCATAGTCGGCGTGCAGATCCGATACTGCAAAGACTCTCATGCGCCCGATCCCTCTCGCGCTGCTATTGCCGCGCCATCGTACGGCGAGTTTGCTCGCACGAGCCCACCAGGAACGAAAGGGTTGCGAACAGTGGGTGCCGCTCAGATCCGCCCCATAAAATCGCTCATCTTGGCCCTATTTGGCGCGATTGTCGAGCATCTCTCGATTTCGGGCACCCGCACCATTGGCCGTGGCGGTGGTACCGGCAGCGGTTTTGCTCGGCGCAGGTGTCAAGGGCCGTGATCCGGAAACAGCTCATGCTACGCTCATGTGCTTGCGCGCAATGGAGTCGGGCTCATGGTTTCTTCGAGGTTCCTGTTCGCTATCGGATGCTTTGCCGTGTGGATGGCGGGAGCTCTGCCCGCGCGGGCGGATCAACTCGCGGAGATCAAACACAAAGGCGAGCTCGTGTGTGGCGTGCTGGCTACCGACGAGCCGATGAGCTTCGTGGACCCACAGACTCGCACCATAGTCGGCTACGAAGTGGACCTGTGCCAGGCAGTGGCCCGCAAGATCGGCGTAACGGCTACGCCCAAACAGATTGCGGTCGGCGCACGAATTCCGGAGCTACAACAAGGACGCGTCGACATTCTCGCGGCGACCTTGACACACACGCGGGAGCGCGAGGCGGTGATCGATTTTTCACTGACGACGTTCGTTACCGGCCAGAAGGTCATGGTAAGGCGCGACAGCGGCATCACGACCCTTGCACAACTTGCCGGCAAAAGAGTCGTTACCGTCAAAGGTGGAACCCAGGAGCCCAACATCCGCAAAGCCGTGCCGACGATCGACGTGGTGACCTTCGAAACAGCCCCCCAGGCACTGGTAGCCCTGCAGCAGCATAAGGCGGCGGGGTTCGTCAACGACGAGATATCCTTGTACGATGCCTATGCCAAGTTGGGGCCAGCGCGGAAGGACTACGTCATCCTGCCACAGAATGTCAGCATAGAGCCGATCGCGTTGGGGCTGCGCAAGAACGAGCCCGCGCTGAAAGCCGTCGTCGATGCGGCGTTGCGCGATCTCGAGACATCCGGGCAAGCCGAAAAGCTGTATTTCAAATGGTTTGGACCGACGACGCGGTTGCAGTTCCAAACACGCGCTTTCAGGATCGAGTCCGATCGGGTTGCGAATTGACATCACCGTGGCGCAATTCGATTTCTCTGTCGTCACGACCGGCCAATTCCGCGCCTGGCTGCTCAGTGGGTTCTTGCTTTCCATCAAGTTGACGGTCGTCACCTGGGCATTGTCGCTCCCCATTGCCACGACGGTGGCATTGTGTCGCATGTCATCGGCCATGTTGTTACGCGCCCTGGGCACGGTGTTTGTGGAAGGCATCCGCAACATTCCGCTGCTCGTCCACATGCTGCTCTGGTACTTCGCAATGCCGGAGCTTCTTCCTGAGGCGGCACGGAACTGGTTGTACGACCACGATACCGAGGCGGTGTGTGCCGTTCTCGCCCTTACCTTCTATACTTCGTCCTACATGGCGGAGGATATCCGCAGCGGCATTCGGGCCGTACCGGCTACACAGGTCGAGGCGGCCCGCGCGCTCGGGTTCGGCTTTCTGGCCAGCATGCGCCATGTCGTATTACCCCAGGCCACGCGCATCGTGGTGCCTCCCTTGATCTCCCAGACTTTGAATCTCTGGAAGAACACCAGCATTGCCACAGTGATCGGCACCGCCGAGCTCATGTATCAGGCGCAGCGGGTGGAAACTGCCAGTTTTCGCGGGGTGGAGACATTCGGCGTGACGACACTCGCCTATCTGAGCGTGTCTCTCGTGATTACCACAGTGGCGGTCTGGTTTCAGCGCCGTTTTCCGGGGCGCGTGTGATGAAAGATCTGATCAGCAACTACGGCCTCTACTTTCTCATCGGGCAGTTTCCCCACGGCCCGCTGGGTGGGCTGGCGTTGACCATGCTCCTGGGATCGAGCGCCTTGCTGCTCGCCTTTCCACTGGGAGTGCTGTTGGCCCTGGCCCGGATCAGCCGCTGGCGGCTGTTGCGCTGGCCGGCCACCGCGGCCGTGTATGTCGTGCGGGGCACACCGCTGCTCATGGTCGTGTTCTGGGCGTATTTCTTTCTCCCTGCCCTGACCGGAGAAAAATCAGGCCAGCTCACGACCATGCTGGCGGCACTGGTCTTTTTCAACGGGGCCTACCTGGCAGAAGTGGTGCGCGCCGGCATCCAGGGCATCCCGCGAGGACAGGTCGAGGCTGCCCGCTCGCTCGGGTTGAGTTACGCCATGACCTTACGCTGGATCATTCTCCCACAGGCCTTTCGCAACATGCTGCCCTCCGTGGTCAATCAGTTCGTCACGACTCTGAAGGAAACTTCGCTGGGTTATATCATCGGCTTGCAGGAGGTGTCGTTCATCGCGTCCCAGGTCAACAGCCAGGTGGTGGTTCACCCTTTTGCTGTCTATGGGATACTGGCACTGACGTTCTTCGTGCTTTGCTTCGGCCTTTCGCGCGTGGCCTTCGCGCTCGAGAGACGCCTCGCCCGCCGGCAGCTCGAAGCATTTCAGAGCCGCGAAGTCATCGAGCTGCGCCCAACATGATCGAGTTCCGCCAGGTCAACAAGCGCTACGGCAGATATCAGGCGCTCATAGAGATCACCGAAACGATTGCACGCGGGGAGGTCGTGGTGGTCTGCGGCCCCTCCGGGTCGGGCAAGTCTACACTCATCCGCACCATCAACCGTCTCGAGGAGATCGACTCGGGAAAGATTCTCGTCGACGGCCGGGACATCCATGCTCCGGGAGTCGATCTCGATCAACTGCGCTCGGGCATCGGCTTCGTCTTTCAACAGCTCAATCTGTTTCCGCACTTGACGGCGCTGGACAACTGCACGCTCGCGCCGATTCATCTGCGGGGCCTGACACCGGCCGAGGCGCGGGACCGGGCACTCGCAATGCTGGAGCGCGTGGGTGTCGCCGAAAAAGCCCAAGCCTTCCCCGGCCAGCTTTCGGGTGGCCAGCAACAGCGGGTCGCGATCGCGCGAGCGCTCGTCATGGAGCCACCGTTGATGCTCTTCGATGAGCCGACCAGTGCACTCGACCCCGAGATGGTGGGAGAAGTGCTGCTCGTGATCCGCGGGCTCGCGCATCAGGGGATGACACTGGTTTGTGTCACCCACGAGATGGGGTTCGCACGGGAAGTGGCCGATCGCATCCTTTTCATGGATCGAGGTGCCATCCTGGAGCGCGGGCCGCCGCAAGAGTTCTTCGAGCACCCACAGCACCCGCGGACCAGAAAGTTCCTGGCCGACATCCGCTCACCCTTCGGGCGCGAGTAAGGGGCCGCAACCTTCGGTGACTGCTGGGCAACAGAGCGCGGCGAGTTGGGACCCACAGTGCCGCCAGGATGTGGCGATTCGCTGCGCAAGCTCACGGTTAGGTTCTGGCTCAGGCGAGCGGAGAGCGGCCTTGGCTGCAAGCATTGCCTTTCAGGCATAGGTGCGCGCGAAAACGGCATAGGTCGTTTTGCCCTCGAGCTTGCGGGAGTCGCGCACGCATGAGCGACTCGCGCACGCCTGCGTCGAGTACATGACTCTCAGCTGCGACAAACATCACAACCGACATCAACTCCGGCGTTCCCCTGACACCAAGCGGATCTCGCTATTGACATCGACTGCACGTGCGTAATAGCGTGCTCGCGGTCCTCATCGCCGCTTCCCCTGAAGCGTGAGTCTGTTTGACCCGCAACAGTTGGACGGGTGCCGTAGCCCCAGCTCCTTTGCCGTCAACGGCCTCAGATTCGTGCGGAGAAAAATCCATGTGCGACATCGCACGTATCCACTCTCTTTTGCGATCGTTCCCCGAAGGGCGCTGTCCTCCGAGGGCGAATCGGCGTTTGCGACCGAGCCCTGTCCTTATAAGGAAGTGAGGAGTCGTCATGAAAAGACTGTGTTTGTTATCTCTTTCGCTGATTTTGTATGCCTTTAGCGGTCTTGCGACCGCACAGACGTGCCCTGTGACCTTCTCTATAACCAACAGCTGGTCTGGGGGTTTTCAGGGAGGCATTACCATCAATAACACCGGAACGACCGCGATCAACGGTTGGACCCTGACGTGGACCTTCCCCGGCAATCAGCAAATCGCCCAGCTGTGGGGAGGCAACGTCACTTCCCAAGGCGAGACGGTCACTGTCACGAATCTCAGTTGGGACGGGAACGTCCCCCCCGGCGGAACCCTGAACAGCGTCGGCTTCACCGCCAATGGCACCGCTGCAACTCCCACGGCCTTCGTATTCAACGGGGTGGCCTGTGGCAAGGGCGGCGGCGGTTCACCCCCGCCAACTCCGGCCGGGCTGACGGCCACGCCGGGCAATGGGCAGGTCACGTTGACGTGGAGCGCCAGCTCAGGCGCGGTCAGTTACAACGTGGAGCGATCCACCACCACTGGCGGTCCGTTCACGACGGTCGCCACACCTACCGGAACCAGCTTTACCGATACGAATGTGACCAATGGCGTCACTTACTTCTACGTGGTGAACGCAGCGAATCTCGCTGGCCCTAGCGCAAACTCCGCTCAGGTCAGCGTCGAGCCTCTCGCGTCCATCCCGAATGCGACTATCACCATCAATCCGGCTGTCACCCAGCCCATTTCACCTTGGATTTACGGAGTCAACAGCGCAGCGCAGATTCCGAATCTTCCCAACGTGACCCTCAACCGGCTCGGCGGGAATCGTTGGACGGCCTACAACTGGACGACGAACGCCTCCAACGCCGGCAGCGACTTCAACTTCCAGAGCGACAACTTCCTGAGCAGCAGCACCGTCCCAGGGGAAGCAGTGCGCCCGACGATCGCTTCCGACATAGCCGGTGGCATGGCGACACTGATGACTGTCCAACTCCAGGGCCTGGTGTCGGCAGACGAGAAAGGTCCCGTCAGCACCACCAACCCTCCGGACTTGACACGATTCGACACGGTGGTCGACAAGAAGAGCACGGTCTCTTCCGCTCCATTTACCACGATGCCGCTCACGACGGGCCCTGTGTTCATGGACGAGTTCGCGTGGGCCATGGATCAGAAATTCCCCAGCGTGGGAATTTTTGGCGGGACCACCAGCACCCCGACCTTCGTGGACCTGGACAACGAGCCCGAGCTTTGGAACAGCACCCACCTGGAAGTCCAGGGAGCCACCCGCATCACCTCCGACAGCTATATTGCGAAGACCATTACGCTCGCGAAGGCGTTGAAAGACCAATTCCCGAACATGGTCATCTTCGGGCCGGTCCATTACGGCTTCCTCGGCTTCTACAACTGGCAGGTCGAAACCGGGCTGAATGCCACGCCGACAGGAGCGAACTGGTTCACCGACAAGTATCTTCAAGCCATTGCCAGTGCTTCGGCAACCTATGGCCGGCCTCTGGTGGACGTCTATGATTTCCACTGGTATCCCGAGGACTACGATGCCAATAGCCTCCGGGTGACGAGCATGACGAGCGCCAACTTGACGGATGCGCAGATGCAGCTGGTGGTGCAGGCCCCGCGTAATCTCTGGGACCCCACCTTCACCGATCCCGGCAACAGCAACGCGTGGATCAACGGGGTGCTTGGCAACAGCCCTACCCAGATCCTGCCGCGGCTGAAGGCGAAGATCGCCTCCGAGTTCCCGTCGATGAAGCTCTCGATCAGCGAGTATGAGGCTGGCGGGTTCAACAACATTGCCGGAACCGTCGCAGAGGCCGATGAGTTGGGTGTCTTCGCTACTCAAGGCGTCTTCGCGGCCATGTTCTGGCCCCCGGGTGGCACCTTCGATTATTCGATGGCCGGTATCCGGGCGTACCGTAACTTTGACGGCTCCAATTCGAACTTCGGCGACACTCTGCTGCAATCGACGTCGAGCAACGTTCAGAACGTCACTGTCTACGCGAGCAAGGACAGCAAGAATCCAGGCCGGGTGGTGCTGGTGGCCATCAACCGCGCGTCCTCTCCGCAAATCACGGCGATCAACGGAGCACCGCTTTCAGGTACGGCCCACATGTATCAAATAACGGCGGCTACGGCGCAGGGACAAAGCCCCATTACGCCCATAGCCATAGGACAGACTGCGGTGAGTGGCTCCTCTCTCACTTTGACTTTGCCTGCGTACAGTGTGACGACCATTGATGTCCACTGAACCAGTCAGGCAGTAGCACCCTCCAATCGCTGCGCCGGCCCGTTTCCGGGTCCGGCGCAGCGATCGCGAGCATCGCCCCAGCAGCTGGCGCAGTCGGCGACGACCAACCCGCGGAACCTGTCGCTCGCACCCGACGTGTATCCCGACATGTCAAATCATCTGGCCTGAATCCCAAATACCCACAGCGTGAACCATTTCGCATTGGACCGTCCGGGATCGCAGCCCTTATCGTCATCGCCTAGACCGTGAGGTCCAGGAGCAAAGATGATGACCCACTCCGAGAGAGAAATCGCGCAACTCCTGCGGAGCTTGCAAGCCATGGCAACTCTGTGTGCCAGCACGTTCACTACACGGCAAGTGAAGGTGGAATATCGAGTCGCCTTCTCCACTGGCGCCGCACTCCCCTGGCGCTTGCTTGAAGTCCACTCCCGTCGGCCTCACAACGACAAACGCTACGCGCTGCGCCGGATGCACTGCTTCCGCACGCCCGACTCCCTGAGGCGCGCGATCCAGGAGCGAGCCAAATGGAAGGCCTGTGATCAGGAGCTCGTGGCCAGTTATCTGGTCAAGGTTCGTAGCTCGTCCGATGGCTCCTTCGAGAGTGAGCCCACCGGGCAGAGAGCTGCCTCGGTGCACCCGAGTGTCGACCTGCGGGAGCTGACCCCTGCTCGCCTCGAGCTGCGGGCGCAAATATGCGTCACGCGTCCGGAGCGAGTGATAGATCTATTGCATGGCTGAGTAACCGAAGGCCACCTGCAAGCCCTACAAGGGCTTCTGTTGAATACAGGCCCCAATCCTCACCTTCCGACGCAGGCGCGGCGCACCTCGACGAGCTGCTCTTGAAACCAAGGTGCTCCCACCGAAACACCTGTGCTGAATCGATTCGCAGTGCGTTCAGCCGGTCGGACCTTGCGGAAACGTCGTCGCTGCCCCCATCATCTGGCGGCCTTGGCTGGGTAGCCGAGATCGTTGATCGGAAGTTCTCCTGGAGACTTCAATGAAAGCTCGTGACATTCCCGCTATCTGTCGTCGTGACATCCTCAAGGCAGCCGCTGCGATGCTCACCGCGGGTCCGCTACTGCTTGGAGAGCTTGCTGCCGCTGCGGGCGGCGGTAAGCCCAGGATCGGGATAATCGGGTCTGGCAAGGTCGGGAGCGCGCTGGGTCGAGTCTGGGCCAACGCCGGACACCCGGTGATGTTTTCTTCACGCAATCTCGATCACGACAAACAACTGGCAGCCGGTATCGGAGCGAACGCTCGCGCTGGCACACCGAGCGAAGCCGCTGCTTTCGGAGAGGTACTGCTGTTTGCGGTCCCCTACGGGGCATTGCCGGACCTCGGCAAGGAGCTTGCCGGCCCGATGAAAGGCAAGGTCGTGATCGACGCCTGCAATCCTTTTCCGCAACGTGACGGCGAGATCGCGAATCGCGCACGAGAGCAAGGCGCGGGAAGGATTTCGGCGGAGCTGTTGCCGGGCGCACGCATCGTGCGAGCTTTCAATGCGATCGGAGCTGCGCGGATGGGCGAGGTGCATGAGCAGCCGGGACGAGTCGGCATGCCGATCGCCGGTGACGACAAAGAAGCAATTGAAGTTGCTTCGCGCCTCATCCGGGAAATCGGATTCGAGCCTGTGTTGGTCGGTGGGCTGGAGAAAGGCAAGTACTTGATGCCGGGAACCCCCCTTGCCGGCGAACACTCTCCGGACGAGATCCGGAAGATCGCAGCCACACTACCTTCGTAAACACACTCAACGCACCGTATAGCCTCGCGATTCGTAGCAAGCGGCCCGCGCGCGCGCGAAGTCGACTGCCGCTCCAACAGAGGCAGGTGTGTTCACGCGTAATGGGTCGAAGCCGCTCTGGGATACCCCGAATTGGTAGCACTCATATTGATCACGAGCCTGCTGGTCGAGACTTTGGCCATTGCGTGGGATTGCCGTCACTTTGACCCCTTGCGGCGCGCTGGAAACAGAGGTGACGACGGACGCGCCGGAAGCTGTGCTGCTTGGGACACCCGCTGACGGATTCGGCACCGCCGCGCTACCGGGCGCGGGAGGAGTTGTCTGTGCCAGAGCGACTTGCGTGGCCGCCAGGTTTTCTGTCGCTGCCACCGGAGGTGACGCTGCGCCCGCAGAGCCGGGAGCTGGAGTCTGCACAGGTACCACAGCCGCAGGAGGTACAGCCGCAGGAAGTGCGGCAGGTGCGGCAGCGGCCCCTGGTGCAAATGCAACGGACGCTGCCGGCGCGGGAGCCGCAGCGGGTGCGGAGACTCCAGGGGATCCAGAGGCTGCAGGCAATCCAGAGGCTGCTGCCTGCATAGATGCTGCTGCCTGCATCGGACCCGCCGCGGCCGCAGGTGCGATCGCGGCCGCGCCAGCGACCGGAGCGATTCTGACCGGGCCGGCAGCAGCAGCTGCGGACTCTGCAGGGCCTACTGCAGATGAAAGGATGCCTGCCGACTTTGCGGCGGCCAGATGCAATCCGGATGACGCAGGCCCCACCGCGTGCGCCGACACGTCGGGCAGTGGCGATACCGTCGGCGCGTCGGTTGCAACGCTGGACGCGGCGACCGGACCGGCAGCTTGCGCCGCCGCTCCAGGCAAAGCAGGTGCAACGGCCGGTGCGACGCTACCAGCAGCCATCGAAGCTCCCGTGGCGACCGCAGGGACGGCAATCGCCGCAGCAGATCCTATCGGCGTTCCAGGGGTCGACGCGCCCGCGACCGAAGTAGCAGGTGTCGGCGCGCTGGTTGCCTTTGCGGACTTCGAGGCTTTCGGCGCCACGTCGGAAGGATCGTTCACCACCTCATAACCGCCCAGCTCCGGCCGTGGTAGGTAGTAAACGTCGTTCGCGTATAAATAGGACTGCCCCCCACTTTCAAACGTGGTGGCGAACGCTGGCAAGGAGGGCACGACCACTCCGATCGGGGGCATGACCACTATGAACGCGGGTCCCCGCGGCTCGAACCAAACACCGTCGTGGAATCGATACGCCAGTCCGGCGTAATTGACGACGATCGACCCCTTCGGAGCATCGCGGAATATCGCGCCCCGGTCGGGATAGACGTGGTCGTGGCCGAGGTGACGGTCGTAATGCTTGTTGTAAGGGTCGGGCTGCCATGCCTCGTCGGGGACCTGAGCAACTGCACAGGTCGCGCCAAGGTAGAGAACACAGAAGAAACATCCACCCGCACGCATTGTAGCCCTCCCCCCACCGAGCGATGTCCTGGAGTCAGTATGACGAGCGCTCGACTGGATGATCACGAAGCAACGTGAGGCTCTGCCCCTGAGTTGACAGTGAACGTAAATCGAACGTTCCCGTCAAGCGCCTCGTAGCTGTTGCGCAAACTCGCAACAACAGCAACCCTGAGCCTGAAGCGGATTGCCGCGCTCAGGAAGTGAGTGGCAAGTAGCTCGGTGTTGGTTTCCAGCTCAGCGGTGCCAATGGTGGCCGCCTCTCACCACGTACCCTGGACGCCAGCCGACGACTACACGAGGGTAGGCGGTAACGGGAAAGCCGTAGTAGCCCACTGGCGGGTACGCCACGACCAAGGGTCGCGTGATGACTACCGGAGAGGGCACTGTAACCACCGCTGGTGCGGGAATCAGTGCTGGCCGGGCAACAACGACGGCCGTCGGAACCACCAGAGGCAGCCCAATCCCCACGTGAGCTCCCGCCGACGCCAGGTTGCTTGCCCCGAGCGCCGCCAATCCCAATGCCGCATAGAGGACCGGTGTTGGAATCCTGCTCATATACGCTGCTCCTCCAGGAGATCCCGCCTCCTTCGCTGCAGCAACGCCGGGCTGAAATCACAGTTGACGTGGTGCACCCCTGGGGAACACGAGCGCAGCTTTACAACAGGCAATGCGGTACACTTTTCGCCCCAATGAGGAGATGGATCAGGAAGGTGCGACATGGCGAAAGCGTACTGGGTCGTCTGCTACCGCGAGATCAAAGACCCTGCCAAACTGGCGGCCTACGCCAAGCTCGCCGGTCCCGCCATCGAAGCGGCCGGCGGACGTGCGCTGGTACGTGGCATTCCCGTGAAGACCTATGAAAGCGGCCAGCTCGAGCGCACTGTGGTCGTCGAATTCGATTCTGTGGAGCAAGCGATAGCCGCGCACGAAAGCGCCGCATACCAGGCTGCCCTCGAGGCACTCGATGGGAGTGCCGTGCGCGACATGCGACTCGTTGCTGGAGCGTAACGAGCCCCCGTTCCGAGGAGCCATCCGATCGCCGTACATGGAGGGTGAGCGCGTGGCCGCCCAAACCGCCTGGGGTAACGTTGGCAGACGAACGGCAGCGCATCGGGTTCAGGCTGATCATCGCCTACAAGTTCTGCAAGGCGGTGGTGATGTTTGGGGTCGCACTGTGGCTGACGACAGCGCCTGGCGCAGCTTACCGGACCCTGGAGCTCGTGGCCCGCGACCTGGCTGAAGGAGGTGCGGTCTTCGCGCGGATCGGGCACTGGATCCGCGAGCACTTGTCCGACAACATCGTCCTCAGAGGCGCTGAGCTCGCCTGGCTGGACAGCCTCTCGAGCGTTGTTGAGGCAGTGTTGCTCCTGAGCGGTAGACCCTGGGCCGAGTGGATCGTCATTGTCGGGCTGGCGTGCCTGATCCCGTTCGAGATCCGGTCCATCGAGCACAGGCCGGGAGTCGCCAGATTTCTCGTCCTGCTGGCGAATCTCCTCATCGTTGCCTATCTCGCCCGCGCCCAGGTACAGAAGGCGCGCGCTCGAGCATAGCGAGGAGTTGATCAACACGCACCAACTCGACCTCAATCCACGTCCAGGCGCGGACGGGTGACGGAAGTTGGATCGACAGCACGCAAGTACATCTTTCTCAGCGCAGCGTAGTGCGCATCATGGATTTCGCGGTTGAACAAGGACCACGGCTCCGCGGCTTTCAGAGTCGGACTGGCCGCCGCCAACGAGTCGTGAAATTGCCCGAGAGCGCGGGCGGCCTCCGTGAATTGCCCGTTACGCGAATATCCGTCGACCGCCCGCAACTCGAGCACCAGCTGCTTGAGAGCGCCTCGCGCCGCGACCCGCTGTTCCAATCCGCCGGAGACCGCCGGGTCCTTGCGCTCGGGATAGCATTCCGTCATTTCCCGTAACTCTCGATCGATCGTGTCCACTACCAGTGCGACAATCGCACCGTTGTGTTCCGGAACCGCGCTGTCCAGAACACTCGTGAATCGCGTTATCTCGCTCACGTGCGTGTCGGCGTCGTCCGGCATCACCGCCTGCTCGCCATCGCCGATAGCCTGCAGGTAGGCGACGAGGTCTTGACGATCCGCGGAGGTCAGACCCAGGTAGAAAACCCTGTCGAAGTGCGCCACTACCTGTGCGTAGTTGGCGTATCGCCCGTCATGAAAATAGGGACCGTTGAAATTGGCGTTTCGCAGTGTTGGCGTCTTGAATTCACCACCCGAGCCCACGTCGTGTTGACGGTGGTCCACGAAGGCCGCGCTCGGGATGTGGCACCCCGCGCAACTCAGCTCGGGGTTATGTGGGAATGGCTTGTAGAACAGCGTCTCGCCGCGTTTTTCGGCGGGGGTGGCCGGGCCTGCTGCGAGCCTTCCGCCCGCCGTGAGCCGGGGGTTGGGCACGAAATCGATATCCTCGATATAGGCCACGAGAGCATCCATGATCTCCCGCGAGGGCTCCGGTCCGCCAAACTCCCCAACGATCACATCTTGTATGAAATCCCGCAGTGAGGAAGTCCGGCCATCGTGGCCGTATGGCGCGAGCAGATGCGCGCCGCGCAGGCTCGGGGCGGTCAATGGATCCAACACGCCGTCGTCTGCCTTCGGATTGAAAAGATGCCCGGTCGTGTCAAAGGTACCTGGCCGTGTGGCCAGCCCCGGAATGAACAGCCGCGGATTCGTCGCCCCATTGATGTGACAGGTGTTGCAGCTCACGCCGGCCTGCCGGGCGACACTCCCGAGGATCGCGGGTGCGTTGAACGCAACATCCCCCAGAACCGCCAGATAGGTTTGATGTCCGCCGCGCGCCTCGGATCTGAAGGTTTCCCGCGGCCGATCCAGCACATCACTTCCGAGCTCGGTGCCGGGCGGCAGTACGCCGGCAGCGCTGGCGAATTCCGCGCCGGACGACAAAGGCGCCACGGCAAGCAGCGCGAGCGCGGCTGCAACGGCTTTGGCCCCGGACCGCACCATGACTAACCTGTCCCCACGCATATATCGATGCTCAATTGCCCAGTGACGGCTTCTCGAGCCCCAGCTGCTGCCCCAGATTTCCCAGATCGACAGTCAGGGTTTCAGTCGCCTCGCGCAGCGCTGTCTGGTCAAGGGCGCTCAGGCTTGGTGCTGTGACGAGGGCCTGCAAACGATCCAGGTCCGAAGCCACCTGCTTTGATGGCCCGGCCAGTTTCCGCCCCGCCGCTGGAGCCAGGACCCGTCGGTAGACCGTTGCGACGGCGGCGACATTGTTCCCAATCTCCGCAAGCGAATTCCCGCTGAACGGGGACTCTCCACCACCGGCCTTGTCCTCACCGATCTCGTACGTCAGGCGCGCTACCCCGTTCAGGAGATGTTGAGCGCTCAGAGTCGTACCCTGCAATTGACGCTCGAACTCCGTCAGGTTGCGTACGAGCTCCTCGGCAGCCGGCAGCACGTCCGTATTATGCGCGCCGAAGAGCCGGGCCTCGATCGCATGAAAACCTCGATCGGCGTCGGGCCAAGCGTCAATCGCGCGATCGAGGTCGGGGAAATACTCCGACGTCACCACCTCGGAGCTCTCCCAGCCCGCGCGGGCGCCGAGCCATGCTTTCTGCGCGCCCTGCAGGTCGTGAGCGGCGATCCGATCCCGCAGGGTTCGTACCGCCGTGAGACTCTGCTCGATCTGCTCCAGAACATATGATCTGAACCCCCTCGCCGCAGTATCGAGAGCGTCCGCATGATCGTTCGAGCCTGTACTACGAGCTATGGCAGGCAACCCGAGCAGACACAACGCAACCCCCGCCAAGTGGCGCGCATGCTTCTTCATAGTGTTCGTGCATTCCGGAAAACGAGTCAGGCTACCGCATGCACATTAAATTTTGACTTCAAGTCCGGTGAATTTATTCCCGGAGGCAGAGCCCACACAAGATTCTGGTCCAGGCTACGGGCCCCGGGAACGCTAAACGGCGCCAGACATGGGAATCATCAGCAAATTGTCATAGACCGTCCCTAGCATGCCGCCGCAGACGGTTGATCCCATACCAAAACTCAGCCGTCACTTCATCCGCGCCTCGTCTTTGAACACAACCATAGGGGAGCATCGTGAATCAACGGCGTTTCTGCCTTTCCAGAAAAGCGCTAGTGGGTATCGCGTCATCAGGCTTCGCCGCCTGCAGCGTGATATTCGCGTCGCTCGCAGCGGCCGATCAGGATCGGGATCGGGACCACGACAGACATCACGTCACACGGCAAATCCGGCACGTGGTCGTCATTTTCCAGGAGAACGCGTCCTTCGATCACTACTTCGCGACCTATCCCGACGCGAAGAACACCGATGGCGTGCGCTTCGTCGCCCGTGAGAACACGCCCACGGTCAACGGACTCACAGACGGCAACAGCCAGTTCCCGCAGCGGGTGAACGTGGGTCTGCACGACTTCAATCCGAACACCACGGTCGGTCCTCCCTCGGGGCTCAATCCGAACGGCGGCGCGAATCCGTTCCGGATGACTCGCGACCAGATCGTCACCTGCTCCAACAACCACGACTACACGGGTGAGCAGCTGACGACCGATAGCGGATTCATGGACAAATTCCCGCAGCAGAACGCCACGAATGGTCCGGGCTGCGCCACGGACGGCTCGACGGTCATGGGGTACTTCGACGGTAATACCGTTACCGCCATGTGGAACTTTGCGCAGCGCTTTGCCATGAGCGACAACTCTTGGGGTACGACATACGGCCCCTCGACGCCGGGCGCTCTCAATCTGGTCTCTGGACAAACCGCCGGCGCGGTACTTCATGTCTTCTCGGGAACGAAAGGCCCGACCGGTCAGCTCTCTGACGGTGTCGTGAGCACGACGGTCAAGGATACGTTCGTCGTCGCCCCGACGAATCCCGTTGTGATGACCGATGTCGTCGGGTTCGCCAAACCCCTTGCGGCACAGACTGGAACGTTGGTGACCGACCTCGATCCCTATCTTGATGACTGTGGCTCCGACAAGGGCGGAACGGTCGCAGGGAAAATGACCGTGGAGCTCACCGGGAAAAACGTTGGCGATCTCCTGAACGAGAAAGGAGTCACGTGGGGCTGGTTCGCTGGCGGTTTCCGCACCGCTGCCACAGGGAATCCCGCGACTACGGATCCCACACATCCCTTGCAGGGTGTCAGCAACGACCCGTTCGGCACTCCCTCATTCGGAGGCGCGGCAAATGACGGGCAGGCACAGAACGTAGGCACGCCGAACTTCGCGCCAGCCGTTTGCAACGCCGCGCACGTTCTGCATCCTGACGCAACCACGTCATTCGATGGACGCGCCAACGTTCACCCGGTCCGCACCGACTACAACCCACACCACTCGCCTTTCCAATACTACGCCTCCACCCGCAACCCGCATCATCTGCCCCCTTCGTCTGTTGGGATGATCGGCAAGACGGATCAGGCCAATCACCAGTACGATCTGCTGGATTTCTACGCGGCATTGAAGAACGGCAATCTGCCGGCAGTCTCGTTCCTGAAGGCCATCAACCGTGACGACGGTCATCCGGGTGGCGAGTCTGATCCGCTTTCTGAGCAGCGCTTCCTGGCGCAGACAATCAATCTGCTGCAGCAGTCGCCGGAGTGGGAGAGCACGGCGGTATTCATCGCCTGGGATGATTCCGACGGTTGGTATGACCATGCCGTACCACCGCTCGTCAACCCGTCAGCAGTCGCCGGGTTCGATGCTGTGAGCGCCGCGAACGGTGGGAACTGCGGCTCGCCGAAGCCGGATGCGATACAAGGCCGTTGCGGCTTTGGCCCGCGCCTCGTACTCAACATGGTCTCGCCATGGTCGAAGGTGAACTATGTCGATCACACCCTGACCGACCAGTCATCGATCCTGCGCTTCATCGAAGACAACTGGGACCTCAACTACATCGACGGGCCGGCCATTCACGACGCCAGCAACGGTCGGCGTAAACCTGGATTCCCGGTTGCCCCGCAGAAACAGTCGTTTGACGTCATCACGGGGTCGTTCGACAACATGTTCGATGACGAGCCGCATTTCCAGCGGTTCATCCTGGATCCGGTGACGGGCTCGGAGATCAGGACGTCTTTCCGATACTGATGTGACCGGTATTTCATGAGTTGACCTGGACGGGCTCAGCGGCTGCCACCGAAACGGTGGCCGCTGAGCCTGACTCCAACGCGCCAAGCCCCCTTCCCGCGCCTTGCCCCAATGGGCGGATGTTTCACGTACCCGCCGCACGTTTCAACGCCTCCGGCGCTCGTTTCGGCGAGCTCGACATTTCCCGAACGCCTGGCAATCCTCTAAAGTGCGCTGCAAGCGTGAGGTCCGGCAGGTGAGCGTCGTGAGCTCGCCGATGAGGCCCGCCTCTGTTGGCTTGAATAGGGGGTTGCAGTGAAATCGAACGCTCGATGGCTTTGTCTTTTGATTCTGTCCCTCGGTGCCGCCGCGGCTGGCCCTTCCGCTCGAGCGGCAGCGGCCTATCCGGCCGTCACGGTTCCCAGCTCCGAGGTCCGGATGATGAAATCAACTGCAACGGGCCGGGCCTACGACCTGTACATCCGAAAGCCCGCTGACTACGGCAAGAACGCGGACAAAAAGTATCCCGTGCTTTATCTGCTGGATGGCCAGTGGGATTTCAAGCTGCTCGATTCGGTGATCGGCGGCCTCGTGTACGACAAGTGGATGCCGGATATCGTGGTCGTTGGCATCACCTATTCGGGCGATCACCCGGACTACGACGCGCTACGCGCGATGGATTACACGCCTACCCCTGGAGACAGAAAGGGCTCGGGCGATGGTCCGAAATTCTTGAGCTTCCTCAAGGCAGATCTGATCCCCTTCGTCGAGCAGAATTATCGCGCGGATCCGACCCGCCGCATCCTCGGCGGACACTCTTTGGGCGGGCTGTTTACACTCTACGCGATGTTCACTGATCCCTCACTGTTCTGGGGATATCTCGTGGGCAGTCCCGCCATTCCTTGGGACAACAACTTCGTGGTGAACCAGGAAGAGGAATACGCCAAGACTCATAAAGACCTGCCGGTCAGGCTTTATCTCGCAGTGGGAGGCGCAGAGCAACTCCTGACGCCTGGAATGACGTTCGTGCGGACCTTTCTGGCCCACGACTACAAGGGCTTGCATTGGGATGGCCGCGTGATCGAAGGCGAACGCCACTCCGGCGTGAAACCCGAATTCTACAACCGCGGGCTGCGCTTCATGTTCAGCAACGAGTGAGCGGCTGCGGTCCACCACGAGGTGGACCGTGCCGCTCGACCCTGCCGCTCGAGAAATCCGGCCTGCCTCGATGGAGCGGGCCGGATTCCGGTTTCAGGACACGCTTTCCTACTCGTGATCTTCCGCATTCAATTCCGCCGCTACGGGTGTGAGTGTTCCAAACAAACCGTGCGCGTAGTTGTCGATGCCCGCGGCGAAGAACAGAGCCGGGCCAGTTGATGGAGTGGCTGTGGTTCCCGCCTCGTTGCCGCCGCGATTGTCGAATTCGAGATCCCAAAGACCATCGATCGCGATCGGGGCGCCGGCGGTATTCAACAGATTGCCCTTGAACGCGCCGGTGGCTGGATCAAATGCCGCAATGGTTCCGCCGAAGCGGTTGCCGATGAGCAGGTGATGGCTGAAGACGCCGAAATCCTGCGGCGCCAGTGCGACACCCCAGGGTGCATTCAGCCACGGCCCATTCTGGAGCTCGAAAAGGAACCGCCCCTGACAGTTGAAGACAGCCACGATGCCGCCCCCGGGCACTGGCGCGGTGCCGGCCGCGTTCTGTATCGCGTAGGTCACAACGACCAGGGGCCCGATGGCCTGTATGTTGTAGGGTGCGAAATTGGCGGGCCGCGTGGTGTCCTGGAACTGCCCGGGAAGGCTGGCGCGAGCGAAGTTCTTGTCAAAGACCTCGATCTGATTCTCGCGGAAGTTCGCAGCCAGCAGAAAATGAGCGCCGTTGAACTCCACCCAGGTGAGCCCAGTGAACACCGCGCCGGCCTGACCCTCGTCTACTTTCGTGATGGCGGTGGACAGTCCGCCGGCAACCGGTGTAGCGGGCGGCCCCCAACCGGCGATCGTGCCGTTCTTGGTCGCGAAAATGAACGCTGCCGGATTGTTAGGAGCCAAGGCGAAGTCGGTGGTGCCGTTGAATACCATGCCGGTGGGCATGGAGGGCCCGGTGGCTCCTTGCGCGTTGGGGATAGTCACAACCAGCGGAACAGTGCCGCCCGCGCCCGTATACAACGTTGAAGTACCCGTGCCTCCATTGTTTACCCACCACGGACTCGAGGCACTTCGCGCCAAACCCCATGCATTGACCAGGTGGGGATCGACGTTGACCGTCGTTCCGTCTGCATTCGGGGGCTGCGCAACATCCGATACCAGATTCGTTTGCACGTACTTTTGAGCAAAACCAGACGCCGAAAATACCAGTAGCGCGCACCCCGCGACGAGGTGGCGCGCAACTTTCGAATAACTGCACATTGGCCGCTTCTCCTTGGCGTTGACAGGTCCATCTGTCAGCTTTGCGCTGACGCGCGGCAATATACGCGTGATGTCCGCTTGGAAAACGATGCGGAACGGTTCCCGAGCAGAATCAAATCAGGTTACGAGGCGTCCGTGCGTCAGGAACACTTGCCGCAATCAACCAGCACAGGGGGAACATCAAACTCAAGGGGAAGCGTTGGTCGCGCTCCAACGAAGATATTCCCTCCTCGCCTGCGTCGGGCGACGGCCGAGGAGGGAACCAGATGCTTCGGCGTTGCCTTAGCGTGGCTGCGGAGTGATGCGCAGGTAGGGTTTGGGCGCTTTCCAACCGTTGGGGAATTTCGCCTTGGCCTGCTCATCGGAAATCGACGTGGGGATGATTACGTCGTCTCCTTTGCGCCAGTTCACGGGCGTCGCCACGTTATGGCGAGCGTTCAACTGGATTGCGTCCAGAGCACGCAGCACCTCGTCGAAGTTGCGACCGGCGCTCATCGGGTAGGTCAGGATCAACTTGATCTTCTTGTCGGGTCCGATCAGGAATACCGAACGAACGGTCGCGTTGTCCGTCGGCGTCCGCGACTTTGCGTCGCCTCGAGCCTCGGCAGGCAGCATGTCGTAGAGCTTGGCGATTTTGAGCTCCGGATCGCCGATCATGGGATAGTTCACCGGCGCGCCCTGAGTCTCCTCGATGTCCTTGGACCATCTCTTGTGATCCTCGACGGGGTCTACGCTGAGTCCGATGATCCGGGTATTGCGTTGCTCGAACTCCGGCTTCAGGCGCGCCATGTAGCCGAGCTCGGTCGTACAAACGGGCGTGAAGTCCTTTGGATGCGAGAAGAGAATCGCCCAGCCGTCACCGATCCATTCATGGAAATCGATCCTCCCTTCGGTCGTGTCGGCCGTGAAATTGGGCGCTTCATCACCGATGCGTAATGACATGGGGCCTCCTAACTGTGTTCGTGTTGCCAGGGCATTCTGCGGAGCCCTGGCCTGACAGGCCGTTCGGCTGCGGATGTTCCGACCGTCTCTATCCCTACGGGTTCCACTGACGCGGGTTATAAGCACCAGATCCGTTGGTTATCAGCTGCGGGGCCGCAGGCCCATACGTTGCTGGTCCAGCCGACACAACGAACAAAATGGAGTCAGATGAAGCGCGCAGTCCCGGCGGCGTGGGCCGCCTTGCTGACCTGTTCGGTCCACCTGCACGCCCAACCGAGGGAGCCAGCTCCACCAGCAGTGGGAATGACCACAGCCCGCTACAGCGCTCTCGGTCAAGTCAATCGCAGCAACGTCGCCAGCTTGCGCCTGGTGTTTTCATTCCGCTCCGGTCACCTGGGCGCCGATGGAGGCGCACCCCTCGTCGTGGGCTCGAAGCTGTACATGCTGACATCATTTCCCCATACGTTGTTCGCGCTCGACCTGACTTCGCGGCAGCCCAGCGTCATCTGGCAGTTTGCCCCAGAAGCGAACCGCCAAGCGCAAGGGCTCGCGTGTTGTGCGCGAATGGAGCACGGGCCGGTCTTCGGCAACGGCCGCATCTACTTCAGCACTCTCGACGGACGCGTAATAGCGCTCGATCCCGAAAATGGCCAGGTCTTCTGGAATATCCCGGTCGCGGATCCAGGCGCGGGTGAGACGCTTGCCTCACCGCCAGCCATGTTTGGAGACCGCCTCGTGATTGGCAATGCGGGCGATGATTTCGGAGCGCGCGGTTGGATCGTTGCATTGGAGGCCGCAACAGGCCGGCAAGTCTGGAGATTTTACAGCACCGGTCCTGACCGGGAGGTCGGGATCACACATGACTTTACGCCGCGGCAGTCCGAGCCGCCTCGCGAGGATTCAGGCTCGCTCACCTGGCCATCGTCAGCCTGGCAGCACGGGGGCGGCAGCGTCTCGAGTCCTTTGCTTTATGACCCCCAGCTCAAACTCGTGCTGCACGATACCGGTCCTCCCGCGCCCTGGAATCCGCAAGCCCGTCCCGGCGAGAACAGGTGGACTTCCGGGCTCTTCGCCCGTGATCTGGAGACCGGTGTGGCGCGCTGGTTTGCCGCTCTGCATCCCCATAGCCTCTATTCGTGGGCGGCCGGAACGGGGAATGTGCCCATCGACGGTGTATGGCATGGAGTCGAACGCAAGCTCCTGGCTCATCCGGATGCCGACGGACTCCTTTATGTGTTGGATCGCCGCTCCGGAGAGATCCTGGCCGCAGACTCGTTGCTCCCCCCGGAGGAAGCCCCTCAGCACGATGAGACCCGAACTCCAGCGGCGCTGACTCCGCGTACCAACGTTCAGATCCGCGATATCTGCCCGGCGTGGGTCGGCGCAATCGGCGGCAACCCCGCCCTGTCCGCCCAGACAGGACTCCTGTATGTGCCAATGAGCCGGCGGTGCATGGATCTCGAGGCACGTACGGCGAGTTATATTCAAGCCACCCCTTTCCTGGGCGCCAACGTGCGCGTGTTCGGCCACAGCGGCAAAGCACATGGCGGTGTGGTCGCGTGGGACGTGGGCTCGCGCAAGGCCGCCTGGCGGATCGATGAGCCGTTTCCGGTTGCAAGCGATGTGTTGGCGAGCGCTGGCGGACTGGTGTTCTATGGAACTCTCGACGGAGTGTTCAAAGCGGTCGATGCGAACTCCGGCAGGCTGCTGTGGGAATTCAAGACATCGGCTGGAGTCATGGGGCAACCCACGACCTACCAGGGACCTGACGGGCGCCAGTACGTGGCCGTGATCGCCGGAGCGGCGGGTCCCTACGGTCTTGCGAGCCAGCATTGGATCGATCGGCGCGATGCAACGGCCGTGCGTGGCCTCGCTCAAGCCATCGCCGACGTACCGGCGCCCGCGGATCCCAGCGGCACGCTCTTCGTTTTTGGCTTGCCATGAAGCTCTGTCTCATATTCGTCCCGGTCGCACTGACTCTGAACGGGTGCCAGAGAGAAGAACGTAACTTCAGGCTCGACCCACCCGTGGCCAACTCGCTGCAGGCGGTCGCCGCAATGCCCAGCGGCGTTGGCGGGGCGCCGCCGGACACCTACAGCGTGTTGGGTCAGCCTTACGCGTCAAATGCCTATGACCTGAGCCAGGGAAAGCAACTTTACGGCTGGTTCAACTGCAACGGCTGTCACGCCGAAGGCGGTGGCGCGAGCGGTCCCGCCTTCCTGAATGGGTGGTGGCGTTATGGGCCAGCGATCGTATCGAACTTCCTCTCCATCCGCGACGGGCGGCCACGTGGAATGCCTGCCTTCCGCGACCGCCTCACAACCGAGCAGATCTGGCAATTGGCCGGGTACGTGCAGACCATTGGTGCTTATTCTCCGCTAACGGCCGCTCCCGGACGCAACGACGCGATGCAAGCGCGGCCCGCCGAGAGTCGCGCGCCGGCCAAGGACACCTTCGCGAGCGATCAATGGCCCTACTCCGCACAGCGATAGCCTTTGCGGCCTGCATGCTGTGTTGGAGTTGCGCCGGCTGGCAATCCGCGCTCGACCCCCACGGCGCACCGGCGACCTCTCTCAGCCGCCTCATCTGGACCCTGATCGGAATCGGCACTCTCGTCTGGGCCGCCGTCATGCTGGTTCTTGCAGCCGCGTTGTATCGAAGGCGTACGCGATCTCCGCGCGCCCGACATGCGATCGATCCCAACACGGAGCGGCGCATGGGCCGTGTCGTTGAAATCGCTGTTGGGACAACGGCCCTCATCCTCGTGGGGCTCACGGTCACCAGCTTTTTCGTTACCCGTGAATTGAGCTCCCTTGATCCGCAAGCGCTGGATATCCAGGTGCGCGCATATCAGTGGTGGTGGGAGGTGACCTATCTGGATGCGCGCCCGGATCAGGTCTTCACGACTGCCAACGAGATTCACATCCCGGCAGGGCGCACCATCCATGTCCAGCTCTCCGCCGGGGACGTGATCCATTCTCTTTGGGTACCGAATCTCGCGGGAAAGCAGGACCTGATTCCAGGGCGCGACAACAGCCTGACCTTCATCGCCCGACACCCCGGAATGTATCGGGGCCAATGCGCGGAATTCTGCGGTCTGCAGCACGCGCACATGGCGCTGATGGTCATTGTGGACCCGCCCGATGTCTTCGAGCGGTGGCGCCAGAGCCAACTCAGACCCGCTGTGCGCCCCACCATGCCGGAACAGATCGCCGGCCAGAAAGTCTTCATGTCCAAGCCTTGCGCAGCTTGCCACACCATTCAGGGCACCGCCGCGGCCGCAACCGTCGGGCCGGACCTCACACATCTCGCCAGCCGCCACTACATCGCGGCCGGGCTCCTTCAGACTACGCGCGGCTCCCTGGCCGCCTGGATCGCCGACCCGCAGACACTGAAGCCGGGCAACAACATGCCCGATGTGCCGCTGGACGCCTCTGAGCTGAAGGCCGTCTCCGCATACCTGGCAGCTTTGCAATGACGGCAACACCCGACCGTCAGGCCTGCGACGTGCAACTCGAGCGGACCACACTCGAGGCGAGCCTCGCGCGGACCTGGTCTACCCCGCGGGGGATATGGGGTACGCTGACCAGCGTCGATCACAAGACCATCGGCCGACGTTATATCGCTACAGCGTTCGTCTTTCTCGCCTGCGGCGGTGTGCTCGCGTTGCTCATGCGGCTGCAGCTATCGCGAGCCGAGAATCGACTCATCGGCCCCGACCGATATGATCAGATCTTCACGATGCACGGCGTCAACATGATGTTTCTGTTCGCGGTGCCGGTCATGGAGGCTATGGCGGTGTACTTCGTCCCGCTGATGGTCGGTACGCGCAACATTGCCTTCCCACGCCTCAACGCGTATTCGTATTGGCTGTACCTGGCGGGAGGTTTGATGTTGTGGACCTCCTTTGCTCTCGGGATGGCCCCGGATGTCGGCTGGTTCGCCTATGTGCCCTTGTCCGGCCCGCAATTCGGAGCAGGTAAGCGTGCGGATGTCTGGGCGCAGATGATCACGTTCACGGAAGTCTCGGCGCTCGCCGTCGCGGTGGAAATCGTGGTGACCGTCTTCAAGCAAAGAGCACCGGGAATGACGCTCCAGCGCATGCCGCTGTTCGTCTGGTCGATGCTCGTGACGTCATTCCTGGTCATCCTCGCCATGCCCGCGATCATGGTCGCGAGTACCTCGCTGATACTCGACCGGCTCGTGGGCACGCATTTCTTCAATCCCTCCGAGGGTGGCGACACGCTGCTGTGGCAACACCTGTTCTGGTTTTTCGGACACCCGGAGGTCTATATCATCTTCCTGCCCGCCACCGGCATGGTCTCCACGATCATACCGGCATTCGTGGGCCGCCCGATGTTTGGTCACCTCGCCGTAGTGCTGGCGTTGATTGCGACCGGCCTGCTCGCCTTCGGCCTGTGGGTGCACCACATGTTCGTGACGGGTCTGCCTCGATTGGGTGAGAGCCTCTTCACCGCTTCCAGCATGGCCATCGCGATTCCTGCCGGCGTGCAGGTCTTCTGTTGGCTGGCCACCTTGTGGGATGGGCGGCCCGTGTTGCGGACTCCGCTGTTGTTCATGATTGCCTTCCTGATTACCTTCGTCATCGGCGGGCTGACAGGGGTGATGGTGGCCTCCGTGCCATTCGACACCCAGGTGCACGACACCTATTTCGTCGTCGCCCATTTCCACTACGTGCTGATCGGCGGAGCGGTGTTTCCCCTCCTTGGGGCGATCTACTACTGGTTTCCCAAAATCGTCGGCCGGAAAATGAGCGAGCGGGTCGGACGCTGGGTGGTGGGCCTGCTGTTCGTGGGATTCAACCTGACTTTCTTTCCGATGCACGTGCTCGGCCTCGAGGGAATGCCGCGTCGGGTCTATACCTACCCGGCGGAGATGGGCTGGCAACACCTGAACCTGTTTGTGAGCGCCAGCGCTGGGCTCCTGGCGCTCGGATTTCTACTGTTCTTCGTGGATGCGCTGCGTAGCCTCCGGCACGGGGAGCCCGCGGGCGACAACCCATGGCAGGCCTCGACCCTGGAATGGGCGACCTCATCTCCCCCACCCGACTATAACTTTGCGCACATTCCGGTCGTGAAAAGCGCCGATCCGCTCTGGGCCGATCCGGAGGTGCTGCCGGTAGCCGGCGGACTGCGAGTGGGCCGCCGCGAGCTTCTGGTCACTTCCGTCAACGAAGCGCGCCCGGAAGCGCGGGAGTCCTCGCCACGCAATTCCATCTGGCCCTTCCTTGCGGCGGTTGCGACCACAGTGATGTTGATCACTTCGATTTTCACGCCATGGGCTGCGGTGTGGGGCTCGATCCCGATCCTCATCACCTTGGTTGGGTGGTTCTGGCCAAAGGGCACCCCGGAAGACGAAGCATGAGGGAACGGGTCGAGTTGGATCTCTCGGAGCTGCCCCTGCATGGCAAGGGCTCCGCCAGTCCAACCTGGTGGGGCACGCTTGCGTTCATGCTGCTGGAAGGCTCCGGGTTCGCGGTTTGCATCAGCATGTATCTGTATCTCCTGAGCATTGCGCCGGCATGGCCCATCGGCGCGCCGCCGCCAGGATTGCTTCCGGGAACCCTCACGACACTCATTCTGGTCGTGAGCCTCATACCCAACTGGCTCGTGGGCCGGTGGGCACAAGAACATGCGCGGCGCAAGGTGCAAGTTGGAATCGTCATCATGTCAGTCCTGGGCATCGTGCCCCTGGCCGTGCGCGTCTTCGAGTTCCGGGCTCTGAACCTATGGTGGGACGCAAATGCGTACGGTTCGGTGTTATGGCTCCTCCTGGGGCTACACACCACCCATCTCGTGACCGATCTGCTGGATACCCTCGTGCTCGCCGTCCTGATGTTCACCCGGCACGGCTGCAACCGTCGCCGCTTCGGCGACGTCCACGACAATGTCCTCTATTGGAACTTCGTCGTGCTCGCCTGGATTCCCGTCTATGTATGTGTCTACTGGATACCCAGGCTGTGAACCCCTTGCGGGTCGCCTATAAGCTGCCATTCACGTGGTGCGGCATCGCCTGTCTGCTACACCCGGTTGCTACCCTTGCGCATGAGGGGGGTGCGTCTTCCCACTCCACCTCGGCCTGGACGTTGGATCCCTGGATCATTGCGCCGCTGATGGCCTCGCTTCTCATATATCTAACCGGAATGCGGCGACTGTGGTCACGTGCGGACCCCGGCTCTGACGCGGGACGGCGCGCCCGGAGCAGACAAGCCCTGGCCTACGCGGCTGGTTGGCTCACACTCGCCGCGACACTGATATCTCCTTTTCATTGGCTCGGAGAGCATCTCTTCTCCTGTCATATGGTGGAGCACGAGATCATCATGGCCGTAGCCGCTCCGCTGTTGGTCGCTGGGCGGCCGCTCGGCATCCTCCTGTGGGGACTGCCGAGGCACATGAGGCTCGGATTGCTTCGGGTACTGCAGCGGAGACCATTCCAGTTCTGCTGGAAGTGGCTGGTACGTCCGGTCAATGCCACCGTCATACACGGCGTTGTGATCTGGGCGTGGCATGTTCCGGGACCATTTGACGCTGCGGTGATGAACGCCACGCTTCACCGGATACAACACGTGAGCTTCCTTGCCAGTGCGCTACTGTTCTGGTACTCGCTCATGCGCACGAGCCGCTCGGGTGAGGCAGTCTGGCATCTGTTCCTGACGATGCTACATACGAGCATCCTGGGAGCGCTGATTGCACTTTCTCCACGTGTTCTCTACACCGTACAGACGGCTGACTCGCTCGGCTGGGGGTTGACCGCCCTGCAGGATCAGCAATTGGCGGGACTCGTTATGTGGATACCGGCTGGAACGATCTATGCGGGCGCGGCGCTCGCATTTGCGGTCCGATGGATCCGGGGTCCGGCTCTCCCCGCTGGATGATGTCATGTGGCGCGCTCTGGTATCGATGACAGTCTTCGGCATGGTGGTGGCTGGCGCGGGCTATGAAGTCGCCGCAAAACGGGCCACCCGCACGATGGCTATGACCCTCACTCGCGGCCGGCCCGACAATGCGCCCCGACTGCTACGACGCTACGGTTGTGTCGGCTGCCACACTATCCCGGCTCTCCCCGGTGCGGATGGAAAGGTTGGGCCTCCCCTCGATCATTTGCGACAGCGCGTTTTTATCGCCGGAAAGCTGCAAAACACGCCCGACAATCTCGTGCACTGGATCGCCTCACCGGAAAGCCTGGATTCCCGCTCTGCGATGCCGGATACAGGAATAACCGAGCCCGAGGCGCGCGACGTGGCCGCATTCCTGTACGCACATTGAGGAGAGCCTCAGAGCGGCGTCGTAGGCCGTGACGGCAGACTCAGCAGGTAGGCCGCCATGGCCTGGCGGTCGCTTTCCGTAAGCAAAGCGGTGTCGATGAGAACGTCTGTCATCGAGGATCCGACAATGCGCAGATCTGGAGTCTGTCCGGTTTTCAGAAAGCCAACCCACTGCGCTTGCGTCCAGCGCAGGCCACCGGGTGTGATGTTGGGCGCAAATCCGGCCCCTTCCGGATTCTGGCCGCCCGCATAGCGCGTCGTGGGCTCGATGGCGCCGAACAGATTGCGCGCGGAGTGGCATTCCGCGCAATGCCCAACAGCCTCCACGAGGTATTCACCCCGCTTCCAACCGGCGCCACGGGTGGGATCGCTACGAATCGGCGCCCTGTTGAAATAGAGCAGCTTCCAAAGCCCGACGATCCGCCGGATGTTGAACGGGAAGGGCAGCTCGTTCGCTGGTGGCCGCCCGGAAACCTTCGGCAGCGTCCGCAAGTACGCCATGAGATCCTGCACGTCGCTCGGGCGCATGTGCGCGAAACTGGTGTAAGGAAACCCCGGATAGTAATGCGTCCCCTGAGGCGAGACTCCACTCAACAAGGCGTTTTCGAGATCGGCCGTACGCCAGCGGCCAATCCCGTCCACGGGGTCCGGGGAAATGTTTGGCACACGCAGAGTTCCGAAAGGAGTGGCCAGGGCCAGGCCACCTCCCAGGCGCAACCGGTCAGTCTGGCCCGGCGACGCATGGCAGGAAGCACAATGCGCCGCCGTGAAAATGAGGCCTCCATTTTCAACATTGCCCCCTTCCGCCACCGCGGCCTTGTCTGCATTCCCGAGCAAAGGTCGTGGCTCAGACAGCAGCCAGAATCCCACCCCTGGGCCGATAGCTACTGCAACGAGCACAATGATCCAGCCCTGGAGCCGAGTCATGCCTGGCATTTCAATTGAGCCACTCGAGAAAGAGCCACGCCAAGCGCGCGCGAGGACGCGCCGTTCCGCACTCATTACTAAAGGCTACGGCCTTGGTGTGGTTCCGAAAGCTCCTCCGGCACGATCTGCTGTGGCCGACATTTGCCCTGCCGCAATGGGCAAGCGCACGACGAACTCACTGCCCCGTCCGGGGCCTTCACTGTAAGCGTCTACTGTCCCTCCATGCAGCTCGACCAACTGCCGCGATAACGTGAGTCCGAGGCCAAGGCCGCCCTGGGCGTGATCCTGCTCCGTTGGCGCCCGTACGTAAGCGTCGAAGACCCGCCCCAACAGGTCTCGCGGGATCCCCACACCGGAATCGCGCACCTTCACCAGCGCCCAACCGGCTTCGCGCTCGACCAGGACGCAGATCCGGCCACCCTCCTGGGTGAACTTGGTGGCGTTGATCAGTAGATTCGTAAAGACTTGAATCAATCTTCCCGAATCTGCAACCACGGATGTGGGTTGTGGGGGAACCGCTACCGTGAGCTGCTGTCGACGCGAGGCGATTATTGGCTGAGCTGCCTCGACCGCGGCAGCGACCGGGGTCTCGAGATTGACGGGGGCGCGTCTGAGCAGGATTTTTCCGTTTTCCGCCTGCGCCAGCTCGAACAGGTCGTCGACCATCCGCGCCAGCTGGGAAAGCTGCCGCGCCACTATGGCACACGACTGGCTGATGATGGCGGGCTCACTCGTATGCTGATGCAAAACATGCAGAGCATTCGATATCGGAGCCAACGGCCCCCTCATCTCGTGCGCGAGCAGGGCAAGAAACCTGTCTTTCTCTTCCAGGCGCGCCCGCAGCCGGGCGATCAGCCGCTCGTTCTCGTCCACGTCGGATGCCGTTATGATCCAATCACCCGTACGCACGCCGCGATCTCTCAGCGGGTTGCCCCATTCGAGCTGAGAGACATAGTCCCCGTCGGGCGTGGCCCGGATACGCCGTTCCAGCGCGTAGGGCTCTCCGGTTCTGAGAGCTTGCTCCCATACCTGCACCCAACAATGTCGATCCCCTGGGTGGATCGCAGGAAGATAGTTGTCGATAAACCGCGCACCCGCACCGATGGCCGTGAATGCGTACCACGCCGAGTTGCCGTAGGAAATCCGCCCAGCCGAGTCGACCGTCCACACGAGCTGGGCGAGTGAGTCCGCGAGATGGCGGAAAGACGTGTCAGTAGAAAACATCAGAGTCTGCATTTGAGTGTCAGGCGTTTGGAGCAACCGTGCGCGAGGGCACACGCCATTCTTCGACCTGATTGACCAGGGACTTGAGAGCGGCCGGGTCGCAGATCTTCACCTGGCGCGAATCCCCATCCGCGAAGGCGATCGACCGGCGCGCGCGCAACACAGTCAGCGTGCGACTCACGGTCTCGACAGCCATACCCAGGTAGTCCGCGATGTCAGATCGAGACATGGGCAGATGTATCCAATCGGTACCGTCGACGCGGCTTCGATCAGCCATCTCCAGCAGAAATGCGCCGATTTTTTCGAGCGCGCTGCTCCTGCCTAGCAGGGCAGCTCGCCTCTGCAGACGGACGATCCACTCAAAGGCAATGGAGCGAATGCACCGCGCGACCTGCGGGTTGGAGTCAGCGAGACGCTCGGCACTCGAGCGCCCGTAGCGTGCGACGAGGGTTCCGGGAACGATTGCCTCGGCGCTGGATTGATACGCGCCATGAACACAGAAACCGAAGAAGTCTCCGGGTAACAGAAAGTCCATGATGTGCCGGTGTCCTTCGGCAGTCAGCGCGCTCCTGCGCGCAGCTCCGGATACGATCCGAAACCAGTGATCAGCCGGGTCGCTGTACCGGTAAATCGACTGCTCGGTTTCGTACTGACGGAGGATCGCCAGCCGGTCGAGGGCCGCATACATGCCGAGTTGGGAAACGGGCTGGGTGAACCGGCCTACCGATACCAACGAAGACACTGTCATGCGGACACTCCCTGGACCTTCGGCCCTGCGCCACCCTCACTACACTAGAGAGCAGACGTAAAGCCGACCAGTGCACTTTGGTTTACTGCTGGCGGTGCACCACGGGCCTGCACACACGAACGTCTCACCGGAGTTTTCCCATTTCGAGCGCCGCGCCCACAAGCTCAAGGAGTTTGTCCGGGTCGAACGGTTTGCTCAATATCTCCATGACACCGGCCTGGAGCAACCGCGCACGCAGCTTCCCGGCCACATCGACCTCGGCCGTGGAGCAGATGACGGGAACCGACGAGCCGCCGCGGCGCAAATGGCGCAGGAGCTCGACTCCACTCATGCCGGGCAAACTGATATCGAGAATCAGACAACCGGCACCGGCACGGCGCCGCGACCGGAGGAATTGCTCCGCGCTGGAGAAGCCACGGGTCGCGAAACCCTGGGACTGAAGCAAGTCCTCAGTGGCCGCACGCAGGCCGTCGTCGTCCTCCACCACCGCAACAAAACGCTGTTTTTTCTTCTTCTCCGCCATCGCCGCGCAGTGGAGCCGTCCCTGTCAAGTTAGAGCTCGAAAGCCCCACCCTGGAGGATGGTCCAGATTGGCGAAGGACGTCCTCGATCAACACCACGGTTTAGCCATCCGCCCGATCATGTGGGTCAGCCTTGCGACGCTGGAGGTACCCATCTTTTCCATAATGCGGTGCCGGTGCACCTTGACGGTGTTCTCACTCAGCCCGAGCTCCGCTGCAATCTGCTTGTTCAGCTTGCCTTCGATGATCAGAGCCAGAATCTGACGCTGCCGTGTCGTCAGTCGGGCATGGCGGCTGCGCATTTCGCGGATCTCACTACATTGAGCCTTTGCCGCTTCATCCTGCGCCAGCGCCTGGCGAATCGCATCCAATAACTCCTCGTCGCGGAAAGGCTTGGGAAGAAACTCGATCGCTCCAGCCTTCATGGCTCGGACCGCCATCGGAATATCTCCGTGAGCCGAGATGAAGATGATGGGAATTGGAACCTGCTCGCCGCGAAGCTTGTGCTGAAGGTCCAGTCCACTCACGTCCGGCAGGCGTACGTCGAGGACCAGGCATGCCGGCCCCGCTCTGCTGTGACGGCGCAGGAACTCACCAGAGGATGCGAAGCACTCCACACGCAGATCGACGGAGCCAATCAGACTCGCCAAGGCCTGCCGGACTGAAGGATCATCGTCGACGACGAACACGGTGGGCGGCTCTGGCATCAAATCGCCGCAAGTCCGGCGGCAGGCACACGGAACTGAAATGTGGCACCCCAACCCTTGTTGGGCATTGCTCCAAGGGTACCGCCATGTGCCTCGATGATGGACCGGCTGATCGACAGCCCAATGCCCATCCCTTGCGGTTTGGTCGAGTAAAAAGGCTCGAAGATCCTTTCGAGCATGCGTCCATCCAGACCGACGCCGCGATCCCTGACCGAGACTGCTACATCCGCGGCGTCGGACCTCGTAACGACCGTCAACACCCGTCTCCGCGGGGAAACCGAGCACAGGGCGTCGATCGCGTTCATCAGAAGATTGAGCAGCACCTGCTGCATCTGCAGCCGATCCGCGTTGACCAGAGGGAGATTCTCCGCAAGATTCGTACGTAACGTAATGTTATGGCGGCGCAACTCCGGCCTGAGGAAAGCAGACACCTCGCGGACCGTTGAGCTCAGGTTGAGCGGGCTACGCTGCGCGTCGGCTTTCCTGACGAGTGTCCGCGTGCGCGCGATGATCTCGCTTGCCCTATTGCCATCCCTGATGATGCGTGCCAGTGCCTGCCGGGCCTTATCGATGCGCGGCTCCTTCCAGTCCAGCCAGCGCAACGATGCACTGGCGTTGGCGACCAGCGCCGCGAGAGGTTGGTTCACCTCATGCGCGATCGAGGCGACGAGTTGCCCCAGCGTGACGGCGCGCGAAGCACGCGCCAGCTCTGCTTGCATGCTTCCCAACCAATCTTCTCCATATCTACGTTCCGAAACGTCTACGACAGTGCCAACATACTGGGCGAGATCACCTCTCTTGCCGAACACCGGACGCCCACGGCTGTGAATGTGCGCGACGCACCTGTCCGGACGGATGATGCGATATTCATAATCGAAGTCGCGCCCGGCCCGGACCGCGGACTCGAATTCGTCCTTGACCTGCGCCCGCTCCTTCGGGTGAACCATCCTCAAGAACAGATGGCAGGAAACGTTGGCGCGGCTTGGATCGAGACCAAAGATCCGGAAATGCTCCCGAGACCAGAAGATCTCTCCCGAGTAGCGGTTCCACGACCAACTGCCCGTCCTGGTCAACTGCTGTCCCAGTGCCAGGTAAGTCACGTAGCGCCGCATTTCCTGCTCTTTGCGCTCATGTTGCCCGAGCTCTTCGATGAGTCCTTGCAGTCGCGGCTGACTTTGCGATTTTTTTCGAGACGCCCGGAGCGAGGAACGATTGGATGCGTTCGCCGAGCGTCGCGGCGTCGTGCGGGAGCGGGAGCGAAAACTCGCCTCACCGCTCCAATGTCCATCCAGAGTGGCGGGCGGCATTCTTCCTATCTCGCCGCGGGAGCTGTCCCGCACGCTGCATTGCGGGTGCGAGCTATCAAATGGCTGTTTGCGGATGCGACCTCCCGCGGCGAATGGGGCACGTGCCTTGGAGCATCCGGAATGATCCGCCCTGAACGGATCGCACCAACGTACAAACAGATCACTGTCCCGCCGTCAACCCGCTGTGGGCTGTGTCAGTGCCCTCTATTCATTAATCCAATGTGCGCGCACGGCACTGGCCCGGACTTTGGTCGGCTGGGCGTACAGCGGAGAACATATTGGCCGCGACTTTCTTTCTGAGCGTTGTGCAGCCATGGATGCGACCGGGGAGCATACTTCAGTCATATCGCGCAAGCCAGCCCGACAATCTTATACGCCCAAGAGCAGGCCCGCATCAACTTAGGTTAACTTCCGTACCGCCGGAGCGAAATCCGCAGTGGAGGCGCTCAGCGCCAGTCCTTTGGCCCGCAATCGGGTCGCCGTGTTGGAATGGAACCGGATGACAGGTACGACTCCGGGTTCAGCACTCGTGCGCCGGGCGGTCAGCCGGCACTTCACCCGATGCGCTTTGCCCGCGGGCGCTGCAGGTCGCGGACAAAGACAAGAGCACGCACATCGCGCGTCCAACACGCCTGAATTTCATTTGCGGTGGTTTTGAGAGATCGATCCGTCAGGCGGTGATGGCATATTTTTTGTACCCCGGAAGTGGACATCTACGCTGAGCAGACCTAACCTGTCAGGGAGGAATAACACTTCGAGGGGGTGTCGTGAGCCTTGAAAGCCGCCTGTTCTGGGCGATCGTCCTGATCGCGTGTGTGCGGGTAACAGCATATGGGCAAGTCCCGCCGACCGCGGCGCCGAACCAAGCCGCTCTCCTGCAAAGCCAGGATCCGAAACTCGCCGCAAACAAGAAGCTGGTGTTCGACATGTGGCGCGCAATCATCCAGGGCGGCCACACGGAGCTGGCGCCGCGGTACTTCACGGAGGACTACATCCAGCACAACCCCAATGTGGCCACCGGCCGGGACGCGATGGTGGCTTTCATGAAGAGCACCCGGCCGGTCCGCCCGATCCAGCCCAAGATCACTTTTCCGGTCATCGCCATCATGGCCGAAGGCGACCTCGTCATGGTCGCAACGGTCAGCCACGCGCCGGATCCGGAAAACCCAGGTCACAAATATGCCGGGACACACTTTGACCTGTTCAGGATCGAGAACGGCAAGATCGCAGAACACTGGGACAGCGTGCCAAAGGATCGGGCCGCCCTACACACCGATCCGAACGTGCAAAACGAGCCGTGATGGCGAAGATGTGTAGAGATCGACGTGGGTGTTCCGTTTCTTACCATGGCCGCGGCTGCGTGCAAGGCTCGAGCAGCCGGTGGCGGACTTCGAAAGTTGTTCAGTGCAACTCCCACCTGAGTCCCACCAGTACCGCGTTCTGAAGCGTCTCGTTGGGCTCCCGCGAGAGATTGACCTTGAACCAGCGATAGCCAGCGAAAAGGACGATGCGCGGCACGATCCTCACCTCCGCTCGCGCCGTGAAATCCGTCAGGTTGTTGGCCTGCCCGAACGTCAGGATCGTCGGTGAATAGAAAGCGCTGCCCACGAGCGCAACCGCATAACTGCGAATCAGGTCATAACGCAACTCGCCGCCGAAAGAGACGGCAACCACGTCGTCCCGATTCGGGTTCCCCAGAAGCGCCGCGTAGGCCTGGGGCCCCACTCTCAAGCTGAACGGTCCCAGCTCGAGGTTGCTTCGAAAGAGCAGCCTGGCCGAGCCAACGGAGTCCCTGTTCTCGTTGAGAAAGAAGCCGTAATCGACTTCGGTGCGCACTGTGGAAAGCTGCAAAGGAGTAAAGTATCGGAACTGTCCGGCCCTGTCGCTCAAAGCGATCTCGACCGCATTCCGCTCCTCCGGAGGAGGAGGTATTTGCGACGCTTGCGCATGGACCGTTCCGACCTCCAGAAGAAGAGCGATGCAGATGAAAGCCGACAGGCGCATGTGGTTTCTCCCGACAATGTGGGCCGCCGGTGAACCTGCTCTCCGGCTTGACGTCCGTACGGACGCAATCGGTGTGCCGGGCGGCGCGCCGACAGCCTCCACAATGTCAAGGCAAACGCATGTAGTACTCACCGCCCTGCAGCACAGGGATCGGAGTAAGCATCAGTAATCGCGAAGCCGCCGCTACGCTCGCGCAGTTGGCTTGATATTCGCGCCCGCCGCTGCGAACCGCGGTGAGCAGTCGATGCGACCTCGCGAAACCAACAGCCCGAACGACATCCGCCGCGCCCACGCAAGCGCGGATCCAATGAAATACCTTCTGTCAGGCATGCGTCCCCCCTCTTTAGTATTGCAAGCCGATCAGATGCTCAGCTCGAGATTGTACGGAACAGCGGCCTTTGCAAAGCTGCGTTCATGCGCGAGCAACCAACGCTTTCGCTCCAAACCTCCTCCGAAGCCGGTGAGCGAGTTGTCGGCACCAATGACCCGATGGCACGGGACCACAACCGGTATCGGGTTCGCACCGTTGGCCGCGCCCACCGCTCTGACCGCCGCGGGACGGCCGATTCTGGTAGCAAGCTGGCCGTAGCTGACAGTGGTGCCGGGCGGGATCTCTCGTAATGCCGCCCAGACCCGCTGTTGGAATTCGGTGCCGCAGGAACGTGTGGAAATCGCCTCGATGGCCCGGAGGTCCCCCCGAAAATAGGCTTCGATCGCGAGCCGGGCTCGAGACTCGCCGCAGGCGGGCCGTAGCTGCAGCTCATCGCCATAATGTAGCCGCAGCAGCCTGGACATGCGATCTTCCTTGTCATCCCAGTCCGCGGCGCGCAGTCGTTGCTCCTTGTCCGTGATGATGTGCATCCAACCCGTGGGAGTATTGAACCGCTCGGAGAAGAATTCCTCGCTCATGACCCCGTCACCTCCTCTTCACGCGCAGGATTGCTCCTGGGGTTGCGGATGGTGATCGCATTCCATGATTTTCGCTAGCGGAATTCGGACACGTACAGGCATCCCCCTGGCAGCTCGACTGCCATGTCCGAAAACCGCTAGACCGGTGTGCAGCGGCGTGCCAGCATGATCGTATGGACCTCGAACACGACGCTTGCTATCGGGCCCTCAAGCTGCGCGATGCGCGCTTCGATGGGCGCTTCTTTACCGCGGTGAAGACAACAAACGTCTACTGCCGCCCCATCTGTCCCGGACGCACTCCGCTGTCGAAAAACGTTATCTTCTTTCCAACAGCCGCGGCGGCACAGGAGGCGGGTTTCAGGCCTTGCCTGCGCTGCAGGCCGGAAACCGCGCCTGACATGGGTGCCTGGCGCGGCACATCGAACACGGTAACCCGGGGCCTGGCGCTGATCGAGCTCGGCGCACTGGACGCCTCATCAGTCGAGGAGCTGGCGACCCGTCTGGGGCTCGGGGAAAGGCAGCTGCGGCGGTTGTTTCGTATGCATCTGGGCGCCTCGCCGGTGGCGGTCGCACAAACGCGCCGGATCTTGTTGGCCAAGCAGCTGGTGCACGAGACCCGCCTGCCGATGACAGAGATAGCGTTCGCGGCTGGTTTTGGCAGCGTGCGCCGTTTCAACGAAACCTTTCAGGCCATGTACGGTCGCCCTCCAAGCCAATTGCGACGCCTGGGCGGAGCGGACGTTCCGGTCGCCGAACGAGGCGAGCTCAGCATCCTGCTCCGTTATCAGCCGCCATATGACTGGCCGGCAATGTTGGAATTCCTGCGCGCGCGCGCCATTCCCGGCGTGGAGCATGTTGCAGACAACAGTTACGCCAGGACGTTCAGCCTGGATGGAGCACAGGGCACGGTGAGGGTATGCCCCGCGCAGGCCAATGCCCTGCGCGCGCAGATCCGAACCAGCAAGCTGTCGATCCTTCCCGGAATCATCGCGCGGCTGCGGCGGGTGTTCGATCTGGCCGCGGACCCGCTGGCCATCTCGGCTCACCTGGCTGCGGATCCTTCTCTGGCGCCGCTGATTTCGAAGCGGCCGGGACTGAGGGTTCCAGGTGCATGGGAAGGCTTCGAGCTGGCCACGCGGGCTGTTCTCGGCCAGCAGATCACGGTGGCCGGAGCGATCCGGCTCGCGGGCCGCATGGTTGCCTTGTATGGAGAGCCCATGCGCGACCCTGAAGGCGAGCTGACCCGTGTATTTCCCGAGCCAGCGGTGTTGGCCAAGGCAAGACTCACTGCTCTGGGGATGCCAGCCAGCCGGGCGGAGACGCTTTCGGCCATTGCCGCGGCGGTGGTCGCCGATCCGGACCTGTTGGGAGCCCACCTTGGCCTCGAGGAAGCCATCAAGCGCCTTCGCTCGATACGCGGTGTCGGGGAATGGACGGCGCAATACATCGCTCTGCGCCAGCTCAGGGAGCCGGATGCATTTCCAGCCGCGGACATCGGGCTCTTACGCGCGTTTGCCGATGGCCAGGGGCGGCGGCCGGCCGCGAGCGAGTTGTTGGAGAAAGCCGAGAAATGGCGTCCGTGGCGCGCCTACGCGGCGCAACATCTCTGGACTTCGGCGGCTCGTTGAACCGGTTTCTATGATTCCCGCGCCGCGCGACGCTTTGTAGAGCGTGCGCTCCGCCGTTCCGCTCCGCGCTCCGTAGTTGGCTTCGAGACCTCTTCGGCCGGCACCCACGGCTGCCCCGTTTTTTCCTCAATGTATTGCCTGATGAGCCGGCGCACGACCTGAGAAGGCGTGACGTCTTCCGCCGCGCATAAGCGCTCGAACAGGGCCTTCTTACGCGGATCGATGAGGATCGTCAGTCGTGCGGTGCGGTCTTCGAGAGTCACGGTGGTCGCGGTTCACACGGCAGATAAGTGGCTGTCGCTTGGCATTTTACTCACATTATAATCAAATGCGCACCTGACTCGCATTCGATATGATGTGCCAGTGATGCACTCTCCACTGTCCGCCTGCCTCACGCTCATCTCGCTCTGGGGCGTGATTGGGGTCGCGGGGCTTGCGCGCCCGACGAGCCTCTATTTCGTCGGGCGCACGCTGTTTCCGCTGGGTGCCCTGTGCGCAGTAGCGCTTGCGGCGGTGGGGTTGATGAGCCTGGGAGCGCCCGCGGAGAAGCTCGTACTGCCGATCGGCCTGCCGGATCTGCCTATGCACCTGCGGCGGGATCCACTCACGAGTCTGTTTCTCCTGCTTCTCGGGGCGGCTTCCGCGGGCATCTCCATCTTCGCGGCTGGCTACTTCCGGCGCGGCGAGGGCACCGCGCCCGGGCTGCAGTGCCTGCAGTACCACCTGTTCCTGGCCAGCATGGGGCTCGTGCTGCTGGCGGACGATGCATACGCTTTCATGTTGGCCTGGGAGACGATGGCGTTGTCGTCCTACTTCCTCGTGACGACCCAACACTCCCTGCCGGAGATCCGCAGCGCCGGCTTTCTCTACCTGTTGATGGCGCACATCGGAGCGATCGCCATCCTGCTGAGCTTCGGCATTATGCAGGGGGGCAGTTGGCATTTCACATTCGACGCCATGCGGGGCGCAAGCCTGGCGCCGCACTGGGCAGCGGCCGCCTTCCTGCTCGCCCTGTTGGGTTTCGGCGCCAAGGCGGGCCTGGTGCCCATGCATGTATGGTTGCCCGAAGCGCACCCGGCCGCGCCCTCCCCGGTCTCCGCCCTCATGAGCGGAGTCATGTTGAAAACAGCCGTGTACGGCATGCTGCGCGTCACGTTCGACCTGCTCGGCAATCCACAATGGTGGTGGGGCCTGCTGCCGCTCGCCCTTGGGCTGTTCAGCGCGCTCTACGGTGTCGTCTGGGCCACTGCCCAAACAGACATGAAACGGCTCCTTGCCTACTCGTCGATCGAGAACATCGGGATCATCTTCACCGGGCTGGGACTTGCGGTGATATTCAGGGGTGTCGGCATGCCGGCCCTCGCGGGGCTGGCCCTGCTTGCACTCCTTTATCACAGCCTCAACCACGCTTTCATGAAGAGCCTGCTGTTCCTAGGGACCGGGGCGGTGTTGCACGCAACGGGCGAGCGCAGCCTCGGTGGCCTGGGCGGTCTCATTCACCGGATGCCGTGGGTGGCGTGGCTGACCCTGGTGGGCGCGCTGGCGATGGCTGGCCTCCCGCCACTCAACGGATTCGTCTCGGAGTGGCTCCTGCTGCAGGCTTTTCTGTTCGCCCACGAGGTGCCGCGCTCCTTCATCGACATGCTGCTTCCGTTGGGAGCCGCGGTTGTGGCGCTGGCGGCGGCGCTGGCGGCGTATCTGATGGTGAAATTCTTCGGCGTGATCTTTCTCGGCCAGTCGCGGGAGCCTGCTCGCGGGCCAGTTCACGACGCCGGATTGTTCGAACGGATCGGTCTTGCCTGGCTTGCGCTCGGTTGTGTCGGCTTGGGTCTCCTCCCGTCGCAGGTCATCGGCGCTTTGCGCCCGGTGCTGGAGCAGTTCGACGGCATCGCGCTCGGACAGGAAGCGGCGCCCTGGTGGCTGCTGGCCCCCTTGTCAGGCCGCCACGCCTCCTACTCCGCGCCGATCTTCTTGATTGCCATCACCGCGGTAGTGATCCTCACCGTCACCGGCGTGGGATTCTTCTATCACCGCCGCGCGCGCCGCACCGCTCCCTGGGATTGCGGCTTCGGTGGTTTGACTCCGAGGATGCAGGACACCGCGGAAGGATTTGGCCAGCCAATCCGCCACATGTTCGGGGTCTTCTTCGCCATGAGGCGTGAGCTGCCGTCGCCGTTCGATGCCACGCCCCGATATCGCGTCTCGCTCGGGGACCGGTTGTGGCAGTCCTTGTATCTGCCGTTGGGCATGTTGGTGCAGCGTGTAGCGAACGTGTTTGCCCGGCTGCAGCAGGGACGTATCGCCACCTACCTGCTGTATAGCTTCGCCACCCTGGTGATCCTGTTGGCTCTGGTGCTGTGATGCCGCTCGAATACATTACCCAGGCCCTG
>CAZBTV010000021.1:13160-61242 GCA_964494895.1 uncultured Steroidobacteraceae bacterium | reverse complement strand
CCACGGCTCTGCCCTTCAACGGCCCGGCCATCAACTGGGCCAAGGTGACGCGCTTCCACGAGGATGACAGCTTCCTCTACAAGTTCTACGACCAGCCCAAGAATGACGGCATTTCCAAGGTAGCAATGAGCCTCACCTGGGACTTCGGCTGCGAATATGGCGGAGGCGTCAATTGCCTGAAGGGGCCGAACAAGGCCAACTTCTTCGGCATCATGGGGTACAACCGCTTCTGGTTCGATCACAACATCTACGCAATTACTGTCGGTGGCGGCATGATGACCAATCCTGGCCGCTACCTGACCCTCCTGCCCCCGATCAACGGGGCGACCGCCGCAAGCGGCACACCGTACTTCGCGGAAGATCCCGGCCAGAAGATCTACCAGTGGGATACCCAGGTCAACTTCCAGTACATGCCCAAGGACTGGATCACTTGGTGGACGGAGGTGACATTCCGGCATTCCAACGTCCCGTACTGGTCGGGATCCGGCGGTGTCACGCCTCCGAACGCCGCCACGGGTACCTTCAGCAACAACGGCGTTCCAACGGCTCCCGTCTGCACGAATGGCGCCAGCTCGAGTGCCGTTGCGGACAACTGCCAAGGGGAAGGCGGTTACTGGTACCCGGACCTGCGCAAGCAGGAATGGGTCTGGGGACTGGGCGTCCTCGTGAAGTTCTGACTTCGCAGGGCGGTCGTTTTTCAACCGGGCTCCTTCGGGCCGGTGTGGCGCGAGCCACATCGACCCGGCGTCGTTGGTCGAGAGGAGCCATCCGCAGGGGTCCCAATGGACGCAAAAGCCGTATTGAATGATGAGAGCCTGGCCCGGTACGAGTGGTCGCGCGCACGGCAGCTGAAAGTGTTGGGCATCACGGTGGCGCTGATCGGGATAGTGACTTTCACCGTGTCAACAGGCGCTCGGCTCATGGCGAGGGTGCCGCCGTCGAAGGCCGAGAGCGCGGTCGCCACACCAGGCCTGTTTCAGGCGACCCCCGCCCAGATGGCGGATCTCACTGTCGAGCCCGTGAAACAAAGGGTCTTTCGCACAGAGCATGTGACGGAGGGCAAGATCGCAATGAACGGCGACAAGACCACGCAAGTCTTCTCGCCGTACTCCGGCCGCGTCCTCAGGGTGTTGGTGCCGCTTGGCGAAAGCGTTCACGAAGGCACGCCGCTCCTCGCCGTCGCGGCATCCGAGTTCGTGCAGGGTCAGAATGACCTGATCAATGCGGCGACTCAGCTCAACCTCATGCAGGGAACCGCCAGGCGCAAGCAGGCACTCTACGAGTCGAAGGGCGGCTCGCTGCAGGACTGGCAGCAGGCGCAGGCGGATCTGGTCAACGCTGCGAACGCGCTCGCTTCCGTTCGCAACAGAATGCGCATTCTGGGGAAAACAGACAAGGAGATAGACGCGATGGAGCACGCCCAGACGATCGACTCCGTAGCTTACGTCGTTGCGCCAATCAGTGGCGTGGTCACGGATCGGCAGGTTGGGCCGGGTCAATACATCCAATCCGCGGCTGCGACGCCCGTATACACCATCGGGGACATATCGACTGTCTGGATGGTAGCCAACGTTCGGGAAACCGATGCTCCTTATGTAAGCCGTGGGCAGCCCGTGGAAGTGCATGTGCTGGCGTTGCCCGATCGCGTGTTCAACGCGCATCTCACCTACGTCGCGCCGGCCGTGGACCCAGCGACTCGCAGGCTCGCGGTACATGCCGAAATCGCCAATCCTGACGGGCTGTTGAAGCCGGAGATGTTCGCTACATTCACGATCGCTTCGGGACGCGAATCCCAGGCGCTCGCCGTACCCGGCGAGGCCCTTGTCTACGAGGGCGACAGCGCCCGGGTATGGATCGCGGGACCGCATGACACTCTCGCGTTGCGTCCGGTCCGCGTGGGCCGGGCCAGCGACGGCATGGTCGAGGTGCTCGCCGGCCTCGACCCGTCCGACAAGGTCGTCACCAGCGGAAGTCTTTTCATTGACCGGGCGGCGAAGCGCGAATAGATGAGCTCACTCGTAGCGCTCGCGCTGAAGCAGCGCGTTCTCGTCGTCGTCATCATGGTGATGATGTTCGGCGCTGGCGCCGCGAGCTTCCTGTCGCTGAACATTGAAGCGTACCCGGATCCGGTGCCGCCGCTCGTCGACATTGTCACCCAGAGCACGGGACAGTCCGCCGAAGAGATAGAGCGATACATCACGATCCCGATCGAAGTGCAGATGGCAGGGATTCCGCACGTGAAGACCGTGCGCACGATCTCATTGTTCGGGCTGTCGGATGTGAAGGTCCAATTCACTTATGACTTCACCTACGAGCAGGCGGAGCAGTGGGTGATCAATCGGCTCTCCCAGCTTCCAGCGCTTCCGAACGGGGCGCTTCCTCAGATCTCACCTACCAGTCCGATAGGCGAGATCTATCGCTACCAGCTCGTGGGTCCACCAGGGTATTCGGTGACCGATCTGAAGACCCTGCAGGATTGGGTGCTCGAGCGGCGCTTCAAAGCGATTGCGGGTGTCATCGACGTCACCGGATGGGGCGGTAAGACCAAGGCATACGACATCACCGTGGACCAGAACCGGCTGATCGAGTATGGCCTGTCGCTTCCACAAGTGCTCCAGGCAGTGAGCAACAGCAACGCGAATGTCGGTGGACAGACCGTCAACATCGGGTCGCAGTCCGCGGTCGTCCGTGGCGTCGGGCTGATCCACTCGATGGACGACATCCGGCGAGTGACCCTGGCTGCCAACCATGGCACTGCTGTTCTGTTGGGCGATGTCGCCAGCGTGTCGGTCGGGCATCTGCCGCGCCTGGGGATCGCAGGGCACGATCAGGAAGACGACATCGTCCAGGGCATCGTGCTCATGCGCCGCGGCTCGGAGAGCAAGCCTACCATCGGGCGGGTGGAGGCCGAGGTCGAGCGCATCAACCGCAACGGCATTCTGCCTCCGGGTGTGCATATCGAGCGCATCTATGATCGCAGCGATCTGATCAATATCACGACCCGTACCGTGTTGCATAACATGCTCGCCGGCGTAGCGCTGATCTTTCTCCTCCAGTGGGCATTTCTGGGCAACCTTCGCAGCGCATTGATCGTGGCGGCCACGATTCCGTTTGCATTGAGCTTCGCGATCGGGCTCATGATCCTGCGTGGCGAGTCGGCCAACCTGCTCTCGGTGGGCGCCATCGACTTCGGCCTCATCGTGGATGCCTCGGTGATAATGGTGGAGAACATCTATCGGCATCTCGCCGATACGGCGGAAAAGCGGCGTGTAGGGGCGCCGGTGTTGCATGTCGTGCGCGGGGATCCAACACTCCGCGGAAAGTTCGCGACGATCGCCAACTCGGCGTTTTATGTTGGCCGCTCGATCTTCTTCGCGGCCGCCATCATCATTGCCGGATTCGTGCCGCTGTTTTCCTTGAGCGGCATCGAGGGGCACATCTTCGGTCCCATGGCGAAGACGTATGCCTATGCCATCGCGGGCGGCCTCATTGCCACCTTCACCATTTCCCCCGCCCTGAGCGCTCTGCTCCTGGACGATACGGTTTCGGAGACCGAGACCCTCATCGTTCGCTGGCTGCGCCGGATCTACGATCCGGCCATCAAATTCGCGCTCGCGAACAGGGTGCTGACGATGGGCGGCCTTCTTGTCCTGATCGCCGTCACCGGGCTCGCCTCACGGACGCTCGGCTTGGAGTTCCTGCCGAAATTGGAGGAAGGCAATCTCTGGATCCGCGCCACCATGCCGGAGTCGATTTCGATCGAAGCAGGTGATCGGTACGTGAATGAAATGCGGCGGATCATCGGTAGCTATCCCGAGGTAGAGACCGCCGTATCGCAACACGGCCGGCCCGACGATGGGACCGACGCGACCGGTTTTTTCAACGCGGAATTCTTCGTGCCTCTCAAGCCGTTCGACACCTGGCCCTCAGGCATGACCAAGGAGAAGCTCACCGACGAAATGACTGACAGGCTCGAGCGCAAGTTCCCCGGGGTAGAGTTCAATTTTTCACAATACATCCAGGACAACGTCGAAGAGGCCGCGTCGGGTGTGAAGGGCGAGAACTCCGTAAAGCTGTTCGGAAGCGACCTCGCCGTACTCGAGCGCACCGCCGAGCGCATCAAGACCGTGCTCGCGACCGTTCCAGGTATCACCGACCTCGCGGTTTTCAAGCCACTGGGACAGCCGACGATAAGGGTCGACATCGACCGGTCTCGTATCTCTCGCTACGGATTGCAAACGGGCGATGTGAACAACACGGTGCAGGCTGCCATCGGTGGGCAGCCGGCGGGTGACCTTTACGAGGAAGGCAGCGATCGGCACTTCCCCATGATGGTCCGATTCGCGCCCCAGTTCCGCCGCGATCCCGACTCGATCGGCCGCATTCCGGTAGGAGTCGCGGATCCCAACGGCAACGGGATGATCCAGATCCCTATCTCGGATGTGGCGAGCGTGAAGCTTTCATCGGGCGCATCCTTTATTTATCGTGAGCAGCAGGAGCGCTACGTGCCGATCAAGTTCAGCGTGCGTGGACGCGATCTCGGTGGCGCCGTACTCGAGGCCCAACGCCGGCTCGATGGGCAGGTGCAGATCCCCGGCGGTTATCACCTGGAGTGGGTCGGTGAGTTCGGAAACCTGACGGATGCGTTGCAGAGGCTCGCAATCGTGGTGCCGCTGAGCATCCTGCTCATCTGCGTCCTGTTGTATGTCAATTTCGTATCGCTGCGGGACGCGCTTCTGGCGGCCAGTGTCATTCCCATGGCGCTCATTGGCGGCATACTTGCCCTGTTCGTCAGCGGAACACCGTTCAGCGTGTCCGCGGCCATCGGATTCGTTGCCTTGTTCGGGATCGCGGCCATGGATGGAATCATCATCCTCTCTTACTACAATCAACACCTGCTCGGAGGCATGCAGCGGGATTCTGCGCTGCTGCAAACCTGCCGCACCCAGATGCGGCCTGTGATGATGACCTGCATCGTAGCCGGTGTGGGCCTGGTCCCAGCCGCCGCCTCGACCGGCATCGGGTCCCAGGTGCAGCGCCCGCTCGCTCTGGTAGTGGTGGGCGGGATGCTGCTGGCTCCTGTTTTGATACTGATCGTGCTCCCGGTGCTGATACGGTTGTTCTCACGGCGCGAGCCGCTGGAAGGCGACTATCGTCCCATGGAGGCGACACCCTGATGGAGATCTGCCACGCGCACGCATTCACTTCGGAGTCGGGACGCATTTTGCCTCTCGTGAGTCGAATAGGGCTCGCCGCCTCCGTGCTCATGCTGGCTGCCTGCGCGGTCGGTCCTAACTTCGAGCGACCGAGGGCTCCTGGCGCGAGCAGCTACACCTCGCAAGCGCTACCGGCGCGGATGCCCGGCGGATCCTCGGACGCGATCGAACAGCAACACTTCGTTGAAGCCCTGGATATCCCCTCTCAGTGGTGGGAGCTGTTCCACTGCGACAAGCTCAATGTACTCATCGCACAGGCCATCAAAGCCAGCCCCGATCTCAAAGCCGCTCAGGCATCCCTGCGCGCGGGGATCGAAAACGTGCGCGCGCAACGAGGCTCGTACTTTCCGGGCATACAGGCGAGCTACGCCGCAACCCGGCAGCTCAATGCCGTGGGCACGCTCTCGCCTACACTGAGCTCGGGGACTGAGATTTTCAACCTGTTCACTCCCCAGGTGAGTGTGTCATATGTTCTGGATATTTTCGGCGTGAATCGTCGGCAGGTTGAGTCGCTTGCCGCTCAGGCCGAGTCGCAGCGGTTCCAGGTCGAGGCGACCTATCTGACGTTGACATCGAATCTGGCAGCCGCGGCCGTCCAGGAGGCGGCGCTGCGCGCTCAGATCGCAGCAACTGAGCAGGTCGTCAGCATCGAACGGGAGCAACTGGAGGTCATGCGAAAGTCGCTGTCACTTGGCGCGATAGCAGAAGCCGACGTGGTCGCGCAGGAAGCCGCGCTCGCGCAGGCGCAGGCGTCACTTTCTCCTTTGATGAAGCAACTGGATCAACAGCGGGTCCTGCTTACCGTTCTGGCTGGAAGATTTCCGAATGATCCACCACAGGCCACTTTTGAGCTGGCGGATATGCGCCTGCCCACCGAGCTGCCTGTCAGCCTGCCCGCCAGGATGATCGAACAGCGCCCCGATGTGCGTTCCGCGGAAGCGCTGATGCATGCCGCGAGCGCTCAGGTGGGGGTCGCGATCGGCAACCTGCTTCCGCAGATCGTGTTGTCCGGTATCGGCGGAAGCGCCGCGACCCAGATGCAGCAGCTATTCGCGGCAGGTACCAACTATTGGAGTGGTGGTGTCACCCTCACCCAGACTCTGTTCGCGGGTGGTAGCCTCTGGCATAAGAAAAAGGCCGCCGATGCGCAGCTGGACCAGGCGGGCGAGTTGTATCGTAGCGCGGTTCTCACCGCGTTCGAGAACATTGCGGATTCACTGCTCGCTCTCCAGCATGACGCTTCCGTTCTGGAGTCGCAACTCGATGCCGAACGCGCGGCGGCGCTGAGCCTGGACATCGCTCGCCGCCAGCTATCTCTCGGCGCGACGAGCTATCTGGCCGTCCTGAATGCGCAGCAAACATACCAGCAAGCCGTAATCGGCCTCGCACAGGCACGAGCGGCACGTTACGCGGATACGGTCGCGCTGTTCCAGGCTCTTGGAGGTGGTTGGTGGAATCGTCGAAGCTGAGGCGCTCACGGGCGACGAGGCGCGGGGGGATCGTCGCCGCCCACCCCGAGAGTGCGTAGCTTTCGGGCGAGAGTGTTGCGTCCCCAACCCATCAATCGCGCTGCATCCCGCTTGCATCCGGCCGTATGTTCGAGCGCGGCCCGCATGAGAACACGCTCGAATTCCGGCCTTGCCTCCTCCATCAGAGTGCCACTCCCGCAGATCCCTTTGAGATCCGCCCAATGCGCCAGGGCACGCCTCCATTCGGCATCGATGCCCTGGCGGTTCGATGATACGACCTCCCGAGGCAGGTCCTCGACCCGCACCGTATCACCAGGGGCGAGCACACATACAGCCCGGCAGAGGTTGACGAGCTCACGGACGTTACCAGGCCACTCGTAGTCGGCGAGCTTGTTCAATGCATCCGGGCTGAACGTCTTCGGCTCAAGAGCGAGCTCACGTGCGACACGCCGCGAGTAGTGTTGCAGCAACTCCTGCACATCCTCCACCCGCATTCTCAACGGGGGTACGTCGATGCGAATTCCATTGAGGCGATAGTAGAGGTCGCCGCGGAACGCCCCGAGCTGCACCCGTTTCGCGAGGTCGTATCGGGTGGCGGCGATCACGCGCACGTCGGTATGAGTGCGCTCTTGCCCATCAATCCGATGAAACTCGTTTTCCGCCAGCGCACGGAGTAATCGCGCTTGTGTGGGAAGGGGCATATCGCCTATTTCGTCCACGAATAGCGTGCCGCCGGTCGCCCGCTCCAGGCAGCTCCGATGCCGAGAGGCTGCCGCGGGGAAAGCGCCCCGCTCGTGGCCGAACAGCTCGGATTCCAACAGCTCCCCTGGGATCGCGGCGGTGTTGATGGCGATGAATGGTCTGCTGGCGCGCGGACTGTTGTAATGCAGAGCGCGAGCAACGAGCTCTTTGCCGGTGCCGGATTCGCCAGTGACGAGCACCGTGGCTCTCGATCGCGCAAGGCGGCCGATGGCCCGGAATACCTGCTGCATTGCTGGTGCCTGGCCGAGGATCTCGGGTACCTGTGGAGTCACTTCCGTTAGCCGCGTGGGCTTGGGGTGTGTAGCGGCGGCTCGAGTTACCAGCGAGGCCGCTTCATCCACATCGAAAGGCTTGGGTAAGTATTCGAATGCGCCGGCACCATAGGCGGAGACCGCGCTTTTCAGGTCGCTACGCCTGCTGGTGAGAATCACCGGCAATCCGATGCAGGTGTCCCGCACAAATCTCAGCAACTCGAGTCCGGACAGAGCCGGGAGGTTGATCTCGGTGACCAATGCGCGCGGTAGATCGTTTTGGAGCGCTCCGATTACCGTTTCGGCCGTGTCGAATACGCGCACCCGCATTCCCCGGCGGCAAAGCGCATTCTCCAAAGCCCACTGCGCGGCCGGATCGTGGTCCACGACCCAGACCTGTGTCTGCGCGGATGACATACACGCCAGGGTATGCACCGCGCCGTTAAGATGGCGCTAAAAAAAGGTGAACACTTCCGTGCGACGTAACTCAGGCTGGACAGTATCGCAGTGACTGCCGTCGCGTTTTCCAGACGGGGCTGACTCCGGAACAGAAAATGTGTGGCTGGATGCGACGTGGTCCTCTTCGCGCCGGCCGAATGCCGTGAAATTCTCGAGCCCTGGGATGGCGCACCCCCTGCAAACCAGTGAGGCCCGAATGAACACTCGCAAGCCCAAGCAAGACCTCGAGCGACCCGTCGAACTACCCGAGCCGCGGCTGCAGGTAGTGGTGCCCGATAGAAGCTCGAGGCAGCCAGGGCTTCCACGTTGGAAGCCGAGCTCTGATATAACGGTCGAGTTTCCCAAAAACATCAGGCCTCGGTTGCACTGAAGCAGCGCGTACCGATTTCTCTGCCGGTGGTGGCATGGAGCCAGCCGGCGAGGGTCTGTCTGTAGCGCCAAGCCTTCCGGCTCAAACAGACACAACAAGGCAAGGAGCGCTCGCTCGCGGAACCGGGCTGCTTTGGAACTCCGCCCCTCGGGCTTGCGTTGACGTTGGTGCGTGCCGTCGACGTTGAAGAGCCAGAGGTCACTCGGATGAGTATCGAAGCGAGCCTGCCGAGCGTGTCCGCGGGTACTCCGACCTGCACCTTGACGTTTGATGGCCGGTCTCTTTCCGGCCCAGCGAATCAGCCCCTGATCGAATTCCTTGCTGGGCACGGCACTCATCTGCCCCACGTTTGTTACCACCGCGCGCTGGGTGCGCTGCAGACTTGTGACGTTTGCTGGGTGGAAATCGATGGTGAGCTCCAACGCGGCTGCGCAGTACGCTCACGGGACGGATTGAATGTCGTGAGCCGGAGCTCACGCGCTTCGAGCGCTCGTGAGGAGGGCATGGATCGGCTACTCTCGAAGCATGAGTTGTATTGCACAGTGTGCGAGAACAATACCGGGGACTGCACGCTGCATAACACGTTTTCCGACATGGGGATCGCCATACAACGTTACCCCTTCAGGCGTAAGCCTTACGACAAGGACAACTCGAGCCCCTTCTACACCTATGATCCTGATCAGTGCATTCTCTGCGGCCGCTGCGTGGAGGCCTGTCAGAACGTCGAAGTCAACGAGACACTGAGTATCGACTATACATCCGAACATCCCCGTGTCCTTTGGGATGGAGGGAAGCCAATAGATGAGTCTTCATGCGTGCATTGTGGCCATTGCGTGACCGTTTGTCCCTGCAATGCGCTCATGGAGAAGACGATGCAGCCGGATGCGGGTCCGTTCACGGCGATGCCGCAGTCCTTGAAACGACCGCTGATCGATGCGATCAAGACGCTTGAAAATACGATCGGCGCGCCGCCAATCACCGCGATCTCCAAAATGGACATGCATTGGCGCCAGCCGGAGATCAAACGCACCAAGACCGTATGCACCTACTGCGGCGTCGGTTGCGCTTTCGAGATGTGGACCCGAGACCGGCATATCCTCAAGGTGCAGCCGATGATCGATGCGCCTGTGAACGGGATATCCACCTGCATCAAGGGCAAGTTCGGATGGGACTTCGTGAACAGCCCGAAGCGGCTCACCACACCGCTCATCCGTGAGCACGGACGATTCCGAGAGGCGAGTTGGGACGAGGCGCTCGACCTGGTGGCGCAGCGGCTCCTGGAAATTCGCGAGCGGTACGGGTCCGACAGTATCGGGTTCATCGGCTCGAGCAAGGCGAGCAATGAGGAAGCCTATCTCACGCAGAAGATAGCGCGCCTCATCATTGGTACCAACAACGTCGATAACTCGTCGCGATATTGTCAGAATCCGGCGACCATGGGGCTGTTCCGGACCGTGGGCTACGGAGGAGATTCAGGCAGTATCCGCGACATCGAAGCCGCGGATCTCGTCGTGTTGGTCGGCACGAATACCGCAGAGAACCATCCGGTGATTGCTTCGCGGATCAAAGCCGCGCACAAACTTCGAGGACAGAAGCTTCTCGTCGTCGACGTTCGCAAGCACGAGATGGCCGCGCGCGCCGACCTCTTTCTACGGCCCCGTCCGAGCACCGACCTCGTGTGGGCATCGGCGCTGTCGCGCTATATGTTTGAGCACGGATATGCGGACACGGAATACCTCGAAAAAAGAGTGAGCGGAGTCGAGGAGTACCGGAAGTCTCTTGAGCCTTTTACTCTGGAGTTCGCGGAACATGTTACCGGCATCCCACGCACTACCCTCGTCGAGGCGGCGGAAATGTTCGGCAAGGCTCAGCGAGTTTGCCTGCTCTGGGCCATGGGCATCACCCAGCACACGCACGGTGCGGACATCAGCACGGCACTTTCCAACCTTCTTCTCGTGACCTGCAACTACGGCCGCCCCGGAACCGGAGGCTACCCGATGCGCGGTCACAACAACGTGCAGGGTGCCAGCGATTTTGGTTGCCTGAAGAATATCTATCCCGGGTACGAGAAGGTCACCGACGAGAAGATACGGAGCAAATGGGCGCGTGCCTGGGGAGTCGCGCCCGAGCGTCTGTCGAACAAGATCGGCCTCGACAATTTCCAGATGGTGCTGGAAGCGGGCAATGGCAAGGTCAAGGCAATGTATGTCATCGGTGAGGAGACGGCCATTTCCGATTCCCACGCGGCGCATACGCAGGAGGCCCTGGCGGGGCTCGAGTTCTTTGTCGTGCAGGACATGTTCGTAAGCCGCACGGCGGAGTTCGCCGATGTCGTGCTTCCGGCATGCGCGAGCGTGGAAAAGGAAGGCACGTTTACGAACACGGAGCGCCGTATTCAGCGGTTCTACCAGGTGATGCAGCCGCTCGGTAACAGCCGCCCCGACTGGCAGATTCTCACCGACCTGGCCCGGCGTATGGGCTATGACTGGGGCTACACACATCCGGGCCAGATCATGGCCGAGGCGGCGGGAATCGCAGAGATGTTCGCCGGAGTCAGCTACGAACGCCTGGACGGATGGCGCTCGCTGCAGTGGCCGGTCAAAGCGGATGGGACAGACAGTCCGCTCCTCTATACGGACCGGTTTCATACAAAGGATGGCCGTGCGACGCTTTACCCCCTGGAGTGGAAGCCTCCTGCAGAGGCGCCCGATGGCGAATTCGACCTCGCGCTCGACAACGGCCGGATGCTCGAGCATTTCCAATCGACCAATCAGACTGGACAGGGTGCTGGGATCCGACACGAAGTGCCTGACTGGTTCGTTGAAGTCAGTCCGGAGCTTGCCGCGCAGCGCGGGATCGAGGATGGAACATGGGTGCGGCTGAGCTCGCGCAGGGACAGTGTTGAAGTGCGAGCGGTGGTAACTGATCGGGTCCAGGGTAAGATGTTGTATCTTCCGATACATCACTCCAAGCCTGCCGCAAACGCTCTGACAGGGGAGCATCACGATCCCGACGTCAACACGCCGGGATACAAGGAGACGGCGGTCAAGCTCGAAGTGTTACCGAAGCCCCGAGGCGCGCCGCCGCTACCTTATTACAACTACCGTTACGGCCACCCGACCCCCAACGCCGGTCCCGAGCCCAAGGATAAGTGGGCACGCCCGGAGTATACGGCGCCCCCGGCGCATCAGTCTCACCCGGAGCAGATGTGATGGCGCAACCCATTCAATATTCGGTCAGGCCCGCTCGCGTCGAGACGACTGCGTCGGAAGAGCTGGAGCGTTTGCTGGAGACGTGCCACCGGCACGGGTTGCTCCGTTTCGCCAACGACCTCGTGGCTTCCAACACGGCCGTTGCGAAGGTCATTGTGGAAGGCTTGCAAAGCGAGGGGGTTCTGAACGCCATCCAGAATCTGTCCGTGCTCTTGATGGCCTTGTCACGCATTCCGCCCGCCGAGCTGTATCGGATCGTGTTTGCGCTCAAGGACGCACTCACTCGCATGGCCGACTCGCGAGTCGACGGGCCGGAAGCGGTTCATCCGCCCGGTATCACCGGCGCATATCATATGTTGCACGACGAGCAGCTCTGGCGTGCCCTGACGCCGCTGTGCGAAGGCCTGAAAGCTTTTGCCGAAGGACTCGGCCGGCAGCCGCCAAATCCCATCACGGATTTTGCTAGGAAGCCTGGGAGCACGAACTGACGCGTCGCACCCGGGAACGGCGGCAGGGCGGCACTCGACTTCGCGCCCGGTACGCGGTAAAAGGCGGTCCAACATCAGAGCGTGAAATCTGCGAGGGCGGTGTTGGCTTCCACCGGACGCGGCTCCTTCGATCGACCTCCCGGCCTGCTGAATGACACGCCCGTACGCGATTATTCCCGCAAGCTGCGCTTGTTCAACGATTTCGCCGAGCCGGAGCTGCGTGCGGCGATCGCCAGCCTGGATCCGAAGCCAGGTATGTGTGTTCTGGACGCGGGTTGCGGGACGGGTGAGGCGCTGGACTGGCTGGCGGCGGCAACGCGTCCAGAGGGGCGGGTCATCGGGATCGATCTGGCTGCGGCGCACACCGCCGCCGCTGCAAGGCGCGCGCCGCCGGAGGTGCTCGTCGTCCAGGCGGACCTGCGCCAACTTCCCCTGGCCGCGGCGAGTTTCGATCTGGTCTGGTCTGTAAACACGCTGCACCATCTTCCCGACCCGCTCGCTACTGTTCGGGCGCTGTGCTCTCATCTGCGGCCCGGCGGCCGTCTCGCCATCGGGCAAAGCTCCCTGTTGCCTGAAATGTTCTTCGCATGGGATCAAAGGTTGGAGCGGCTGACTACCGAAGCCGTGCGCCGCTACTATCGCGAGCGCTACCACGTCAGTGAAGAAGCCTTGACTGGAATCCGCGCCGTTGCGGGACTGTTGCGACGCGCTGGGTTGTGCGAGGTCAAGGCACGAACTTTCGTCATCGAGCGCCTGTTCCCTCTCGGGGCCGCTGACCGGGCATATCTTCTCGAGGCGATTTTTCGGGACTCTTGGGGAGAGCGCCTGCAGCCGTATCTGGACAGCGATGATTATGTCAGCCTCACGCGGCTGTGCGATCCAGATGATGCGCGTTTTGCGCTGGATCGGCCCGACTTCCATTTTCTGCAGACGTTCACGGTGTTCGAGGGTGTAAGGAGTCCAACAGCGACGCACGGAAGCTGACGCCAGCTTGCGACGTTCCCGGACCTACTTCTACGACATCGCTTGGCAGATGATGGCTAGGAGCAGGAGCCTGTCCAGGTAATGATCGCCGTCGCGAGGATGACCCTGACAATCATTACCTGGACAGGCTCCTGGCGCGCTCCGCTCATTTCCGTGGCGGGGGCTTTACGAACGTGAGGAAGAGGAGCACGGACATGCCAAGCGGTGGGCGAGGATTGAAATGTGTTTTGTCGGTAGCTGCTCTGCTCGTGAGTGCGACCGCCGCCCGCGCGGCGGATGACGACTCACTGAAGGTGTCGGTCAGCCCGTTGGGCGGTTATCGCCTGGGCGGTATTTTCAGATCAAGTGAGGGCGGGCCCAATATCTCGCTGGCCAACCACGGGTCTTTTGCCTTCGCTGTCGATGTACAGGCCGATCCAGGCAGCTACTACGAGGTGTTCTACAGCCGGGAGTCCACATCATTGGGCGGTAACGGCTCCACTCCCATCAATACCATCGCGGAGTACCTGCACATTGGCGGTACAGTGGATTTCGATGACGACCCGGGTTCGATAAAGCCCTATTACGGCGGCGGCGTTGGGTTGACACGCCTCAGTCCGGGAATCGCTCCCGGGCGTGAAGACACCCGATTCTCCTTGTCGCTGGCGTTGGGCTTGCGTGCCTCCCTCAGCCAACACTTCGCGCTGCGATTCGAGACGCGCGGCTACTTCACGCCGGTCGGCTCGAACTCGGCACTGTTTTGCCGATCGGATCAAGGCGGTGCCGTGTGTCAGGTACGGGTGCGGGGCTCGTCCTTCTATCAGGGCGATTTCCTTGCCGGAGCGACCTTCACGTTCTGAGCAAATGGCCTTGTCGCCGCCTTTCCCGACCCGTATACTGGACTAAGTTTAGTTTAGCTAGACGGCGATGACGACAGTCAATATTCACGAAGCAAAGACGCATCTGTCCCGGCTGGTGGACGAGGTGGCCGCCGGCGCGGAGATCATCATTGCCAAAGCGGGCAAGCCGATGGCAAGACTGGCTCCCATTTCGGAGCCCATCCGTAAGAAGCGACTCGGGCTGCTGAAAGGAAGGATCAAGGTACCCGATGATTTCAACGCGCCATTGGACGAGGGGACGCTGTCTACATTCGAAGGTCGTTGAGGATGCGTGTGCTGTTGGATACGCATCTGCTTCTTTGGGCACTGTCTTCTCCGGAAAAACTCTCGAAGAAAGCACGGCAGCGCATCGACTCGAGCGACGTGTATGCAAGCGCCGCTTCGATCTGGGAAGTGAGTATCAAATCGGCTTTGGGCAAGCTCGAAGCCGATCCCCACGAAGTCATGGCTGGCGTGGAGCCGGCTGGTTTCAATCACCTGCCGATCGTAGGCGGCCACGCGGCCAAAGTCGTTGAGCTTCCCCCAATTCATAAGGATCCATTCGATCGGCTTCTGGTAGCGCAGGCGCGCTTTGAGCCGATGATTTTGTTGACGGACGACGACGTGCTGGGCGGCTACGGCGATTTTGTCGAAGTCGTCTGAGCCTGGGCGAGCGGCCGGACCGCTCGAGCTCAAACAGGACCACACGTTCTTTACATAATATTACGATATATCTGAAGTAATTCAGAAGCAAGGAAGCGAGGTGGGTCTCCCACCGTTCCCGAAGCACGGTTGAAGGGTGAGCGCGGCGGGAAGCGATGCGGCCGAACGGGCCAGCCCGCGACCGTGAACGCCAATCAGCGGCTGATGTGCGCGGCAATGGTGCAACCGCACCCGCCACACGTTGCATCAACTGCACCAAGTTGGTTTATAGAGGGCCGCCACGGGCGCGTGCCCAACGCGCCTCGATGCGTTCCGGCGGCCGTCCGGCGCGCACCAACAAGTGGGATGCGCGCGCCGGCGCCGCTCCAGATTGGTGCTTCGTCAGACAATAAACAACAACATGATTGGGTCTCGTACAGTCCCCGATCGAAGACCCAACTCCACGAAATTCAACATCATGGATGCTCGAATGCCGCCCGAGCGGCATCGGATTGGCACTCCTGGCCGGTTTATTGCAACGCATCGAAGCCAACACCATAAGAAGGAGATCCGGCGGATGGGGTTCAAACCAGGTTGCACAGGTTTCCGGGCGGGGTTCCTCGTCCCGGCGATATTCGCGGCAGGCGCCAATGTAGTGCACGCCGCAGGACCGGCAGGTGAGGCTGGTGCGGCTAGCACATCCGATGCGGCCGGCGTGGCTAGCGCGGCGGACGCCGCCGATGTCTCTGCGGCGAGCGAGGTCATCGTCACCGGTACTCGTCAGACCGGCATTACCGCCGCCAACAGCGCCGCGCCCATACAGATAGTGAGCGCCAAGGAACTCGAGAAGGTTTCCGGCAAGCCCGACTTGATCACCTCGTTGGCGACCATCGTTCCCTCCCTGACGGCCCAGGCTTTCGGGGGCGACCAATCCAACCAAACGCTGCAGGTGAAGCTGCGCGGCTTGAGCCCGAACGACGTGCTGGTTCTCATCAACGGCAAGCGGCGGCATACTACGGCGAATCTTGCCGTGCTGTCGGGTGCATACCAGGGAGGCGCGGCCGCCGATTTGAACTTCATTCCCGTGGAAGCGATCGATCACATTGAAGTGCTCACCGAGGGGGCGGCCGCGCAGTACGGGTCGGACGCGATCGCGGGCGTGGTCAATATCATCCTCAAGAAGGATCCCGCCGGCGGTAATCTCGCCGCGTCCTATGGTGCGTACGAAGATGGCGGCGGCAGCACCGAGGATGTCGCGGGAAATGTGGGGTTCGAGCCGTTCGAGAACAGCTATCTCAACCTCACGGCTGAGGTGCGCAACCACGGCCATAGCAATCGAGGCGCGGTCGATCCCAGGGTCGTCAACCCCACGACCTATCCAAACACGAACGAATTTTCCGCCCCGGGATATCCTTTTCTGAACCTCATCGAGGGCGACAGCGCGTATCACACGACGTTGCTGACACTCAACTCCGGCTTCGATCTGGGCGGGGCCGCGGAGCTCTATGTGTTCGGCACCTGGGGCAAGAAGGACGCCAACTCCTTTGAGAACTATCGTGTTCCGAGCAAAGTTTCCTACACCAGCCCGGCCGGGGTGACCACGTACCCGTTCCCCTTTGGGTTCGACCCGCTCGAAGCCATCCACGAGACCGATTACCAGATTACGGGCGGCTTGCGCGGCGAGGCCGCGGGGTGGAAGTGGGATATCGCCTCCACTTACGGCTACGACCACGACGATATCTTTACGCTCAACTCCTCCAACGCGAGCCTCTATGCTCTCAACGGCGCCTCGCCCACCAATTTCTACGATGGCTTCTTCAGGGCCACCCAGTGGACCTCCACTCTCGATATCAATCGTGACTTTGACATTGGCCTCGCGGGGCCGCTGAACGTTGCCTTCGGCGGCGAGTACCGTCGCGACAGCTATGCGATCGGCGCAGGCAATCCCGCCTCCTACTTCGGCGGGGGCGCTCAATCCTACCCGGGATTCAACCCTCCAGATGCGGGCGACCATGCTCGCAAGAACGAGGCCGGATACGTGGATCTGGCTGTAAAGCCGAGCGACGCGCTGCGCCTGGATCTGGCCGGCCGCTACGAGCATTACAGCGACTTCGGCAGCAAGGCGGTAGGCAAGCTGACGGCCCGCTACGACTTCGTGCCGCAGTTCGCTTTACGCGCTACGGTCAGCACCGGGTTCCGCGCGCCGACACTCGCGGAGGAGTTTTACACCACCACGAACGTCTCGCCGACGTCGGCGGTCGTTCAGCTCGCGCCGAATTCGCCGGGAGCGAAGGATCTCGGGCTGGGCGCGGGTCTTTCTCCCGAGACCTCGAACAATGTCAGCATTGGGTTTGTGCTGCAGCCGATGCCGAACCTGATCGCGACGTTGGACGTGTATCAGATCGACGTCAAGAACCGTATCGTCGCCAGCGGGACGATCAACGCGGCCGTGGGCGGCCAGGTGGTCGCACCGGCCGTTACGCAGGCAATACTCGACAACGGCAATACTCTCGATCCCGACGTCGTCGCGCAAGGCCAGACGGCCGTCTCTTTGTTCACCAACGGCGTCGATACCAAGACCCGTGGCGCGGACCTCTCGGCCGACTATCGTGTCGACTACGGCTGGAGCAAGGTCGATTGGTCGGTGGGGGCCACTTATAACGATACCACGGCAAGCAACATCCGCAGCGGGCCAGCGGCGCTGGCCGGCCAGCAGTTGTTCGACGCGACGGCAATATCCGATCTCACCACCGCTTCGCCGAAATTCGTCGTCAATTTCGGCTCGCAATGGACGATTCAGAAGCTGACGATCAACCTGCGTGAGTCCGTATATGGCCCGTCGTCAGAGTGGGTCAATGACGGTGGCGCAACGCTTGGAAACAACGTGACGTACTATCGGAACTCGATCAGCACGACTCCGATCACGAACATCGATGTCTCGTACCAAGCCATGCAGGCAGTGACCCTCAGTATCGGCGCTATCAACGTGTTCAATCGGTATCCAAACAAGGTCAATGGAAACCTGCAGGCGGCCTACTATAAGGCGCAGTTCAACACCGCCGTGACGCAGTATCCAGGCTTCACGCCATTCGGATTCAATGGTGGCTTTTATTATGTCCGGGCTCTTTATGCCTTCTAGGTTTCTGATGGAGGATGCTATGGTCGAGCAAACACTCGCGGAACAAGCTCAGGAAGATCTCCTGCACCGTGGTTACTCGCGTAGGCAGTTGCTACGCATCGCTACTGTGTTTGGTGCGGGAGCGCTGACAATAGCAGCGACGGCTGGCCGGCCAGCATGGGCGTCGGGCGGCAAACCCGATCCGGCGCCGGAGGCGAAGATACGCATAGGGTCGAATGAGTGTTGGACCGGACCGATGGCCCCTGGCCAGGAGGCAGCCGCGGCGATCATCTCGTCAAGTAATCGCTATGCCCCGCAGGACCAGCGCGGCGATTTCATCCGCGCGGTGATGGAAGTGGAGAAGGTGCCGTACGACTACGTGGCGCCCTGGCCCGGATCGAGTGATCCTCTGTCACGCTCCGTCGTGACTTTCTGTTCACCCAGCAGAGGGCTGGTGACGGCCGATCCGACCTTCGAGCTCGCAGGGCGCACCGCGGAATGGCTCGGCGTACCGGTGAATCGCGTGCCGTTGACACCGGATTACACGCACGACGTCAAGGCAATGCTGGCCGCGAATCCCCACGCAGGGCTGTATTACGTCTGCTCACCCAACAATCCGACGGGAACCACGACTCCGATCGCCGACCTCGAATGGCTGGTCGCCAACAAACCCGCGGGTGCGATCGTGTTGATCGACGAGGCGTACATCCATTTCGCAGACGTTCCCTCGGCGGCTTATATGGCCGCCGCCGGCAAGGACGTGATCGTCATGCGCACCTTTTCAAAGATCTTCGGCATGGCGGGGATGCGCATGGGTTATGTGATGGCGCGGCCCGATATCATCGAGAAGATGATGCGCTACGACGGCGGCATGCAATCGGGCGCTCTGCCCATGCCCTCGCTCGCGTGTGCCACGGCCAGCTTGACTGCCGCCAGATTGATCGCCCAACGCAAGAGTCAGATGCAGGAGGCGCGCGCGATGGCCCTTGATCATCTCAAGAAGCGGAAGCTGCGCGTCATCCGTACCGAAGCCAACATGTTCATGGTTGACTGGCGCACGAGGCAGGCCGCGGACATGCGGACGGCCTTCCGCACCCAGAGCGTCGATATCGGCCGGTCATGGCCGATCTGGCCGACGATCTCGCGTGTGACCGTGGGCTCGATGTCGGACATGGAGGGTTTTTGCGCGGCTCTCGACAAGGTGTGGACATGATCGCCCGCGGACGATGCCGGCGGATGCTTCAGGGACGAGCCACCTCAAGCGGCGCATGACGTCTTGAGCATGCTGCCTTACGTGCCGGATGGATTGTCCACCGGCACTCTAGTGGCTCTCGCCCTCATTCTGGGCGCCTCCGGCATCATGAGCGGCCTGTCCGGCTTCGGGTTTTCTGCCATTGGCGCGTTGTGCCTGTGGTTGCTGCCACCGCGGCTCGGAGTACCATTGTTGATGACCCTGTCGGCTGCCAATCAGCTGATGTCGTTGCGTCAGCTGAAAGCTGATATGAAGCCATTACGGGAATGGTGGCCGGAGGGTGCCGGGCCCTATCTGCTGGGTGGTTTTGCCGGTGTGCCATTGGGGCTGGCCATTCTGCATTCATTGCCGGCTTCGCAACTCATGGCGGTGTTTGGCGCATTTCTGGTGGTCTATGCCGCCTACTCGCTGCTCAAGCCGGAGGGTATGTCCCTGCGGATGGGAGGCGGGTGGCTGGCGCCGCTGCTGGTCGGTGCCGCGGGAGGGGTCATCGGCGGATTCACCGCTTTCCCGGGAGCTGCGGTGGTCGTCTGGAGCGGCTTGCGCCGTATGCCGAAGAATGAGTCCAGGGCGATCGTGCAGCCGTACATCCTGGGCTTGCAGCTTCTATCGCTCGCTATGTTGGCATTCAAGCATCCCGAGACCTTCGACGCCGTGTACTGGCGCCTGCTGATGATCACCTTGCCGGTTGTTTTGCCCTGTACATTGCTGGGCGTGACGCTCTACAAGTCGCTCTCGGATGTCAATTTCCGGCGCGTCACCTTTATGCTGCTCGGCACTTCCGGCCTCGGACTTCTCGTAAAAGCAGTTGGTGCGGTTGCAATGCTCGCTGCCGCGATTCGCGCGGCAGCGGCGCATTAGTTTATAACTCCACCTTCGGCGGCGGGCACATCATGTGCCTGGGCGGCGCGGCCTTGCGCGCGAGCTTTCACCCGAGCGTTGGGTAGTCCGTGTAGCCCTTTGGGCCAGGGGTGTAGAAGGTGCTCATGTCGGGCGCGTTCAAAGCTGCTCCGGTTTCCCAGCGCTTTTTCAGGTCGGGGTTGGCCAGAATGGGCTTGCCAACAGCGATGAGGTCAGCCTTGCCCGCCGCGAGATCGCTCTCGGCGCGCCCGAAATCATAGCCTCCCGAGAGAATCAGGGCGCAGTTCGACATCCCGCGCAACATCGTGCGTATCGACTCGGGGACGGGCGGTGCTCCCATGGACGAGTGGTCGACGAGATGGATGTAAAGCAATTCCCGCTCGTTGAGCTGTCTGGCGAGATAGGTGTAGTCAGCTTCCATTTCCGGATAGAGCGGCATGTCGTTGAAGACGCCGAACGGCGAGATTCGGATGCCGACCTTGTCCTTCCCGATGGCCGTGATGGCCGCATCGGCGACTTCGAGCACGAACCGCGAGCGGCCCTCGATGGAGCCGCCGTAGCGGTCGGTGCGCTGATTGGTGTTTGGACGCAGAAACTGCTCGAGGAGGTAGCCGTTCGCGCTATGCAACTCGATACCGTCGAAGCCCGCGGCAATGGCGTTTTTCGCACCCCACACGAATTCTTCGATCGTCTGTTTGAGATCTTCTTCTGTCATCGCCTCCGGTACCGGCAGTGGCTTCATACCCTCGGCATCCGTCCACATCTCGCCCTTGCTCGCGACAGCAGAGGGAGCGAGCACCCGTGCGCCAGTGGGTAGATTGAGCGGATGCGCGATGCGCCCACAGTGCATGACCTGTAGAAACATCTTTGCGCCTCGGGCATGCACCGCGGATGTTACCAGCCTCCAGCCTTCGACCTGCTCGGCGGAGAAGATGCCGGGAATCCGCGCGTAGCCGAGTCCGTTCGGCGATGGTGACGTGCCTTCGGCGATGACAAGCCCCACCGAGGCCGCCCTCTGCCCGTAGTACTCCGCCATCAACGCGTTCGGAACGTTACCGAGTGCACGGCTGCGAGTGAGGGGGGCCATCACCAGACGATGCTGCAGGCTCAGCGATTTGACAGTGGTTTTCGAGAACAACAATGACATAGGTGCTCTTTGCTTTCGGCAAGGCAAGTGGTTAGGCGATCTTACCGGCTCCAAAGCGAGTGTGCGCTGTCCATGTTGTTCCGGAAGGAGCACTGGGACTGCCTATTTCGGGAGAGAGCTGCTCTGGCGCTACGGCGCCCGCAGGAATAGCCCTGCTGTCAGTCCGATTCCAATCAGCACGATGAGGATCCGGAGCGCCCTCTCGTTGACCTTATGGAGCAGCAGCCCGCCGGCGACTCCGCCTACGATCGCTCCGGCGCTCGCGACCCCCGCGGCGAACCAGCGTACCTCGGGGGAGAACACGAAGATCGCCACCGCCGACGCGTTCATGACCGCGGCAAGGACGTTCTTGGTCGCCGAGGCGATGCGCAGCATGACACCGGCCGCCGTGAGAGCGGCCAGCATGAGAAATCCTATCCCGCCCCCGAAGTAGCCACCGTAAACCGAAATGCAAAACTGGGCTCCCGCCGCGCCAAGCCGGCCCAACCGGGGTCCGCTTTGTTTCTGCGGGCTGAAGCTTCCCCATGCAAACACAACTGTTGCGAACAGCACGAGCCATGGCACAAGGCGCGCAAAAAACGAAGGCGGCGTGACGAGCAACAGCACGGCGCCCAGGCCGCCGCCGATCAGGCTGATCAGGACGAGCGCGCGGAAAGACAGGCCGGCAACGCCTTCGACGTGTTCACGGCCTGTCCACCCTGTCGCGACCTGCGCTGGAAACAGCGCGATCGAGGAGGTGATGTTGGCCGCCCGGGCATCCATGCCAGTCAACATGAGTGAGGGCAGGGTGATGAAGGAGCCGCCGCCGGCGAGCGCGTTTTGAGTGCCGGCCCACAGAGCGGCGAGAAAAAGGATCACAAACGTCATGGAGGGGGCCGTCAACCAGTTGGGGGCGGGGGGCGCAGCAGCAGTGCATCATGAGGCGATAGCCTGAGTGTAGAGGCGCCCGCGCCAAGTTGGAAAGTTGCGCCCGTCACCAGATTCTCGACCAGCCAGATCCTGGTTGCAATCAAGGCGCCTAGCGTGTGGTGGACGGGAGGCGTGCCCGACGGCCCCTGGCCCGGGAGTGGAGCGCTCGCACCTGCGCGCGTTACCGCCGCGTTCGTTTCTCTCGTATCGGGAGCTGTGCGCGACGGCAGCGATATGTCCACCGTGGCGGCGCCGAAGTTGATTACCACAATCGACGGCTCACACTCCGACTCTCGCTGGTCCTTGCTCGTTCGTTTGCCGGCTTCCCGACACGCCAGAGCTTCTTCGCCGCCTCGTTCATAGGCAAGTACCGTGTCCCGCTCATCGCTGTCGAGAAGCTCCATCGAGCTCGAGCGCAGCGCTGCCACGTCGTGTCGCAACTTCACGAGCCGTGAATAGAACGGCTCGAGACCGTAGAGGTCACGCCACACGATAGGGGCCCCCCCGCGGTAAGGATCGAATGCCGCGCCAACCTCATCGCCGTCGAAGATCAAGGGTAGCCCCGGCAATGTAAGCAGCATGGCCGCGGCTGTCCGCGTCTGGTCGATCCCATGTCGCGTCACGAAGCGCGCACCCGTGTCGTTGTTGTCCAGAAATCGAAGGACCGCAAATCCCGTGCCGGAAGGCGCGTTGTCATCGGCGAGCGCCGCGCGCAATGCATTCAAGTCCGGAGCTGCCTCACCGTCCGCATAAGCACTTTGCCAGGCCCACTCTCCCAACTTGTCTGTCCAGTCATATGCCGCGTCAAAGCCGTGAGTGCGGTAATAAGGGTCGCGCGCCGAAGCTTCCGCCAGCAACACGATATCCGGATCGATTCGTTTCAATTCGCGCCGCAGCTCCGGCCAGAATTCTGGAGCCCGCTCCCGGAGCGCCCACGCGGCGTCCATACGGAAGCCATCCAGGTGAAACACTCGTACCCAATATGAGCAGGCGGCAATCATGTAGGCCCGTACGTCCGGGTTGTCGTAATCCAGATTTTCCAGGTTGGTCCAGTCAAAATAATGTACGACCTTGCCGCTCGGATCGCGCTCGAACCAGCCGTAATAGGGCGAAGCCGCTCCCCGCCTTTCAGCATCCACGTAATATGGATGCGCGTTCGAGAGGTGGTTGGTTACGAAGTCGAGCAGCACGCGCAATCCACGGGCGTGCGCCGCATCGATCAGTGCACGCAGCTGCTGTTGGGAGCCAAACGCGTCACGCACCTGGAAATGATTGGTGACGGCATATCCGAAATCGCCAGGCGGTGCCGCCGTCACGGGAGTGAGCCAGATGGCATTCGCGCCTAGAGTCACGATGCCATCCAGCCGACGCATGACTCCCTCAAATCCAACAGGGGTCAGCAGAGTCGGAGCTGCGCCGTAGACGATTCCACCCGCGAGCCAATCCGGCGGCGTACGCTCGACATCAACCTCCGCGGGGATTCCTTTGGAGACGCGAAACACCGTTGTGCTTTCATCGTGGCGCCCCAGCGTGTCTGTCACATGGAGTGTCACTCGATACTCGCCATCCACTATCGGGGAAGCGAATTGGATGCGCTTGTCTTGCGCGAGTGGAATCACAGCCGGGTTGTGTGGGTCGGGGAGCCATTCATACTTCTCGATGGGTACCGGAATGCCAGCAGCTCGTTCCGAGGCTCCCGCGTCCATTGAGACGAGCTCTCCAGCCGTCCGCGTACGGATTCGAGCACGCGGACGATCCTCCAGACGCACGTTCCAATATTGGACTTTCGACCTGACGGTCGGCGCGGCGGCTCGCCGGCAGGATGCGCGTACGGCGTTGATGCCACTGTGCAAATGAATGTTGGCGAGGAAGTGTCGTCCTTGCAGCACGGCGCGCACTTCACCCGCGGGTGACTCGACGATGACCGAGTTACAGGCGGCCGATGCGACGTTGCCTGTAATCGGCCGATCGAATGTCCATGTATCCCCGCCGGCCGTATCAAGCGCGATCGCCGCGGTTCGTTCGGGCCTCCCAGAATCGCTGGCGGACGCGCCAGCGGGCGCGCCCATGAGAGCTGAGAATGTGGCTATCCAGGCCGCGCGGAACGTCTTCAGGGCTCGGGTACCCGTTCCAGAGCTTGCGGCTTCGAGCGCAGATACCCCAGGGCCAGCAGTCCAAACCAGAATGGCGCCACGTAAAGCGCGACCCGGGTGTCGTCATCGAGTCCGAGCATCGCCGTCACGACGGCCAGGAAGGCGATCACGAGCCAGTTCGCATAGGGTGCTCCAGGCATACGGAAGCTGGACGGGCGGGCACGCCCGGCGGCAATGGCGCGCCGATAGTTCCGGTGCGAAATCATGATGATTGCCCAGGTCCAGAGGGTTCCGATGGTGGAAATGCTCGTGATCCAGACAAAGGCCTTTTCCGGCACCACGTAGTTCAACACCACACCGATCAACATCACGGCGGCCGAGACGTTGATGCCGGTTGCCGGCACCCGCTGCGCACTCAGCCTGGCGAGACCACCCGGGGCCTGGCCACGTTGCGCGAGGGAGTAGAGCATACGGCCGGTGCTGAAGATGCCGCTATTACACGATGAAGTGGCCGCGGTGATCACGACGAGGTTGATGATGCTCGCGGCCGCCGGTATGTGCATCTTTTCGAACACGAAGACGAACGGGCTGGTGTCGGGACTGAGATCCGTCCACGGCACCAGAGACATGATGACCAGCACGGCGCCAATGTAGAAGATCAGGATGCGGAAAGTGATGCCGTTGGTTGCCTTGGGCAGGACGACCTCCGGGTTTTCCGCTTCGCCAGCCGTGACGCCGATCAACTCCACGCCCTGATAGGCGAACGTCACCATCTGCAGCGTCAGCAGCACTCCGAGAATGCCGAAAGGCAGAAAGCCACCGTGCGACCACAGGTTGCTGAAGCTTGCCGTTGGACCCAGTTCTCCAACATGGAGGAAGATCACGAGCAGGCCACCGATGATCAGCGCGACGATGGTGACCACTTTGATGAGAGCGAACCAGAATTCCAGCTCGCCAAACACGCGGACCGCGAGCTGATTCGCGCCGTAGAGGGCGATTAGCGCGACCAACGCGGGAAGCCACTGTGGTATGTGGGGAAACCAGTATCGTACGTAGATGCCGATAGCGGTGAGCTCCGCCATCGCGGTCACCACCCACATGAACCAGTAGGACCATCCGGTGGCGAAGCCGGCAAAGTGCCCGCAAAACTCGTCTGCGTATACCGCGAAGGACCCGGCGACCGGCCGATAGGTGAGCAGCTCGCCCAACGCCCGCATGATGAGGAAGATCGCGACTCCACCCACGGCATAGGCCAGGATCAGTCCGGGGCCGGCGTGATGGATGGCTTTCGCGGAGCCCAGAAAGAGGCCGACGCCTATCGTGCCACCCAGGGCGATGAGCTGAATGTGCCGGTCCCTGAGGTTGCGCGATAGACCCGAATCAGTCTGGCTCATCATGAACTCCTCGAGCGCCGGCCGTGATTGGCCGGCGCGCCATCTTACCGCCTTGACCCGGCCCGGGCGGGCCGAGCAGAGCATAACGGCGCCCCTGCGGGAGCTCGTAGAGTCGCAAAACGGATGCGGCTCCCCGGGACTGCAGAGTTCCTGCGATACCGTCATCCGGCACTTTGGAGGGGTGAATGTGATCGAGCAGCCGAGTCAGCTCGCCGGGGGCATGTCCGGGAAGCAGGACGAGGACGCGGGCCGTGCTTCCGTGGGTGTAGAACCAATTGGACACAGCGTTTTCCGCCGTCTGGTCCCTCGGTTCTGCGCGCACCGGCTCGAGGGTCAGAATCGTAAATGGAGTACGTAGCCGGTAATCCATCATGGCAATCGTGGTTTCATCCGGGTCGAGCAGTGCGAGATCGCGATGCTCACTATCGGCGCGAATTCGTCGCGCGAGCGAATGCAGGTCGTGCGATCGGTCGATAGCCGGAAACGCTACAAGGGCGGTGATACACACAGCCGCCACGTAAGACGCATACGTCCATCCAAAGCTCCTTATCAGATCGCCGCGTTCCTGAGACCGGGCGGAGGAGTGCATTGCTGCGAAAGAAAACAGCAGTACCGCCACCGGAGCCAGCAGGTAGTCGAGGGCGGCGCTCGCGAACGCGATGACTGCTGCAAATAATGCGAACCCACAGGCGATCGCCGTAACCAGCCAACGCGTGGCGCGAATCGCCCAACCATCAAACGGGCCTGGCGAGTGTCTCACCTCGTTCATCCATAGCCCGACGAGTACGCCGAAACCGAGGAGGCCGGGAGCCGCGTAGATATCGCGCGCGGTGGCTGCGATCGATAGCACGAGCAGGAAAGGCAGCGTAGCAGCAACAGCAAAGCGCCAGGGTGTGCCTTCAGTCCCAGTCAGGCGAGAGCGGCTCCAGGCGCGCCGCAGTGCTGCTACGACCAGGAGGGTCCAGGGCAACAGGTACACTGGCAACTCGACGAAGTACTTCCCCGGCGAGTTTTTGTGGCCCGTGCTGTAGTCGAGAGCGGGCGGGGCAGACACTCGGGTGAAGCGCCCGACCACGTTGTGCCAGAAGAGAGCCAACAGAGCATCCGTGCCCTGGGCGGTCTGTGACACCGCGACGATCCAGGGGCCGATGATGAGCGCCTGCAAAGCGAAGCCGGCATACAGCTCCCAGCGCGCCAACTCCGACCAACGACGCTCCCATGCGATGAGGACGCTCAAAGCCAGGGCTGGCGCCATCCACGCGGGTGCGCTCTTGGCCATGAAGCCCATCGCGGCACCGACATGCATCAGACAGTATCCGAGCAGCTTGCGGCGGCCTGCGGGGGCGGTGTACCCGAGATAGACGCCGAGCAGTGACACCGCGCATCCGGCGAGCAAACCCGCATCGGGCGCGAGCCAGACTGTCACGCGGAACACGATGAGCATCGTGCCGGTAACGAGCGCGGCCAAGACCGCCGTTAGAGCTCCTCCCATCCTGAGCGCCAACGCGCCGATCGCAAGAGCAGTCAGCATGGCGTAGAGAATGTTGGGCGCGCGCGCGGCCGCTGGCGAGTCGCCGAAGACCCGCAGCCCTGTGGCCGACATCCAGTACGAGAGCGGTGGCTTTTCCAGAAACGGCGTACCAGCCAGCTCGGGCAAAATCTTATCGCCTTGCAGGCTCATTCGCCAGGCGATATCGGCTTCGCGCGGCTCGTCGGGCGTCCATAGACCTCGATCCAGGATGCCCATCAGCCATATCGGGGCCAGCGCGACCAGAATGCGCAGGACCCAACTGTGGGTGGCAGACCCGAATGCGGGCGCGGGCATCGACTACTCCGACCTGTAATCCGATCGGCAATTATGCCGTATCTGGCCCGGAAGCCCGCCTGGCTCCTGCCTCATGCGACGGCCTGAGGTCGATGACGCTCGCGCCCGCTGGATGTTGGTAAAGCGCGGGTAAGCTTACGGCTTGAACGCCAATTGCTTCACACGCTCGATGACGGCCTGCGCCTTCTCTCGAGTGCATGTGCGCGCTTCCTGACAATGGAACAGCGCGCCACCGACGTGCTCCGACAGTGCCGCAATGAGAATGATGGGTGTGTAACGCTGAGCCAGCTCGGGAAAGAACGCTCTCATTTCAGCGGTGCAGCGCTCAACCTGCTCTTGATAGCGCGATTGTTCCATTTAGAACTCCATAGTTTCGCGCGACGAGTCCGCCTGACGACTATATACCTCAAAGACTGTAGCGCACCACCATTCTTGCAACCCGCGCGTGCTCGGCGGACCAGTGGGAGAATCCCTGACAGACCTGCTTTGTCCCGGGTCCTTCGGCTCCCTCCGAATACTTTTCCGCGAATCGTGCCTGTCCTGCTTCCTGCCCGGGCAACATGCGGGCGCTGCTCCAGGGAGCATCGGAGTCGGCCCCACGACTGAAAAGCTCCACCTCCGTCACCGAGGCATTGTTTGGGATGGTCGCGCACAAGGTGATGGAGCTCGCTTCGGTCTCCGTGCAGGTGGGGGTGGGCGGCGCTGCGGCTTCCGCGGACACTCCTGGAGGTGAGCTGCTTCCGGGCGCGCTCACGACCAGCGCTGGGCGGCACGCACCCACGGTAGCCGTGACGACTACGCCGTCCGAGCCGATCCTACGCAAAACTCCCATCTCGATTTCGGCGCGCACACCGGCGCGAGTGACTTCGAGTTGGTTCGCGGTTCGGGTGGCCTCCTCGACGCGAGCACGTAATTCGTGCTCGAGCGTGCCACGCGCGACTCGCTCATTTTCCGTGAGCCACTGTGAGAATGAGAAGCCCGCGATGCCGGCGGCACTGACCATAACGAACAGTACAATGAACGGCGCACGGCTTTTCTTGCGCCCGTTCGGAGATTGCGCGCGGGCGGCGAGCTCACGCGCGACGGAGAACCTGAGTTGCAACAGCGACGCTGAAAGCGTCGCGGTCGCGGCGATGATTGCAGCGAGAATTGAGTCTGACATGGTGATCCCTTTCAGCCGTAACGCTAGCACGAGCGGCCAAGCTAGCGTCGCGGTGGGCACGCTACAGAGAGCGAAATTGCGATAAGAGTCACAAGCGATCCGGGCATTCCCGCCCGGCAGAGGAGGATTTCGAGAGGGGACAGACCATGGGCTGTCCGTGTGTCGCCGCCAGGCGACGAGCCATGCGACAATGTTTTTTTACACAATCCCGATTGTCAGGCAATGCAGAGAGCGAAGAGTGCGCACGCCCGCTATGTCGGCGTGCGCCTGACCAACGTCCATCTCGAGCGGGAGGGACGCACGATCCTGGAAAATGTGAGCTGGACGATCCGTCCGGGCGAGCATTGGGTTCTGGCCGGCGGCAATGGCGCGGGCAAGACTCAGCTGATGAAGCTGATCTCCGGTGCGGTATGGCCAACGCCCAGAGGTGGCGAAGTGCGCGAGTATCACTGGCGCGGCGAGCTGTTCCCCGGGCCGTTCGAGGTGCAGGACGAGATCGGTTACCTCGGGCCGGAAAGGCAGGACAAGTACGAGCGTTATGGCTGGAATCATACGGTGGAGCAGGTCGTCGGCACCGGGCTGTACCGCACGGATATTCCACTCAACACGCTCGAGCCGGGTGACCGCAGGCGCATCGAAGCGCTGTTGAGACGCTTGAGCCTCGAGCAGCTTGCAGCGCGCCGCTTTTTGACGCTTTCCTACGGCGAGCGCAGGCTGGTGTTGCTTGCGCGCGCGCTGGCCGCGCGTCCGAAGTTGTTGTTGCTCGACGAGCTGTTGAATGGTCTCGATGAGATAAATCACGCGCGTGCGGTGCGTTGGCTCGAACGGACACGCAGCTCGTCCTTGCCATGGATTCTTGCCACGCATCGGGTCGAAGACATCCCGAAGAGCGCCACTCACGCGCTCGTGTTGGAGAAAGGGCGCATTGTCTATCGCGGCGCTATGCGACGCGGTCCTTTGAAGCGCTGGCTGCATGAGGAGCATGACGACTCGATGCCAGGGGTCGTCACTAGGGCGCGACCTCGGTCTCGCAAGCATGGTTTTCTCGTCCGGCTCACCAACGCGTCCGTGTACCTGGAGGAGCATCAGGCGCTGAAGGAAATCTCGCTCGAGGTGCGCCCGGGCGAATGCTGGGTGGTTCATGGGCGCAACGGATCTGGAAAAACCACGCTGTTGCGCACCCTTTATGGAGATCACGGCGTGGCGATAGGCGGTCGGATCGAGCGCGCTGGAATCGTGCCGGGAGTCCCGCTGGAGCTCTTCAAACGTCGCGTTGGACTCGTAGCGCCGCATCTGCAGGCCGACCATCCCCAGCACCTGACGGTGGCTGAGGTCGTGCAGTCCGGCCGGTATTCGAGCATTGGGTTGAACGATCCTCCGACGGCGGCCGACCGGGCGCACGCGAGCCGCTCATTGACGTTCTTCGGACTCGCCGATCTGGCGAAACGGACACTCAGGGAGCTGTCCTACGGACAGCTGCGTCGTGTACTGTTCGCGCGCGCCTGGGTGCGGCACCCGGACCTGTTGTTGCTGGATGAGCCGTTTTCCGGTGTCGACGGCCCTACGCGCAGAGCTCTCCGGGGTCACGTCGAGGCGATGGTGGCCGACGGTGCCGCAGTCGTCATGGCCACTCACCACCGGCCTGAATGGCCCGACTGCGTGACCCATGAGCTCGAGCTCGTCGGGGGCGAGGCGAGGCACTGCGGTCCTGTGCGGGCGGGCAGGCGCGTTCGCTGAAAGCGCCGCCCTGCGCGCCCGGGCAGACTTTCCCGTTTGGAATAGGAAGGGCATGAGACGGTTTGGAACGTGGATTCTGGCTGCGCTGGCCGCGCTGGGGCTCCTGGCGGTCGTGCGCGAGCCTGTCTTCTGGAAGCGTTACTTTCTGGCGCTCACGGGAAGCTCCGGTCCTTCTTTCCCGCTTTATCAACCGCGGGAGCGCGTGGTCGGCGGCAACGAGCCGCCAGCGCCGCGAGTTGCCCCGGAGCTGGAGTCACTGGACCGTAAGGCTCTGGAAACCGCCGCAGCCTACGCTGGTGAACGGGATTCGACCGCGCTCATCGTGAGCCGTCACGAGCACATCGTTTTCGAAAAGTATTGGCATGGGACAGGATTCGACACTATCGAGGACGGACAATCCTTCGCCAGGATCGTCGCCGCGCTGGCGGCGGGAGCCGCTCTTTCACTGCGCCAGATTCACTGGCCGGACGAGCCTGTCGGGGATTTCATCACCCAATGGCGCGCCGATCCGCGTGGCGCGATCACAGTGAGTCAACTTCTCAAGATGTCGAGTGGCCTGCGGGCGCCTGAGCCGTCGCTCACCCCATGGAGTGCCAGTGTCCGCGAGGCGCTCGGGCCGGATATACTTGCCGCGGCGTTCGCTGAGCCGCTCGTGAGCAAGCCCGGCGCCGTCTGGGCGGAGCAGAGTGCGGATCCGCAGCTCCTCGCGTTGGTGATCGAGCGTGCTACCGGCATGCGCTACGCCCAATTTGTGTCACAAGAGCTCTGGCGCCGCATCGGGGCGGGCGATGCCTGGCTCTGGCTCGACCGACCCGGCGGAACCGCGCACGCGGACTGCTGCATGCTGGCGCGTCAGGGCGACTGGATCAGGATTGCGGAGCTGTTGGTCAAGGATGGCAATTATCGTGGTGAGGAAGTTATCCGGCCGGGCTGGGTCGCCAGAATGCTCACGCCCGCCAAAGGCAACGCCAACTATGGATCTTATCTGCGGCTCGGTAAAACCAACCCGGTCGGTGCCGAGCCGTATGCTCTCGATGACGTGTTTCTCGTCGAAGGCAACGGTGGCAACCGGCTTTGGCTCGTGCCGTCCATGCATCTGACGATTCTGCGAATGGGGCGCCTGCCGCGGCATCCGGCCGACTGGGATGACTCACGTATTCCCAACCTCATCATCCGCAGCGCACGCGACTACCTGCCGCCCCAGACCCGTCCCGGCGCGGACATCTCCAGCATCGTTCCCGGCCACTGATGAGAAACAAACAACTCGGCTCGCTGTTCCTCGTCAGCGTCATCGACATCCTCGGGTTTGGGATCCTGATCCCGCTGGTGCCCTATATGGCCGACCGGTTCGGCGCGGAGCCGGTGGTCATCACGGCGCTCTTCGGTGCGTACTCGCTCTGTCAGCTCGTTGCCGCACCGCTATGGGGACGCCTGAGCGACCGCTTCGGCCGCCGGCCCATCCTCATCTCGAGTCTGGGCGGCGCGTGCGTCTCGTATATCATCCTGGGGCTCGCCCACAGCCTCGGTTGGCTGTTCGCCTCGCGCATCCTCGGCGGCTTCATGGCGGGCAACATCGCGGCAGCGTTCGCGTACGCTTCGGATGTCAGTACGCCTGAAAAGCGCGCCGCCTCGCTGGGCATGGTCGGAGCGGCGATCGGCATCGGATTCACGCTTGGTCCGGCTATTGGCGGCTTGCTCGCCGGTAACGATCTGAAGACCGCGAGTTTCGTGCTGCCGGCTGTCGTGTCGGCCTCATTGAGTCTGTTCGCGATCGCGTTGGTTACTTTCCTCCTGCCCGAAAGCAACACCGTCGAGCGCCGGAGGGAGCACGCGTCGAGGGCACGCGTCGGACCGCTGCGCATGTTGCTCGAGCGGCCGGCACTACGATCCGTGGCTACGGCGGGGCTGCTGGTGACTTTTTCGCAAGCGGTGCTGGAGTCGATCTTCGCGATCTGGGCATTGAACAAGTTCGGCTTTGGACCGCGCACGGTTGGACTGCTCATGTTCTGCCTTGCCTGCATGGCCGTGCTCATGCAGGGCGGTGGAGTGAGATCGCTCGTGCCGCGTCTCGGGGAGGTCCGGCTGGCAATCATCGGCGTGTTGGCCTATGTTGCTGGCCTGGTTACCGTGGCGGCGGCGGACAGCCTCGCGATAACCGGTCTCGGCCTCGCCTTGTGTGGAATCGGAGTGGGCTCGTTCAACCCCAGCGCTTCGTCACTCGCATCCAAGCAGGCCGATGTCCACGACCGCGGCGCCGTCATGGGCACCTATCAGTCCAGCAGCAGCCTGGCACGAGTGATCGGTCCGTTCCTTTCCGGACCGATCTACACGGCTCTAGGCGCGAGCGCGCCTTTCCTGGTAGGAGCGTGTGTGACGCTTCCCGCCATCTGGTTCATCTGGTTGACGCGTTCCAGGAGCCAGGCTGGCTCGTATCAGGAGAGCTGAAGGAGATTTCGATTGTGCCGTCGGTGATCCTGACGGGAAATGTGGCTAGGGGAACCGTGGCCGGCGCCCCGAGAACGCGGCCGTCCCGTATGTCGAAGGACGCGCCGTGCAGCGGGCACATGAGGCGCGTCGCCCGCAACCGGCCTTCGCACATGCGGGCATGCGCGTGAGTGCAGATGTTATCGAGCGCGAAGACTCCCTCGCGCGTGTGGCAGATCACGATCTCGCGCCCTTCCAGGACTCGTGCCTGCATACTGCCCTGGCGAATCTCGGCAAGCTTCATGACCGGCACGAAAGTGGCTTCGGCCATCTACAGCTCAATTTCGGTCTCGAAAATCGAGACCGCCTGTCCGATGATCCATACGGCGTCGACGCTGCCGTCCCTGAGCTCCAACTCGACTCGTACTCTGCCCGGTCGGTGCACTGAGTGACCCTGTACGCCGGTGAAGGCGGTGCGTTGCTCGTCTCGAGGCAGCAGGCCGTACTGCGCGAGGTACACGCCCAGAAGCCCATGCGCGTTGCCGCTGACTGGATCCTCGGCAATCCCGAGAGCGGGGCAAAACATCCGCGATTCGGTCAGATGGTCGCTTTCCCCGTGAGCCAGCGAGAAGACGAAGTAACCGGCGGCTCCAACCTGCGCCGACAGTGTGGTGAGCCGGGTCATATCAGGCTTGAGGTGCCGCAAGGGCTCCTGGCCCCGCACGCCGATCATCAGCCGGGTGCTGCTCGCCCCGACGATTCTGAGGGGGCAACGGATGTCGAGATCGTCCGTGGCCAGGGCCAAGGCATCCAGAACCGCCAGGCGCTCGCGATCGTTAAGCTCGCGCCCTAGCGGCGGTGCGCTCTGGCGAATCGCGATGCTGCGGTCCTCTCCCGTTCCGCGCACCTCGATGTCCACGGTTCCCGCTTTGGATTTCTGGCGTAGGTGCCTGCGAGCCTCGAGGCCACGCGAAAGCACGTAATGCGCCGCAACGGTGGCGTGGCCGACAAAGCCTGCTTCGGTGCGGGGTGTGAAGAATCGCGCCCGCAGATTGTGATCCGGGCTGTCGGGTGCGAGGATGAAGGCGGTGTCCGCGTTGTTGAGCTCGCGTGCGATCGCGAGCATCTGGGGCTCAGTGAGCCCGTCCGCGTTCAGTACGACGCCCGCCGGGTTTCCAGTAAAGCGCTCGCGGGTGAACGCATCGACCTGATGAACCTGGATCTTCCGCATTTTGTTCATGCGCTGCGCGCAACCTCTTGCCGCCGGTATGCGAAGACGGGGGCCGGCCAAATCAGGCGGCGCCCCGTCGCCCAGACGTGGGGCGCGATTCTAGTCCTATCGCGAGACAGATGGGGTCTCACGAATTGCAACGTGCAATACTGGATCGGGGGTGTGCTCACCAGGACGCAAATGGACATCGGCATCGAAATCAGCCTCTACCCGCTCGAGGCGGAGTTTGGCCCGGTCATCCACCGGTTCATTGATCGCATCAATGGCGACGGCCGGTTCAGGGTGGTATCGAACAGCATGAGCACGCAGGTGTTCGGGCCGTACCAGGATGTCCTGGACCTCGTAGGCCGTGAAATCCGTACCACCTTCGAGGGGCTGGATGGGGCTGGGCGCAAGGCTGTGTTCGTGATGAAGGTGTTCGGGCCCTTGGCTTCCACAGGTCAAGCCGAGCTCACCGGTTGAGCCGGGTTCCCGGAGGCCATCCGACCGCGCCTCCTGCTGGCGCCCTGAGCTTTCAATCGGCAAAATAGCGGGTTTACTCACTGCACCGCCTGAGGCTCGAGCAGCTCGCCCGAGGCCTGCAAGGTTTCAGCTCAACAGTCAATGAGGTAGGTTCATGGCGCTCTTGCGTGTCGTCGATCGCGATGGAGTCGAGCACAACGTCGATGCGAAGACGGGTCTCAAGGTGATGGAGACTCTGCGTGAGCTCGATTACGGCGTTGCTGCGATTTGCGGCGGCATGTGTTCGTGCGCGACCTGTCACGTGTACGTGGATCCGCAGTGGCAGTCTCGCCTCCCTGCGGCGATGTCGGACGAGCGGGAGCTGCTCTCTGAGCTGGCTCATCATCAGCCCAATTCGCGCCTGTCGTGTCAGATTGAATTCACCCCGGAGCTCGAAGGCCTGCGCGTCACCATCGCGCCTGACGAATAGCGGATCCCGCCCCGATGTCGCTCATACGGTAGCTCATGACTGTCATCGTCGTTCTGTTCGTTGTCGCCGTGGCCATCATCGCGGCACGGGTGTATTTCAACATGCGCCGGGTGCGGCAGGCGAATTCGACCGAGAGTTGGGATGAAAAGGTGATCGCGGGCCTGAGATCCCGAGGCTACGCACCTTTCAACGCCTACCCGGTCGACTTCTTCCTGGCGTTGCCGGACGAGGCGGCGGTTCAGGGCGCACGTGCCCGTCTCGAGTCCGAAGGGTTCGGGGTGGACGTGAAGCCAATGGAGAATGACCCCGAGCTCAACTTCAGCTTGCACGCCACCAAAACCATGAAGCTCATCGTGCCTGACATGCAGGAGCTCGGGCGGCGCATGACGGCGCTCGCCACGGAGTTTCGCGGCCGATACGACGGCTGGGCCGCATGAGCAGGCGTCACGAGGGGCCCTAACGCTTTTCGGTCTGCCGCCTGACGGCCTCGGCCGCAGCGGCGATCGCCGCGGGATCTCCCAGGTAACGGCTGCCGAGCGGCTTCAACTCCGGGTTGAGCTCGTAGAGCAGCGGCACACCGGTCGGGATGTTGAGCTCGACGATGTCTTTTTCCGAGACGTTGTCGAGCATCTTCACCATCGCGCGTAGGCTGTTACCGTGGGCGGCGACGAGCACATTGCGTCCGGAGCGCAACTCCGGTGCAATTCGGCTGTGCCAGAATGGCAGCACTCGTGCCAGCGTGTCTTTGAGCGATTCGCTGGCCGGTAGCTCGGCGGGATCGACGCCGGCGTAGCGCGGGTCGAAGCGTGGGTGCCGCTTGTCGTCCAGCTCGAGCCTCGGCGGCGGGATATCGTAGCTGCGCCTCCAGATTTTCACCTGCGCGTCTCCATGCTTCTCCACGGTTTGCGCCTTGTTGAGGCCTTGCAGAGCGCCGTAGTGGCGCTCGTTGAGGCGCCAGGAACGCTCCACCGGAACCCACATCAGATCCATCTCGTCGAGCAGGATCCACAGCGTGCGGATGGCGCGCTTCAGTACCGACGTGAAGGCGATGTCGATATGCAGATGTTCCTTCAGCAGCTCGCGTCCGGCCTGCGCCGCCTCCAGGCGACCCTGCTCTGAAAGGTCGACGTCGTGCCAGCCGGTAAACAGGTTTTCCACGTTCCAGACGCTCTGTCCGTGGCGTACGAGAATCAGTTTTCCAACCATTGATCTACCTTGTTCAGGGCTTCGCCCGACTTTCCCGCGGGTCGAAGCGGTTGTGCGAGCGGCGCTGCGCGCCGGGAAGAGCGTCGTTGCAAGATCAGTCCGCGAGCTTGCGCACTGACTCTACGCCCACCGTGAGAGTCGCGAAATCGCTCGAGCCGGCGGCACGCATGTCCGTCAGGGTGCGCTGCCAGTGAGCGAGCTCCCCGCCAATCGATTCTACCCAGGTGGTGACTCGAGTCTGCGCTGGCCCTTTGTCTTTCCTGCTGAGAACGCGCTCGGCGAGGCGGCGATGAGTCCGTAACGCGCTATCGCGGAGTCCGCTCCTGGCCGTGGCCTGCCAGGGGCCGTCGACCGGCAGGCGCTCGATCTGGTCACGCAGCCAATCCACACCGATGCGAGATCCTACCTCAAAATAGATCCGGGCAGCTTCGAGCACGCTCACGCGGTGAGCGAGAGAAAGCTCCACCACGTCGAGCGCGGCGTTATGCGCATCCAGGCTGGCGACACGGGTTGCAAGTTCCGGGGGCAGCCCCGCGGCTACGTGCTGCTTGCGGCTGTCCTCGAAGCGCTCACGAGTGGATCCGGCGAGGACGTTGGCGATTCCGGACTCGAGCTCGCGGACACCCTTGCCGAACTCGGCGACGGCCGCATCGACCTGCAACTCGCGCTTGCGATGGGCAAGCAACCAGTAGGTCATGTGGCGCAGCAGGCGACTCGTCTGGAAGGCGATCTCGTATTGCAGTTGGGCCGGTACCTTGTTGTCCAGCGCTTCTATCTGCGCCCACAGCTCGCGCATACCGAAGATCTCTCGTGCCGCGGTGTATGCGCGCGCGATTTGCGCGGGCTCGGCGCCCGTGTCCTCCTGTGCGCGCGACACGAATGTGGGCCCCATACGGTTCACGAGGCTGTTGGTAGTTGCTGTGGCGATGATCTCGCGGCGCAAGCGGTGTTGGGCGATTGCCCGCGGGAAGCGCTCGCGCACCGGAGCCGGGAAGTATCGCTCGAGCTCCGAGGATAGATACGGGTCCTCCGGCACGTCAGAGTCCAGCAGGTGGTTATTGAGCCAGATCTTGCTGTAGGCAAGCAGGATCGCAAGCTCCGGACGGGTGAGCGCGCCGCCGCTCTTGCGGCGCTCCGCGAGCTCGTCGTCGGCGGGCAGGAATTCCAGTGCCCGGTTGAGGTCTCCCGAACGCTCCAGCGAGCGGATGAGATATTGGTATTCACTGAGGCGCGTGCCGGCGTGCAGCTCGAGGATGCTGATTGCCTGCCCCTGCAGATAGTTGTTGCGCAGGACGAGCGCGGCTATCTCGTTCGTCATGCGCGCGAGCAGCCGGTTGCGTTCCCCACGAGCAAGCTTGCCCGCTTGCATGAGGGGATTGAGCAGGATCTTGATGTTGACTTCCACGTCGGAGGTGTTGACTCCGGCGGAGTTGTCGATGAAATCGGTATTCAGCCTGCCGCCAGCCCGTGCGTACTCCACCCGGCCGCGCTGCGAGAAACCGAGATTGCCGCCTTCGCCCACAACCTTGGCTCGGAGCTCGGCTCCGTTCACACGGACGGCATCGTTGCCGCGGTCGCCGACTTCGGTGTTCGATTCATGGCTTGCCTTCACGTAGGTGCCGATACCGCCGTTCCAGAGCAGGTCCACGGGCATCTTGAGGATCGCACGTATGATGTCAGTGGGAGTCGCCGCGGCCGCTTCGATCCCCAGCAGGGCGCGGGCTTCCGGTGACAACGGAATGGATTTCGAGGTGCGCGGAAAGACACCACCGCCACGTGAGATCTTTTTCCGGTCGTAGTCGTCCCAACTCGAGCGCGGGAGCTCGAACATCCGGGCGCGCTCGGCGAAGCTCGTCGCGGCATCCGGCGAGGGGTCGATGAAAATGTGCCGATGGTCGAAGGCGGCTTGCAGGCGGATGTGTCGTGACAGGAGCATTCCATTCCCGAACACGTCGCCGGACATATCGCCAATGCCGGCGACCGTAAACTCTGTCTTCTGTATATCGACGCCGATCTCACGGAAGTGACGCTTGACACACTCCCAGGCGCCGCGCGCGGTAATGCCCATCTTCTTGTGGTCATAACCGGCCGATCCGCCTGAAGCGAACGCGTCCCCCAACCAGAAGCCATAATCGATCGCGATCGCATTGGCGGTGTCGGAAAAGGTTGCTGTGCCTTTGTCCGCGGCGACGACGAGGTAGGGGTCATCGCCGTCCTGCCGGACGACGCGCAGTGGTGGCACGACGCGGCCAGAGACGATGTTGTCAGTCAGATCGAGCATGCCACGGATGAAAGTCTGGTAGCAGGAGACGACCTCTGCCTGCACCTCGTCGCGTGTGCCTGACGGCAGCCGTTTGGGCACGAAGCCGCCCTTGGCGCCCACCGGAACGATCAGGGTGTTCTTGACGTTCTGTGCTTTCATCAGGCCCAGGACCTCGGTGCGAAAGTCTTCGCGCCGATCCGACCAACGGATGCCGCCCCGGGCGACGTAGCCCATGCGCAGATGGACACCTTCGACCCGCGGGCTGTAGACGAAGATCTCGAACTTCGGCCGGGGTAGCGGCAGGTCCGGGATCTTGCCCGGGTCGAGCTTGAACGAGAGATAGCTCTTGGGCTTTCCTGTGGCGTCGAGCTGATAGAAGTTGGTACGCAGCGTGGCCTGCGCGAGGCGTAGATACGCGCGCAGAATGCGATCCTCATCCAGGCTCGTGACACTATCGAGGTCTGATCGTATCTGTGCCACCAGCTTCTCGGGATCGCGCTCGCCGGCGCCGGCTGCCTTCGTGGTGCCGCGTGCTGGTTTACCCGCGGTATCGGGGTCGAAGCGCGCCTCAAACAAGCGAACCAGGTTGCGCGTGATGGCGATGTTGGCAGCGAGCGTGCGCTCCATGTAGGCCTGGCTGAAGGGTACGCCTGTTTGCAGCAGGTAGCGGCAGTAGGCACGCAGCACTGTGATCTCACGGGCGTTCAGCCCGCCGCTGAGCAGCAGCCGGTTGAATCCGTCGTTTTCCAGTTCGCCGTGCCAGGCGGCAGCGAAGGCTTCCTTGAAGTTGCTCTCGAGCAGGGTATCCTCGAGGTCGAGGCGCTCCCGGTGCTCGAGCTCGAAGTCCTGGATCCAGGCGGCTCCCCCTTCGGGCCAGGCGAGCTCGTAGGGCCGCTCGGAGATCACCCGCAAGCCGAAGTTTTCCAACATGGGCAGCAGATCGGAAATCGGTACGGGATCGCCCAGCTTCACGATCTTCAGGTGTATGCGGTCGGCGGCCGCCTTGGTGTCCGAAGGCGCTGCGGGCACAGGTTGGGCCGGCCGATGCAATTTCAGACGCATCGCCTGGGGCTGCTCGCGAAGCGCTTCGAGCTCCGCCAGATCCTGCAGGGCATCTGTGGGAAGTACGTCTTCCTCGTACGCTAGCGGAAAGGCTCGGCGATAGCGGGTGGCCAACATCAGGCCCTCTGCCTCACCCTTGCGCTGTGCCAGCACCTCGCGCAGGCGATCCGTCCAGGTGAGGGCGGCCTCGGCGATGCGGCTCTCGATTGCCGCCACATCCGTCTTGCGCCGGTGCTCAGGGTCGGTCCGGACCACGACGTGTACGCGCGCATGATTGGACCCGGAGATCTGAACGTAACTCTCGACCTTCTTTCCCTCGAATCCCTCCAGGACGATCTGCTCGATACGTTGACGCACCTCGGTGTTATATCGGTCGCGCGGGACGTACACGAGGCACGAGTAAAATCGATTGTAGGGGTCACGTCGTACGAGCAGCCGCACGGTGCGTCGCTCGTATAGATTCACCACGCTGCGAGCGATGCGGATGAGATCATCTACCCCCGCCTGGAAGAGCTCATCGCGTGGGTAGGTTTCCAGTACGTTCAGCACCGCCTTGCCGTCGTGACTTTGTGGATCCAGCCCGAAGTACTGCACGACGCGCTCTACCTTCCGGCGTAATACCGGAATGTCGCGGGGACTGCCGTGGTACGCGGTGGAGGTCCACAGACCCAGGAATCGGTGCTCGCCTGTGACCTTGCCGCGCGCGTCGAAGGTCTTCAAACCGACATAGTCGAGGTACTCGCCACGGTGCACAGTGGAGGTGGAGTTGGCCTTGGTCAGAATCAGCAGCTCAGGCTCGCGGGCTTTGGCGCGGAGGTCTCCCCGTAGCACAGTGACATCCGTGCCTCTCCGCTTGCGTTTGCCGTCGCGCAGAATTCCAAGGCCGGTGCGTGTATCCGGGACGAGTTGGTCTTCGTGCGCGCCGCGCTCGAGAGCATAGTGGCGGTAGCCGAGGAATACGAAGTGACGGGATTCCATCCAGGTGAGCAGATGGCGCGCCTCCGCAACGTCATCGGCCGGCACGGGGGGAGGATTGTTCTCCAGTGATGCGACGAGTGTGCGGGCACGGTCCCGCATGAGAGCCCAGTCCGTCACGGCTGCCCGGACGTCAGTGAGTGTGGCTTCGATCTCCCGTTGCAGTTTCTCGATCTGTGTGGGATCGGTCTGGCGGTCGATCTCATAGAGCTGCCACGATTCGGCATGACCTTGAGCGTGTTGGCCATTGCCCCCGAGTCCGTTGCTGCCGTTTGCGGCGCCGATTCTCAGGACCCGTCCGCGGCTGTCACGGTGAGCTTCCAGGACAGGATGCACAATGAGATGGACTGCCAGCTCGGCACGGCTGAACACGATCCCGAGCGAGTCGACCAGGAACGGCATGTCATCCGTCACGGTCATTACTACGGTGTGCGCAGAGTCAAAGCCGTCGCGCTCGGGGTCGGGATTGAACACCCTGACCAACGATTGGCCGGGCGCCCGGCGAGAGCCGAATTCGAAGTGGTTGAGGGCGGCATGGGCGAGCAAGGCCGGGGCTCGCTCCGCCAGATCCTCCTCGCCGACGCCTCGAAAATAGGCTCTGACGAACCCTTGTTGCAGGGCCAACAGCTCGCGACCCTCGCGACCGCGTTTGTCGGGAGCAATCGCGTGAGCGATACGCTCGATGAGAGCGACGCGCGCAGCGGGTATGCTGCGCAGGAGACGGTTGTCATCAGATGCGACTTGCGCGTGCATGCTTACTTATCCTTTTCAAGGTCACGCAGTACGGTGGCCAGGAATCGTGCCGCTTCACCGCCAGTGACACAGCGGTGATCGAAGGTTAGCGATAGCGGCATTCGCAGGTGTGCTTCGAGCCCGGCATCCACCGCGACAACATCGCGGCTCAAGCGGCCGGATCCGAGAATGGCCACCGAAGGTGGTACGACGACAGGCGTCGCATACCGGCCGGCGATCATTCCGAAGTTGGAAAGCATGAAGGTCACCTCCCGGAGGTCATCGGGTGTCAAGGTGCGCTCGCGTGCGGCGCGCTTCAGCCGGTCCACCTCCTTGCGCAGCTCGGACGCTGTGCGGCCTCCTACGTCGCGAATGACTGGGACGATGAGGCCGTCCGGAGTATCGACGGCTATCCCAACATTGACTCGCGTCATCAGGCGTCGGCTTTGCGCGTTTCCGTCGAACCAGGCGTTCAGTGCCGGCTCCGCCTGGCAGCCGGCAGCAATCGCTCGCAACAGACGGATCGTAATGTCCTGGCCGTCGCCCCAGCTATGCAGATCGGCGTCGTCGAAGATCGTGCAGTTTGCGACCGTGTCACGCGCAAGCGCCATGCTCTGGGCCATTGCTCGGCGGGGGCCGCGCAGTTTGTCGCCCTCTATGCGCGGGGACGTGCTGCCATCGCCCGCCGAAGGGGCGTCAATGAGGCTGCTGCGTGCGGTAAGGCTGGAAATCGCGGGTACAGTCATGCCAGAAGTGCCGCGCGGTGCAATTCGGGAGTGCGCGATGACATCCTCCACTACTTTCACGCCGCCTCGCCCTGAGCCGCTTATCTGACCGAGATCAACTCCGAGCGTTTTCGCCAGCGCGCGTGCTGCAGGGGACGCTCGAAGCCGATTATCCTGCTGGCGCCGTGCCGCGGTGTGGCTCGCGTCGATTTCATCGGCCCCGGAGGCAGCCGGGCCGCCATCCCGAAATCCGACATGTGGGCCTGGATACGCAGTTTCAATGAGCTCTGCGTCGCTCGTCGGGACGTTTCCCACAACGGTTCCGCGGTCGGCGGTGGCGGAAGCTCGCGGAGCGCCGGATCCTGTTGCAACGGTTGCAGTCAGGATTGGCTCTGCAGCTTTCCGTGATGCCGCCGACAGGACGCTGGCAGCATCAAACTCAACGAGCGGCGCGCCGGTCGGAATCACATCACCGGGCTGGCCATGCAGCTTCCTGATGATGCCGGAGAAGGGCGCAGGTACCTCGACCACTGCTTTTGCCGTCTCCACCGCGAGCATGGGTTGGTCGGCCGTGACCGCGTCGCCGACGTTGACATGCCAACGAATGATTTCAGCTTCGGCCAGTCCTTCGCCCAGATCCGGGAGAGTGAACGTCGTCATCTGCGCTCCATCAGCGGGCTGGTGCGGAGTCATTCCGCGAGAGTTTCCCGCACGGCGTCCAGGATTCGCGCGGTATTCGGGATATAGTCGTGCTCGAGTCGTGACAGTGGAATGATCGTGTCATAGCCCGTCACACGCTTGATCGGAGCGTGCAGGTCATAGAGTGCCTGCTCGGCAACGGTTGCGGCGATCTCCGCGCCGATGCCGCAGTTGCGGGGCGCCTCATGAACAATGACGAGGCGTCCGGTCTTTACAATCGACTCAAGGATTGTCTCATGATCGATCGGCGAGAGGGTTGCGAGGTCGATCACATCGCAGCTTACTCCCTCGCTCTCCATGATCTCGGCAGCACGAAGCGTCTCCGTCACCATGGCACCCCAGGTGACGAGCGTGACGTCGCAGCCTTCACGCAGCCGATAACAAACATCGAGTGGGAGAGCCTGGCCATCATCGCTGATTTCCTGCTTTACCAGGCGGTACAGGCGTGCAGGCTCGAGGAAGATGACCGGATCGGGATCACGAATGGCTGCGAGCAACAGACCGTAAGCACGTGCCGGCGATGAAGGGCAAACTACCCGCAATCCAGCATGGTGCGCGAGCAAAGCTTCCAGACACTCGGAATGATGTTCCGGCGCGTGAATGCCGCCGCCGTGCGGCATGCGCAGCACGACGGGACAGGTCAGCCGGCCACGGGTACGGTTTCGCATCCGTGCCATGTGATTGCCGATCTGATCCAGAGCCGGGTACACAAATCCCATGAACTGGATTTCGGCGATGGGGCGCAATCCCTGCGTCGCCATGCCGATGGCCATTCCGGCGATCATGCCTTCGGCGAGCGGCGTGTCTTGCACACGGTCTTTGCCGAATTGCTCCTGCAACCCTGCGGTTGCGCGGAACACGCCACCGTTGACTCCGACGTCCTCTCCTAACACCACCACTGTCGAGTCGTGCCTCATCTCCCACGCGTGGGCGCGGTTGATGGCCTCGATCATTGTCACTTTCGCCATGTTGTGGGCGGGTGTCCTAGCGTCCGCTCGGGCTGGTGCCGCTCGTTACAATACCGTCCTTCATACTGTAACGGCGTGCCTGCTCGCGCTGTTGCAACAGATTGCGTGGAGGGTGTGCGAACAGGTGGTCGAACATCTCGTCTGTTGTTGGTTTCGGCGTGCTCAGATATTCGTCCACCGCGGCTTCGATTTCGCGCGCACATTCCGCTTTCAGAGCAGCCTCACGTGCTTCGTCCCAGACGCCTAGCCTGGTGAGATACGAGCGCAGGCGCGGCAGGGGATCCCGGCTCCATGCGTCTGCGACTTCCTGGGGATTGCGGTAGCGGCTGGCGTCATCCGCGGTCGTATGGTCGCTGAGCCGGTACGTGAGCGCCTCGATCAGAGTCGGCCCGCCGCCGTGACGGGCTCTTGCGAGCGCCTCTTCTACAACATGGCGGACTGCGATCACGTCGTTGCCGTCCACCTGAATGCCGGGAATGCCGGCGGCGATGGCCTTTTGCGCCAGAGTCACAGTCGCTGTCTGGCTCCCGACCGGAACCGATATGGCCCAGCCGTTGTTGACGACCACGAAGACGGCGGGGAGTGCGCGGGCGCCGGCCAGATTGATTCCCTCGTAGAACGCACCTTCGGAGGTGCCGCCATCGCCGATGTAGGTCACCGAACAACGCTTCTCGCCACGGATCTTCATCGCCATGGCGACTCCGGCTCCGTGTAGCATCTGGGACGCGATCGGCACGCACCAGGCGAAGTCCTGCCGGGCGGCCGTGAAATTGTTGCCACGCTCATCGCCGCCCCAGTAGAGCAGGATGGTCGACATCTTGACTCCGCGCCAGATCTGCGAACCGAACTCCCGGTAGACGGGGGCCAGCACGTCATCGGGCTCCATGGCGGCGGCGACCCCGACATGAGTCGCTTCATGCCCCAGGCAGGATGCATAGGTGCCGAGCTTACCCGTGCGCTGCAGATTGACGGCCTTCGCGTCGAATGCGCGTGCGAGTGCCATGAACCGGTACATTTTCAGGAGCTCACCCGTGTCGCTGGCGAGCCGAGGCGCATCGGGCGTGAGGTTTCCCTGAGCATCAAGGAACTGGCAGTACTTGATCTCGAACTCAGCAACTGTCTTCAACTCAGCCCCCCTCCGGACGCCTTTCGTTTCGCGGCACCGGTGGCAGCCGTAGTGACCGCGCAGCGAGTCGCGGGCTTTCTGGCCGCCGTGAGGCACCGGCTCCACGAGCGGCGCGGATTATACACGCAGGTTCCCTGCAGCCCTTTGAAGCCCCACCGACACGGTACAATCCACCGATGCAAGTTGAGACCCGAGGCTCTTCCGAGGACATCCGGTCCGCGTTCAAGCTTGAATATGATCCGGCGCTGCCGATCACGGCTCACCGGACTGAAGTGATCGAGGCGGTCCGGCGCCATCCCGTCATCGTTCTCTGTGGAGCCACCGGCTCCGGCAAGTCGACGCAGCTTCCCAAGCTGTGTCTGGAGGCCGGGCGCGGGCTGGCTGGTGTCATCGGGCACACGCAGCCGCGAAGAATCGCGGCGCGTGCGCTCGCCAACCGGCTCGCGGAGGAGACCGGTACGAAGGTCGGGGGCGGGGGTGCCATCGGTTACAAGGTGCGCTTCAACGATCGGACGGGCCCGAACTGCCGTGTGAAGCTGATGACCGACGGCATCCTGCTCAAGGAGCTCGAAAGCGATCGGAAGCTGCGTCGCTACGACACGTTGATCATCGATGAGGCGCATGAGCGCAGTCTCAACATCGATCTGCTCCTGGGCGTGCTGAAGCAATTGCTTCCGCAGCGTCCTGATCTGCGTCTGATCGTGACCTCTGCCACCATCGATCCAGGGAAGTTCGCGGACTTCTTCGGCGGTGCCCCGGTGATCGAAGTCTCGGGTAGAAGCTATCCGGTGGAAGTTCGTTATCGGCCTCTTGTCGGATCGCGGGACAGCGACCCGTCGGAGGACGCGGATGACGGGCTGGGTAACTCGCCAGAGGACATCGAGGAGCTTACGCTTCCTGAAGGGGTTCTTCAGGCGATAGGCGAGTTGGATACGCCGGGCCGCGGAGGGCTCGGGCAAGGATCGCGGGGAGACGTGCTCGTCTTTCTCCCGGGGGAGAAGCATATCAGGGAGGTGGCCGATGCCCTCGAGCGGGCTCGCCTGCCAAACACCGAAGTGTTGCCGCTCTTCGCACGGCTCTCAGGTAGCGACCAGGAGCGCATCTTTCAAAGCCATTCGCAACGGCGCGTCGTGCTCTCCACCAATGTTGCCGAGACCTCCCTCACCGTGCCGGGTATCCGGTTCGTGATCGATTCGGGCCTGGCCCGGATCAGCCGGTACAGCGTACGTGGCAAGGTGCAACGGTTGCCGATCGAGCGGATATCGAAGGCGAGCGCCGACCAGCGGAAAGGGCGTTGTGGCCGCGAGGCGCCGGGAATCTGCATCCGGCTCTATTCGGAGGAGGATTTCGCGACGCGCGAGGATTTCACTCCTCCGGAAGTGTTGCGAACGAATCTCGCGAGCGTGATCCTCCGGATGGCGGCCCTGGGGCTCGGCGACCCGGGGACGTTTCCCTTCATCGATCCTCCAGACACGCGTCTGGTGAATGACGGGGTTCGGCTCCTGCAGGAGCTGAAGGCCATGGACGAGGAGCGGCGTGTCACCAGCCTGGGGCAGCAGGTCGCCGCCATTCCGATCGATCCGCGTCTCGGGCGGATGCTGCTGGCGGCTTCACGGCATCATTGCCTGACCGAAATGCTGGTTGTTGCCTCGTTTCTCGAGGTCCAGGACCCACGCGAACGCCCGGCCGACGCTCAGCAGCAGGCGAGCGAGAAACACGCATCGTTCGCGGATCCGCGCTCGGACTTCATCACGGTGTTGAATGTCTGGCGCGTGTTCAACGAGCAAGCCGCGGCGTTGTCGCGCAATCAGTTGCGGAAGTGGTGTCGCGAGCACTTCCTGTCATTCATGCGCATGCGCGAGTGGCAGGACCTGCATGCGCAGCTCGGGCAGAGTCTGGCCGAGCTGAAACTGCGGCCGAATCAGATGCCAGCGAGCTATACCGATCTGCACCAGGCAATTCTGACAGGCTTTCTCGGCTCGATCGGCGAGCTCGACGAGAAGCGCGAATACAACGGCCCGCGCGGCTTGCGTTTCGTGATCGCTCCCGGGACACCGCTGGCGTCGAAACCTCCCAGGTGGATCGTTGCTGGCAGTCTCGTGGAAACGACGCGGTTGTATGCGCGCATGGTCGCGGCGGTCGATCCAGGTTGGATCGAGGCTGCCGGTGCTCACCTGGTGAAGCGCAGTTATAGCGAGCCGCATTGGGTGGATACGCGGGGGTTTGTTTCGGCGTACGAGTCGGTCGCATTGTACGGATTGACGCTCGCTTCGAGGCGTCGAGTCAATTACGGCGCGATCGTCCCAAAGGAGGCGCGCGATATCTTCGTTCGCGAGGCACTTGTCGAGAGATCTCCGAATGAGAATGCACCGGCGGGTGAGGACTATGCGGTGGCTTCCGGCGGCAGTCGACGCCCGCCCGATGCGGTCGCGGGCGCGCAGGGCGCGAGAAACAATAGGGCGCTGACTGCCTCGGAGCGGAATGCCGCAATGGCAGATCGGGTCGGGAGAACGCGCTCGGCCGCGACCGTGGGCCGCACGCCGCAGCGGTTACCTGTGGTGGTTGAGGGCGCATTTCTCGAGGCCAACCGCAGGCTGCGCGCTGAGGTCGAAGACCTGGAGGCGAAGATCCGCCGACGCGATGTCGTGGTGGACGAGGAGCAGCAGGTTCAGTTTTACACGGCCCGTATTCCCGAGCGCGTCAATTCCGTCGCGGCGTTCAACCATTGGCGCGTCGAGGCCGAGCGCGCCGAGCCGCGGCTGTTGTACATGTCCCGGTCTGATCTGATGCAACGTGAGGTGCCGGAAGCGGGTGCGGAGTCGTTTCCGACCGAGTTTGCGGTCGGTGGCAATCAACTGCCGCTGTTGTACAAGTTCGATCCGGCCGAGCCGGGTGATGGCGTGACTCTGGTGGTTCCTGAGCCGTTGCTCGATGTGGTCGATGCAGAGCAGATCGCCTGGCTGGTTCCCGGTCTGCGGCTCGAGAAGATCATTGCCATGTTTCGTGCCCTGCCCAAAGCGCAGCGAAAATTGCTGGTGCCGGTGCCGGACTATGCGAAGTCGGCGTTGGATGACCTGGCGGTCGAGGCAGATCGCTTGGGACGCCTGCCCGGATTTCACGAGTGGCTTGCGGAATGGGTGACGCAGCGGGTGGGAATGAAGGTGACCGCCGCGGAGCTTGCGGCCTTGCCGCTTCCAGATCACCTGCGTATGAATCTTCGCGTGTTGGATGCGTGTGACGAAATTGTGGCGGAGGGGCGAGACCTGCTTGCTATCAAGAGGCGGGTGTACGCTACGCCGCAGTCGATAGTTGCTACTGACGTCGACGTTAACGATGGCACTGGCATGGTGAGAGCGATGGCTTCGCGCGGCGGGCTCGGTGGTGCCGGCGGAGGTGGCGGGGTTGCGGGAGCCGGGCGTGGCGGGTACGGGGTGAGTGCAGGGCACGGGGCCGGTGCAGGGCACGGGGCAAGTGCTAGGCAGGGGGCCGGTGCAGGGCGCGGGGCAAGTGCTGGGCAGGGGGCCGGTGCAGG
>CAZBTV010000021.1:0-13060 GCA_964494895.1 uncultured Steroidobacteraceae bacterium | reverse complement strand
GGCAGGGGGCCGGTGCAGGGCGCGGGGCAAGTGCTGGGCAGGGGGCCGGTGCAGGACGCGGGGCAAGTGCTGGGCAGCGAGCAGGTGCAGGGCGCGGCGCAACATTGGGACAGGTCACGGGAATAGAGCATGTCGCAGGAATAGGGCGTGGCGTTGGAGCAGGGGGCGGCGCGGCAACGGGGCGCGGCGCGGCGGCAGCGCGCGGCGCGGGAATAGGTGCCGGGGCTCCTGCTGCCGGTGCAGGTGCTGTCGTACGAACCTCGGTCAGTCAGCCGGTGCATCGGCAGTGGGACTTCGGGGATTTGCCGGAAAGCCGTGAGGTCGAGCGTAATCGGTTGCGGTTGGTGGTGTACCCAGCGCTCGAGGATCGGGGCGGGGGTGTCGTGCAGATCGAGGCGCGCAACGCGCCTTCCGCGGAAGCGATCTCTCGCGCGGGTGTCGTGCGCCTTGCGATGTTGGCCTTACCTCAGCAGGCTAAATACATAGCCAAGCGCATGGCGGATGATCGTGACCTAGTGCTGCTGAGCCGGGGACTGTCATTGCGACAGTCGATGGTGGATGCGATGACTCAGCGGACATTTCGTGAGTGTTTCTTGCCCGCGGAGGTGGAGTTGCCGCGGGATGCTCAAGCGTTTGACAGGCTAGTCGAGCAGCGACGTGGTCAGCTCAGTGAGGTCGCGGATAGGCTGGCTGGTATCGTGACGTCCGCCTTGAGAGAGTGGCGTGCCGCTCGGTCCGCGGTCGACGGTTTACGCCCGGGGTCGTTCACCGATGCGATCACTGACGTTGATTCGCAGTTGAAGATGCTGCTGCCTCCAGATTTCATCGAGTCTACACCTCGGCCCTGGCTCGACTATCTGCCCCGCTATTTCAAAGCTGTCACTCGTCGCGTCGAGAGATTGCCGATGAATGAGCGCCGCGACGCCGAGCTCGCCGCGAAGGTGAAGCCGTTCTCTGCTGCATTGCGTACGTTGATGGCAGAGCCGGCCATCAAGGGCTTCCGTCCGGAGCTCGACCAACTGCGTTGGATGATCGAGGAATTCCGTGTTTCTCTGTTCGCGCAGGACCTCAAGACGGTGATTCGGGTTTCGGAGAAACGTCTGTCGGAACAGCTGGCTCTCGCGCGGGATGCTCAGCGTTAGCGGGAGCCGATCGACCAACCCGACCTTGTTGATGCGTTATTGATGTATTGCGTGCGTCACGAATGCGCCGGCGGTGCTGAGGGCGGCACTGCCGAGCATGGCCAAAAGGACCCAACGCGCAACATCCGCCCTCGTGCGCTGACTGGCCGCATCTATGGTCTTCTCGAGACTCTCCCGCGTGCTGTCGATTTTATGCTCAACGCGGGCGATTTCCGACTTCAACACCTGCGCTGAAATGCGCACTTCCGCGCGAATCTCGGCGAGACGCGCGTCCAGTATCGGAACAGTGACGATTTGTGGATCTGACATCGTAGTATCGATCGCTTCGACAACGGCCATGGCCACCTGGGGCTCAAAGTGTCCCTTTCTTACGAGCTCGTCAAGGGCTCTTGATTGCGCGGTCATCATTTTCTTCCGTGTAACCAACCTCGCGGCATTCTACAGAATGCTTCGTGCGACAACGATATGTCATTTCTGGTGCGTTCATGCAGAAATGTGACCGCCTGCGCGTGCGATTCAATCACGCGCTAGTGCGTGCGCAACCACCATCGAAATTCTCACGCGACAGGCGCGTGCGGGGCGCCGGCGTTACAATCGGTGCTCGCGGTTACGGCCGGTGTTTGCGGCACGGCCGGTGTTTGCGGCACGGCCGGTGTTTGCGGCACGGCCGGTGTTCGCGTGCTACGGCCGGTGTTCGCGTGCGAGGTATTGCTCGCTTTGCATTTCAATGAGGCGGCTTGTAGTGCGTTCGAATTGGAATGAGAGTTGGTCGCCAGCGTAGAGCTGCGTTGGTGGGGCGGCGGCGGAGATGATCAGGTTGACGTTGCGGTCGTAGAGCTCGTCGACGAGTGCGATGAAGCGCCGCGCTTCATTCTCGTGCTGCGCGTCGAGGATTGGAACTTCGGAGACTATGACCGATTGGTATTCGCGGGCGATTTCGATGTAGTCATCCTGGCTGCGGGGGCCGGCGCAAATGGCGGAGAAGTTGAGCCATACGGCGCTGCTGCTGTGGCGAATGACTGGAATGGAACGACCTTCGATCTCAATCGAGCCGCCTGAGGAAGTGTTGTATTGAGCAAGCTCGGCAAAGAGGGCTTCCAGGCGTTGCGGTGTGTCTGGAGCGGTGGAGAGTAGATACGTGCCGGCTTGAGTGAGCTGGCGAAGTCGATAGTCGGTGGCGCCGTCGACGTTGAGGATTTCAACGTGACGCTTGATGAGGTCGATTGCTGGCAAGAAGCGCTGCCGCTGCAGGCCGCCTTGGTAGAGGCCGTCGGGGGGCACGTTCGAGGTCGCTACCAGGGTCACTCCCCGTTTGAACAGGGCACCAAAAAGGCCGCCGAGGATCATCGCATCGGCAATGTCGGCCACGAAAAGCTCATCGAAGCACAATACGCGGGTGTCGCGGGCGATCTGGGTGGCGACGATGTCGAGAGGAGCTTCCCGGTTCCGCAGAGCCTGGAGCTCATGATGGACGTCGTGCATGAAACGATGGAAGTGGCGGCGGCGGGCTTCCGGGAAGGGGAGGCTTTCGAAGAACATGTCCATGAGCCATGTCTTGCCGCGGCCGACGCCGCCCCAGAGATACAATCCGCGCTCCGGCTCGCGCTCCGCGGTACCCACCAGGCTGCCGAGCCAGCGCCGCACAAGGGAGGAGTTGGAAGTGCGCGCGGGGATCAGCCGGCGGCGGAGGTTGTCCAACTGATCGACAGTTGCGAGCTGCGCCGGATCTGGGGTGAAGCCGCACTCGGATAAGCGTTGAAAATACAGATCGCGCAGGCTGGCACCGGCGGCGAGAGCGGCGTGTGCTCGAGCGGTGGCCGGACTTGTGGAGGTGACGTGCGCTCGAGCGGTGGCCGGGGTTGTGGAGGTGGCGTGCGCTTGGCCGGTGGCCGGAGCTGTGGAGGTGACGTGCGCTTGGGCGGTGGCAGGGACTGCGGAGGCGGCGTGCGCTTGGGCGGTGGCAGGGACTGCGGAGGCGGCGTGCACTTGGGCAGTGGTAGGAACTGCGGAGGCAGCGTGCACTTGGCCGGTGGCCGGAAATGCTGAGGTGGCAGGCGCGGACGAAGTGTTAGAGGACGTCATGTGGGAAGCGCTTGTCCGTTGCGCCACGTTGTGCGATCCAGTGCCTTGTGGCTGCGGCTCGTGTCCTTCGGCGTCTCCTGCCGCTGCGTCTCCCACGTTGCTCTCGCTCACTCGGGTTCAGGACTTCAGGTCCGGCAGGTCGCGAAAGTGCTCGAGAGCCTGGGGGTTGGCCAGCGCGTCCACATTCTTCACGGGCCGGCCGTGGATCACATTACGTACCGCGAGCTCGGTGAGCTTGCCTGAGAGGGTGCGGGGCAGGTCGGGTACGGCGATCACCTTGGCTGGCACGTGTCGTGGACTCGTGTTCTTTCGAATGGTGTCGCGAATTTTCTTCTGGAGAGGCTCATCCAGCGTGATTGCCGCCTTCAGGCGCACGAATAACACCACCCGGACGTCGTTGTCCCAGTCCTGGCCGACCGCCAGTGCCTCGATGACCTCATCCAGACCCTCGACGGCGGAGTAGATCTCCGCCGTTCCGATGCGGACCCCACCGGGGTTCAAGACGGCGTCGGAGCGTCCATAAATCACGATTCCATCGTGTTCGGTGAGCGCCGCGTAGTCGCCGTGGTGCCATACTCCTGGAAAGCGCTCGAAGTACGCCGCCCGGTATTTCCGGCCGTCCGGGTCATTCCAGAATCCGATGGGCATGGAAGGAAAAGGTGCGGTGCAGACCAGCTCTCCGCGCTCCCCGCGTACCGGATGGCCGTTGTCATCGAATATTTCTACCTGCATTCCAAGTCCACGACACTGGATTTCGCCGCGATGGACCGGACGTATCGGACATCCCAGTGCGAAACAGGAAACGATGTCGGTGCCGCCCGATATGGATGCAAGCAGGACGTCGGACTTCACCGACCGGTAGACGTAATCGAAGCCTTCCGGCAGCAGCGGAGAGCCCGTCGACAGGATCGTCCGCAAAGGCGTCAGGTCAGCCGATTGCACCGGGACAAAGCTGCTCTTCTCCATCGCCGCAATGTATTTGGCGCTCGTGCCGAAGATGGTGATTTGCTCCTGCTCGGCTATGCGCCAGAGAGCGCCCGCGTCTGGATGAAAGGGGCTGCCATCGTACAGGATGAGCGTCGCTCCGGTCGCGAGCCCACTCACAAGCCAGTTCCACATCATCCAGCCGCACGTCGTGAAATAGAACAGCTTGTCGCTACGCTTTACATCGGTATGAAGGATGTGCTCCTTCTGATGTTGGAGTAAGGTACCGCCTGCGCCATGCACGATGCATTTCGGAACGCCCGTCGTGCCGGAGGAATAAAGGATGTACAGGGGATGATTGAATGGCAAGGAGGCGAATTCCAACGACCGTCCCCGCTCTCCAAACAGATCCCAACGTGTGGCTTTGGCGGCTGCGTTGCCGAGCCTGGCGAGATCGGGCTCGGAATTCACATAGGGAATCACTATCACGCGTTCGACCGAGGGGAGCTCCTTGAGCGCTTCCGCCATCGAGCCGAGCGAATCCAGCGTCTTGCCAGCGTAGAAATAACCGTCCGCGGTGAACAACACCCTGGGCGCGATCTGCCCGAACCGATCGACCACACCATGCACGCCAAAGTCGGGCGAGCAGGACGACCAGATTGCTCCGATGCTGCTGGTGGCCAGCATGGCAATCACAGTTTCAGGAATATTCGGCATGTACGCCGCGACACGGTCGCCCGCTACGACGCCCGCCGCGCGCAGTCCATCCGCGACCCGCGCGACGGCTTCGTGCAACTCACGATAGGTGAGCGATCTGCGCGTATCCCGCTCATTCTTGAATACGAGAGCGGGTTGCTCATCATCATGGCGCAGCAGGTTTTCGGCAAAGTTGAGGCGCGTATCCGCGAAGAAGCGCCTTTCCATCATCCCGGAGCTGGGCTGCCCATTCGCAGCATGCGGCTCACTGTTGGTGATGGCTGGGCCAGTTCCCCAATCGGCGCCCACGCCCGCGAAGTGCGCCAGCTCCTTCCAGAATTGCGCCGGCTCTTCGATCGACCATTCGTAGAGCTGGGTGTAGTCGCGGAGGTTCAGCCCTTTACGCGCGTTCACGCGCTCTATGAAGCGGCTGAGGTTGGCTTCGGCCACGCGAGCCGCGGACGGGCGCCAGATTTCCGACATGATGAGATATCCCGATTCAGTTCAAGCGGACCGGAAGTCACGCCCTCCAGTCCCGTTATCAAAAGCGCCTCCGTTTTGCTGTGCGCGCTCGCGCTGGCCGGTTGCGGCCCCGCGCCCTTCCCGCGCGATGCATCCTTGTGCCCGCGTCGCCCGCGAGACTTTCGATTATCGCGGGACAAGCGGCATCATGCCTGGGAGATGATCCTTAAAGCGACTGGTAGTTCGGGCCTGATCCGCCCTCGGGCGTGGTCCAGGTAATGATCTCGTACGGGTCCTTGACGTCGCACGCCTTGCAATGGACGCAGTTGGCGGCGTTGATCTGCAGCCGACGGCTGCCCTGTCCGTCCTCGACGATCTCGTAGACTCCGGCGGGGCAGAACCGCTGGCAGGGATTACCGAATTCCTTGGCGCAGCGATCGATGCAAATGCTCGTATCCCTTACCTTGAGGTGAGCTGGCTGGGCCTCGTCGTGCGTGGTGGACGCGAAGAAAACCGAGGCCAGGCGGTCTCGAGGCGGCAGCGTACGTTCCACCCACTCGCGATTCACCTCAGGAGAGTCGGCAAGATACTTCAGGCGTGCGTAGTCGGGCGTTCGGCTCTTCAGGGTCCAGGGCGTACGGCCACGCGTAATGACCTCCAGTGCGGCGTTGGCCATGCCGAACCATAGCCCGTACTTGAAACCGGGCTTGAAGTTGCGCACGGCTTTGAGCTCCTGCCCGCCCGGAGAAGAGCGCCAGCGCGCATCGAAGCCCTCCGGCGAGCCGGCGTCCGCAAGGTGTTCCGCGGCCAACATGCCCGAGCGGATTGCCTGGTGAATGCCTTTGATCTTGGGAACATTGACGCCACCGCCCGAGTCGCCAATGAGAAGCGCCCCGGGCATTTCCAATCGCGGAATGGATTGCCACCCGCCGGCGGCGATCGTGCGCGCCCCAGCGGCGACGATCTCCCCACCCTCGAGGAACGGCTTGATGCTGGGATGGTGTTTGAACTGTTGGAACGCCTCGAAGGGCGACAGTCTCGGGTCTTCGTAGTCGAGCCCGACCACAAAGCCAACATAGGCCCGGTTGCCGTCGAGGTGATAAATGAAGCTGCCGCCGTAGGTGCGCGAATCCAGCGGCCACCCCAGTGAGTGCTGGATCAGCCCGGGCTCGACGCGCCCTGGCGGAAGCTGCCAGAGCTCTTTCAGCCCGAGGCCATAACTTTGCGGGCACGAGCGCGCGTCCAGGCCGTAACGGCGGACGAGTTGCTTGGCGATGCTTCCGCGTGCGCCTTCCGCGATTATGGTCGTACGGGCGCGGATCTCGGGGCCGGGGGCGTAGTTCGGCCCGGGGGTGCCGTCCTTTTGCACGCCCATGTCGCCCAAGCGCACTCCCGCGACCGACTCATCCGGATTGAACAATGGCTCGGCTGCGGCGAAGCCTGGAAACACATCCACGCCCAAGCCTTCCGCTTGCTGAGCCATCCAGGGGGTGAGCTGTCCCAGGGAGATGATGAAATTACCCGTGTTATGCAAGTGCGGTGGCAGTGGTAGCGTCGTGCTGCCGGTGCGCGTCAGGAAACGGAACTCATCGCGTTTCGCCGGTACGCAGATCGCGGGGGGGGATTGCCGCCATTGCGGCAGAAGGGCATCCAGCGGTCCGGGCTCCATCACCGCGCCGGAGAGCGCGTGCGCGCCCACCGCCGACGCTTTTTCGAGAACACAGATGTTGGTATCGGGTTTGAGTTGTTTGAGCCGGATGGCGCAGGAGAGCCCGGCTGGTCCCGCACCCACGATGGCAACGTCATATTCCATGACATCGCGTTCGACTGCATTGCCTTGCACGACGGCGTTGCTCACGGTCGACCTTCCGTCTACTTCGGTTGCATGCGGATCGCGCCGTCGAGGCGGATGGTCTCACCGTTCAACATCGGAATCTCGAAGATGGAGCCGACGAGCCGCGCGAACTCCGCCGGCTTGCCCAGCCGTGCCGGGAACGGCACCTGGCTGGCCAGTGAGGCCTGCAGTTCCGGCGACATGGCATCCATCATCGGGGTGTGGAATATGCCCGGCGCGATCGAGACGCAGCGAATGCCGAAGCGCGCCATCTCGCGTGCAATGGGAAGCGTCATTCCGGCGAGCCCCGCCTTGGTGGCGGAATAAGCGGCCTGGCCGATCTGTCCTTCGAATGCGGCGACAGAGGAGGTGTGGATCAACAGGCCTCTTTCGCCGTCGGCGCTGGGGGTGTTGTGCTGCATGATGTTGGCTGCAGCCTTGTCGCACAGGAATGTGCCGATGAGATTGATGTGCACGACTTTTGCAAAAAAGTCGCCGGACATCGGGCCGGTCTTGCCGAGTATTCGACCCGCGCCGACGACTCCGGCGCAGTTCACGAGGAGATTGATGGCCCCCATGGATTCGCGTGCGCTCTCCATTGCGGCGTTTACTTCAGCTTCAGATGTGACGTCACATCGGACGAAGTGAGCGCTCGCACCGAGCGCGGTGGCCGCGGCACGGCCCGGACCCTCCTGCACGTCGAGGATGACGACCTTACCGCCTTGCGCGACGACGTACTGGGCGACGGCGTTGCCCAAACCAGAAGCGCCGCCCGTGACGACCGCGCGTGCATCTTCAATCTTCATTTTTCATGCGCTCCTCAAACCTCCTACCTTATCATTTCCACGGCCAACGCGACCGCCTCCCCACCGCCAATGCAGAGGGAAGCAATCCCGCGCTTGCCGCCTCGACGCTGGAGGGCGTGAAGAAGCGTGGTAAGGATGCGAGCGCCGGTTGCCCCGATAGGGTGACCTAGCGCGCACGCTCCACCGTTGACATTGACTCGCGCGTGATCGATGTCGAGATCATGCATGGCGGCCATTGCTACCGCGGCGAATGCCTCGTTGACTTCGTACAGGTCCGCATCGTGTGCCCGCCAACCGAGCTTCGCCAACGTTTTCTTGATGGCGCCCACAGGCGCCGTCGTGAACCATTCAGGTTCCTGCGCATGGCTGGCGTACGCGAGTATTCGGGCCAGAGGCTTCAGTCCACGTTTCCGGGCGGCCTCCGCGCTCATTACAACCAACGCCGCCGCGCCGTCGGATATCGAGGAAGAGCTTGCGGCTGTGACTGTTCCGTCCTTGCTGAAGGCCGGCTTGAGGGTGGGGATCTTTTCGATACTACAGGTCCCTGGGGTCTCATCATGCCGGACGACGACTTCGCCCTTGCGTGTCTTCGCTGTCACGGGGACCACCTCGGTATCGAAGTCACCGCTTTCGAGAGCCCGCATCGCGCGTCGCACTGATTCCGCCGCGAAAGCGTCCTGTGCAGCACGTGTGAAGTTGTAACGGGCAGCGGTCGAGTCGCCGAAGCAACCCATGGCCTTGCCGTCGAACGGGCTCTGCAGTCCGTCATAGATCATGTGGTCGAGAATCTCGCCGTGGCCCATGCGATAACCGCCGCGGGCCTTTGGCAACAGGTAAGGCGCGTTGGTCATGGACTCCAGGCCGCCCGCTACGATGATCTCCGCCTCGCCGGCCCGGATCTGGTCGGCGGCCATCATGACGGCCTTGAGCCCCGAGCCGCACATCTTGTTGATGGTGGTGGCCGGCGTATCAACGGGCACCCCAGCGGCAAGGGCGGCTTGGCGTGCGGGCGCCTGGCCGAGACCCGCCGGCAGCACACAGCCCATGATGACTTCCTGGACGTCGGCGCCCTTCAAGCCGGCGCTCTCCACCGCCGCCTTGATGGCGGCCGTGCCGAGTTGTACGGCGGTGAGCGGCGCGAGCGCGCCTTGAAATGCGCCTATGGGAGTACGCTTGGCGGAAACAATAACAACATCATTGCTTGACATGTCGCAACCTCTTGGTGTTTTGCGGCCGGCGCTGGGACGCGGTGCTCATGGCCGCAATAGTCGCTCCACGCGGGCGCAGTCCGTTCTCGAAGACCGTCACGAAGGCTTCTGCGATCTCGGCGCCGGTCATCGACTGATTTTCCCGATACCAATGAGCGATCCAGTTGAGCGCGCCGGCAAGCGCAAAGGCAGTCATCTTCGGGTCGCACGGGAGGATGGACCCGTCCTGTATGCCCTCGCGGATCAGGCGCCGGATGCCCTGATCGATTTCCGATTTCAACGCTTTGATGTGTCCGCTCATCGCCGGAGAGAGATCCTGGTCCTCGGCGCGCACCATGCACCATCCGAACTCCGAGGCGACCGCCTCGCCGTAATGGCGCAGCACAGCGTTGAGCCGCTCGCGGGCCGTAACCTCGAGCTGCTTCACTTCACGAAAGGCCGCCCGGATCCTTTCCACGCCGGCAACGAAGCATTCGAAAAGGAGTTGCTCCTTGTTCGTGACGTAGTAGTAGACGGTAGGCTTGGTGACATCGAGCGCGGCGGCAATGTCATCCAACGAGGTGTTGTGATAGCCCTTGCGGTTGAACGCGTGTGCCGCGGCCCGGATCACAGCCTCGCGCTTTATCTCGCGCTCGCGCACCCGCTCGCGGCTCGCTCGCCACGGAGAGGGCGGGGGCGCGCTCTGTTTGGTCTCGGCGGGGGGAAGTGCTCGGCGGTTGGCCATCGGTGTGCTCGAAGCAGGACTCTCTCGAAGCGGTAATTATAGCGGCTGCAGCCTGTGGTGCGTGCCGGAATGCGCGCGGCGAGTCACGCCTTCAGTCCCCGGATCATAAACCGCCGGCCCCTCACGAGCCGCGGGCCTCTCTCGAAATCGCGGACCGGGGTGGGCCGCATTGACCGTCAAAGCCCGCATCCACCATACTCGCGGGTAATCATCTTACTGGTGCGTAAAGGTCGCCTCTTCAAGAGGGCACGCCCGAAAGCGAGAGTCCCCATGAATGCCGGTCTTCAAAGCAGCGCCGCCCCGCAGCAGCTTCCCGCCAAGGCGCCGCTGCGTTTCGTCTCCGCCGCATCCCTGTTCGATGGCCATGACGCCGCCATCAACATGATCCGGCGACTGCTGCAGGCCCACGGAGCGGAAGTGGTCCATCTGGGCCATAACCGTAGCGTGGCCGACATTGTGCGCGCCGCCATCCAGGAGGACGCCGATGCCATCGCCGTCAGCTCCTACCAAGGCGGGCACAATGAATACTTCACGTACATGGTGAACATGCTGCGTGAGTGCGGCTACGGCCACATCCGGGTGGTGGTGGGCGGCGGGGGAACTATCGCTCCCAATGAGATCGAGGCCCTCGAGCGTCACGGCGTGGAGAAAATCTACACGCCGGAGGACGGGCGGCGAATGGGCTTGAACGGCATGATAGATGATGTCTTCGCCCGGCTCAGCCAGGTTGCCCGGCCGAAGTACGAGCTACGGCCCTTGAATGCACGCGATCATGGTCAAATCGCCCGCACGATCTCCGTACTGGAGGGAGCCGAGGAGGCGCCGAGCGCGGCCGAGCAGATCCGGCGCACCATTGCCCGAGCGCGCCATAAAGCGCCGGTCATCGGCATTACCGGCACCGGCGGTGCGGGTAAGTCGAGCCTGACCGATGAGTTGCTGGCACGCCTGGTCCGAGCGTTTCCGGGACGCCAGATCGCGGTTGCGGCCATGGACCCCACGCGGCGGCGTAGTGGGGGCGCGCTTCTGGGCGACCGGATCCGCATGAACAGCCTTGCGGCCGAGTCGATTTTCATGCGATCGCTGGCCACCCGGCGGCAGAATCTCGCGACGTCGGCCGTATTGAAGGACGTAATCGAGTTATATAAGGCGGCTGGGTTCGACCTCGTCATTGTCGAGACCGCGGGTATCGGACAATCTGACAGCGAGATTGTCGACCTGGTCGATCTGTCCTTATACGTAATGACCAGCGAGTATGGCGCCGCCAGCCAGCTCGAGAAGATCGACATGTTGGACTATGCCGATCTGATCGTCCTCAACAAGAGCGAAAAGCGTGGCGCTGACGACAGTCTGCGCGACGTGCGCAAGCAATGGCGCCGGAACCATCCCGAGGCCGCGGGCCTGGCGGATGCGGATGTCCCTGTATTCCCGACGATCGCGAGTCGATTCAATGACCCTGGCGTGAATCGCCTGTTTGCCGCGATCTGCGGAAAGCTGCAGGAAAAGCGAATCGGGACGACCTCGTGGGAGGTCTCCGATACCGGCCCGACGGAGCTGACCCGGCGCGAGCCGTTGATTCCGGGCTCACGCACCCGCTACCTCGCCGAGATTGCGCAGCACGGACGCGGGTTGCGGGCAGGTATCGAGCGTCAAGTCGAGGCAGCGCGCCGCGCGTTCGGCCTGTTCGAGTCGTTGAAAGCGTTGCACGATCCGCAACTGCCGGGGCAGCTCGAGAGATATCCGGATGCGGCAGTCAATGACGCGAGCGCTGACGCCACGAGGCGCGAGTTGCGAGCCGCTTATAACAAGGCGCTCGATGAGATTGGCGCCGAAGCTGTTGGCGAGCTGCGCGCCTGGCCCGCGCGCGTGCGCTCCGCCACCGATGCGACCTACTCCTACAAGGTTCGCGATCGCGTCGTCACCGGGGAAAACTACGTCCAGAGCCTTTCGCACCAGCCCATACCGAAGCTCGCCGTGCCGGGATTCCGGGACTGGGGCGAGATTCTGCACTTCATCCTGACCGAGAACCTGCCCGGCGCGTTCCCCTATACGGGCGGCGTCTATCCTTACCGGCGCGAGGAGGAAGACCCCACACGCATGTTCGCCGGCGAAGGCGCGCCAGAGCGGACCAACCGGCGCTTCCATTATCTCGCCAGTGGCCATGGCGCCGCGCGCCTCTCGACGGCCTTCGATTCGACGACGCTGTACGGAGAGGATCCGGATACGCGCCCGGATATCTACGGGCGCACGGGGAACTCCGGTGTTTCCATCGCGACGCTCGATGATATGAAGAAGCTGTACTCGGGCTTCGATCTGTGCCATCCGTCGACCTCCGTCTCCATGACCATCAACGGCCCGGCGCCGATGCTGCTGGCGATGTTCATGAACTCCGCGATCGATCAGCGCGCCGAGCGCTATCTCAAGGCGGAGGGGCGTTGGAGCGAAGCGCAGAAGAAGATCGCGGAATTGCATCGAAGCGCGGCCGAGCGCGGCTGCCCGATTCCAACCTACAAGGGCGAGCTGCCGAGCGGGAACGACGGCTCCGGTCTCGCCTTGCTTGGGGTGACCGCGGACCAACTCCTGGATCCCGAAGCCTACGCGCGCATCAAGGCGGAGGCGCTACAGGCGGTGCGCGGCACCGTGCAGGCCGACATCCTCAAGGAAGATCAGGCACAGAACACCTGCATCTTCTCCACCGAATTCGCTCTGCGCATGATGGGCGACGTACAGCAGTACTTCATCGACCAAAGGGTGCGGAATTTCTATTCGGTCTCCATCTCCGGCTATCACATTGCCGAGGCCGGTGCGAACCCGATCTCGCAACTGGCTTTCACCCTCGCCAACGGCTTCACCATCCTCGAGTACTATCTCGCACGCGGGATGAAGGTCGACGAGTTCGCGCCCAACCTGTCGTTCTTCTTCTCCAACGGCATGGATCCGGAGTACGCGGTGATCGGTCGTGTCGCGCGGCGTATCTGGGCTCGTGCCCTGCGCGACTTGTATCATGCCGGCCCGCGCAGCCAGATGTTGAAATATCACATCCAGACATCCGGCCGGAGCTTGCACGCGCGTGAGATTTCCTTCAACGACATCCGCACCACCTTGCAGGCGCTTTACGCGCTCTTCGATAATTGCAACAGCCTCCATACCAACGCCTACGACGAGGCGTTGACCACACCGACGGA